>NZ_JBQCXE010000003.1:0-319667 GCF_051956675.1 Neisseria sp. P0022.S009
TAATTAGTCTATACTAAATTTTACCAGTATTTATAATTATTGATAATAATCAAAACTAATTAAAATAGACATGTTTATTCATAATAATTACCGTAGAAAAGATATATCATGACACCTTTCGTAATGTGATATCAATAAAGGATAAGCGGTGAAACAACAATTTTTATGTAACAAAAATAAAATGTTATGCGCCATTTTGGCTGTTTTCTCAGGCCAGTCATTTGCGGAAGAGCTTCCTCAAGTAGATATACCTGAAGTCAAAGTTGTCGGCAATGCGCCTTCAAGTAACTGGCGTTTGCAGCCTGGCGCAAAAGACTATCTAACAGATGGAGAAGTTTTAACTACAAACGATTTAAAAACAAAACGCGCCGTATCGCTCGGACAGACTGTGGAACAAGTCTCCGGCGTTCAAAACAATGCTTACGGCCCCAATACCGGCGTACCGCAAATCCGCAGCTTGAGCGGCTCGCGCGTATATGTCAGTGAAAATGGTTTGGGTATTTCGGATGCTGCTTCTGTCAGCCCCGATTTACCGCTGATGGTTAATCCGTTTATGGCGGAAAAGATTACCGTTTTAAAATCATCGGCAGCAGTCTTGTATGGCGGCAATGCGATTGGCGGCGCAGTTGATGTCGATACCGGCGTGATCGCCACAGAAGTGCCTGAAAAAGATTTAAACGGCAAAGTCGAAGTCAGCGGCGGCTACAATACGCCGCGTGTCACAGCGTTCAAATTAAACGGCAAGGTCGGCAATGTAGCTTGGCATTTGTCGGGGGCGGACACTAATGCCAATGATTACCGTATTCCGGGAGATTCCAAACCTGCTGCCTGCTACGATCATGCCAATATTTATAGCTCTCGCCTGATGTGGGCATGTCAGGTTACGCCCGACATTACCGAAACCTTAAACAAAGGCTATTACCGTTATGTCACAAAAGACATTCCGGCTTTCATTGAACTATGGAAACGCTATAACGACGGCTCGGAACCTGACGAATCTGAATTGTACAAATTAAACAAACCGTTTTGGGGCGATTGGGTAGAAAATCCGCTTTATGACGGCAGTCCAAACTTTAGAAATAAAGTCATCAATGCCATGAAAGATGATATGCCTGTTGAAAAAGGCCGTCTGAAAAACAGCCATCTGAGCAATCAAAACTTTGCTTTCGGCCTAAGCCATATCGGTGAACGCAGCTATGCAGGCGTATCCGTCAGCCGCTTCTTGAGCAAATCCGGTATTGCAGGCTTTGGCTATTACAATTTTGCCGAATCAGGCCACCACCACGGCGGTACCCACAAAGCACCGGCACGCGAATACGCTTCCGTACGCGCTCAACAAACCCGTTGGCAGGCAGAAGCCATGTACCGTCCATTGACGCCATGGATTGAAAACATCAAATTCCAAGCCGCCTATACGCAAAACCCAACATCCGAATACTTGGGAGACACCAAAATGCAAACTTTGGACAGCAAAACTTTCCAAAGCCGTTTGGAGTTCAACCACAAAGCAGGTTCTTGGCTGAAAGGTACATTGGGCGCAGATTGGAAACAGCGCAGCACCGAATCTTCAGGCATCAACGGCAAACGCACCGGAAACTATGCCTACCTGCCCGATACAGACAGCAAAGAATACGGCATTTTCGCTTTGGAAAACTTTAAGTGGAAAAACTGGAATGCGTCTTTGGGTTGGCGACATGGCGAAGTCCGTCACTCGGTCGACATCGGCGATTACAAACCTGGACGCAACAGCTCGACCGTTAAAGGATTGGAAGAGAGAGGCCGTCTGAAATACAGCTTAAACCACTATCATGCAGGCTTAGGCGTAGATTTGTTTGACTTCTTAAAACTGGGCGCACGATATAGCCGTTCACAACGTGCCCCTGAAGTCAACGAGTTGTATGCAGGTGGCGATCACTATGCCCTGATGGCTTCAGAATCACACTGGGGAGTAGACGTACTGCGTCCGGAAACAGCAGGCACTTGGGAGGTAAACGGCGAAATCGGTTGGAAAGACGGCCGCTTCCGTGCAAGCTGGTATAAAACCCAATTTAAAGACTACACCTTCCTCGTAGATGCCGCACATGACGGCGGCCAACGCCTACCAACCAAATACTGGCGCTCCGGCGACACCCAGCTTCACGGCGTGGAATTGGAGGTAAACCAATGGTTTGACCTGAATAAATACGGCACATTGGAAGCCCGCCTGTTTGGCGACTTCGTACACAACCGCGCTGATTTGGACGACGAGCGCAACAGCACATTAGGCAATGGCAACCGTGTCCGCAACAACGGCTATTACATGCCCAATATGCCCGTATCCCGCTACGGCGCAGGCCTGACATGGAATAAAGGCAACTGGCAACTGGGCACCAGCCTGACACGCTACCGCCCAGCCAAACATACAGGCCACATGGCTGCCCACTACAAAGAGCCTGTTTTGGGCGGCTATACCATGTGGGATATGTACATGAGCCATACCACCAAACACGGAAAATCGACAGCCGAATGGTTCCTCGATGCACGCAACCTTGCCAACCGTACCGCAAGACCGCAAAACTCCATGCTCAAATATATCGCACCATTGCCGGGCCGCTCCGTCCGCGCTGGTGTAAGGCTGACGTTCTAAGTTGAAAATAAAACAAACCGGATTCCCAGTTGATGGAAATCCGGTTTTCTTTTTTGATTATTTGATTTTCAGACGGCCTGATTACAAGCCTTTTACCTGTTAAGAAGAAACCACAAAATCCACTGTATGCGCTTCACTGTAATCAGGGATTTCCAGCTTTTCTATCATGCGGTGCAACACATCATTCGGCACAGAATGTTCGCGGTTACGGTTTTGCGATAGTAATTGCGTGTAAGGCACTTCCAAATAAATGAGATGCACGCGTGCACCGTAATCGGCAAACATCGGCAGCCATTTGCTGCGCAGATCGCGGTTAAGATTGGTCGCATTAAAGACAAATGACGTACGGGCTCGCAGGTATTCTTTTGCCTGCTCTTTACCCAAACGCACTGCTTCGGCAGTATGTTTGGAATCTGCGGGATCAAGTTTGCGCTCACGGCGAATCTCATCCAGCGACAGCATGGGTAAATGGGCAAGATGTTGCCTGATGTAACTGTCTTTGCCGCTACCTGCTATGGCGCACATGGCGTATACATCAAAGGTCCGATCATCAAATGGCTGATAATCCGGCATTTCGCTACGGCCGTTAAGATAGAGATAGCGTCCGTAGTCGCTGGCAAAAGTACGCGCCTTGCCCCAACAAGCATTTTCTTCACAGAGTTCACGAAACAAATCAATGCGCAGCAAAATATCCTGTTGATCGCAGCATATACGGCCTAAAACATCGGCTTTAGCAAGCATGGCAAGATACGCAGTGTTAACCTGCAAACTGGCTGCTATGACGGCTCGCTCAGGATTAGGCTTGTTAATCGCCCATAAGGGCAATCCGTGCAAACGTACAAGTTTAGCGATTGCTTCTCTTACGGCAAACGGAGCGGCAAGTTCGGTATACAGTAAAGTACGGGCGGTATGCTCGCCTTTTTTTGCGTGATGCGGCGAAACGATACGCTCTTTGCCGTTTTCTATTTCACGCTTGGTCGTACTGCGTTTTTCCACATCATGCAGCATGGCGGCAGCAAACAGAATATGTTGCTCCTGTTCATCAAGCGCTTGAAACTCGGGCAGTTTCAAAAGGGCTTCGCACACCATTTTGGTATGCGTAAATACATCGCCTTCGGCATGCCACTCAGGGTCTTGCGGAACATCCTTCATATCGGCAAACCAGCTGAAACGACGTTCTAATGCTTGCCAATCAGGAAGTTGACCGGGTATGTAATATGGGAATGTCCACATAATTGTCTTTCTTATTATTGGATAATTGGACTTCAGGCCGTCTGAAACTGCCAGCTTTGCCAATGGTATTTGTCGTAATCAATAAGACGGGCAGGCTTCCAAGTTTTCGTCCAATGAACATCGGTTTTAACGTGTTTGGCTCGTACCAATTTGAAAAGGTTGTCGAATTCATTGGATTGAACAGATAGGTTGCCGTTGTTGGTGGCAAAATCAGCGGCGTTACGGATAACAAAACCTTCGCTGCATGCTGCTCCTGTATTCGGATCGTAGCCGCCAAGTTTGCCGGCAGTTTGTACGCTCTCCGTCCACGACTCTCCCAAATTAGCGGCCAGCCATTGCGCTAAAGCAATATCTTCATTGGCGTATTTTTGAGTGAAATCTGCAAGAGGCTGCATAATGGGAATTTCTGGCACAGTCGGAAAATCAAACAGCTGCGCATAAAATTTAACCTCTTCCCATGAAAGCCAATGTCCGCCACGACGGACGGCGAATAGATAAAAATAGCTTTCCAATTGAGAATAGGCAATCGAATGAATGCCGTACATATTCTCGCCAAAAAGTTCGAGATCGCCCAAATCATCTTTGATTTGCTGCCATCGTTGCAGCAAAGGTTTATCCCACGGATGCTGGGTAGGCGCAGTATGGCTACGGGCATAGAGGCCGTGTGCGGCAAAACAGTTGTTTTGTCCATCTAATTTTTCGGTTAAAACCAACTTCGGCAGCTCGGCAAAATATGAAAGAAAGCCACGCGGCATAAAACGGTCGTCAGAGGTTGTGCCGAGGCTGATGGGCGCGTGCAGGCTGCGGGCGTATTTTTGAGGTTCGGTTGTCGTCATAATATTTTTTCCTTTTTATTTATTTTTTTAATTTTCTTTTCAAGCGTTCCCAGCGACTGGTTACATTTTCCCCACCACATTTTCTTGTTTGGAAACCAAGAGTTGGTCAACTTTTAGATTCTCAGTATCGATGATTTCAAACTTATAACCGGCATAAACCAGGAAATCCGTGCGCTTCGGGATTTTGCGCAGGGAATACATCATAAAGCCGGCGATGGTTTCGTAGTTTTCCGAATCGGGAAACTCTTCGATATCCAGCGCACGCATAACATCGGCGAGCGGGGTCGCGCCGTCCACTAACCATGTATCTTCGGTACGGCGGATGATTTGCGGCTCTTCTTCGGTATTAACCAGCTCACCCATCACAATGCTCATCACATCTTTCAGCGTTACCACACCAACTACCAGCGCGTATTCGTTCACCACTACGGCAAAGTCTTCGCCGGAAGTCTTGAAGGTCTCCAATACATCATAAAGCGACAGTGTGTCGGGGATGAACAATGCTTTACGCAACACGCGTTTGTCAGTCAAGCGGACATCTTTTTCTTTTAAAAACAAGGTAAGCAGCGTATGTGATTCGATGTAGCCGATGACGCGTTCCAAATCGCCGTCGCATACGAGGAATTTGTTGTGCGGTTTGTCGGACATCATTTCCAACACGGTATCGCTGTTGTCGTTTTTATCAAAATAGACAATGTATTCGCGCGTGCTCATGGTGGAAGTAACCGTGCGCTCTTGCATATCGAAAATGTTTTCAATCAGATAGTGTTCTTGTTCTTTCAACACACCAGCCTGCGCACCGGCATCGACGACGGCGTAAATGTCTTCCGAGGTCAGTTGCTCCTGACGGACGGTGGAAATTTTGAAGAGCTTGAATATTGCGTTTGCCAATCCGTCAAAAATCAAAATAAACGGCTTTAAGATAAAAATTAAAAACATCATTGGCCGCACAATGCGTACCGCCACCGCTTCAGGGTGGGTCATCGCTACGCGCTTGGGCATCAGGTCGGCAATCAGGATAAAGCTGCCTGTTACCAACGTAAATGTCAGCAGCGACGCAGCCGTACTGCCCCAACTGCCAGCGTTTGCCAACAAGCCGTCAAAATAGGGGCGCACCGCCGCCTCTCCGACGATACCGGCAAGAATGGCGACGGCGTTCAAACCGATTTGGACGACGGTAATAAAACTGCCCGGTTGCTGCTGCATATTGAGCACATCCAGCGCGCGTGTATCGCCGCCGTCTTTAGCCATGACTTGCAATTTGATTTTGCGCGCCGAAGCCAGCGCGAGTTCGGAACAGGATACAAACGCGCTAATGACAATCAGCAGGCACAATAATAGTAAGGCTTCGAGAATATTCATAAAAAATTATGTGTGGTATAGGTTGGAAACATTCAGACATCAAAGGCCGTCTGAAAAATTTAATTTATTCCGTGATTAATGTTATGTGTATTTATCGCTTCAACCATCTAAAGCATCTTCATCCAAGGATTTCAGCCATTTCAGCTTTTCGCCAATTTTGATTTCCAATCCGCGCGGGACGGGTTGGTAGAAGTCGGGTTCGTCCAAGCCGTCGGGCATATAGCTTTCACCGGCGGCGTAGGCGTTTGGTTCGTCGTGGGCATAGCGGTATTCGCGTCCGTAACCCAATTCTTTCATCAACTTGGTCGGCGCATTGCGCAGGTGGACGGGCACTTCGTCGCTGGCGTTTTCTTTGACGAAACGGCGCATTTGGTTGTATGCCTTATAGCCTGCATTGGATTTGGCGGCGGCGGCAAGGTACAACACGGCTTGCGCCAAAGCAAGCTCTCCTTCCGGCGAGCCTAAGCGCTCATAAGTTGCGGCGGCATCATTGGCAATCGTTAAGGCACGCGGATCGGCCAAGCCGATATCTTCCCATGCCATGCGGACAATGCGGCGGGCGAGATAGCGCGGGTCGGTGCCGCCGTCGAGCATACGGCAAAACCAATACAGCGCGGCATTCGGATGCGAACCACGCACGGATTTGTGCAATGCGGAAATTTGATTGTAGAAACTCTCGCCACCCTTATCAAAACGGCGGATTTGCGCACCCAAACTATCGGCGAGGAATTCGGCGGTTAAGGTTTTCAGACGGCGTGTATCGGCAGCACGTAAAAGTTGTTCCAATAAATTCAACAATCTGCGCGCATCGCCATCTGCGGTATTCACAAGCAATTCTTGCGCATCGGCTTCAATCGTAAAATCTTGGTATTCGGGCAAGGCCAACACTTTGGCAATCAGCTTTTTTAGGTCGTCTGAAGACAAAGATTGCAAGACATAAACCTGCGCCCTGCTGAGCAATGCCGGATTGACTTCAAATGACGGGTTTTCCGTGGTAGCGCCAATAAAGGTTAATAAGCCGCTTTCGACATAAGGCAAAAATGCGTCCTGTTGCGCTTTGTTGAAGCGGTGTACCTCGTCAACAAACAAAATCGTTGCTCGCCCTTGTTGCAGGGCAATTTCAGCCTTTTCAATAGCCTCGCGTATGTCTTTCACACCTGAAAATACGGCGGAAACAGGCAGAAACTGCGCATTGAAACTCTGCGCCAAAATCCGTGCCAGCGTGGTTTTGCCTACGCCTGGTGGCCCCCACAGCAACATAGAATGCGGCTTTCCACCTTCCACCGCCACGCGCAAAGGTTTGCCCTCGCCGATTAAGTGCTGCTGCCCGATGACTTCGTCTAAAGAATGCGGGCGCAGGCGTTCAGCTAAAGGGGCTTCGGGTTGGCGTGCAAAAAGGTCGGACATAGCGGCTTTCGTGCTGATTGATTGAAAAGAAAACTCGCTAGCATTATACGGTAGTTTCGCAAACACACATATCTGGCCGCATTACGGTATAATACATGCTATTTTGAGAACTCTTCAGGCGTTTCAGACGGCCTTGTTTACAGGAAACATCATGACTTCAAAAGCTCTTTTGGCAGCTGTTACATCAGCTTTCTTATTGGGTGCATGCGCTACCGGTGGCGACTCTTTCGGCGGTTTGGGCAGCGGTACGGGTATCGGCAGCAGCGTAGTGAAAATGGCGGTAGACAGCCAATGCCGTACCGAATTGAACAAACGTAACGAATGGCGCGTCATTGCTTTGGCCATGAGCACGGAAAAACAAGCCGAATGGGAAAATAAAATCTGCGGCTGCGCCAGCGAAGAAGCGCCAAACCAATTGACTGCAACCGAAATGATGCAGGTATTGAGTCCGGCAACTCGCGAGCAGGCCATTGCTTCCGTTACCGCAAAAACGGTTACCGCCTGCTTCAAACGACTCTACAAATAATCATTCAGACGGCCTTTTTTCACATCAATGCCGTCTGAATTCGTTTTGACTTTCTATTTGAATTTTAAATACATAGAGAAGAAACCATGAAATACATCAGCACCCGCGGTGCGACCGCACGCAAGCAATTTAGCGAAGTTTTATTGATGGGTTTGGCTCCTGACGGCGGTTTGATGCTGCCTGAGCAATACCCTCAAATCGACCGTGCTACTTTAGACCAATGGCGCACACTCAACTACCCCAAGCTGGCGTTTGAAGTCATGAGCCTGTTTGCCACCGACATCCCTGCTGATGATTTACGCGACATCATCAACCGCACCTACACCGAAGAAGTATTCGGTACCAAAGCCATTACTCCGGTGCGCACACTTTCAGACGGCATCAAAATCCAAGCCCTCTCCAACGGCCCGACTTTGGCATTCAAAGACATGGCCATGCAATTCTTGGGCAATGCGTTTGAATATGTATTGAACAAAGAAGGCAAAGAACTCAATATCTTAGGCGCCACCAGCGGCGATACCGGCTCTGCCGCCGAATACGCCCTGCGCGGTAAAAAAGGCGTCAACGTCTTCATGCTGTCTCCGGAAGGCAAAATGAGCGCATTCCAACGCGCGCAAATGTTCAGCCTGCAAGATGCCAACATCCACAACATCGCCGTTGAAGGCATGTTTGACGACTGCCAAGACATCGTCAAAGCAGTACAAAACGATGCCGAATTCAAAGCCAAATACCATATCGGCACAGTCAACTCCATCAACTGGGGCCGTATCGTCGCCCAAGTCGTGTACTACTTTGCCGGTTATTTCAACGCCACGTCAAACAATGACGAAAAAGTCAGCTTCTGCGTACCAAGCGGCAACTTCGGCAATGTCTGCGCCGGCCATATCGCCCGTCAAATGGGCCTGCCCATCCACCGCTTGATTGTTGCCACCAACGAAAACGACGTATTGGACGAATTTTTCAAAACCGGCGCATACCGTCCGCGCAACAGCGAACACACCCACGTTACTTCCAGCCCGTCCATGGACATTTCCAAGGCCTCCAACTTCGAGCGTTTTGTGTTTGACCTAATGGACCGCGATGCGGACGAAATCCAAACCTTATGGGCGGAAGTAGCCTCCGGCAAAGGTTTCAATTTGGAATTTGCCTTAAACAAAGTACATCAACAATATGGCTTTGTTTCCGGCAAATCAACCCATGCCAACCGCCTTGCCACCATCAAACAGGTTTACGAGCAAGATCATGAATTGATTGATCCGCATACAGCCGATGGCGTCAAAGTTGCCCGTGAAGTCCGCGAAGCCGGCGAAACCATCATCTGCCTCGAAACCGCACTGGCCGCCAAATTTGAAGCCACCATCCATGAAGCGGTCGGCGAAGTTTCCATCCCCCGCCCTGCCGCATTGGAAGGCTTGGAAAATCTGCCGCAACGGGTCCGTGTTGTCCCTAATAATGCGACGGCAGTGAAAGACATCATTAAGGAAGCTCTGGCTTAATCGGCTGTCTTTGATGACTGAAGAGGCCGTCTGAAACTTTTTCAGACGGCCACAACTGGTATTTGAGAAGTAGGCAGCGTTATTGCCAACCCCACCGCATTACAGTCGTTATCATATAAAATCAAGGCGTTAAAACAATACCAACTCCTTTTGACTTTCAATTGCAAACATTGTAATGACAGATATTTTCGTTTAGAATTGCATGTTTGCTCTAAATTTGGATTGATATGCAGACAACACAAGCCACATCCAACTGGGAGCTATACAAGCGCTTGCTTGGATATTTGAAAAGCTATTGGAAGATGTTTATCGTCTCCGTAGTGGCCATGCTGATTGTCGCCGGTACGATGCCGGCTTTCGGTTACTTGCTCAAACCTTTGATCAATGAAGGTTTTGTCGATAAAAACATGAAAAGCATGTCATGGTTGCCGCTGGCAATTGTGGCGCTATTTTTCGTTCGCGGCCTGTTTAACTTCATCAACGAATATTGCACGACGTATCTGTCCAGCCACTTGGTGCAGCGCTTGCGCGGTGAAATGTTCAACAAAATGATGCACCTGCCGACTTCGTATTTCAGCAGCAATACCGGCGGCCGTTTGATGTCTCGTATCTTGAACGACGTCAATCAAATTACCGATGCAGGGTTTAACGTCATTACCGTGATTGCCAAAGACGGCGTGAGCGTAGTCGGCCTGTTGGGCTTGCTGACTTATCTGAACTGGCGTTTGACCCTGATTACTTTTATCATCTTGCCGGTTGTTGCTGTATGTATCCAAACAGTCAGCAAACGCCTGCGCAAACTGTCTGCCAACAACCAAATTTATCTTGGCCAGCTGATGCAGGTCTTGGGCGAAAGCATTAATGGCGAACGCGTTGTAAAAATCTACGGCGGCCAAGATTATGAAAACCGCCGCTTCGACCGTATTGCCAATGATGTTCGCCGCAACCTGCTCAAACAGGTTTCCGCCAGCTCTGCCGGTACCGGCATTACGCAATTAATGGCTTCGGTTGCACTGGCTGCGATTATTTACGCAGCCGCCCGCCAAGCAGGGCTTTCCGGCTTTAGTGCAGGCGATTTTATGTCGTTTTTGTCCAGCATGATCATGATGTTTGACCCCATCAAACGCATGACCGGCGTGATGCAATCCCTGCAGCGCGGTTTGGCGGCGGCTGAAAGCGTCTTCACCTTTTTGGACCAGCCCGAAGAAAGCAACGAAGGCAAACAAACCCTCAGCCCAAACCCTGGCGATATCGAATTTTGCGATGTTGTACACCGTTATCCCGAAGCCGAACGCAACAGTTTGAACCATATCAACCTGCTTGTCCCACAAGGCAAAGTGACTGCATTGGTCGGCGCATCGGGTTGCGGCAAAACCACCTTGGCCAATATGTTGCCGCGCTTCCTTAATCCCAATGAAGGCGAAGTTTTGATCGGCGGCATCAACATCAATGAATATACGCTCGAAAGCTTGCGCAGCCGCATGGCATTCGTCAGCCAAAACGTTGTCCTGTTTAATGGTACGATTGCTGAAAACATTGCCTATGCACAAGCTGACAAATTCAGCGAAGAAGAAATTATTAATGCCGCAAAAGCAGCCAATGCTTGGGAATTTATCCAAAAAATGCCACAAGGCCTGCACACTGAAGTTGGCGAAAACGGTTTAAAACTGTCCGGCGGCCAACGTCAACGCCTCGCCATCGCGCGTGCGCTTTTGAAAAACGCGCCGATTTTAATTTTGGACGAAGCCACCAGCGCATTGGATAATGAATCCGAACGTTTGGTACAAACCGCATTGGAAAACCTGATGCAAAACCGTACCACTTTGGTGATTGCCCACCGACTTTCTACCATCGAAAAAGCCGACAACATCGTTGTCATGCATGAAGGCAATGTCGTCGAACAAGGCACACACCAAGAATTAATCAGCGCAGGCGGACGCTATGCCGACCTGCACAGCCTCAGCGAAAAATCAGCCGTACCGGCGAGCAAGTAGCTGAAGCCGTATTCCACTCTTTTTATTAACCTCGGCCGCCCCGACTTATCCTTTTCAGACGGCCTTATCCGACAGGAAATATCAATGGCAGCATTCAATACCCAGAAAGTCTTGTCCGTACATCACTGGACCGACGCTTACTTCACTTTCACCTGCACCCGTGACGAATCTTTGCGCTTTGAAAACGGCCAATTCGTCATGGTCGGCCTGATGGTTGACGGCAAACCGCTGATGCGCGCATACAGCGTGGCTTCTGCCAACTGGGAAGAGCATCTGGAATTTTTCAGCATTAAAGTACAAGACGGCCCCTTGACCAGCCGCCTGCAACACCTTAAAGTCGGCGATGATGTCCTCATCAGTAAAAAACCGACCGGTACTCTGGTTGCCGGCGATTTGAATCCGGGCAAACACCTCTACCTCTTGAGCACCGGTACCGGCATCGCCCCTTTCTTGAGCATTACCAAAGACCCTGAAATTTACGAGCAATTCGAAAAAATCATCTTGGTTCACGGCGTGCGCTACAAAAAAGACTTGGCATACTACGACCGCTTTACCAAAGAATTGCCCGAACACGAATACCTGGGCGATTTGGTTAAAGAAAAATTGATTTACTACCCGATTGTTTCACGCGAAGACTATGTACACCATGGCCGTCTGACCGATTTGATGCGCAGCGGCAAACTCTTTGAAGACATCGGCCTGCCTAAAATCAATCCGCAAGACGACCGCGCCATGTTGTGCGGCAGCCCTGCCATGTTGAAAGACACCTGCAACGTCTTGGACGAATTCGGCCTGACCGTTTCTCCGAAAACTGGTGTCCGCGGCGACTACCTGATTGAGCGCGCATTCGTCGATCAATAACGTATCCCCGGCAACAGGCCGTCTGAAACCCTTCTTTCAGACGGCCTAAAACCTTAATAATTTATCTCACATTATGCCTACTCTACTCATTATCCGTCCGTCCAACCGTCCGCAACAAGATATCCAAACCTGCCATGCAGCCGGTTGGCAGGCTCAAGTATTGAGTCCGATTGAAATAGAGGCAGACCGTTCGGCACTAAACAAACTTCCCGAACAATTCAAGCAAGCCGATGTCGTGTTTTGGGTCAGCCCGACCGCTATTGAAACCGCAGCGCCGCACCTGAACTTTTCAGACGGCCCCAAAGCACACATTACCGTCGGCCAAACCAGTCAACATACTTTGGCGCAATTCTCCCCCTATCCCGTATTCTCCCCCGAAGACGGCAACGACAGCGAAGCCGTCTTGAGAATGCCTATTTGGAAAAACCTGCCGCCCAACGCCCGAGTTCTCATTATTCGAGGTCATGGCGGCCGCGATTATTTGGCAGACAAATTAAGCGCACTGGGTTTTCAAATCGACTTCGCCGAAATCTATTTCAGACGGCCACACGCCATCGATTGGCAGCACTTTAAAACTGAAGACATCGCCGCCGCCTACGTTACATCCGGCGAACTTGCACGCGAATTTTTCCATCAGATTCCGCCGCAATTTTCCCGATTCTTCGAATCCTTGCTATACTTTACCCACCACCCGCGCATTGCCGATGCACTTCGCATCGTCGGCGCCAAACATGTAGAAACCGTCACTTCTTTATCCGCTGCACTTTCATCCATGCCACAAAGGAGCCAAGCAGTGACCCAAGTCGAAGACAATAAAGATACCCGACAAGTTGCCAATACGGCAGCGCCGGCGCCTGAACGTTCTGAAAACACCAGGCCGTCTGAACCAATCAAACCTACCCAACCTCAGCGAGTGGAGGCGAGCATGCCCGAGTCCAACAATCTCCCACAAAACAACGCCCCTGTTATCATCAAACAATCCGGCGGCAAAGCCTTGGCCGCAGGTGCAACCGTCTTGGCACTGCTTGGCTTGGGCGCGAGCGGATTCCTGTTTGTACAGGGTCAAAATGTTTTAAAAAACCAAGAGCTCGAATTCAATCAAAAAATCGACAAAGCTGCGTTGGGCGAGTCTGAAAATGCCAGCCTTTTAAAAGACAACCTCAACCGCCAAACCGCTATTCAGGCCGAGTTAGACCGCTTGAACAACGGTCAAAAAAGCAATAGCGATCAAATTCTGCAAACGCAAAAAGCTTATCAAGAGCTGCTCAAAGGCCGTGTCAACTGGCTGGTTGACGAAGCCGAATCCATGTTGAACACAGCTTCGCAACAATTGATGCTGTCAGGCAACCTCCAAGGCGCGGTCAGCGTATTGGAACACATCGACAGCCGCCTGAGCCGTTTTGACCAGCCCGAGCTTATCCCCGTCAAACAAGCCATCAGCAATGATTTGGCCGCGCTGAAAAACCGTCCTTATGTCGATATTTCCGCTACCGCCCTGCGTATCGACCGTTTGGAAACCGCCATTTCCGGCCTGCCTTTGGTCTTGGACGGCGTATTGAAACCGGGTGCCGCGCCTGTCGAAACCGCCCATTCAGGAACTTGGTGGGAAAACACATGGGAAAAATCCCTCAATGCCCTCAAAGGCTTGGTTGAAGTCCGTCATCTGGACAGCAACGACGCCATGTTGATTTCACCCGAACAAACCTACTTCATCCGCGAAAACCTGCGCCTGCGCCTTTTGGATGCGCGCATTGCCCTGTTGCAACACAACGGCGAAGTGTATCAAAGCGATTTGAACAACGTTGAAGCAACCGTAAAACAATACTTCGACAGCAAATCCCCTGCTACCCAGTCATGGCTGAAAGAGTTGGCCGAACTCAAAGCCCTTGATGTCCGCATGATTTCAGACGACAGCCTGAAAGCCAGCTTGAGTGCCGTTCGCGCTTATCAAGAAGGTTCGCGTACACAAATGACAGCCGAAGAAACTGCACAAACCGAAGCCGCCGAGAAAACCGCTTCCGCTCCGGCGGCGGCAGCTACCGAGCAAGCCACAACTGCCGCACCGGCCGCCGCTTCTGCCCCTCAATCTCTGGAAGCACCTGCCTTGCCGTCTGAAAACAAAAAAGAACCGGCTGCCGAAGCTGCCAAACCACAAAACCAAACCAAGCCTGCTGCCAAAATTAAAGGAGAGCAAGCATGAAAACCGTCGTTTGGATTGTCATTCTGTTTGCTGCCGCCGTCGGTTTAGCGTTGGCTTCCGGCATTTATACAGGCAATGTGTATGTCGTGGTTGAGCAAACCATGCTGCGCATCAATCTGCATGCCTTTGTTTTAGGCCTGCTGTTGAGCGTATTCGTCTTGTATTTCCTGATTAAATTCGTGTTCGGCCTCTTGAACCTTCCGGCGCGTATGCAACGCTTCGGCATTGCCCGCAAAGGCCGTCAGGCTTCTGCCTCTTTGAACAGCGCAGGTCTGGCATATTTTGAAGGCCGTTTTGAAAAAGCCGAACAAGAAGCCGCCAAAGTCTTGCAAAACAAAGAAGCAGGCGATAACCGCACCCTGGCTTTGATGTTGGGCGCGCACGCGGCCGACCAAATGGAAAACTTCGAACTGCGCGACCGCTACCTGCACGAAATCGAACACCTTCCGCAAAAACAACAGCTTTCCCGTCATCTTTTGCTGGCCGAATCTGCACTGGGCCGCCGCGATTATCCGACCGCCGCACAAAATCTTGAAGCCGCAGCCAAAATCAACGGCAACTTAAGCCGCCTGGTGCGCCTGCAATTGCGTTATGCCTTTGATCACGGCGATGCTTCAGATGTCTTGGCAAAAGCGGAAAAACTGGTCAAAGCCGGCGCCATCAACGATTACGAAGCAGAACAGTATCAAAACTGGGCATATCGCCGCCTCTTGAGCGAAGTAACCGATGCAGGCCGTCTGAAAGCCTGTTTGAAACAGATTCCCGAAAACGTGAAATCTGGCGAATTGTGCGTTGCGATTGCCGAGAAATACGAGCGTTTGGGCTTGTATGCCGAAGCGGTCAAATGGGTAAAAACCCATTATCCGCAAAACCGCCAGCCCGAGCTTTTGGAAGCTTTTGTCGAATCCGTGCGTTTCTTGAGCGAACGAGAGCAACAAAAAGCCATCGACTTGGCAGACTCTTGGCTGCAGGAACAACCCGACAATGCACCGCTGTTGATGTATCTTGGCCAACTGGCTTACGGACGCAAACTTTGGGGCAAAGCCCAAGGCTACCTCGAAGCCAGCATCGCCCTGCAACCCAGCGTATCCGCACATTTGGTCCTAGCGCGCGTGTTTGATGAAACCGACCAACCGCAAAAAGCGCAAGAACAACGCAATCTGGTTTTGGAAAGCGTGGCCGAAGAAGAACATCCGGCAGCCCTTCCTCAACCAAATTGATGTGCTGATTTTGTATTAAGCGACAGTATGAAATCTACAACAGAACCAACCATTTAATCATTTCAGACGGCCTCAATACATATCTAAGGCCGTCTGAACTTTGTCCAACACACCAAATCAGAAAGCCTATTTATCATGACTGCTCTGAAAAACGACACTTTCCTCCGCGCCCTGCTCAAACAGCCTGTCGAATACACACCCATCTGGATGATGCGCCAAGCCGGACGCTATCTGCCTGAATACAAAGCCACGCGCGCATGCGCAGGCAGCTTTCTCGATTTGTGCAAAAACACCGAGCTGGCAACCGAAGTTACCATCCAGCCTTTAGAACGTTTTGATCTGGACGCAGCAATTCTGTTTTCCGATATTCTGACCGTTCCCGATGCCATGGGTTTGGGCCTGTATTTTGCCGAAGGCGAAGGCCCAAAATTTGAACGCGCTTTGCAACACGAAGCCGACATTGCAAAACTGCAGGTTCCCGACATGGAAAAACTGCAATACGTCTTTGATGCCGTAACTTCTATCCGTAAAGCACTGGACGGCCGAGTTCCGCTGATCGGCTTCTCCGGCAGCCCGTTCACACTCGCCTGCTACATGGTTGAAGGCGGCAGCAGCAAAGAATTCCGCACCATCAAAACCATGATGTATTCGCGTCCTGATTTGCTGCATAAAATCCTCGACACCAATGCTCAAGCCGTTACCGCTTATCTCAACGCCCAAATCGATGCCGGCGCACAAGCCGTACAAATTTTCGACACTTGGGGCGGCGTGTTGAGCGATGCAGCGTTTAAAGAGTTCAGCCTGAAGTACATCCGACAAATCGTTGCCGGACTCAAACGCGAAAGCGAAGGCCGCCGCGTGCCTGTTATCGTATTTGCGAAAGGCGGCGGCTTATGGCTGGAAAGCATGGCAGAAATCGGCGCAGACGCATTAGGCTTGGACTGGACCTGTAACATCGGCGAAGCCCGCCGTCGCGTCGGCGAACAAGTTGCCCTGCAAGGCAATTTTGATCCGTTCGCCCTCTTTGGCACACCGGAATCTATCCGCACCGAAGTCGCACGCATCCTTGCCGACTACGGCAATGGCAGCGGCCATGTATTCAACCTCGGGCACGGCATCAACCAACACGCCAATCCGGAACACGCCAAAATCTTGGTCGATACCGTACACGAATTGTCCCGTCAGTATCACGCTTGATTGAGCGCGTAACGTAAAAGGCCGTCTGAAACCGTATTTGTTGTTTCAGACGGCCTCTTAGCTCAAACCCTGAGAACCGCATGCGTGCGTTCCACATACATCCTACTTGTTGAGTTTAGATTTCATATGGGCTACGGATTGCTCATGATTCATGGTTATTCTCCTTTTCTAGTTTGCAACAAGTTGAGGTTATCTAAAACAAGATTTAATTCAGTCATAAGCTTCTCATGATGAATAAACATGGTTTTCTATAACTTATTCTATTAATTATGTATTCAATAAACTCAAATCATCATTTGTTGGAATGGTAAGGTGATTTTCATTATTTCTAAATTCCCCATTAACATATTCTGAGAATGCACATGTTTTGCAGCAATAAACTAATCTATTAGTCTCTATTTCCTTCCATAAATCAAAACCATAGGTGCCATGGCAAATATTACATTCCATATCTGGTTCTTGAATAATAAATAAATTCTCTAAAAAATTTTGTAGCGATTGATAAATATATGATTTATTTCTTTGCATGGAAATATCTATTTGCCGTTTAAGAGATTTTAAATCGTAAAAACTAATTAGTGATTTTTTTATTGGATAATTAGGGATATCTAAAATTTCTATATTCATAAATTTAGAAATATTTGAATGGTGATCTAAAAATTCTTTCTCTAAACTAGGATAATCATGTAACCATTTAAGAATTAAAGTTGCGAGTAAGATATGATCTACATTATTACCTATACCCTCTATTTTTTCTTTTAAAGAAAGTATTATTTTTTTTTGCATAATTACTGCCCTTTCACTGGATATGTTGTGATTAAATTTCCCATTTTGTCAGTAAATATCTTAATATATCTAGTTGGTGTTCCTCCTTCCTTCAAACTAGTTATACCAATATTCTTACCAGTATCGACTACACGGACAAACTGACCGCCAGGGATGGCTGTTACTGGAGAGGATATCGTATTTCTACTTTGTAAAATAACTTTTAATTCATTTGGAGTTATTGAAAAAATAGAACGGCTATTTTCAACTGGCCTATAAAATGGCCGTCTATTAGAGTTAGCATAGGTAGTGTCGCCGCCACTCAAGCTGATAAATAAAGGTCGTCTGAAACAGTTTCCTAGTTTTCAGCCAACCCACATTGCATAATGAGGAGAATATCTTAAATAACCAAGCATCCTCAATCATAATTTAGAGAAATTATTTTTTCAGAGTCTAATTCTGTTAATATAATTAACTTATTAATTTTATCTATTTTCCATTCTGATATTATATCGGTAGATACTAAATTCTCTCTTGTTAAGTTTTTATCTGTAATAATTGCACCCAACTCATGAATAATACAAATTTTTTGATTCTCCAATAAATAAATATCAAAAACTATTCCATCTATATTTATCATATTAACTTCTAATTTTTGTATAGAAATACAAAAAACGACTGAATCAAATCCGATAAAAATATTTTTATCACCAAATATTAATACTTTTGGGGAAATACTTATACAGGAAACAGCTAATCCAATACCTATATTGAATTCTTTGTGAAAAGAAAGAATAAAACATCGATAAATCTCCTTTCCTTCCTCTCTTAGAATAATATATTTTTGATAAGTATTTAGTAAATAGTCCTCTAACTCTCTTATGGAATTATAAGGATATTTCGTTAATTTCATTATTTGAGACCTTTACAAAATTCCCAAAAATCCCCTAAATTCCGACCCAAGACATTTAGGGGATTTCTCATGAGTACCTTCTTCCAACAAATTGCACAGGCCATGATTGCCAAACACATCGATCGTTTCCCACTATTGAAATTAGAGCAGGTCATTGATTGGCAGTTGACCAAGGCAGCAACTGCTTATTCAGTATACACGTTTCCGTTGCTATGTTAACCGTGTTGCACGAGCTGACAACCTTCGACTCTACAGCATTCTTTCCCCTCGTACTGATCGACCTGCCCACAGGTGCAGCATTGACTGTATTGTTTAGTGGTTTAACACCTCAAAACCGACGAAAAACAAGACCTAAAGGCCGTCTGAAAGCAAAAACACGATTATCGTGTAAATTTGTTTTCAGACGGTTTTTCTATATACTTAATATCTGAAGCTTATCAGCTGACACCTTCAAACTTAAAAACACATCCACTCCCGCTACCGAATATGAATTTTTTAAAAGACATCACCTGGACCGAAATTTTCATCTTCGCCCACACCTGCGCCGCACTCGTCTGTATGCTGCGCGTGTTGTACAAACAAAAAAACATCGGCTCAACCTTTGCCTGGCTGATTATCCTATTCCTTTTCCCCGTATTCGGAACCATCGCCTACATCCTTATCGGCGAGCCTCGTCTCGGCACCGCCCGCGCCAAACGTACCGGCGAAATGAACCGCTTCTACCGCAACTTTGCCGCCACCCATCTAGCCGATATCTATCTCGACATTGCCGACCAAGTCAAATCACGTTACCACGGCATCAGTAAAGTTGCCGAAAAAGGAACGGGGCTGGGTGCCACCAAAGGCAACGCCATGAGTCTGCTCTCCACCACCGATGCCATCATCGACAGCATGCTCGCAGACATACGCGCCGCAACCCACTCCTGCCTGCTGGCTTTTTACATTATCGAGCCAAAAGGCCGCATCGAAGAAATTTTAAATGAAATTCTTGCCGCCGCAGATCGAGGCGTTGACTGCGCCATTCTGGCCGATGCCGTCGGCAGCAGGAGTTTTTTTGAAAGCGATTGGGTAGAGATACTGCGCCAAGCAGGCGTTGAAGTACATACCTCATTACCTGTCGGTATTTGGCGTACATTATTCACGCGCACCGACCTGCGCAACCACCGCAAAATCCTCGTTATCGACAGCAAAATCGGTTACACCGGCAGCTTCAACCTCGTCGACCCGCGCTATTTCAAACAAAACTCCGGGGTCGGAGAATGGGTCGATGTCATGATGCGCTGTACAGGGCCTATGGTTTTGGAACTGTCTGCCGTCTTCTTCGCCGACCTCGCCGTCGAAACCGATGAAAACCTCCAAAACGTACAAACATACCTCAATCAAGCCCAAAGCCTGCTGCCCCAAATCCTTCCTGAAAAAATGCAGCAAGGCGATATTGTTGCCCAAATCATTCCATCCGCTCCCGAGCAAGGCAGCTTTGTCATCTACGAAACCATCATCAGCGCCATCTATGCCGCCACCAAACAAATCACGATTACCACTCCCTACTTTGTCCCCGACGAGCCGCTTCTCATGGCATTAACCGTTGCCGCCAAACGCGGCGTCAAAGTGACCCTGATACTGCCAGCCAAAGTCGATTCACTGATGGTACGCTACGCCTCACGCGCCTACTACCCTATGTTGCTGGAAGCCGGGGTCAAAATTGCCATGTTTGAAGGTGGGCTCTTACATGCCAAAACCATGACCATTGACGAAGACTACTCCCTCTTCGGCACGGTCAACATGGACATGCGCAGCTTCTTCCTCAACCTCGAAATCAGCCTCGCCATCTACGATCGCGATACCACCAAACAAATCTGCCACCTACAGCGCAGCTACCTTAAAAGCAGCAGCTACATTGCCATCAAATCATGGCAACAACGCTCCAAACTCCGCGGCCTTGTGGAAAATGCCGTCCGTCTAATGAGCCCTTTGTTGTAAAACATAAATATTTAGGCCGTCTGAAAAATATTTTTCAGACGGCCTTTTAAATAAAACACTGATAGATAAAATTCTTTATTGACGGATATTCAAGCTATCCTTTCTCTCCCTCTCGGAAAAAGTAAGACTCAACCCATTTCCCAACCAAAGAATCTTTACCAAATTTAACTAAAATATAAACTAATTGATTTTTATAAAAATCCTATTAATTTGAGACTGGAATAAAACAGAATATATTTATTAATATCCATTAAGAATTTGATAATCATTATTATAACAATTAGAATAAGCAGTCAATTTTTTACTTAGGAAAAATCATGAATAAGGTCTACTCTCCTGTATTCCGCCTTAGTATCATTACACTCGCATTATCAACAAGCTTCGCTCATGCCGAAAATTTGCAACCCGCAGAAACTGCCGAGCTGAATGAAATTAAGGTCACCGGTACTGCCGTACCGACTCGTGTAACCCGCAACCAGCTCGACCGCGAAACTTCGACCGATTTGAAACAAGTCATGAAAGATCAAATCGGTATGGATGTCGGCGGCGGCAACGGCGTAGCGCAGTTTTACAGCATCCGCGGCGTTGGTGAAGACAAAATTAACCTAGAAGTCGACAACACCAGCCAATCCACAAAAATCTTCCACCACCAAAGCCGCTTCCAGCTTGATCCTGCTTTGGTGAAAAGCATCAACGTCGAAAAAGGCACGGGTGCGGCGAGCGCGGGTTTGGGTGCGGTCGGCGGTACCATCCGCGTAACAACGGTTGACGCAAAAGACCTGCTGACCGACGGCAAACCTTTCGGTTTCAAACTGGGCGCAGGCTTGAGCAGCAATAAAGGCTCAACCGGCAGCGCAGCGGTTTACGGCTATCAAAACGGCTTCGATGCCCTGTTTGCAGGCAACTTCCTCAACAACCGTGACTACAAAGATGGCAACGGCAATGTCAACCTCGGCAGTCGTCTGAAACAGCACAGCTACCTCGCCAAACTCGGCTACGATTTCAACGACGACCACGGCATCCGCCTAACCTACCGTCAGGAATACCAAAAAGGCAACCGCACCGACAAAGCCGAGTTCCAAAACGTTGACAGCTACATCGGCGTGGACGGCACTTATCAAAAAGAACAAACCTACAATCTGGAATACCGCGGCCGCAATGTCGGCTTCATCGACAAAATCGATGCCAACGTCTTCCAAATCAATACCGACGACACCAAACCGCCCAAAGGCGCCCCTTCTCCAAAAGCCCAAGCTTCCGGCACTGCGCAAGGCGGCGTTCCTATCGGCAAACTTGAGTTAAGCAAAATCAAAGCGACCGGCGCTAACCTGAACCTCGCCAGCTCTTTCGGCGACGGACACATGGTGAAATACGGCGTCAACTACCGCCACGAAACCTCAGAGCCTTCCGACAAAGGCGCGTGGCTGAAGATTCTCGGCCTGTATGACCGCGACAAAGAGAAAAAAGCCGAATACGGCGTGTACGCGGAAGGCATTTGGAACCTGCACCCCGTTACCCTGACCACCGGCCTGCGTTACGACCATTTCAAATACAACGCCGCCAGCAAACAAAGCGCGTCGCACGGCCAGCTCAACCCCAGCATCAGCGCGATTTGGGACATCAACGACAACTTCTCCCTCTTGGCAAACCTCAATCAGGCAAGCCGTGCGCCCCGCCTGAACGAAGCCCTGTTGGCTAACGAACGCGCAGGTGCCGCCGCCGATTTGGACAGCAACCTCAAAGCCGAAACCGCCCGCCGCGCCGAATTGGGCTTCAAATGGCGCAACGACAACTTCAACGTCAGCGGCAGCGTGTTCCACCAACGCATCAAAGACCTCATCGTCTATCGTTGGGCAAAAATCAACAACAACACCGCCTCCATCACCGAACGCGGCAAGATTTATAACGGCGGCACGCTCAAAACCTACGGCTACGAACTTGACGCATCCTACCGCTGGGGTGGTCTGACCGCGCGCGCCGGCGTGTCCTACGTCAAACCCCGTCTGAATGGCGAAATGTACTACGGCGAAAGCCCGATTCAAGCAGAAGACCACGAAAGCTCGTTCACCTTCTGGAACACCGGCCGCCAATGGCTGACCGGTCTGTCTTATCAGTTTGAAAACCCCAAACTCGAAATCGGCTGGCGCGGCCGCTACGCCCAAAGCGTGAAATACACCGACGTCGCCCGAGGACAAGGCACGATACACGGCAAGAAAGCCGGTTACGGCGTACACGACATCTACGCCAACTGGCAGCCGCTGAAAAAAGACAACCTGAACGTCAACTTCGCCGTCAACAATATCGGTAACAAGCAATACCGTTCACACAGCCAACGCTTCCCTGACGGCAACGGACGCGTGCCCTTCTACGAACGCGGCCGCGAGTTTGCCTTGGGCGTGAACTATCGTTTCTGATAATACGAACGACGTTATAAAGAAACCAAAAGGCCGTCTGAAATTCAATTTTCAGACGGCCTTTTATAATTCGTAGACAATTTGATTTTAAAGTATCTCCTCTCCCTTGCTAGTTACACAACGGATTATCCAGTCTTCAAATCTTCTCCATTGGGCTTCTTTTCCAAATCGGTCATGATTTGATTCCTTCTGAAAACTGACTACCAATTCTTCCAATATAAATAAAATATTATATAGATCATCTCCAGTGCCGTCTGAAAATATCAGGCTGTATTTTTACATTTAACCATACCGTTGGAGATTGATTCTATTTGTGCGTTTAAAAAATACAATGCAAATATTCATTACACTTTTACTGTAAACCATTTGACAAAGTCATCTTTAAAGCTATAATATTTCTCATATATGATTTTTATTATATGTGTTTATTTATAGACAATCCATTCTTAAACAAGGAGCAATAAAATGAAACGAAACTTGGGTACTTTGGATCGCGTAATCCGTATTGTTATCGGTGTAGCACTAATCGCTGCAGCCGCTACCGGACAAATTGGCTGGTGGGGTTGGCTGGGCATCATCCCCCTGGGTACAGCACTGATTGGCAACTGCGCGCTGTACAGTTTATTGGGCATCAACACCTGCCGCATCAACAAAAAATAACGAAGGCAAAACATGAGTACGGTCGGACAACTCCCGCGAATTACGCCTTCCGAAGCAATGGCAAAAATCCGTGAGGGCGCGTTGGCAGTCGATATCCGAAGCCAAGCCGAATATCGGGGCGGACATATTGGCGGTGCATTATCCCTTCCGCCTGAACAGCAGCGAGACAAACTGCCCGATGATACGGCCCCATGCCTAATTTTTTATTGCCTGAGCGGTAAACGTACAACACGGTCAGAAACAATATTGTCAGCACTTAGCCAAGGTCGCGAATGCTATATTCTAGAAGGCGGCTTACTGGCATGGAAATCAGTAGGACTTCCTATTGTTGCCGACCAGTCGGCACCGGACATCATGCGGCAGGTGCAAACCATAGCGGGCAGTTTGATTCTGTTGGGCGTGCTGGCAGGTTGGCTGGTATCGCCTTGGTTTTATCTGATAGACGTGATGGTCGGCGCAGGCCTGTTAACGGCCGGACTAACCGGATTCTGCGGCATGGCACGCCTGCTGGCCAAAATGCCATGGAACCATTAAGCAAAGGCCGTCTGAAAGTTGCTGCTGAGGCCATTATGACTGATAATTCGACCTCCTCATTTGCCGACAAGCGTGAAAAATGACCACTGCCGACAATCAACCGCCCTACGAAGAAGCCAGCGCTTTTCTCAAACTTCTGGCAAATCCCAACCGCCTCGCCGTATTGTGCAAACTACATGAAAGGCCGCACAATGTAACCGAATTGGCTGAATCATCCGGACTGCCGCAAGCGGCAATGTCCAGCCAATTAGCCCTGTTGCGCGAAGCCGGTTTGGTATCATTTGAAGTAAACCATCGGGAACGGCAATATTACATTGCCGACCCGAGGGTAACCGAGATGATACAGTTGCTGTATTCCTTTTTCTGTGCAGAAAAATCTTGAAATGTTGCCGAAATAAAATAGTCAAAAAATCTATCCATTTATAATTTTAAAGGCCGTCTGAAAATTTTCAGACGGCCTTTTCCTAACCTCTCTACTTAACCATCACCCTATCTTTCAAAGTCTTCAATACATTCTTCACCGTATTAATCCGCACTTCGATATTTTCCATCTCTGCGGTAAATCGCAGCTTATCGGCTCCGGCAAGGCGGTATTTTTTGTCATTCTGAATCAATAGGATGATTTCAGTTGGATCGACATTGTTGTTTTTGCCAAAGGTTACCGTTACCGCTTCGCTGGTTGCATCAATAGCATCTATACCCAATTCTTTTGCCGTAAGCCGTAAGTGGTGGCTTTCGATGAGGGTTTTGACGGGTTGTTCGGGCAGGCCGAAGCGGTCGACCAGTTCTTCGTGTATGGCGTTGATTTGCTGTACGGTTTCGCAGACGGCGAGGCGTTTGTAGAGGACGAGGCGCTCGTGAATGTCGGGGCAGTAGTCTTCAGGCAGTAATGCCGGGCTGTGCAGTTTGATTTCGGTGGTGATGCCCAGCGGTGCGTCGAGGTCGGGCTGGCGGCCTTTTTTGAGGTCGCGCACAGCTTGTTTGAGCATTTCGGTGTAGAGCGTGAAGCCGACCTGTATCATTTCGCCGGATTGTCCTTCGCCAAGGATTTCGCCTGCGCCACGGATTTCCAAATCCTGCATGGCTAGGGTGAAACCTGCACCGAGTTCGTCTGCCGCCGCGATGGCGTCGAGGCGTTTTTCTGCGTCTTTGGTGATGTATTCGGGCGTGAGCAGGTAGGCGTAGGCTTGGTGGTGGCTGCGGCCGACACGCCCGCGAAGCTGGTGCAGTTGCGCCAGTCCGAATTTGTCGGCGCGGTTGATGATGATGGTATTGGCGTTGGGGATGTCGATGCCGGTTTCAATGATGGTGGAACAGAGCAACACGTTGAATCTTTGCTGCAAAAAGTCGCGCATCACTTGCTCCAACTCGCGCTCGCGCAGTTGCCCGTGCGCCACGCCGATGCGGGCTTCGGGCAGCAGGGTTTCCAGCCGCTCGCGCATGTTTTCGATGGTATCCACTTCATTGTGCAGGAAAAACACTTGTCCACCGCGTTTGAGTTCGCGCAATACGGCTTCGCGCACGCTGCCTTCGCTGAAGGGTTTGACAAAGGTTTTGACGGCGAGGCGGCGGCTCGGTGCAGTGGTAATCAGTGAAAAGTCACGCAGGCCTTCGAGCGCCATGCTGAGGGTGCGCGGAATCGGCGTGGCAGTCATGGTAAGGATGTCGACATTGGCGCGCAGGCGTTTGAGCTGCTCTTTTTGGCGCACGCCGAAGCGGTGTTCTTCATCGATAATCACTAAGCCTAAGTTTTTGAATTTTATATCGTCCTGCACCAGTTTGTGCGTACCGATAACGATATCGACCGTGCCGTCCGCCATACCTTCCAGCGCGGCTTTGGTGGCTTTGCTGTTGTTGAAACGCGAAAGGCTGGCGACTTTCACGGGGAAATCGGCGAAGCGGTCGGCGAAATTTTGTGCGTGCTGCTCGACCAAAAGCGTGGTCGGGGCGAGTACAGCGACCTGTTTGCCGCCCATCACCGCCACAAACGCGGCGCGCAGGGCGACTTCGGTTTTGCCGAAGCCGACATCGCCGCACACAAGACGGTCCATCGGTTTCGCCTGCGTCAAGTCTTTAATCACGGCGGCTATGGCGGCGGCCTGGTCTTCGGTTTCTTCGTAGCCGAAGCCGTCGGCAAACGCCTGATAGTCCAACTCGTTGATTTCAAACTTGTGTCCTGATTGGGCGGCGCGTTGGGCGTAGAGGTTGAGCAACTCGGCGGCGGTGTCGCGCGCTTTTTCGGCGGCTTTACGCTTCGCCTTGTTCCACGCGCCGCTGCCGAGCTTGTGCAGAGCGACGTTTTCATACGCCTGACCGGAGTAGCGGCTGATTAAATGAAGCTGCGAAACAGGCACATAAAGCTGCGCTTCGCCTGCGTATTCAAGCAACATCATTTCGTTGGTTTCATCGCCCAAGTCCATTGTGACCAAGCCCATATATCGGCCGATGCCGTGTTCCTCGTGCACGACGGGGTCGCCGATGTTGATTTCGGCAAGGTCGCGCAACAGGCCGTCTGAAACGGCGGCGTGTTTCTTGCGATGATGTTTGCGCGAACGGGCAACGTATTGATAAAGATCGGATTCGGTAATGACCGCGATGTTTTGATCTTCTAATTTAAACCCGTAAGCCAACGGCGCAACCGTAATCATCAGCGGCTCGTGCGCCAATAAAAAGCCCTGCCAGTCGGACACGCTTTTGGCTTTCAAACCGTTTTGCTGCAAGAAACCGAGCATGGTTTCGCGTCGCCCCAAACTTTCGGCACACAGCAAAATCCGTCCTTCAAAGGTCGTCTGAAAATCCTTCAATGCCTGCAAAGGCTCGTCGGATTGGCGGTTCACGGCAAGATCGGGCAAGGTGTGTTCTTTTCCGGAAACATCGGGCAGCACTTGTCCGTAGTTTTTCAGACGGCCTGCGAACACATCGGCAGAGAGATACAAATGCTGTGGAAGCAAAGGCGGATAGGTTTCATCGCCCTGCGCCATGGCGTAACGCGATTTGACGTCGCTCCAAAAGCGGTTTGCCTCGGCGTGAACGTCGCCCAAAGAGACAAACAGCGCATCCTCGCCGATATAGTCAAACAGCGTTTCCAGCTCGTTTTCAAAAAACAGCGGCAGATAATATTCCACGCCCGCGCCGAAATGGCCGTTGCTGACGGCTTTGTACACAGCGGCATCGTTCGGATTGCCATCGACTTCCTCGCGGAAGCGGCTGCGGAAAATCTTTTGCGCCTCGCTGTCGGTGGGAAATTCGTGCGCCGGCAGCAGTCGGATTTCGGAAACGGGGGAGATGGTGCGCTGCGTGTCGGTGTCAAAGGTTTTGATGCTGTCGATTTCATCGTCGAACAAATCGATGCGGTAAGGCATTTCGCTGCCCATCGGAAACAAATCGACAATCCCGCCGCGCACGGCAAACTCGCCCGCAGCGACAACATGGGAAACATGGTTGTAGCCCGCATCCACCAAATCGGTTTTCAGACGGCCTATATCCAAAGTCTGCCCCGTTTTCAGCCAAAACGTGCGCCCCGCCAAAAACGGCACGGGCGGCAGTTTCTGCATTGCCGTGGCAACCGGCACGAACAACACGTCCGCCGCGCCGCTCTTAATCCGCCACAATGCCGACAAGCGCTCCGACACCAAATCCTGATGCGGAGAAAAACGCTCGTAAGGCAGCGTTTCCCAGTCCGGCAGGAACACCGCCGTATCGTGCGGACGGAAAAACAGCCAGGCCGTCTGAAGGCGTAGCGCCTGTTCCGCATCCTGGGTCAAGACAACCTTGAGCTGTTTATGCGGCAGATAACGCGCCAAAGCCAAGGGCAGCGAGCCTTGCGAAAGATTGAGCCAACGGGATTTTTCACGGGGTTTAGGAATCGGATAGGTCATGACAAAACAGTGTGCAATAAGTCAATACAAGCACCGCAGGCCGTCTGAAAAATTTTCAGACGGCCTTTAGCAATCAAATAGATTTTCAATTTTACTGGATACAGGTTTAAAAGAATACAAGGCCTTACATTCAAACCGCCACACCGGCCAATTTTCCAATAAACCCGGTTATCGCCAAAGCCGCCACGCCCCACAGGCACACGCGTATAACCGCAGGAACAACAGGTGCGCCGCCCAGTTTGGCGGAAACATAGCCCAGTAATGCCAGTCCGCACAAAGTGGAGACGGCCAATGCAGGGACAATGGCACCAGAAGCTGTCAATGCAACCAGTAAAGGCAAAATTGCGCCGGCACAAAATGAAGCGGCAGAAGCCAGCGCGGCCTGCATGGGACGGGCTGCCGAGGTTTCGGTGATGCCGATTTCGTCGCGCGCGTGGGCGGCAAGTGCATCGTGTTCCATCAAGGCTTGAGCGACTTCGGCAGCAAGCGCGCCGGACAAACCGCGGCGGCGGTAAATTTCAGTCAGCTCCTCCAACTCTGCATCAGGATTGTTTGCCAATTCGTAGCATTCTTTGTGCAAATCGGCTTTTTCCGTATCCGATTGGCTGGATACGGAAACGTACTCCCCCGCCGCCATCGATACTGCGCCCCCGATCAGCGCCGAAACACCGGTCAACAGCAGGGTTTGGAAATCGGGCGCGGCGGCGGCTACGCCTGTCAATAGCGAGGCAGTGGAAATCAACCCGTCATTGGCCCCCAATACGCTTGCCCGAAGCCAGTTGTTACGGTCGCTGAAATGGCGTTCGCTGTGGTGTGAATACATATATGCTCCAATAAATTGGCAGTGTCCAGATGATGATAACATTGTATTGTTTTTTGAAATCCATGTCAGTTCAACCCTAAAACCCAAACATTCACAAATCTTACGGCCATCATTCCAAACCATAAAAACCAACACTCCTCTTTGGATTTTTTCAGACGGCCTTAACGCTTTTACAAGCAAATTTATTGTTCCAAGTCATGGCATTATCACAAGGCAGTTTTGTGCTGCTTGGTTTATTCGTTTAAAGATGCTATCTTTATAAATCTTTCCACTCCTCAATCCATTGAAAGGATGTATCATGGCCGAAGAAAACAAAATCAAAGTAAACGATTTGCCTGAAGATAAAAAAGAGCAAACCGAAGAAACCGAGCTGCCCGTTATCAACAACGAAGAAAAACGCGGCGGTCACAGCGAAGGCGGTTGCTGCGGCGCATGCGGCGGCTAATCTTCCCGATAAAGCCTCAAGGCCGTCTGAAAAGTCTTACTTTTCAGACGGCCTTTTCCTTTCTAAACACTTACAGGTAAATCAATGAAAGGATGCGGGAGAAGAATTTAAACCCAACCGCGTTTGTGCTACATTCACATCTTTACAAACCACAACAATCTGCCCCCGCAGACACACAAGGAAGAAAAAAATGTTTTGGTATATCGTCAGCTTTTTCGCCATTATCGTTTCCCTACTCGCCCTCTGGGTCAACGCCAGCGCGTTCGGTATGCAGGACGACGGCACGCCGCAATCCGAATATGAAAAAATGTTGGGACTGGGTGCGAAATTGAAAGATAAAGAGACAGCCGCGAAAGAGCGCGAAGCGGCACGTTTTCACCCTGACGATTAAGCCTTACCGACTGGACAATCTTGCCGAACTGGGCTAATGTTCCAAACGCATAACGCACACCAACACAACTATACGAGAAGGTAAGAGAAATGACTGTACGAATCGAACACGATTTATTGGGCGACCGCGAAATCCCCGCTGATGTTTATTGGGGTGTCCACACGCTGCGCGCCATTGAAAACTTTAAAATTTCCACGCAAAAAATTTCCGACGTACCGCAATTTGTCCGCAGCATGGTGATGGTTAAAAAAGCCACCGCGCAAGCCAACGGCGCATTGGGTGCCATCAAGCCGGAAATTGCGGCCGCCATTGAAAAAGCCTGCGACGAAGTATTGGTCAAAGGCCACTGCCTCGACCAATTCCCGTCCGATGTTTATCAAGGCGGCGCCGGTACTTCGGTCAACATGAACACCAACGAAGTCATTGCCAACCTTGCGCTGGAAGTGTTGGGATACGAAAAAGGCCGCTACGACATCGTCAATCCGATGGACCATGTCAATGCCAGCCAATCCACCAACGACGCCTATCCTACCGGCTTCCGCCTTGCCGTGTATTACAGCATCGGCGAATTGCTCGACAAACTGGCCATCCTGAAAAACGCCTTTGCCGCCAAAGCCGAAGAGTTTAAAGACGTTTTGAAAATGGGCCGCACCCAGCTTCAAGACGCCGTACCGATGACGGCCGGACAAGAATTCCAATCTTTCCAAGTGTTGCTGGAAGAAGAAATCCTCAACCTCGACCGCACCCGATCCCTGCTGCTTGAAGTCAATCTCGGCGCCACCGCCATCGGTACAGGCGTGAATACGCCTAAAGGCTATGCGGCTTTGGTTGTTGAGAAACTTTCCGAAGTCAGCGGCCTGCCTTGCAAACTGACTGAAAACCTGATCGAAGCAACCTCCGACTGCGGCGCATATGTGATGGTACACGGCGCATTGAAACGCACAGCCGTCAAACTGTCCAAAATCTGTAACGACTTGCGCCTGCTCTCTTCCGGCCCGCGCGCCGGTTTGAAAGAAATCAACCTGCCTGAATTGCAGGCCGGTTCTTCCATCATGCCGGCCAAAGTCAATCCGGTAATTCCTGAAGTCGTCAACCAAGTGTGCTTCAAAGTCATCGGCAACGACACCACCATCACTTTCGCAGCCGAAGCAGGTCAATTGCAGCTGAACGTCATGGAGCCGGTCATCGCCCAATGTATGTTTGAAACCATTTCCCTCTTGGGCAACGCCGCGGTCAACCTGTCCGAAAAATGCGTCAAAGGCATTACGGTCAACCGCGAAATCTGCGAACGCTACGTTTTCAACTCCATCGGTTTGGTCACTTATCTGAATCCGTATATCGGCCACCACAACGGCGATTTGGTCGGCAAGATCTGCGCCCAAACCGGCAAAGGCGTGCGCGAAGTCGTACTGGAGCGCGGCCTGTTGAGCGAAGAAGAGCTCAACCGCATCCTCTCACCAGAAAACCTGATGAATCCGCATCTGTAATCAGGATTTGAAATCAAAGGCCGTCTGAAACTTCACTTTTAAAATTTCAGACGGCCTTTTCATATTCATATTGATACTTAATCGATTTTTTCTGCGAAATTCAAAATTAAAAGATAGCCTAACCGCAGGGTTTGATTTAACATGGTGCTGCCCTATCCTGTTTCCTTCTCCAATTCACGCAAACCGGATTCGGCAAAACGGTCAAAATAACATCTTCATTTATTAGGAAAAACCAATGAGTAAAATTACACGCGAACAAATGCTGCAAGTATTCGAAAATCGCTGCTCCACCCGTTATTACGATCCCGAAAAAAAAAATCAGCCAAGAAGATTTTGCAGCGATTTTAGAATTTGCCCGCCTTTCTCCCAGCTCCGTCGGCTCCGAGCCATGGAAATTTTTGGTTATCCAAAACAAAGCCTTGAGAGAAAAGCTCAAACCTTTCAGCTGGGGTATGCAATCGCAACTGGACGACTGCAGCCATCTGGTTATTATCCTTGCCAAGAAAAATGCCCGTTACGATACCCCGTTCTTCCGCAGTGTTGCCGAACGTAGAGGCCTGCAAGGCGAACAGCTGGAAAAAGCGTTGGCAAGATACAAAAGCTTCCAAGAAACCGACATTAAAATTGCCGATGACCAACGCGCACTCTTTGACTGGAGCGGCAAGCAAACCTATATCGCTTTGGCCAATATGCTCACAGGCGCAGCCGCCATCGGCATCGATTCCTGCCCAATCGAAGGCTTCAACTACGACAAAATGAACGAAGTATTGGCAGCAGAAGGCCTGTTTGATGCCAACGAATGGGGCGTATCCGTAGCGGCAACATTCGGCTATCGCGCCAAAGAAATTACCAAAAAAGCACGCAAACCGATTGAAGAAATGGTAACTTGGGTTGAATAAGCGGTTTGGATTTTCAGGGCGGCCCATGCCGCCCTTTTATTTTTTTCTAAAAGAGAAGCAAATTCCGTAACAACAAAGACTGCTAAAAATCCAAATAAAAAGGCCATCTCAAACCCTGTGTCAGAAATCCTAGATTTCATTTCACAACGTTTCAGACGGCCTTGTTTAATACGCTACTGCTTAGAACGATACTTTCAAACTGCCGTAGAAAGCACGGCCATGTTCGTTGTATGTTTGTGCGCCGGCAGTTGTGCGGTACAGTTTTTTATTGAACAGGTTGCTGACACCGCCACGAACGGCCACGCGTTTGTTCCAGTTGTAGCCGGCATTGATGCCCCAAATGCCGTAAGAGCCGACTTGCGTTTGGTTATGTTCGGAAGTCAAAGGAGTAACCCCTGCACGAGGATTACCGTCTCGTTCCAGTCTATTAATCGCTACGCCGCGCGGTTTAGTACGGCCATAGTGGGTAAAGGTCAGGTTGGCATCAAAATGTTCGTTTGGTGTCCAAGACAACGTGCTGTTGAGGGTATGCTTCGGTACCAGAGACAATGGATTACCTTGATAATCTTCAGATTTGTGCATATAAGTGAAATTGTTGCTCCACTTGAGTGTGTCATGCAACGGAATCACCAAGTTGCCTTCGATACCCGAAATAGTCGCTTTCGGCGTATTTTCCCATTGCAAAAGCCAGTTGCGGATATTGCTGGTGGCAATGATATTTTCACCAATCACGATTTTATTGCGGTACGCATTATGGAAATAAGTCGCGGATGCCTGCCAGCCGTTTTTATTGAACTCAAGGCCAATCTCTTTATTGATACTGGTTTCAGGTTTCAAATTGCCATTGCCCATGTAGTAACAGCGGACACTGTTCGGCGCATCAATCGGACAACCTTGACCGCGCGTGTACAGGATAAAGTCAGGATTGGTTTGATACAGATTTGGCGCTTTATACGCACGGGCAATCCCGCCTTTGACCAACCAGTTTTCGCCGATTTGATGCGAGAAGTTCAACGCCGGACTCCAGTTGCTGCCGCTGTCACTGTTGTGGTCGAAACGGATGGCCGAAATCAGATGGGTTTTGTCGGTCAACGAAATATTGTCTTCAACGTAAACTGCCCAGTTGCGTTGCGATGCCTTACCGCCGCGTACTGCTGAAATACCATCAAACACGTCAGTCTTACCTTGGTCTTTAAATCCCTGACTATTGGAAGCAGGATCATCCAGCTTACTGTCAGTAAATTCTGCGCCGACCGTCAATACATTATCAACACCGAGTTTAAACGGAATATTGGCTTCGCTGCTGAAACGCAGGTTTTTCAGACGGCTTTGAACAAAATCCAAGCCTGTATAGCTGCCTTCGGGACCGCCGGCCAAACCTTCAGGCAAGTGGCTGTTGACTGTACGCTCATAACTGATCACGTTTTTGGTATCGCCCCATTCCCATGCGCCGTCATGCGTTAAAGAATAAGCGGAACGATATAAACGGGCAGTTTCGGCTTTGCCGTCAGCTAAAGAATTAACTAAAGCGGAACGTGGATTGCTGTTTTGCGTATCGCCGTTGTAGATATTGCCCTGACGGCTGTAGCTGCTGTCTAAAATCAATGTTTGCGCAGGGCTGATTTTCCATTGCAGACGGCCTGCAATGTCTTTATTGCGTACGCCTTCGACACCGGCCGCGCTGTCGTTGCCGTGTCCGGCATTGATATCGGCTGCATCTGCATCCGTTTTATTCAGGTTGCCGTAAATGCGGAAGCCCAAAGTATCTTGAATAATCGGACCGCTCAAATTGAAGCCGATACGGCGAGTTGCGCCTTCTTTGCTGTCTTGCGGCTGATTGGCGTAAAGATTGACTTGGCCTTTTAATTCTTTAGACACTTTTTTGGTAACAATATTGACCACGCCGCCCATCGCGCCGGAGCCGTAACGTGTTGCCGCCGGACCGCGCAAAACGGTGATGGATTCAATTTCTTCAACCGGCACCCAGTTGCTGTCGCCGCGCGTATTGCGTTCACCGCGCATACTGATACGCTCGGATTGGCGCGAGTTTACAGGCTTGCCGTCAATCAGAATCAATGTGTTTTCAGGGCCCATACCGCGCAGGTCGATTTGGCGTTTGTTGCCGCGCTGACCCGTCGCTGTATTGCCGGTCAGGTTGACGCCCGGCATGGTGCGGACAAATTCGGAAATATCGTTGACGGCAGGACGCTTGTCGATGTCGTCTTTTGAAATACGCGACACGCCCAGCGACTGTTGCAGTTGCTTCTCGGCAGTAACGTAAACGGTATCGACTTCAGCCTGTTCGGCAGCTTTCTCTTCAGCAGCGTGAGAGAATGCGCTGATTAATGCCAAAGGCAAAATGGCGAGTGTGAATGTTTTCATTGCATCGTTTCTCTTTAACTTTGTTTGTTAAAATCAAAATAAAAATTATTCGGGATTTTAAATAAACTTAACAGAGTTTTCAATGCAATTAAGAGTGATTTACAATTATTCGTTAAATTAAGCCAATAAAAATAACCAAATGCCTAATAATTAAAAAGGCCGTCTGAACCGGCATGAAAGGGAATCTGAGATTCCTATCATACCGTTCAGACGGCCTTATTCAAATTTTAATTATTTGCCTGCTGCTTTTTGCAAAAGGGCATACAATTCGTCTTTGAGTTTGAGTTTGGCTTTTTTCAGCTCCTCGATTTCTTCGGAGCCGCTGGTTACCACGTTATTCACCAAACCGGTAATTTTATCGTCCAGCTCGTTGTGTTCCTCAAACAAACGGGCAAAGTGTGCATCCTCTTGTTTCAGTTTAGAAATCAGATCGCGATATTCTGGAAACATTTTGTTTTCCTCTCTTGTTAATTAAATAAAAAAGTACTGCTGCCAAAAACTAGGACGAATTAATCTTTAGCTTCATTATAACAAACACGGGCGTTTTATCCAGTCTTTTTTAAGCCGAAACTGCTTTATGTCAAAATTAATAATATCAACATTAGCCATCGTCCCAATGGAAAGAAACGGGTTTATAGACGGTTTGCCGACTTGGGCATACAATCGGGCTTATGCGTTTACACAATGGTCGAACCACCCTATTCCGTCATATCAACGGCATGGACGGACAATTTATCCTGCTTGAAAACCATCCTTCATGGATGCCGGTCAATGATGCCGACTTCAACCATGCCGCGCCCCTGCCCGACGGTTTGGCCGTGCACGAAGAATCATTTTATCCATTTGAAAAAATAGATGCCGCCGAATCGGCAGACAATATCAAAATCTTCAGCGAAGAAGCCCTACGGCTGGAGAAAGAGCGTTTAAATGCAGCGGCCATGGCCGAGCTGGCAAAAAATCTTCAAGCCGCCCAAGCCGAAGCCGATTTGGCCGCGCTTTTGGAAAAAATGGATTTTCATTTAAAACAAGACGATATTTTCAAATGAATCCTTCAGCTCCAGGCCGTCTGAAACCAAACACCCGACACAATTGTTGACAATGCAAGAAAAATAGTTCATCTTGAACCAATCCGCAGTACTCCATCCCTTATTTTCAGCCCAACACAAAGGAACCGAGAACATGTTTTCAAAAAGCGTTACCCTCGCACAATATGACCCCGATCTGGCAGCCGCCATCGCCCAAGAAGACCAACGCCAGCAAGACCATGTCGAGCTGATTGCTTCAGAAAACTACGTCAGCTGCGCCGTAATGGAAGCCCAAGGTTCGCAATTGACCAACAAATACGCCGAAGGCTATCCGGGCAAACGCTACTACGGCGGCTGCGAATACGTTGATATTGTCGAACAATTGGCGATTGACCGCGCTAAAGAGTTGTTTGGCGCAGAATATGTCAACGTCCAACCACACTCCGGCTCCCAAGCCAACCAAGCCGTATATGCTTCTGTTTTGAAACCGGGCGACACCATTTTGGGCATGTCTCTGGCACACGGCGGCCACCTGACCCACGGTGCCAGCGTCAATATTTCCGGCAAACTCTACAACGCCATTACTTATGGTTTGGATGAAAACGAAGTTCTCGACTATGCCGAAGTCGAACGCTTGGCGCTTGAACACAAACCCAAAATGATTGTGGCCGGCGCATCTGCCTACGCGCTGCAAATCGACTGGGCAAAATTCCGCGAAATCGCCGATAAAGTCGGTGCCTACCTCTTTGTCGATATGGCGCACTATGCCGGCCTGATTGCCGGCGGCGAATATCCCAACCCCGTGCCATTCTGCAACTTCGTCACCACCACCACCCACAAAACCCTGCGCGGCCCTCGCGGCGGTGTGATTCTGTGCCGTGACAATACCCACGAAAAAGCGTTGAATTCCGCCATCTTCCCAAGCCTGCAAGGCGGCCCGTTGATGCACGTTATCGCCGCCAAAGCTGTGGCGTTTAAAGAAGCGTTGCAACCTGAGTTCAAACAATACGCAAAACAAGTGAAAATCAATGCTGCAGCAATGGCGGAAGAGTTGGTTAAACGCGGTTTGCGCATCGTTTCGGGTCGTACCGAAAGCCACGTTTTCCTCGTTGACCTGCAACCGATGAAAATCACCGGCAAAGCCGCCGAAGCCGCTTTGGGCAAAGCACACATTACCGTCAACAAAAACGCCATCCCGAATGATCCGGAAAAACCGTTCGTTACCTCTGGCATCCGCATCGGCTCCGCTGCCATGACCACACGCGGCTTTAACGAAGCCGACGCGCGCGTATTGGCGAACTTGGTTGCCGACGTATTGGCCAACCCTGAAGACGAAGCCAACCTCGCCAAAGTCCGCGAACAAGTGACTGCTTTGTGCAATAAATATCCGGTTTACGGCGCATAAGCATTTCGCCTTGGATAAAATAACAGGCCGTCTGAAACTTCAGACGGCCTTTTTTATTGCAACTTTCTTTTAAATTTCAAAACTGTTTGTTTCGCTGACTTTGCGTATCATGCCTGCCGCGACAGTATGGTTGGTGGCTTCGTCAATCAAAATAAACGCGCCTTGAGCATGGTTGTCTTCGTATGCGGCAGCGGCAAGCGGCTGCTGGGTTTTGAAGCTGACGCTGCCGATGTCGTTGAGCTTGAGCGTTTCGGCGGATTCGACCCGGCTGAGGGTGTTGACGTCCCAAACGTAGGCAATTTCGCTGATTTTTACGGGCGTGGTTTGAGTCGTGTGTTTCAGCAAATATTTGCGGCGCAGATTGAGCGGAATATCGTCAAACCAGCAAAGCGCGGCTTGGAATTGTTGTTCGGGGACAATGGCGCTGTCGGCTGAAACAATGCTGTTGCCGCGCGAAATATCGATATCGGTATCCAAAACAACGGTCAACACTTCCCCTGCTTCGGCAGATTCGGTTTTACCGTTGGCATTGTAGATTTCGGCAACTTTGGCAACATGGCCGCTGGGCAGGATTTTGATTTCATCGCCCACTTTCAGACGGCCCGCTTCCAATCTGCCTTGATAGCCGCGGAAGTCGTCGCTGCTGCTGCCGTCTTGGCGCGCCACGCGTTGTACGGGAAAATGCGCGGCTTGGTCGGCGGCGTTTTGACGGTTGACGGGCAGGCTTTCAAGCAAAGGCAGAAGCGGCAAACCTTGATACCAAGGGGTTTGGCTGCTGGCATTGACGATGTTGTCGCCTTTTAAGGCGCTGATGGGCAGGAAGTGGATTTGGGCTTGGAGGCCGATTTGCTCCGCCAGTTTGCGGTAGGCTTCGGTAATGGCTTGATATTTGGCTTCGTCAAAGTCGAGCAGGTCGAGTTTGTTGACGGCGACGATGATGTTGGGACAGCCCAGAAGTTTCAGAATCGCGCTGTGGCGTTTGGTTTGGGGCAGGAGGACAGGCTCGCTGCCTGAAAAATCGACGCGTGTAGCATCGACTAAAATAATGGCGGCATCGGCAGTCGATGCGCCGGTAACCATATTACGCGTGTATTGTTCATGTCCCGGCGTATCGGCAATGATGAATTTGCGTTTGGGCGTGGCGAAATAACGGTAGGCGACGTCGATGGTGATGCCTTGTTCGCGCTCAGCGGCAAGGCCGTCTGTCAGGCTGGCAAAATCAGGCGTTTCGCCGTTTTCGGCGGCGCGGTTGAGTTTGTCGAGCTGGTCAGTCAGCAGGGTTTTGCTGTCGTAGAGCAGGCGGCCGATGAGTGTGGATTTGCCGTCATCGACGCTACCGGCGGTGATGAAGCGCAAAAGCGGGGCGGTGGTTGCGGTCATGGTTCTTTCCTATTTCTCGTGATTTCTCAAACTGGTCTCTACTTTAAACAGGCCGTCTGAAAATGGGAAAGAATGTTTGGTTGTTAAAAAAGATATTTTTGTTATATCGATTTTCGGCGCGTCGCCAACCAGCAAACAACCGAACCTGCGCACACCATCCCTGCCCCCTGCCAAAACTGTACAGACAACGGCGCACTGATGACAAACGAAGACACCAGCGCGGAAAACACAGGGATAAAATAAGATGCGCCCGCCAATACCGTCATGTTCCCGCGCGAAATACCGATGTTCCAAACCGCATAGCCCAAACCCATGCAAGACGCGGCGGCCAAGGCATAGCCGACGGACTCCGCATCAAAATTCAGACTGTGTGTCCCGCCGATAAAATATTCCGCCCACAAAAGCAGCGACACCAGCATAAAGAAAAAGCCCACGCTGCTTCCTTCTGCCTTCACGCGCGCCGTTAGCGTGCAATATGCCGCCCAAAAAAGTGCATCGGCCAATGCCATCAGATAACCGGCAGGATTGGTGCGGACATTGTGATAAATCCCCGAAAGCGACAATCCGCCGTCGCCGCCCAATACCGTGGCAATCCCGAAAAACGACAATACAAAGCCTATGCCTATCCACCATTTTGCCGGCTGCCCGTTGAAACAGACCGCGCCTAAAATAGTAAACGTCGGCCACAAATAATTGACCATACCGATCTCAACCGTCTGTCGGGCATTTTGAGCAAAACCGACCGACAACGACAAACACAGTTCGCAACCGACAAAAAAAATGCTCGCCCAAAGCAAATAGCCGCGGTTGTAATTACGCAAATGCGGCCTGCCGAAAATCAACCAAATCAACACAGTGGACAGGGTGTACATCATTGCTGCGCCGCCCACTGCCCCCATATGCAGGCTCAAAGAGCGTATCAGAGAAATGACAAAGCTCCACAAAGCAACGGCAAGCAGCCCGATGGCAGTGGCTTGTTTAGAGGAGATGTTTTGAGATAAGAAATGAATCATGGCGTATGTGCTGAAGATGGTTTTATTAGGTTTATCGTAGTTTGAATATATCGTTTCTACATTAATTATTTTAACGGTTTCAAGGCCGTCTGAAAATGATTGTTTCAGACGGCCTTCTATTTGCAATTAGTCCTAAACATGACTATAATCCGCATCCAATTAGTCAATATTGAGACCAATTTATGAATCAGCTCGATCAACTCGGTATGCGCATCAGTCATATAGACAGCGCATTTGACCAATGGATTAAACAGCAAAACACCAACTACAACACCTTCGCCGTTCTCTACACCTTGGCCACCGAAGGCAGCCGCACTCAAAAATACATAGGCGAAGAATGGAGCCTGCCCAAGCAAACCGTTTCCGGCACATGCAAAACGCTGGCGGAACAAGGCTTGCTGACATTTCACGAAAGCGAACAAGACAAACGCGAACGCTTATTGTCGCTGACCGAGCAAGGTAAAGAATCCGCTGCACCATTGGTGCAAAACATGCAGGAATTCAGCAAACGAATTTTTACCGCCTTCGGTGAAAAACGTGCAGCCCGACTGTTTACCGATTTGGACGCGTTGGCCGAATTAATGGCGCAAACCCTCAATACTAAATAAGGAGGGCAACCATGTGGAAAATGTTGAAACACATCGGTCAAACACACCGCCGCAAACTCATCTCAACCTTCTCTCTCGTCGGCTTGGATAATCTGCTCTTGCTGGTATATCCCGTGTTTGGAGGCTGGGCGATTAATGCCGTTATGGAAGGCAAAGTCTGGCAGGCAATGTCGTATGGTGTGGTGGTTTTATTAATGTGGATAATCGGTGCCGCCCGCAGGATAGCCGATACGCGCACATTTACCCAGATCTATACTGAGATAGCCGTCCCTGTCGTTTTGGAACAGCGCAAGCGAGAAGTACCGCATTCCGCCATTACTGCACGCGTCGCCCTATCGCGTGAGTTTGTCAGTTTCTTTGAAGAACACCTGCCCATCGCTGCTACTTCGCTGGTCTCCATCTTCGGTGCATGTATGATGTTGCTGATATTGGAATTTTGGGTGGGCGTATTGGCTGTCGCGATACTTGCCCTGTTTTTATGGTTGCTGCCGCGTTTTGCCGCCATCAGCGAAAACCTATATTTCCGTTTGAACAACCGGCTTGAACGCGACAACCACCTTATCCGCGACGGCAACGAGCATCAGCTCTACCGCCACTACGGCTGGGTTGCCAAACTACGCGTGCTGATTTCCAACCGCGAAGCCTTAGGCTATCTCAGTATCGGCATGGCGATGAGCGTATTGTTTGGCTTCGCCTTTATACACATGACGCTTAAAGGCTACGGCAGCGCCGGCCATATCTATTCCGTCAGCACTTATTTATGGATGTTTGCAATGAGCTTGGACGATGTACCGCGCTTGGTCGAACAATACTCCAATCTAAAAGACATCGGACAACGCGTTGAACTCTCGGAAGAAAACAATCTTTCCAAGGCCGTCTGAAACCTTAACACACTATCAGGACATATTATGAGTTGGTTTTATTTAATCTTAGCCGGAATACTGGAAATCGGCTGGCCCTTGGGGCTGAAATTGGCACAACAAGAAGGCTACCGTTGGCAGGGTATTGCTGCCGCCTTGGCCTGCATTGTCGGCAGCGGATTTTTTCTATTCCTCGCCCAAAAAAACATACCGATGGGGACTGCCTATGCCGTTTGGACAGGCATAGGCGCGGCAGGCGCATTTTTAGTAGGCGTAGCCTTTTTCAACGATGCCGCCAACTTCGGCCGCTGGCTCGGCGCATTCTTAATTATTTCAGGCGTAATCGTCATGAAACTTTCCAGCCATTAAAAAACCGCAAAGGCCGTCTGAAACCAAGACGGCCTTCTTATATTCCGAATATAACGAAATCATCTTAAATTAAAACCAAGCATTCTTTCCTTTTTTCAGACGGCCTGTTTAAAGTAGCGACTGTTCATTATTCAAACAATCGGCTATAGCCGTCCCAACAAAGGAAACAAAATGAGCCAAGCCAATCCACTGCCTGCCGAACTCTCCGCCCAACTCTCCGCCCTATCCCCCACCCAACTTGCCTGGCTCTCCGGCTATTGCTGGGCGCAAAGCCAAGGCGTATCCGGCGCAGCGGCCGAACCGACCATCCTGCAAGCAGCTGCCCCGACAGTCAGCCGCCGCGTGTTAGTCCTTTCCGCCTCCCAAACCGGCAACGCACGCAGCGTTGCCGAATCCTTACACGCCAAACTTCAAGCCGCCGGCGTAGAAGCCCGCCTCAGCAGCGCAGGCGATTTCAAAAGCAAAACCCTGCCCGACGAAGACATCGTCCTTTTGGTTACCTCCACCCAAGGCGAAGGCGAACCGCCCGAAGAAGCCCTGCCCCTATACAAATTCATCTACGGCAAAAAGAAACCCGACCTCAGCAAACTCACCTTTGCCGTCTTAGGCCTTGGCGACTCCTCCTATCCAAACTTCTGTCAAGCAGGCAAAGACTTTGATGCCAAATTTGCCGAACTGGGCGCAGGCCGTCTGAACAACTTGGGCATCTGCGACTTAGAGTTCCAAGCAAATGCCGACGCATGGGTAGCCGCCGTCGTACCCAAAGTAGCCGAATTGACCGTCCAAGCAGCAAGCCCAAGCACAACCACCGCAGCACACAGCCCAGCCACCCCAAGCAGCGGCACCGCATACACCAAAGAAAACCCCTACACAGCCACCCTCTCCGTGCGCCAAAAAATCACCTCACGCACCGCAGAAAAAGACGTCGAACACATCGAAATTGACCTCAGCGGCTCAGGTTTGCATTATCAGGTAGGCGACGCGCTCGGCGTATGGCCGCTGAATGCCGCCGACCTCGTTCAAGAAATCCTCGACCTCAACCAACTAACCGGCAGCGAAACCGTCCAGCTTTCAGACGGCCGCGAAACCGACATCCGCACCGCCCTGACCGAATCCGCAGACATCACCCAAAACACACCGGCATTCGTCCAACAATACGCCGAATTAACAAACAACGAAGAACTCAAAACCATAGCCGCAGATAAAGCCCAACTGGATGCCTACCTCGCCGCCACACCGCCCGTAGGCGTATTCGCAGCCTATCCGCACCCACTGGACGCACAAACCCTATACAGCCTCTTCCGCCCACAAACCCCGCGCCTCTATTCCATCGCCTCCGCACAAGACGAAGTCGGCGAAGAAGTCCACCTCACCATCGGCGTCGTCCGTTTCGACCACCACGACCACACCTACACCGGCGCAGCCTCCGGCTACTTGGGCGAACGCCTCGAAGAAGGCAGCGAAGTCCGTGTCTTTGTCGAACCCAACCCCAACTTCCGCCTGCCACAAAACGGCGACACCCCCATCATCATGATCGGCGCAGGCACAGGCGTCGCCCCCTTCCGCTCCTTCATGCAACAACGTGCCGCCAATGGCGACAGCGGCAAAAACTGGCTCTTCTTCGGCAACCAACGCCTGGCCGACGACTTCCTCTACCAACTCGAATGGAGCGAATGGCGCAAAGACGGCCTCCTCACCCGCGCCGACCTCGCATGGAGCCGCCAAGGCGAACACAAAGTCTATGTCCAACACAAAATCACCGAACGCGCCGCCGAAGTTTGGAACTGGCTGCAACAAGGCGCACACATCTACGTCTGCGGCGACGCCACACGCATGGCACGCGATGTCGAAAACGCCCTGATCGAAGTTATCGAAACCCAAGGCAAACTCAGCCGTGACGAAGCCGAAGACTACCTCAACGACCTGCGCGAAGACAAACGCTACCAACGCGACGTTTATTGATTGGACAAGCCAAAATAAAGGCCGTCTGAAAGCTGAATTTCAGACGGCCTTTTTAAGGAACTTGCTCGGATTGTTATCAATTTATCTTGTCTTGCATTATAATTATGCAAATTTGACTCACTTGAAAGAAAATAAATTGGAAGGATTACAACAACTTGTAGATTTATTGGTGGGTTTTGTCGATTGGATATTGAAATTACTGGCATTCTTGTTTTAAACTACGCTTTATTCTTTTATACATTAAAGACGTATTTTCATCATGCAAACCGCGCAATGCTCCGCTACTTTCTTCTATTGGTACCACACAAACGTGCGGTACTTTTTTGCGCTTGTCTGAAACAGACCAAATTGAAAATACGCAAATCAGAGCCGCCTCATTTGAGCGGCTTTTTTTATACCCACCATGGCCGCTTAAATCCACCCATTTTTAAGAAATAAGGAATACAGCCATGACCGCTTCAACTAAAATCCACAGCCAAACTCAAATGTTACACACCTGCCGCATGGTCGTTGACAGCAACAGCCACCACAGCATGCCCAACACGCTCACTTTGCCTGATACGCCCGACAACCTCATCAGCGAAGCCTTAATTCCGCAAGTACGCACCATCGCGACTTTGATTGCCGCAGAACGTCACGATTTCAATCAAAGCAGCCCGAATGTTTTTACTGATGAAGCGGATTTCTTCGCGGCGCGTATTTTAGTTTTGGGCGTACGCCGTTTCCATTTGGACATTACCCTGCTGCCCATGCTCAAAACCGCCAACAAACGCGCCGAAGCCTTTGCCAAACGCCATCACATGCCCTTCTCTCCCGCTGAAATGCAAATGTCCCTGCACACCCGCCGCCCTGCCAACCTGCTGATTATCGAAACCGAACACGAGATGCCTGCACTGGGCAATCTGGCCGCCAACAGCCGTGCATTTGCAGCGCAACTTTCCAATATTATTTTGTAAAACCACTTGAAAAACAGGGAAATGGTTTAATATTAGGCAAACACACTCCGCCGAAATCTCGGCAAAGACAAACTTCTCTCAGGAAAAACAATGAAAAAACTGATTGCCTTAGCCGCCCTTTCCACTTTCGCCCTTGCTGCCTGCAAAGACAATACCCAGGCACAGCTTGAGCAGCAACAAAAACAAATCGAAGCATTGCAACAACAGTTAGCACAACAAAACGGCCAACAAGAAGACAATACGGTTTACCAGCTCACGCCTGAAGCCGTGAAAGATACCATTCCTGCCGAGGCACAAGCCAACGGCAACAACGGCCAACCGGTAACCGGTACAGACGGCCAACAATACATCTACGACCAATCTACCGGCAGCTGGCTGCTGCAAAGCTTGGTGGGTACGGCAGCCGGTGCATTTATCGGCAACGCATTGGCCAATAAATTCACACAGGCGCGCAATCAAAACAGCCCGATTGCCCGTCAAGCCCGTGCCAACTATTATCAAAGCGCACGTCCAAACGGACGCACCAGCCAACAGCTGAATACACGCACCCTGCGTGCCCAGCAACAAAACGCCCAGCAGCAACAACGATACCGCGAAACTACGCGTCAGCCTTCCAACTACCGTCGCCCCAGCATGGGCCGAGGCTTTGGCCGCCGCCGCTGATTCGATTTATATCCTATCTTTCATATAAACATCCCTAATATAAAAGGCCGTCTGAAAACCAGTTATCCTGATTTTTCAGACGGCCTTTAGTCCTTCTCTATTTTCTTATTGCAGACTTGTGGGTCTGTTTATGTGCGTTATGCCCAGAAATCGCGAGGTGCGTCCAATACGGGTTTGACGATACCGGTGCGGACGGCAAAATCGCCGAAGCCTTCATCATCGAGTCGGTTTTGAGCCCAATCGGCCACCCAGCCTTCGACAATTTCAAGGATTTCAGGTTCGGTAATATTTTCTTTAAACAGGCGCGGGATGCGGGTGCCTTCGCGGTTGCCGCCTGCGTAAAGGTTGTAGCGGCCGACCGCTTTACCGACCAAACCGATTTCCGCCAGCATGGCGCGGCCGCAACCGTTGGGGCAACCGGTTACGCGCAAAACGATATATTCGTCTTCCAAGCCGTATTTGGCGAACATTTCATCGATTTTATCGGAGAATGTCGGTAGGAAGCGTTCGGCCTCAGCCATCGCCAGCGGGCAAGTCGGCAAGGCAACGCAAGCCATGGAGTTTTCACGCTGGATGGTAATCGATTTGCTGATAAGGCCATGATCTTTGGCGATTTTATCAATCGTGTCTTTCAATTCGGGCGGTACATTGGCAACCACCAGATTTTGGTTGGCCGTCAGACGGAAGTCGCCAGGATGGATTTGGGCAATTTCACGTACGCCGGTTTTCAAAGGTCTGCCGGGATAATCGAGCAGGCGGCCGTTTTCAATAAACAAAGTCAAATGCCAGTTGCCTTCATGTCCTTGTACCCAGCCGATATGGTCGCCGCGGTGGGTGAATTCGTAAGGGCGGATGGGTTCAAATTTAATGCCCATGCGCCTTTCGACTTCTTCTTTGAACACATCTACGCCGACGCGTTGCAGCGTATAGCGTGTACGCGCTGCTTTGCGGTCGCTGCGGTTACCCCAGTCGCGCTGGGTGCTGACGACGGCTTCTGCGGCGTTGAGGGTGTATTCCAGCGGAACGAAACCGAATTCATAGGAAATATTGGGATAAGTTTTGGTATTGCCGTGTTCGCTGGATAAACCGCCGCCGACCAATACATTGAAACCCACCAACTTGCCGTTTTCTGCAATCGCCACAAAACCTAAGTCGTTGGAATGAATGTCCACATCGTTATCAGGCGGAATCACAACGGCGGTTTTGAATTTGCGCGGCAAATAGGTTTTACCCAAAATCGGCTCTACGTCGTCGGCAATTTCTTTATTGCGCGGCTCGGTCGGCTCGGTCGTGAACACTTTTTCACCGTCCAGCCATACATCGGCATATGCCATGGTGCGCGGCAGGAGGTGCATACTGATGCGCGCCGCCCATTCATAGGCTTCTTGGTGCAAAGTGCTTTGTACAGGATTGCTGGTGCACAACACATTACGGTTGACATCGCTGGCTGTGGCAATGGAATCCAGACCCAGTTTGTGCAATGCCTGATGTGCCTGTTTTAAATCGGTTTTCAGAATGCCGTGGTATTGGAAGGTTTGGCGGTTGGTCAGGCGGATGGAGCCGTAAATCGTATTTTCACCGGCAAATTTATCGATACCCAGCCACTGTTTCGGCGTAATGATGCCGCCGGGCAAACGGCAACGCAACATCATGTTTTTTAAAGGCTCAAGCTTTTGTTCGGTACGCTCGGCACGGATATCGCGGTTGTCCTGTTCGTACATGCCGTGGAAGCGGATAAGTTGAAAGTTGTCGGCGGTAAAGCCGCCGGTAAAGTCGTCTTTCAACTCTTCTTTAATGGTGCCGTGCAGATAATCGCTGCGTTCTTTCAAGGCTTCGTTGCCGGAAAGCGGTGTATCAGGCAGCTTGGCGCGCGGGTCGGTCGTAGTAGCAGTCATTGAAGTACTCCTTATTTTTGGTATAGGCGTTACTTTAATGAGGCCGTCTGAAAATGGGAAAGAATGGTTTGTTTGTTTTAAAGACGATTTTGTTATATTGGTTGGAAACATAAAAAGGCCGTCTGAACTTTGCTTTCAGACGGCCTTGATATTGTACGGGACAAACTGATTAGGCTTGTTTGTTCCAACGTTCGATAGATTCTTTGATGACTTGTTTCGCTTCTTCCACATCGCCCCAAGATTCAACTTTAGTGGTACCTGCTTTTTTCAGGTCTTTGTAGTGGTTGAAGTGGAATTCGATTTGTTTGATCAGTTGTTGCGGCAAGTCGGCCAAAGTTTTGTAGGCGTTGCCATTGTTGCGGTCATCGGCCGGAACGCAGACGATTTTGTCGTCCACTTCGCCGTCGTCAACGAATTTCATCACGCCGATAACGCGTGCTTCCAGGAAAATACCGGTTGCCAAAGGCTGCTCGGTAACCAGCAATACGTCCAATTCGTCGCCGTCTTCGTCCAACGTTTGCGGAATAAAGCCGTAGTTGGTCGGTTTGGCGAAAATTGCCGGTTCAACGCGGTCGAGTTGGAAGGCGGCCAGTTTGCGGTTCCATTCGATTTTGTGGTTGCTGCCCGCAGGGATTTCGTTGACAACGTTGATGATGCCGCCGTCCACGTCGCCCGGGGTCAGGATTTTGTTGAAGTCTGCCATGATGGTTTCCTTTGATTTTAAAGAGAGTCAAACGGCGAAAGTATAGCAAACCCAAGGCCGTCTGAAAATGTGAAACTGTCGTATTCAGACGGCCTTTTTGGCATTCAGCCTTTTGACCAGTTCTAAAATTGCGCGTTTATTGGAAGGCGAAAACACTTTTTCCGCCGCTTCTTCTGCACCAAACCAACCATAGGCAACGTGTTCGTCCGGTTGCAGGACGATGGGCGTATCGTGCGGAATTTGGGCGGAGAAGATGTGTTCGCGGTTTTCAAAAACGCCTTTGGGATAGCGATGGCGCCAGTGATGATAGATTTCATAAACGGTGCTGTCATGCCAGTTTTCCAGCTGTCCGTCTGCAAGGCGGATACCGGTTTCTTCCCACACTTCGCGCCATGCGGTTTCTTCGATACGTTCGCCTTCTTCCAAGCTGCCGGTAACCGACTGCCAAAAACCTTGCGGCGCCGTGCGTTCAATCAGCAGGATATTGCCGTCTTCATCATGCAAAACGACCAAAGCGGAAACGGGATACTTCAAAGGCTTGCCGCTCATGACTTACCCTTGCCGGATTGATTGGGGAGGCTGATTTTTTGTAGTAAGTAAGCCGAAAGGTTTTCCATGTCTCACTCAAAAATGGGAAATTGATATTCAGACGGCCTTTGCCGGAAATCCGCAAAGGCCGTCTGAAATTATACCTGATTTAACTGTGCCAGTTTCCAAGACACCAGCTCAGCCGCTTCTTCCGGCGAGTTGGCCTTCAATCCTGCTTCGCCAAAATACGAAATTTTAGGCAACTCACACAAAAACTTATCGACATCTTCTACCGTCAAAAAGCGGCCGTGCAAATCGAATCCGACATTTAAAGCACGCCCTTTGATTTCCGCCACCCTATCATGCAAATGACCGTACAAGTGATACCAGCCCTGATAACAGCCGTCCCATTCCTGAATCGGATAGTGAAAGAGAACCAGCGTATTCTTAATTTCCGGCAATTTGAGTTTCATATACGGCCGTATGGACGACAGCAGCGGATGGCCGTCATGCTTGGTTTGGCTGCGGAAAAAATCGGCATGCTGCCGAATCACATGATCATGATTGCCATAAATCAAGTGATGTTGCCCGTTTAAACGCGACAAAACGCGCTCTATCTGCTTATGGTCGTGTGCAAAGGAAAAATCGCCCAAGTTGTACACCGTATCTTCAGGCGTAACGGTTTCATTCCATGTCTGAATTAAAAATTCATCCATCTGCTCCACGTTATCGAACGGTCGAAATTGCGGGCAAAATTTGGCGATGTTTTTATGTGAGAAATGTAGGTCTGATGTGAAGTAGATTTTTCTCATACCGTGCTTTCTGCGTTGCAGGCTTGAATCGTATCACGCGCGGGCGTATGCTGAACAATGTTTTTATGTGCTTCAAGGAGTTCGTATGCGTTTGGTTATTGCCGCGCCGGCCAACGGCGCAATATTGAAGGACACGCTCAAAGCGCATCTGCAAAACGACCCGCGCGTCAGCAGCTTGGTCGATTTATCCTCGCCCGAAGGGACCTATCCGCAACTCTCGTTTGCCGCGGCCGAAGAAGTCGCGGCAGGACGCGCCGACCGTGTGCTGTTGATTTGCGGTACCGGCGTGGGTACGGCGATTGCCGCCAATAAAGTGCGCGGCATACGGGCGGCGACGGCACATGATTTGCTTACCGTCCGCGGCTCGGTGGAGAACTATAACGCGCAGGTTTTATGTATGGGGCAAAACGTCATCGCCGCGCCTGCCGCTTGGGCATTGGTCGATATCTGGTTGGATTTGCGCCACGACACAAGCAGCGGCTATGCGCCTAAGGTTGGCGAAATCGAAGCGTATGAGCGCGGAAAATAAATACGCGTTGCTCTATATATTTTCAGACGGCCTTGTTACGTTTCGCTTTAGCAAAACCGGTAAGGCCGTCTGAAAATATTTAAACGCTTATTTTCCTTTTTTATTGCAAGGATGTCCTGCGCTGTTGTCGCAGACGCGTAAATTGCGCAAATGCATGACGGCATTGGTCAACTCGGCCTTCGTCGGCTCGTAACGGAAAGCATATTGCTTCACGTACAAAGCTTCGTTACCCTGTACGGCTTTTATCCAAGTAAATTCAGGTTTGCTGGTTTGCGGATTGTTGGCGCAAAACAACATCACCAAGGCGAATGGATAGCCGTTTTCCTCACCTGCCGTTATTGGGTTGACACTACTTTGCGGACAGGCATTCTGCCATGATGCTGAAAGATTGCCGAAAAACTGCTCAACACCCGGTTTCATACCTGCCATGGATTGCAGCGTGACCATTTGCGTCCAGTCTTCCACAGTCTGTTTCTGCGGCACAAGTTCTATCAATGTCACACCATTTTGCGCGGATTGATAGCCGACTTTAAAGCCTTTAGGCGGAGCGCCGAAAGACCCAAATTCCTCAGCCTGCGCAGTTTGAGCAGCCAACGGAAGCATGGCGACGGCGAGCATCAGTTTCCTAACGATACTTGTTTTTTTCATTGTTTTTTCCTTGTTCATTAATAGAATGGAGGATGAAACAATCCATCCGCCATCGTCATACTAACACAATCATACGGTATTTTTCAGACAGCCTTACAACTGTCTCAAAAACGCCTGAATATACGCGATTTTATCCAATTCCGGCATAGCGTTGAACGCTTCCTGATGCTCGTGGATATAGTCGATTAAAGGATAAAATTCTTCATCAACATGGCGTTTGTCCAGTTTGCGGCCGATATTGCCTTCGTTGCTTCGTCCCAGAAACTTGGAAATCAGGTAATACGGCGATTTGAGTTTGAACAGCATTTCGCCGTTTTGCGCATCAAACACCATAAAACCTTCATGTTCCACGTTTTTCAGACGGCCTTTCAGCTCGCCGAACGTGATGTTTTTCAGCATTTCGGGACGACGGATGCCGTATTGTTTGCCGATTTCGTCCAATTCCGCTTCGCTAAACTGACGGCCGGTCGCCACATCAATGCAGCCGATTAAGGTTTCGCCCAATGCTTCGCGGATGATGTGTACGTCTTTCGCGTCTGTGATTTCAAACAAAAAAGTGTGGTTCGGATAAGCGCGGAACAGGGTTTCGTATTGCGCGCAGTGTGCGGCGGTCATGTCTGCAAACGCGCTATCAAGCGAACCGGTGGTCGAATACAGCACTTTGCCGTTAAACGAAGCGCCTTTAGACGGATGGTCATCTGAAAGCGAGACGAAAGTGCAACAGCCGAGGAAGCCGTTTACTTTTACGACCGCATCTACCAATCTATCGTCGCTGATTCGGATCGGATAACGGCTGCCTTTGGCAATACGCTCCGAATAATTGAACACTTTTTTAAACGGACGCACGATGATGCGGTTGTGCGCATCGATAATCAAACCGCGCATTTCCAGCAAAGCATCATTAAATCGGTTGTTATAGAACACGCTGCGGGCGTATTTCAACACGCGCAATTCAGGATAACGTTTGGACACTTTGGCAGTAAAGTTACGGCTGTCGTGTTGTAGATAGTGATCGGTCACAAAGGTTTGCTGCACCTCATCAAACACCAGCGGCTTATGCTCGATAGCCTGCATCTGTTCAATTTTTTCTAACTGCTCCGCATTTGCCGGCTGCACGGCCTCGATGTGGATTTCGTTTGCTACTCGGTTTTGATTCAACTTGATATATGCCGCCAACACGTCATGCTCTTTCACACCGTGCAGGTTGGGATAGAAATTGTGCAGTCGGTAGACTTCTGTTTCAAAACCGCTTTTTTTCGCCAGATCCAATAAATGACGGCAACGCGAAGCTTTTTGGTTGGTATTGGAATGAATGATCAAAATATTTCGATTCGGATTTTGACGTCCAAGTCTCAAGGTTTCAGTCATCAAAGCATTACCGCGTTTTTGCGCCTTATCCACCGCTTCGCCCGACCAACGATACTCACCGTATTCATCGGTAATAAACAAATCGTTTTCAATACGGACCACTTCCGCATCCGGATACTGCGCTTTAAATTCGGCGGCTTTTTGTTCGGCAAACGTCGATTTTCCCGAACCTTGATGACCGCGGATTAAGATAAATTTTTGCATTTTGTTTCCTTATTCTTTTTCTCAGTCTTCCCTGACTGAATAGGCCGTCTGAAATATATTTCTACTTTTTTCAGACGGCCTTAGCTTCAGTTCACAGCTGCCAACGGCGTTTTCTCAATCTCATCTACCCAGAAATCTGTACCCATACCTCGTTCGGCAAAGGAACCAATCAGGGAGAATACTTGATCGGAGAAGCCGCCGATGTTCAAGATATCCTGACGGTTTCGTGCTTGAGCCTTGGTGTAGGGCTGGATATCCAGACAAACGAGTTTAGCTTCTGGACAACGTTGTTTCAGAATATTCCACTCTTTCATCAGGCTGGTTGTTGCGCCCCATCGTTGGCTGTCATCTGCCCAACTTTCGTTGTCTGATACGATGACGACCAAATCCACGTCGGCTTTTTCACGGTTCAGCATGGCGAGCGGTGCACTGCATGCCGTTCCGCCGCCGCCGATATTGGCGAGTTTTTCGGCGTTGGTCATGATGCTGTCGCGTGGGTTGAGCTTCACGTTTACCGTGATTTGTTCAAACGGTATCACGCGGGCTTGCGGATTCGTACGCAACATGGCGGCGGACACGAGCGCGGCAATGTCGATGCAGCGGGTTTTGCTGGTCGCGCTGCCGCGATAGCCTGTAACCGAGCTGTGCATAGAGCCGGAAACGTCCGGACAAACCACGACTTTGCCTTGGATTGCCGGTACGTTTTGTACAGCGGTTTCCATCGCATCTTGCAGGGCTTCGCGGATTTCAAACGGCATCTGTTCGGATGTTGCCTGATACGCGGTCAGCAATTGGTAAGGCAAGACGCGGGCGCGGCGGATGGCGGCTTTGTCGCGCAGTTTTTCTGTCACCATTTTGATGTTTTTGCTTTTTGCAAACACATCGTGGCGCAGGAATGTGTTCAGGTTTTGGCGAACCTGCTGCCATGAGCCGTTGCGGGCGATTTGCGCCCAGTCGCCGCTGTTCAATTCCAACGCAGTGAGCATTTGGAACGGAACGTCGGGCAATGCGCCTTGGCGGCTTTGTTTGTAGTCTTCAAAAGCGCGGGTGATGGGCGGCAATGCTGCACGGTCGTACGGTTTGCCGATGAGCCACGCAAACCAGGCTGCACGCCATGCTTCACGCGGTTTGGGATGCACCATTTTGACCACATCCGCCAGCGACGGGGCGTTGCCGATAGCGGCGTTCAACAATTGTTTTTCGGTGGCGGTCAAAAGCCAGGTCTGCATCAGTTTTTTCGGACGGTTGCCGAAGGATTTTCTGCCGACCGCGCCGCTTCGGATGATTTGCGCGAAGTTGCGCAACATTTTACCGTTGTCCGCCACTTGGTCGAATACGCGGGCAAGCATGTTCACGTCTTTTTGCGCCAACACGGCAAGCAACAGCGCGGGCATATCTTTCATGAAACCTTTTTGACGGGCGTACACGGCGGTTTTGGCGATAAACTCGGCATCCAGTTGTTCCGCCAATTCCAATACTTGCTCAAGCTGGTCTTGCGCATCGGTGTAGTAGGTGCTGTTCAGGCAGCCGGTGGCGGCAAGTTGGGCCAGCTGTTGTTTGGGCGTCAGCGTGTAGGCGATGCCGCCGGCTTCGTTATAAGTGTCGGTTTTAGTCAAACGGTTTTTAATAGATTGAAACAAGGTAGTATTAGCCATTTTCATTTTCTTTCATATTGTTGGTTTGAGGCCGTCTGAACTTGTTTTAGCTTTGTTTTTCAGACGGCCTTGAATGGGTGGCAGCATAGCGGCTAAAGATGAAGAGAAACGGTTTTAACTGAAAGCTAATGTACTCTCTTCCGGGCATCCGCCTGCTGCCGTAGGGCGACTAGTTTAATTAGGATCATTCAGGTTTGTAGCAAGGAAGGAATGTAATCCTAATGGCATTCACCCATAAGGGGTGGTACATTGGGCAACAAAGAATGGAGAAATTTTTACGCGCTCTATCCACTGAGCTACTCTGCCATTGTTGGCGGCAGAGACGGGACTCGAACCCGCGACCTCGAGCTTAGCAGGCTGTAATTCCTCCGGCATTTGCCGTTTGCACCGAAAACGGTTTTTATATCGGCCCGCCTGAATATTTCAGACGGCCTTGAATGGGTGGCAGCATAGCGGCTAAAGATGAAGAGAAACGGTTTTAACTGAAAGCTAATGTACTCTCTTCCGGGCATCCGCCTGCTGCCGTAAAAATAATATGGCACGCAACAAGTTTTTCAGGGAAACATGCCTTGGCTCTACCAACTGAGCTACTCTGCTATTTGAAACAACAGAGACAGGACTCGAACCTGCGACATAAGGATATCCATGTTGTAGTTTCCCTAGGCATTTGCCTGCCATATTGAAAAGGGTGGGCGACTAAATAAACAAGACGTTCAACGTCTATCAGACGAGACAGGACTCGAACCTGTTAATCCAAATGTAGTCTTGTCGGCATTCGCCCTGTAACCACACAGCAACTAAATTTACGGAAAATTTTTCTCCGGTAACTGTATTTCCCGAAGCATCTGCTGTATCGTTACATTCACAACATAGCCAACAGCGTGCCAAGAATAAAATTTTTATAAAAATAATTTTTAATCGATTGAATATAAAGAAAATATATTTTTAATTAGCTTTTATCGGCAAGAAGCGTAAAATGCTAAAAAATATATTTATAGATAGTTATATAGAAAATAAAATATAAAAGGATATATGATGAGATTCGATGATTTGGACAAACGCCTGCGACAATACGAAACCGCTTATGATTTTTGCGTACCACAGGAAAATTTTATTGTTGTTCGCTTAGACGGGCGCGGTTTTACACGACTAACCAAGGAAATTTGGCAGTTTGAAGCCCCATTCGACATTCGTTTCCGCGACCTGATGGCACACACCGTCCACCATCTGATGCAGTGTGGTTTCAATGTAGCATACGGCTATTCGGAAAGCGATGAAATTTCACTGTTGCTGCACCGAGACGACAATACGTTCAAACGCAAAACGCGCAAAATCATTTCTGTATTGGCTGGAGAAGCCAGCGCCGCCTTTTCCGTGGCGCACGGGCAACCTGCTGCTTTTGATGCACGGGTTTGCGTTTTGCCGAACGAAAAACTGGTGGTCGATTATTTCCGTTGGCGGCACGAAGACTCATACCGCAACGCGCTCAACGCCCACTGCTATTGGATGTTGCGCAAGAAAGGAGAAAGCGCGTCCCGCGCCACAGATGCCGTCAGCGGCCTGACACGAGCTCAAAAACACGATTTACTGTTTGAAAACAGCATTAATTTCAACGAACTGCCTGCGTGGCAGAAACGTGGCTTCGGTGTGTATTTTCAGACGGCCTTAAAAGAAGGTTTTAATCCGAAAACTAACGAAACCGTACAAGTCAAACGCCAAATCCTGCATACGGATTTCGAGCTGCCGTTGGGCGATGATTACGGCGTGTTTGTCCTGGAAAGAATTGTTTAAATTGTTTAGAGGTCGTCTAAAAATGAATACTGCTACAAAAGGACAAATCCCTGCTGTTCTTATCATTGATTTGGAAGTCGATCCAAAAACCGACAAGCCGTTCAAAATCGGTGCATTCCGCCCCGACTCAGGTTTGTTTTTTGAAAAAGCTTTTCGTGGAGAAAAGGGTTTTCATACCGCCTTGTGTGAAATGGCTCATCTGACCAGTGGATTAAAGTGGCTGATGGGGCACAACATCCTCGGGCACGATTTAAAATATTTGAAGGCCGTAGTACCTGAAGCCGCATGGCTTAAAGTGCCTGTTATCGATACGCTGTGGCTCTCGCCTTTGGCATTTCCGCAAAATCCGTATCACCGACTAATCAAAAACCATAAAATCATCTCTTCTGAAATTAATTCCCCACTTGCCGACTGTCACGCTTGCTGGCAGCTTTTTCAAGACCAATGCATTGCGTTCGGAAAAATCAAAGCCGAAAAGCCCAAGGAGTTTGCGCTGTGGACAGCCCTGTCTGATATACCCCTGCCGTATCGTCTTTCAGAAGACATTATGATTCCCGAGCATGATACATCGCCAGATGTCAAGAAACTGATCGACACTATTTGGTTGATGATGCAGGACAACAATGATCAAGGTCGTCTGAAAGTCTGCCGCACACGTTTTTTGGAATTAATGAAAACTGACATCCGCAATCCTGCCATATATCCTTCCCTCAGCTATGCCTTATCTTGGTTAAATGTCTCTGGTGGTAATTCTGTGTTAGCTCCGTGGGTGAGGCACCAGTTTCCCGATACGGCTCGGCTGATTGCCGAATTGCGCGACCATGATTGCGGTAGTACGGAATGCCGTTATTGTCAGGATACGCTCAATCCTGAGGCGCAGTTACAGCGTTATTTCAAACTACCGACTTTTCGCGATGTAAAAGGATTTGATGGTGGACAACGTGCTGTGGTGCAATCAGGTATGAAGGGGTTGCATACGCTGGCGGTGCTGCCCACAGGCGGCGGCAAATCCTTGTGTTATCAGTTGCCAGCACTCAACCGCTACTACCGCAACGGAGGCTTGACAATAGTTGTTTCACCTTTGCAATCGCTGATGAAAGATCAGTTGGACGGTTTGGAGAAAAAAGGAGCTACCTGCGCTGCTATGCTTAACGGCTTGGTTGAGGTGGTTGAACGCGCCCAAATTTTAGACAAAATAGCTTTGGGCGATATCGGCATTTTGTTTGTCGCGCCTGAACAGTTCCGCAACACCAGTTTTATTAACGCTATTTCGCAACGCCAAATCAACGGCTGGGTATTCGATGAGGCACATTGCCTGTCTAAATGGGGCCATGATTTCCGTCCAGACTATCTATACGCAGTTAAATTTATCGCTGAACACAGCAAAAACAACGGTACGATGGCTCCAGTAAGTTGTTTTACTGCTACTGCCAAACCCGATGTCCTCGCCGACATCACTAACCATTTCCGTGTGGAGGCTGGTATTGAGTTCCGCCAATTTATTGGTGACAACGAGCGCGACAATCTGTTTTATGATGTGCTGGAAATTTCAGATGACCTTAAAAAGCAAAAAATCAACGAACTGTTGCATCGTGAACTTGATCATCAAAGCGGAGGTGCAGTGGTATTTGTCGGGCGGCGGAAAAGTGCGAAAACCTATTCGGATTATCTGAAAGAACAAGGCTGGGCATGTGAGCATTTCCACGCCGGTTTGGGCAACAACGAAAAAGCTGATATTCAAAATCAGTTTATTGGCGGTAATTTGCGCGTTATTGTCGCCACCAACGCCTTTGGTATGGGCGTGGATAAACCTGACGTACGCTTGGTTATTCACGCTGAAATCACCGGCTCGCTGGAAAATTATTTGCAGGAAGCGGGCAGAGCAGGGCGTGATCAGGCAGAGGCAAAATGCGTGTTGCTGTATGACGGCAAAGACGTGGACACACAGTTTTCCATCAGCAAAATGTCGCAAATCGAATTACGCGATTTGAAATCAGTGTGGAAGAAAGTTGGTTGGCTGAATCAGGCGGCATACGGCAAAGACCATTGCGGTGAAATCGTGGCAACAGGTGGCGAAATTTTGCGCGACACCGAGGAGTACATGAGTTTTGACAGCGATGATAGACAGGCAGATACCAAAGTCAAAACCGTATTGGCATGGTTGGAACGTGCAGACTTATTGGAGCGTAAGGAAAATCAAACCCGTATTTTCCCCGCACGCTCAGGTCGTCTGAATCTAGATGAGGCGCTGGCTATTATTGAAAAAAGCAAGTTCAGCAAGCGTATCTCGGAAATTTACCAAACGATTGCCGAAATTGTGTTTAAAGCGCCAGAGGACGCGCCTTTGAGTACCGATGATTTGGTGCAGGCAACAGCATGTAGTTTCACCGAATTGCGAGGTCATCTAAAAAAGCTGGAGGAATTGGGTATCCTTACCAACGATACGCATATGACGATCATTTTGCGTACCGATAACATAAAGCCTGCCGACAAACGTCTGGCACAAGTTATCGCCTGTGAGGAAAAACTCTGGCAGATTTTAAAAAACGAAATTCCAGAAGCAGATCAAGGTATTTGGCAAAACCTCTCATTGAGCGCTGTCTGCCACCAAATGCATGAAGTAGGTTTAGAAACCAATCCTGCTGAAATCAAACTTCTGATGCAGTCGCTTGCCGATGATAAAGCAGCAGAGCGAACAAACAGCAGTGGAAGTTTCCAAATCCGTGATGTTGGCAACAACCTTTTGAAAGTACGTTTCAAGAATCCCCAAAGCAACAGTTGGGAAAACCTACAAAACAATGCCGAACTTCGCCGTAATATCGGTCTGTGCCTTTTACCATTCCTAATGACAAAAACCAATGGAGTGCGTCAAAAAGACGTAATGGTTGAAACCCGTATGGGTGAATTGGTGCAGCAGCTTGCCGACGATTTGGTATTATCGGTACAAATCCCGGCTGACCGTCGCGAGCTTCTGCTCAGGCAGACACTGCTGTTTATGCACAAACAAGGCATTATCAAACTTAACCACGGCATGACCATTCTGAGGCATGCCATGACTATTACACCCAATCGAAAAGCACTCTCAGCTAAACGCCAGTATCTTGCGGAGGACTATAAACCGCTTTCCATTTTTTACGGCGAAAAACGCTTTCAAATCCATGTGATGCAGGAATATGCCCTTCGCGCACTGAAAAATCTTACTGAAGGGTTGAATTTGGTGCGTGATTACTTTGGCTTGGAAGAAAAGAATTTTAAGAATAAATGGTTTAAAGGTCGTCTGAAAGAATTGGACGAGCCTGCATCGCCACAAACCCTGCGTGAAATTACAGACGGGCTGAATGAGATGCAGAAAGCCGTTGTTACCGACCAAAGCGGCAGCAACCGTCTTATTCTTGCCGGACCGGGTTCAGGAAAAACGCGAGTTATTGTACACCGTGTTGCCTACCTTTTACGGGTGCAACATGTTCCCGCATCCGCCATCATTGTATTGACTTTCAACCGTTTGGCGGCGCAGGAGGTCAAGCGCCGCCTGTTCGGACTGGTCGGCCCTCTTGCTACTGCCGTTACGGTTATGACTTATGACGGTATGGCAATGCAGCTTTTGGGTGTGCGCTTTGACGGCAACAACCGAGAATACGGCAAAAGTCAGTTTAAAGAATGGTGCAGGCAGGCTGCCGCTATGCTTTCAGACGACCTTGAAAACGATGATGGTAACGATGAAACACGCGAACGTATCATGGCAGGTTTCCGCTATATTCTGGTAGATGAATACCAAGACATCAGTGAAGAACACTACCGGCTTGTTTCTGCGCTTGCGGGTAGGAAGCGGGCTGAAGAAGACAAGCTGACCATTCTGGCGGTTGGTGACGATGACCAAAACATCTACGCCTTCAATGGCACGAGCAACGAGTACATACACCGTTTCCAAAAAGACTACGACGTTGCCCAACCCGACTATTTGACCTACAACTACCGCAGTACGCAATACATCATCAGCGCTGCCAACAGCGTGATAAACGGTATGACAGGTCGTCTGAAAACACTGCATCCGATTGTTATCAACCCTGAACGTCAAACACAGCCCAACGGTGGCGTATGGGCTGCAACAGACAGCGAAAGGCAGGGGCGTGTGCGCCACATCAGCCTGCCGTTCGGTAGTAGCAGCAACATACAGGCACAAGCTGTTATCACCGAAATAGATCGTCTGAAAACCTTGAGCGAAGTCGCATGGAATGAGATTGCAGTTTTATCCCGTCATAATGCCAGTCTCAAACCTCTGCAGGCATGGTGTGAACAAAACGGCATACCTTATTTTTTGAGTGCCGACAAAAGCAGCAAAATCAAATTGCGCCACACCCGTGAGTTTGTCCGCCTGATTGATGGCGTGGAAAAACAAACCGAAGGCTTTACATCACAAGCTTTTGCAGAACTTATTAGCGAACAAGTGAAAAAAAGCGGTGGCAGTTGGTGCGTTTGGTTTAGGCAATTACAAACTGATTTCTTAAACGAATATCCACTGCAAGATGAGAAGCTACCTGAAAAGTCGGATAACCTTGCAGAGAGTCGTGAGGCAGAAATCCAAGCGTCGCCCATAGAAGACAACGGGTCGTCTGAAAACGGTAGTGGCACTGTTAACCGATATTCGTCTGCCTTTCTGAAAAGCTGGCTCTACGAGTATGTAGGTGATGAACATGAAACCCGTTCGGAAGGTATATTTCTAGGCACGGCGCACGCAGTCAAAGGGTTGGAGTTTAAGCACGTCTTCATTTTAGACGGCGGTTGGCAGGGAGTTGACGAAGCCGAACAGAGGCTTTATTACGTCGCTATGACTCGTGCCATAGAAACACTGACCCTACTGCAAACTACCCCAGAGCATCCTTGGATGGCAAAGCTACCTGATGATATTGAAAACGTGGCTCAAATCTTTACCGAATTACCTGATTTGAATACCGAATACAGACGTTTGGCGGCTTATCGAAACACGGCAGCCGAGGGAAAAACCGACAGCAAAAGTGATTTGGATATCGACTTCATCGTTTGTCACAACAATGTCGAAACTGTGAGACAACGCCTGTTTACTGCTGCGAAGCTGAAAAAAGACGATCCACTGGAAATGAAACGGACTGAGGATGGCAGATATATTTTCCTTTCTGATGATATTGAAGTTGCCCGTACCGTTAAATTACCACCGTTGCCGACAAAAACTACCGCCTATGCCAACACTTTCAGAGTACGTTATTTAGACGAAGTAGGAGAATCATTTCGCCAACGTATCCCAGAAAAAATCGGTACGAAAAAGCTGGAAAAATGGACGCTTGTTATTCCTATGTTAGTGATACCGCCTGAGTAAAAAGAGTTTTTCAGGCTATCTCAAACATGAAGAAGGCAGCTTGAATACAAGGCTGTCTGAGACTCGAACGGAATAAACGGAATAAAAGATGAGTAACAAAAAACAAGTCGCCGTCAGCTTTCTCGGTACGGTATTGGACAGTGGTTTCGGTCAAGGGCGTTGGCAGAAATGGCGGCCGAATGTCGCCATGAATCAGCGTCAGGATTTTCATCTTGACCGCATGGAGCTGTTTTATGCGGAAAAATACCGCGAGCTGGCGGATCATGTAAAAGCCGATATTCAGCAGGTGTCGCCGCACACGGTCGTCAATCTTGTACCTATGGAGCTGGCAAACCCGTGGGATTTCTCCGAGGTTTATACCAAACTGCATGATTGGGCAGCGAGCTATCCATTTGATACAGAAGAAGAAACTTATCTCACCCACATCACTACAGGTACACACGTTGCTCAAATCTGCCTGTTTTTATTGGTGGAATCTCGTCAAATCCCCGGCGTACTGTTACAAACCGCTCCGCCCAAAAATCAAAGACGCAGTATGGAGGACGGCAATGTCGGCAGTTATGAAATCATCGATTTAGACTTGGCTCGTTACGACGTACTTGCCGAACGCCTTGCCGCCGTACGCGATGACGCAGTGCGCTACCTGAAAAGCGGCATCTCCACCCAAAACGCCGCCTTCAACCGCATGATTGCCGAAATCGAACAGGTCGCACTCAACTCTCCTTCCCCCATTCTGCTTTCCGGCCCGACAGGCGCAGGTAAATCCATGCTGGCACGCAGGATTTTCGAATTGAAAAAAGCGCGCCATCTGATTAAAGGCACATTTGTCGATGTAAACTGCGCCACCCTTCGCGGCGACGGCGCAGCATCTGCCTTGTTCGGCCACAAAAAAGGCGCTTTTACCGGCGCGGCGGAAAAACGTGAAGGCTATCTAAAAACTGCCGACGGCGGTGTACTGTTTTTAGATGAAATCGGAGAATTGGGCTTGGACGAACAAGCCATGTTACTCAAAGCCATTGAGGAAAAACACTTTTATCCCGTCGGCAGCGACAGCGAAGTCAAAAGCGACTTCCAACTCATCGCCGGCACCAACCGCGACCTACGCCACGAAATCCGCGCCGGACGCTTCCGCGAAGACCTGTTTGCCCGCATCAATATTTGGAACTATCCGCTGCCCGCACTCGCCAACCGCCGCGAAGACATCGAGCCCAATGTCGAACACCAGCTCGCCCTAGCTTCACAGGAACTCGGCCGAACCACCCGCTTCAACAAAGAAGCCCTAGCCGCCTATCTCGACTTCGCCCACTCCAACCAAGCACCATGGCGCGGCAACTTCCGCGACCTAGCCGCCAGCATCATGCGCCTGGCCACACTCGCGCCGCAAGGCAGGATACAGGTAGAACAAGTCCAAGCCGAAATCGAACGCCTCAAATGGTTATGGTCGGAAGAACCCTTTTCAGACGGCCTCCTACATAACAGGCCGTCTGAAAAAGCACAAGACTACCCTGATAAAATCAATTGGGACACATTGGATTTGTTCGACAAACTGCAACTGCAACACGTCATCGACGAATGCCGCAAACACCCCAACATGGCTGCTGCCGGCCGTGCATTGTTCAACGTCTCCCGAACAGAAAGGGCAAAAGTCAATGACAGCGACCGATTAAGGAAATATTTACAGCGATTTGGATTGGAATGGGGAGATATTTAAATGAGAGTGAGCAAGCTAGCTCATTTTAATCGCATTATTTTTCATCATTTATAAAAAATAAAAGGCATCAATCCGATGCCTTTTTAATTTATTAAAACAAATTACTTCTTTGGTTTACTTCAAAAATGCCGCATGATAGGCAATATGCTCACCAATAAAACTGGCGATGAAGTAATAGCTATGATCGTAGCCTTTATGGAAGCGCACATCGACCGGTTGGTTTGCCGCACGGCAGGTTTCGACAAAATCTTCGGTACGCAATTGTGTTGGCAAAAACTCATCTTCCAAGCCCTGATCAATGCGCATACCTTGCACTTTATAGCCTTGTTGAATGAGCGAACTAGCATCATATTGCTGCCATTTTTCACGATCTTTCCCTAAATAGGCAGTAAAGGCTTTTTCTCCCCAAGGCACAAGGCTTGGCGACAAAATGGGCGAAAAGGCAGAGACACTTTGATAACGTTCCCAGTTTCGCAATGCCAATACCAATGCGCCGTGTCCGCCCATTGAATGCCCCATAATGGAACGTTTGCCGTTAGTAGGGAAATTTGCTTCAATTAGATCAGGCAATTCGTTCAAGACATAATCATACATCTGATAATTCGTCGCCCAAGGCTGCTCGGTCGCATTCAAATAAAAGCCTGCACCTTGCCCTAAATCGTAAGCAGCATCATTCGGCACTTGCTCTCCGCGAGGGCTGGTATCGGGCGCAACCACAATCACTTGATGTTCTGCCGCATAACGCTGAAAGCCTGATTTGGTAATGAAATTTTGTTCAGTGCACGTCAAGCCGGAAAGCCAATAAATCACACCAAGTGGTCGATTCTCTGGATTATCCGGCAAATAGACAGCAAATTTCATTTCGCATTGCAACGTTTGGGCATGGTGTGCCCAAACTTGCTGCAAACCGTCAAAAATTTGATGTTGTTCAATCAGTTTCATCGCGTACCTTAGTAATGAATAACAGCGCGGATCGATTTACCTTCGTGCATTAACTCAAAGGCTTCATTGATTTGATCGAGTGTCATTGTGTGGGTCACAAACGGTTCTAACTCAATGTCGCCTTTCATTGAGTCTTCCACCATTTTCGGCAGTTCAGAGCGGCCTTTCACGCCGCCAAATGCCGTGCCTTTCCAAACACGACCCGTTACCAACTGGAACGGACGCGTTGAAATTTCTTGTCCTGCACCCGCTACGCCGATAATAATGGATTGTCCCCAGCCACGGTGTGCGCTTTCTAATGCTTGACGCATTACATTTACATTACCGATACATTCAAAGGTATGGTCAATGCCCCATTTGTTGATATCTAACAACACATCTTTGATCGGTTTATCGTAATCGTTCGGGTTTAAACAATCCGTTGCACCAAACTGTTTTGCCAACTCGAATTTTGCAGGATTGGTATCAATAGCAATAATACGACCAGCTTTGGCTTGACGCGCACCTTGCACTACCGCCAAACCAATCGCCCCCAAACCAAACACGGCCACAGAGTCGCCTTCTTGCACTTTTGCTGTGTTATGTACCGCGCCAATACCTGTGGTAACGCCGCAGCCGAGCAAACATACATGTTCGTGGTTGGCTTCCGGGTTGATTTTTGCCAGTGAAACTTCGGCAACAACTGAGTATTCACTGAAAGTCGAACAGCCCATATAGTGATAAATCGGCTGACCTTGATAAGAAAAACGCGTCGTGCCGTCCGGCATTAAACCTTTACCTTGCGTATCACGCACTGAGACGCATAAGTTGGTTTTACCCGAACGACAAAACTCACATTCGCCACATTCCGCAGTGTAAAGCGGAATAACGTGATCACCCAGTTTTACACTTGACACACCTTCGCCCACAGCAACGACCACACCCGCACCTTCATGCCCAAGCACCACAGGGAATACGCCTTCAGGATCGCTTCCTGATAACGTAAATGCATCAGTATGGCACACGCCAGTATGAGTGTTACGGATTAACACCTCGCCTTTACGCGGCATTTCTACATCGATTTCCACAATTTGTAAGGGTTGATTTGGAGCGAATGCCACCGCCGCACGCGATTTGATGGTTGAATTGGTTTGTTTCGTTTCCATTATTTTTGCCTTTTAATTCATTAATAAAGTTATCTAGCCTAAGAAAGATAACCACAGTTTATACTTTGGAACCCACCCTGAAGCAAGCATTTTTGCAACTTTGGCTCCGGCAGTAGCATGATCGACTGATGGGCCACCATGCAATCGCTGATTAAAGAGTTCTGAATATTTCCCTAAATCGTGAAGTTGTCCCGTCTGGTAGGCAATTTCCTGTGCACCAAATACCCGAGCAAACTCCGCCGCTATTTCCCCAACATTGACCAAATGGCTTTGTAAGGTTTGCCAATGTTCGTAAGGTAAGAGATTGCCGAGTTCGTCTTGCGCGGAATGGGCGTAGTAAATTAGAGGTTTCATATTGAAATTCTAAAAAAATTCAAACTGATATCATGCAATGATAATATGATATTAAATTTAATATGTAAATAGAAAAAATGCCGTCTGAAACTTTTTCAGACGGCATTATTATTGTTTAACCTTTACAACTTGCTTCTAATATCCTCTACTGCTTTCACTAAGGCCTCGGAAAGTGAAGGATCAAAAGAAGAGTGGCCTGCTTGGACGATTCTCAATTCTGCCTCAGGGAAGGCTTGCGAGAGTTCCCATGCGCTTTGCATCGGGGTGCATAGGTCATAGCGGCCTTGGACAATGATGGTTGGGATATGGCGGATTTTGTCGATGTTTGCCAAGATGGCTTTATCGCCCTGCAGCCAGCCTTCGTTCACGAAGTAATGGTTTTCCATTCTTGCGATGGCAAGAGAGGCTTGCGGGTCTTCATCCACGTCTTTGGGTTCAAACTGAATAAGGTAGCTTTCCCAGTCTGCCCATGATTTGGCCGCTTTGAGGCGCGTGGCTTCATCTTCGCTGAACAGCATTTCATGGTAGGCTTTGATTAGGGCTTGGCGTTTGTTTTCGGCTACGGGGGCGATGAATTTTTGCCATTGAGCCGGATAAATTTGGCTGACGCCGCCTGCTTCGTTCAGCCATGCCATTTCAGACGGCCTGCACAGGAAAATACCGCGCAAAACTAAGCCACTGACGCGATCGGGATGGGTTTCGGCATAAGTCAGCGACAAGGTGCTGCCCCATGAACCGCCGAAAACCAGCCATTTTTGAATGCCGAGCATTTCGCGTACTTTTTCGATATCGGCAACCAAATCCCATGTGGTGTTGTCTTCGATACAGGCATAGGGTTTGGAACGTCCGCAGCCGCGTTGGTCGATGATGACGATGCGGAAATGTTCTGGATTGAAAAAGCCGCGACAGGCCGGTGATGCGCCTGCTCCGGGGCCGCCATGCAGGAAAATCACGGGGTGGCCATCAGGATTGCCTGACTCTTCCCAGTAGATTTCGTGAATGTCAGATACGCGTAAAAGGCCGCTATTTCGTGGTTCTTGAATCGGATGCATGAGCTTTCTCCTTTGTCTGATGAATATATTTAATTGTAACACTTTACCTGCTGATTTTTCAGACGGCCTACATAGGTTTAACGCCACAAATGGCGTAAAATACCACTTTTTGACAGGATTTTTTATGGCTGACAACAAACAAACCCATGCCGCACCCGAAGGACAACTTTTATTGCGTACGGTAGCCATGCCGCGCGATACCAACCCTAATCAGGACATCTTCGGCGGCTGGATTATGTCGCAAATGGATTTGGGCGGCGGTATTTTGGCGGCAGAAATCGCACAGGGACGCATTGTCACCGTGGCCGTTCAAGAAATGAATTTCATCAGACCGGTAAAGGTTGGCAATGTCGTATGCTGCTATGGTCATTGCGTACGCGTCGGCAATACTTCTTTGCAACTGAAAATCGAAGTGTGGGTGAAGACTTTGATGAACGATATGGTAACGGAAGACCGCCAACTGGTTACTGAAGCCGTATTCACTTACGTCGCCATCGATGCACAAGGTAATCCGCGCCCTATTCCACGCGAAGGCAATGCAAAGCTGGCTCATTTGTCAGTTTAAGAAATCAAAACCAGGCCGTCTGAAATTTCAATGTTCAGACGGCCTTTTTTAATATGGAGACAAAATGTAATAATATTTCTTTTGAGCTAAAACAAGGCGAAGTATCTGTTTTTTAGGTTTAATTCAGACTGATTGATAAGACAAAGGCCGTACATCGGCTCCCTATAACACCACTCTACCGCGACAGTTTGTACCACCTTTAAAACAACGTTTCCTCCTCAACCCACTTTAAGGAACATCATGGCTTCGCGCGATTTATACCCACAGGAAATTTTACAGGTTGTTCTCGACAAAAGCTGCGCCAAAGCACAATCCAGCATCCCCACACTGGCAATTTTGAGCATTTTGGCCGGCGGATACATCGGCTTCGGTTATCTTGCCTATTTAAAAGTAGTCAGCGGCATTCCGCACGAATGGGGCGGCGTTGCGACTTTACTCGGTGCCGCCGTGTTCCCAATCGCCTTGATTTGTATCCTGCTTGGCGGCGGCGAGCTGGTAACCAGCAACATGATGATTATGTCTTTAGGCAGATTGGCCGGACGGATTTCCTCTGAAATGCTGCTGCGAAACTGGGTTATCGTCTGCATGGGCAATTTGGTAGGCACGCTGGCGATGGCTTTTTTCCTTGGGTACTATGTCGGTATGATTGAAGGCAGCGTGGCAGAAAAAACCATTGCTGTGGCAGAAGCAAAAATCCATATGGATTTCGGCCGTGCTTTCGTATCGGCAGTCGCATGTAACTGGATGGTCTGCATGGGGGCATGGCTGCACTTTGCCGCTAAAAACACAACCGGACGAATGCTGGCCATTTGGTTCCCCGTCATGATTTTCGTATTAAACGGCTTCCAACACCTTGTCGCCAATATGTTCGTTATCCCGGCCGGCATTTTGGCAGGCGCAAACATTACTTGGGGGCAATTTTTCTTCAACATGATTCCCGTATTCCTGGGCAATGTCGTCGGTGGAGCATCCTTTGTCGGCGCATCGTATCTTTATACTTATAAAGACACGCTGAAAGATAGTGCCGAATAGACCTGCTTTAGAAACAACAAAACCTGCTTTTTTAAGCAGGTTTTTCGTTATTTTTCAGACGGCCTTTACTACAAAAATAATCATACTGTTCCACAAGGTTGCAAGATTTTTTTCAGCCTAATAGCCTATACCGAAGTGAGCAATCTATAATGAAACTTGAAGAGTAAAAACAAAAAGGACTTAACTGGAAAAACAGGTTAAGTCCTTAAAATCTTTTGGTCGGAGTGAAAGGATTCGAACCTTCGACCCCTTGCACCCCATGCAAGTGCGCTACCAGACTGCGCCACACTCCGACTCGATAAGCCATGAATTTTAGTTTCAAATACTGATTTTGACAAGTGTTTTTTAGGAAGGGAAATTTACTCGTTTGAAAACATTTGAATTATTTGTAAGCAAAAAAAGGCCGTCTGAAATCGTTCAGACGGCCTTTGATTATTCAGTCAAATATCAAGCTTCAACCGGGATAATACCGATTTTAGCCTGCCATTGTTTTGGCGCAATAGCGTGAACCGATTCGCCGTTGCTATCCACTGCAACGGTCACAGGCATGTCTTTGACTTCAAATTCGTAAATCGCTTCCATACCCAATTCTGGGAACGCCAAAACTTTAGATGCTTTAATGGCTTTGGCCACCAGATATGCCGCGCCGCCGACAGCCATCAGGTAAACGGCTTTGTTATCAGCAATGGCTTGGCAAGTCGCTGCGCCACGTTCGGATTTGCCGATCATACCTAGGAGGCCGGTTTGTTCAAGCATTTGGCGGGTAAATTTATCCATACGAGTGGAAGTAGTCGGACCGGCTGGGCCAACAACTTCGTCGCGGACTGGATCAACCGGGCCGACGTAGTAAATCAGTTTGTTGGTAAAATCCACCGGCAACTCTTCGCCTTTATTGAGCATGTCAACCAGACGTTTGTGCGCGGCATCGCGGCCGGTCAGGATTTTACCGTTCAGCAACAATACGTCGCCGGTTTTCCATGTAGCCACTTCTTCTTTGGTCAGATTGTTGACATCGACACGTTTGCCGTTATCCGGGCTGTAAGTCAGATCCGGCCAGTCTTCCAAAGACGGGGCTTCCAGTTTGGCCGGGCCTGAGCCGTCCAATTCAAATTCGATGTGGCGGGTTGCCGCGCAGTTTGGAATCATGGCAATCGGTTTGGAAGCCGCGTGGGTTGGGTAGTCAAGGATTTTGACATCCAGCACGGTGCTCAAGCCGCCCAAACCTTGTGCGCCAATACCCAAGGCATTTACTTTTTTGTAGAGTTCCAAGCGCAGGGCTTCGGTGGTAGACAATTCTGCACCGGAATCGGCTTTTTCTTTGAGCTCCTGAATATCGATATGGCTCATCAGGCTCTCTTTGGCCATCAACACTGCTTTTTCAGGCGTGCCGCCGATACCGATACCCAAGATGCCCGGAGGACACCAGCCTGCACCCATTTGAGGAACGGTTTTCAATACCCAATCAACGATACTGTCTGATGGGTTGAGCATGGCCACTTTGGTTTTGTTTTCAGAACCGCCGCCTTTGGCCGCGCAAGTAACCTCGACTTTGTCGCCTTTCACGATTTCCATGTGTACAACGGCAGGGGTGTTGTCTTTAGTATTTTGACGTTTGCCAGCCGGGTCGGCCAATACGGAGGCGCGCAGTTTGTTGTCAGGATAGGTATATGCGCGGCGTACGCCTTCGTTGACCATTTCCTGTACGCTCATCTCGGCATCCCACTGTACATCCATACCCACTTTCAAGAATACGGTCGCAATACCGGTATCCTGACAAATCGGACGATGGCCTTCGGCACACATACGGCTATTGACCAAAATCTGCGCCATTGCATCTTTGGCGGCAGGGTTCTCTTCTTTTTGGTAAGCCTTGTACAAAGCCTGAATGTAGTCTTTAGGATGGTAGTAGCTGATAAATTGGAAAGCGTCGAAAATACTTTGGATAAAGTCTTCTTGCTTGATGACGGTCATGATTGTGTTCCTTTTCGGGAGTCATGGTAGGAAGGGTTTGTTTATTTTTTAAGAGACCGATTTTTCAGACGGCCTTCAATAGTGTAATAGTGCTTTCAAATGAATAATCCAGACAATATCATTTTCATACTTCATTGATTTAATTAGAATTTAATAACATATTAAATCACTTGGTTATTGATAACCCATATCTACTGGCCATTCACTTACACAGAAATAAAACTACATTATTTTTAAACGATAACCTTATTGCCAGGCCATCTGAAATATTTGCCCTGCACATCTGAGTAAAAAATTTAGTAGCCTGTATTTAAAAGAGAACCATCCCCATTTCAGACGGCCATTTTATTTTTTAATACGATACACAATTGTAAAATTTATGTCATTCCCTCCCTCAACCTTCTTGACGGATGTCAAACTTATTTAATTTTATGAAATTTTATAACAGCCTTTTCGTTTGTTTACAAAATTAATATTATCTAATATATACAATAAGTTATATATTAAACCTTAAGATATAATAATGATTTCTACTAGCAAATATTAGATTATTTTTGCAAATATACTAAAAAGGTAATTTTCTTTTACCTTTAAAATCAAATATAAATGATTAATTTGTCTAAATAATAGGCATATTTTGTTTACAATTTCTTCCTTAAGCAAGGCTAATCCCTCCCTATCATCAAATCCAACAAATTCTGATACACTTCGCCTTATATAGATAAACATTGATTTTAAAAGAATTTCCGAGTAAATCACTTGGATATTTTCCTCATACGTAATAAATGTAATAAAAATACAATTAACCAAATTATCCACTATTCCAACTTCCAATTTCACAGGAACAAATCATGAGTGAAAATTTGTTAACCCTGACCATAGACGGCCACGAAGTCAAAGCTTCCGCCGATTCGTCAATCATCCAAGCCTATGCACGTTCGGGCAATGCGATTACTGCCAACGTCGGCTGCATGGGTCAAGGCGTATGCGGTTCCTGCCGCTGCATGATTCGTAAAGAAGGCGAGCGCGAAGTAACGACTGCACTGGCATGCGAGACCAAAGTCGAGGAAGGCATGCAGGTCAGCTTCTTGGACTACTTTATTCCTGAGCATATCCAATATTACGACGTGAGCGAGATTGGCGACGGCTGGAACTGGTTGGACGATACCGCCAAAGCCTTCCCTGAAGCGCAAAACTGCCGTCATTGCGGCGGCTGCAACCGCGCCTGTCCTAAAGGTTTACAAGTGGAAAACGGCGTAGCACAGGTAGTTTCCGGTGATTTCGGCGCGGCTGCACTGACCTTCGACCAATGCGTGATGTGCAACCTCTGCACCCTCTCCTGCCCAGAACACATCCGTCCGAACCACTTGGGCCTGTTCGCCCGCCGCATGAAAGCGGCGCGTACGTTGCGTCCGGTGGATTTGATGCGCCGCCTGCGCGAAATCGACAGTGGCAAAATGAAAGTCGAATTTGAAGAGGAGTCAGTGTGATGGCTAACAAAATCCAAGGCATAGACTACGAAACCGCCCTTGCCAATCTGCGTGCGTCCTCATTGGAACTGCGTGGCGATTTACCTGAAAAAAACGAATTGCTGAGCCAGTTTCACCCCGACTATCAAGCCGATGCGCGTGTGAAACTGCCTATCGGCCCGAACCAAGGCGATTACTGCCACCCTGACCTGGCCAAACTCTTAATCAGTCAGCCTCTGATTGACGACTATGATTTGTCTGGTGCAGAACACCTGAACACCGACGTCTTGGTGATCGGCGGCGGCGGTGCAGGTGCGGCGGCGGCATTGTCTGCGACTGAAGCCGGCGCACGCGTCATCATGGCAAACAAGCTGCGTATCGGCGACAGCAATACCGTGATGGCCGAAGGCGGCATTCAGGCGGCAGTCGGCGCGGAAGACAGCCTGCAGCAACACTTTGACGACACCATCAAAGGCGGCCACAACGCAGGCAAAAAAGAATTGGTGGCACAAATGGTTACCGACGCGCCGTCCGCCATCCGCTGGCTGATTGGCTTGGGCATGACTTTCGACCTTGCCAAAGGCGCGGACAGCAACGGCATGTTGAGCCGCAAACGTGCAGGCGGTACAACCGTACCGCGTATTTTGAGCTACCGCGACTTTACCGGCCTCGAAATGATGCGCGTACTGCGCGAAGCAGTCGAACTCGACGAAAACATCACCCAGCTCAACCGCCACCCCGCCATCGAATTATTATCAGACGAACACGGCCGCTGCGTCGGCGCGATTTTGTACGATTTGGAAAAACGCTCTTTGGTATTGGTTCACGCCAAAGCCGTGGTCTTGGCAACCGGCGGCAGCGGACGCCTGCACTTGCAAGGTTTTGCCACTTCCAACCACTATGGCGCGACTGCAGACGGCCTGGTAATGGCTTACCGTATCGGCGCGAAACTGCGCGATGTCGACTCTTTCCAATACCACCCGACTGGCGTCGCCCATCCGCCACACTTGGCAGGCGCGCTGATTTCTGAAGCCGTCCGCTCTGCAGGCACCAAACTGGTCAACGGTTTGGGCGAGCGTTTTGTTGACGAATTGCAGCCGCGCGACGTCGTTGCTGCCGCCATCCTGCGCGAGTGTCGCGAAGGCCGCGGCGTGGTGCGCGACGGTCAAGTCGGCGTGTTCCTCGACACCCCGCGCCTGATTGCCAACGACCCCGACGTGTTGAACCGTTTGGTAACACTCGGCCACGTCGCCCACAAATGCGGCATCGACCCTGCTGTTGAGCCGATGATGATTCATCCGACCCTTCACTATCAAAACGGCGGCATCGAAATCAACGGCGACGGCGCGACTTGCGTGGAAGGCCTCTATTGCGCCGGCGAAGTAACCGGCGGTATCCACGGCCGCAACCGCCTGATGGGCAACGCACTTCTGGACATCATCAGCTTCGGCCGCCGTGCCGGTAAAGCCGCGGCAAATTGCGGCCTGCCGCTGAAAAAAGTACGCGGCGGTGTCGGCCACGTCCACGACCTGCAACGCGAAATGACCCGCGCCGGTCTGACCAGCGACATCAAAGCCCCCGTTTTATATCCCGACTACGGCAAATTCGATTTGCGCGAACACGCCGGTTTGCAGGAGCAACAATCATGAATCAAGCCAATCAAAACTTACTGCACCCTTCCCGCCAAGTCGGCGCGGATTTGGCCGCGTGGCGCAAAGTCGGCGGCGGCGAAGGCCTGCTGGCGGCACTTGCCGATCCTCAAAGCATCGTTTCCAAGCTGCAAGACGCCAACCTCTGCGGCATGGGCGGCGCAGGTTTCCCGACTTGGCGCAAATGGGAGGCAGCCGTCGCAGCCCAAAGCAAACACGGCGACAAATACGTCGTCTGTAACGCCAACGAAGACGAACCGGGTACGTTCAAAGACCGCGTATTGCTGGCGAAAACGCCGCACCAAGTTATCGAGGGCGTACTGATTGCCGCCGTCGCCTGCCGCGCCAACAAAGCGATTATGTATGTCAACCCGCACCAGACCGAATCCGTCGCCGCCATCGTGCCCGCCATCGAGCAATGGAAAAAAAGCGATTTGTTCATCCGCATCGAAAACTATCTGGGCAAACCTTTGGATTTGCAGCTGGTTGAAACTTCGGGCCGTTATATCGGCGGCGAAGAAACCGCTGTCATTTCATGGTTGGAAGGCGGCTTCCCCTTCCCTCGCCGCAAACCGCCTTTCCCTGCCGAAAGCGGTGTCAACGGTGAACCGACCCTAATCAACAACACCGAAACCTTCGCCAATATTCCGCAAATCCTTGCCAAAGGCGCGGAATGGTACAAATCGCTGGGGTTGGGCGATGCCGCAGGTACGAAACTCTACTCGCTCTCCGGCGACGTATTGAATCCTGGCCTGTACGAGCTGCCGATGGGTACAACGCTGAAATCACTGATTTTCGATCACGGCGGCGGTATGCTTGAAGGCCGCACGTTTAAAGCCGTCTTCACTGGCGGTCCATCAAACACGCTTCTGACTGCCAAAGATTTGGATGTGCCATTGGACTTCGTTTCCGTGCGCGAACGCAAATCCAGCCTCGGTACGGGTGCGATGATTGTGATTTCCGAAGGCACGAGTGTAGTGCGTAAAGTCTCTGAATATGTGGAGTTTTTTGCTGCCAACTCATGCGGACAGTGCCCGCCGTGCAAAGGCGGCACGTTCCAACTTTCCCGCCTGCTCAACCGCGTGGATACCGGTATCGGCACTCCCGACGACCTGCGCGCCTTGCAAAGCCTGTGCCAACTGCTGCCCCGAAGCGGCCGTTGCGGTTTGATTGACGGCGCGGTAACGGTTCTGCAAAGTTCGCTGCGTACCTTCCCCGAAGAGTACGGCCTGCCGGCGGAGCAGGAGTAAATCGGTATTGTTTTCAGACGGCCTATTACTGTAAAGGCCGTCTGAAAAACGATACCCGCCCCCCTTTCTCTTCTTTCTAAGATAGAAAAGAAACCCATTAAGAAAAATACCTTCCGAACCTACCAAAATACGTTCAGACGGCCTTAAGCAACACTCAGGCCGTCTGAAAACCGATTTCCCAATTCTTTAATCCTCAAATTAGGAGATTCAACATGGGCTTCAAGCCAATTCCTGCTGCGGTCGCACTTGTGCTGACGCTGCTTATCTGGTTCGTTATCCCCGTTCCTCAAGGCGTATCGCCTGACGCATGGCATCTTTTGGCATTGTTCGTCGGCATCATCGCCGGCATCATCGGCAAAGCCATGCCCATCGGTGCCATGGCAATTTTGGGCATTACCTTGGTTGCACTGACCGGCGTGACCAACGAAAAAGCCGCCGATGCAACCAAAGACGCTTTGAGCAGCCTCAACAACTCGCTCATCTGGATGATCGGTATCGCTATCATCATTTCACGCGGCCTGTTGAAAACCGGCTTGGGTATGCGTATCGGCTACCTCTTGATTTCCCTCTTCGGCAAACGCACGCTGGGCGTTGGTTACAGCTTGGCGCTGGCCGACTTGGTCATCGGTCCGGTAACGCCGAGTAATACTGCGCGCGGCGGTGCCATCGTGCATCCGATTATGAAATCCATTGCCTTGAGCTTCGACTCCGACCCAGAAAAAGGGACGGAAGGCAAAATCGGTAAATACCTTTCACTGGTCAACTTCCACTCCAATGTAATTACCTGTCTGATTTTTATCACCGCCACCGCACCTAATCCGCTGGTGGTCGAATTGGTTGCCAAAGCCACCAATTCGGAGATCCAACTCTCTTGGGGTACTTGGTTCTTGGCAATGGTCGTACCCGGCCTGATTGCTATGCTGCTGATGCCGCTGGTGCTGTATTTCCTGTATCCGCCTGAAATCAAACAGACCCCCAACGCCACTGCATTGGCAAAAGAGCATTTGGCTGCCATGGGGCCGATGAAGCATGAAGAAAAAATCATGCTGGGTATTTTCTTAGTTCTGCTGCTGTTGTGGGCGGGTATTCCTGAAATGCTGTTCGGCGTGAAAGTGGACGCTACCGCCACCACCTTCCTCGGCTTGAGCCTGTGCCTTTTGACCGGCGTACTGACTTGGGACGACGCGCTGAAAGAAAAAAGCGCGTGGGATACCATCGTCTGGTTCGCGGCCTTGGTGATGATGGCAAACTTCCTCAACAAACTGGGCCTCATCAGCTGGTTGTCCGACTCCATGCAAAGCGGTATCGCCCACATGGGCTTGGGTTGGGAAGCCGGTTGCGCCCTGTTGATGCTGGCCTACCTCTACGCCCACTACGTTTTCGCCAGCGGTACGGCACACGTTACCGCCATGTTCGGCGCATTCTACGGCGCAGGCTTGGCCTTGGGCGCGCCACCGATGCTGTTTGCCCTGATTATGGCAGCCGCTACCGGCATCATGATGTCGCTGACCCACTACGCCACCGGTTCCGCACCTGTCATTTACGGCTCAAACTACGTCAACATGACCGAATGGTGGAAAGCCGGCTTCATCATGAGCGTGGTCGAAATCCTGATTTTCAGCACTGTCGGCATCTTGTGGTGGAAAGCCTTGGGCTATTGGTAATCCTTTAGCCGATTGAAAAATCAGGCCGTCTGAAACTCCAATTTCAGACGGCCTTTTGTTACAATTTCATTTTTACCAAACACACTCGATTACCGTGAAAATACTCATTCTCGGCAGCGGCCAAGTCGGCTCGACCGTCGCCCAAAACCTCGCCTCCGTTCCCAGCAACGACGTTATCATCATCGACATCGACGAAAAAGCGCTCAACCGCATCAGCAGCCGCCTCGATGTCCAAACCATCGTCGGCAACGGCGCATCGCCCTTTACCCTCGAACAGGCAGGCGCGGCAGATTCCGACCTCCTGCTTGCCCTGACCCGCAGCGACGAAACCAACATTGTCGCCTCCAAAATCGCCGCCGACCTATTTAACATCCCCAGCCGCATCGCACGCGTGCGCTCAAGCGAATACCTTGAATACCCGGTTGCCGGCAGCGACAACCCCGAAGAAGGCAGCCTCAACATCTTCGGCATTACCGAAACCATCAGCCCCGAACAACTGGTTACTGAACAACTCGTCGGCCTGCTCAACTACACCAGCTCATTGCAGGTACTCAGTTTTGCCAACGATAAAGTGCGCATGGTGATTGTTCAAGCCCGCAAAGGCGGTTTGCTGATCGGCCGTGAAATTGCCGACATCAACCAACATCTGCTCGAAGGCGTGGACTGCCAAATCTGCGCCATCTACCGCAACAACCGCCTGATCGTCCCTACCCCGCAAACCGTCATCATCGAAGGCGATGAAGTCCTGTTTGCCGCCGACATCAACAGCGTGGAAGCCATCATGCGCGAATTACGTCCGAAAGAAGCGCGCACCCGCCGCATCATGATCGCCGGCGGCGGCAACATCGGCTACCGCCTCGCCAAGCAGCTCGAGTCCAAATACGACATCAAAATCATCGAATACAAACCCCACCGTGCCGAATGGCTGGCCGAAAATCTAGACAACACCCTCGTCCTGCAAGGTTCCGCCACCGACGAAACCCTGCTGGACGAAGAATACATCGACGAAATCGACGTCTTCTGCGCGCTGACCAACGACGACGAAAACAACATCATGTCCAGCCTGTTGGCAAAAAACCTTGGTGCCAAACGCGTAATCACCATCGTCAACCGCTCAAGCTACGTCGATTTGCTCGAAGGCAACAAAATCGATATCGTCGTTTCCCCCCACCTGATTACCATCGGCTCCATCCTCGCCCACATCCGCCGCGGCGACATCGTTGCCGTCCACCCTCTGCGCCGCGGCACGGCCGAAGCCATCGAAGTGGTGGTACATGGCGATAAAAACACTTCCGCCATCGTCGGCCGCCGCATCAGCGGCATCAAATGGCCGAGCGACTGCTACATCGCCGCCATCGTCCGCGGCGCAACCGGCGAGGTCATCATGGGACACCACACCGAAACCATCCTCCAAGACGGCGACCACATTATCTTCTTCGTCTCACGCCGCCGCGTCCTGCCGGAGTTGGAAAAACTCATTCAAGTCAAAATGGGCTTTTTCGGTTAAGCCTAAAATCCATTTGCTTGAAGCCATAAAAAGGCCGTCTGAAAACCTTTTCAGACGGCCTTTATTCATTGTTTTATTTACGCTTTGGCAACACTGTTTTTACGGCCAAACCAAACAAAACCAATCACGCCCAATACAATCATCGGCACGCTCAACCATTGACCCATGGACAAACCCAAGGTCAACAGGCCGAGATAGTCGTCAGGCTGGCGGGCAAATTCTGCAATAAAGCGGAACAATCCGTAACCGCCCAAGAACAATGCTGCCGTTTGTCCGGCCGGACGCGGTTTTTTCGAGAAAATCCAAACGATAACAAACAGGCAAATGCCTTCAAGGGCAAACTGGTAAAGCTGAGACGGATGGCGCGGCAACATGCCGTATTGTTGCAGCCATTCAGCCCACAAAGGATTGTGTGCCGCGGCTTCCGCATCTTCGTAACGCGCTTGGGGGAAACCCATCGCCCAGAAAGCATTGAGTTCGGTCACACGTCCCCAAAGTTCGCCGTTGATAAAGTTGCCGATACGGCCGGAAGCCAAGCCCAGCGGTACGAGCGGTGCAACGGTATCCATCAATTTTAAAATGCTGATGTTATGCTTACGGCCAAACAGCCACATGGCAACGACCACACCCAAAAAGCCGCCGTGAAACGACATGCCGCCTTCCCACACTTTGAAAATATCCAACGGGTTGGCCAAATAGTCGGAAAATTTATAAAACAAAACGTAGCCGATACGGCCGCCCAAGATGACGCCCAAGATACCCCAAGTCAGGAAATCGTCGAGTGTTTCTTTGGTAAACACAGAATTGCCCTGCGCGATACGGCGGCGGCCCAAAATCGTAAACAGGATAAAGCCGACAATATAGCTCAAGGCATACCAGCGGATGGCAAGCGGGCCGATGCTGATCAGCACCGGATCAAACTGGGGATGTATCATCATAATGTATGTTCCTTATCTCAAAGGCCGTCTGAAAGCCTGAACTTTCAGACGGCCTGTATGCAGTGTTAGGCGGTTTAACGCAAATCGCCAACCACATTCAAAATAGCAGACAACATGGCCTCGCCCAAGCGCAGCGAGCGTTGGCCGTTCCAGCCGAAATCGTCGTCCGGCAGGTTGGCATTGTCTTTAAACGGCATTTCCAAAGTATAGGCAAGGCAGTTGAAATGATTGCCAACCCAGTTGGTCGCCAAAGTCATATTTGCCTGACCCGGCGCATCTTTGTCATAGCCGTAATCGTCTTGGAAATCTGGGCTGGCATTGAGCAGCGCGAGTTTGAATTGGTCTTCCAAGGCTTCGATGCGCTCGTTGTAGTTCGGCACGCCTTCGGTACCGGCCACAAAGACAAACGGCAGGCCTTCATCGCCGTGAATATCCAAGAACAAATCCACGCCGGTTTCCATCATTTTTTCGCGCACGGTAAAGACTTCGGGGCTTCGCTCCAAAGTCGGGTTTTCCCATTCGCGGTTAAGGTTGGCGCCGGCGGCATTGGTGCGCAAATTACCCAAAACCGAACCGTCCGGATTCATATTCGGCACAATGTAGAAAGTCGCACGGTCAAGCAACATGCGCGCGGTCGGATCTTGCGGATCAAGTAGGCGGCCCAGCAAACCTTCGACAAACCATTCCGCCATGGTTTCGCCCGGATGTTGACGGGCGATAATCCAGACTTTCATGTCGCTTTCGACTTGGTTGCCGATGGTCAAAAGATTAATATCACGGCCTTGAACGGTACTGCCCAAGTCGTCGATACGGCACAAGCCGCTGCCCTGCGCATCGCCCAAAAGGTTCAAATGCTGCTCGTTGGAATAAGGCTCGAAATAAGCGTAGTAAACGCTGTTGGACAAAGGCGTATGGTTGATGGTCAACACACCGTTTTCATAGCTGGTCGGCACGCGGAACCAATTTTGGCGGTCGTAAGAGGCGCAAGCCTGATAGTCCTCCCAGCCCAAAGGATACGCAGCGTCCGCCGCATTTTCAAAATGCATCACGCAGTTTTGATAGGCCGCACCCTGCAAACGGAAGTAAAACCATTGGGCAAACTCCGAAGCATTGTCGGGACGCAGGGCGAGACGGATATCGGCAGGGTTGCTCAAATCTTTGACAACGACCGAACCGGCATCGAATTGGGTGCTGATTTTCATCATGGGTATCCTTAGTAATCGGCAAAGAGGCCGAAGCAAACCGTCATTTTACCGTTTGCATGAGGCTGGTTTCAACCATTTAACTGATTTAACAGGATTTCAAGCGCTTGGAAATATTGTTTCAGACGGCCTTTGGGATTAAGATAAAGGCCGAAATCATGAAACAAGGTTGAAACCATGACTCAGCAACAATCTGTCTCCTCTGCGATCAAAGCGCGCGTCCTTGCCGAATCTTTACCTTATATCCGCCGTTTTTCCGGCTCCATCATCGTCATCAAATACGGCGGTAACGCCATGACCGAGTCGGCCTTAAAAGAGGGCTTCGCACGCGATGTCGTCCTGCTCAAACTGATCGGCCTACATCCCGTCATCGTTCACGGCGGCGGCCCGCAAATCAATGAAATGCTGGAAAAAGTCGGCAAAAAAGGGGAATTTGTTCAAGGCATGCGCGTCACCGACAGCGAAACCATGGACATCGTAGAAATGGTTTTGGGCGGACACGTCAATAAAGAAATCGTTTCCATGATTACCTCCTTCGGCGGTCGCGCCGTCGGCATTACCGGCCGGGACAACCACTTCATCAAAGCGGAAAAACTCCTGATCGATACGCCCGAGCAAAAAGGCGTGGACATCGGCCAAGTCGGCACCGTGGCCGACATTGATACCCGTTTGGTGGAAGGCTTGGTCGAGCGCGGCTGCATTCCGGTCATCGCACCCATCGGCGTAGGCCAAAACGGCGAAGCGTTCAACATCAATGCCGACTTGGTTGCCGGCAAACTGGCGGAAAAACTTCAAGCCGAAAAACTGCTGATGATGACCAATATTCCCGGCGTACTGGATAAAGAAGGCAAATTATTGACCACCCTGACGCCAAGCCGCATTGACGAACTGATTGAAGACGGCACGCTGTACGGCGGCATGCTGCCTAAAATTGCCTCCGCCGTCGAAGCCGCCAAAAGCGGCGTTAAAGCCACGCACATCATAGACGGCCGCGTTCCCAACGCCCTGCTCTTGGAAGTGCTGACCGATGACGGCGTAGGCTCGATGATTTTTGGCGAAGGCTAATCCGTTTCTCAGACGGCCTTATGCCTTATTTAATCAGCTTTTCACCCTAAAAAGGGTAAAAAATGTTACACTATACGGCTTATGTTTGTTTGAGCGATATTGACGTGAAACAAACTTACAGTCGGTTTCATATCGACTCCGATGCCATACTTGGCAAAGACGGTATAATGTCTGCATCCATCAGACTTTGGCAATCATCCTTAAGGCCGTCTGAAACGTAACAAAGCTACTTTTCTTTTACCATCCTATTTGGAGATATTCATGAGCGCAATCGTTGATATTTTTGCACGCGAAATTTTGGACTCCCGCGGCAACCCTACCGTAGAGTGTGACGTATTGTTGGAATCCGGCGTCATGGGACGCGCAGCCGTACCAAGCGGCGCATCAACCGGCCAAAAAGAAGCTTTGGAACTGCGTGACGGCGACAAATCCCGTTACTTGGGCAAAGGCGTATTGAAAGCCGTTGACCACGTTAACAACCAAATCGCGCAAGCCCTCATCGGCATCGATGCCAGCGAACAATCTTATATCGACCAAATCATGATCGAATTGGACGGTACTGAAAACAAAGGCAACTTGGGCGCCAACGCCACTTTGGCCGTTTCCATGGCCGTAGCACGCGCGGCTGCCGAAGATTCAGGCCTGCCGCTGTACCGTTACTTGGGCGGCGCAGGCCCAATGGCTCTGCCGGTTCCGATGATGAACGTAATCAACGGCGGCGAACACGCCAACAACAGCCTGAACATCCAAGAATTCATGATCATGCCTGTCGGCGCAAAATCTTTCCGCGAAGCTCTGCGTTGCGGCGCCGAAATTTTCCACGCACTGAAAAAACTGTGTGACGGCAAAGGTTTCCCAACTACCGTTGGTGACGAAGGCGGTTTCGCACCTAACCTGAACAGCCACAAAGAAGCCCTGCAACTGATCGTCGAAGCAACCGAAGCTGCAGGCTACAAAGCAGGCGAAGACGTATTGTTTGCCCTGGACTGCGCATCCAGCGAATTCTACAAAGACGGCAAATACCACTTGGAAGCCGAAGGCCGCTCCTACACCAGCGCAGAATTTGCCGAATACTTGGAAGGCCTGGTTAACGAATTCCCAATCATTTCCATCGAAGACGGTATGGACGAAAACGACTGGGAAGGCTGGAAACTGCTGACCGAAAAATTGGGCGGCAGAGTTCAATTGGTCGGTGACGACTTGTTCGTAACCAATCCAAAAATCTTGGCTGAAGGCATCGAAAAAGGCGTGGCAAACGCATTGCTGGTTAAAGTAAACCAAATCGGTACATTGAGCGAAACCCTGAAAGCCGTTGACTTGGCCAAACGCAACCGCTACACCAGCGTAATGAGCCACCGTTCCGGCGAAACCGAAGACAGCACTATTGCCGACTTGGCAGTTGCCACCAACTGTATGCAAATCAAAACCGGCTCCCTGTCCCGTTCTGACCGCATGGCGAAATACAACCAATTGTTGCGCATCGAAGAAGAATTGGCTGAAGCCGCTTACTACCCTGGCAAAGCCGCATTCTACCAACTGGGCAAATAAGAAAAATATAGGATATTGATTGTATGAAGTGGGTGACTTTTGTTTTAACCTTCGCACTTTTGTGCTGTCAGTACAGCCTTTGGTTTGGCAAAGGCAGCGTCGGGCATACGGAAGAATTGCAGGAGCAGCTCGTCCGTCAGGAGGAAAAAAACCAAACGCTCACTTTACGCAACAATTTCCTCAATGCGGAAGTTGAAGACTTGGCACACGGACAAGAGGCCATCGCCGAAATTGCCCGCGTCGAATTGGGCTATGTTCAAGACGGCGAAGTATATTACCGAATCATCGACCGCCGCTAAACCCTATCAAACAAAGGCCGTCTGAAAACACACTTTTCAGACGGCCTTTTTATCGCAATCGCTATATAATCACATATCCCAAAATCAAATTACACCCATCATGTATGACGTAAACACCCACGATGTCCGCCGATTTTTTGCCCACGTCTGGCAACACAGGCTCGCACCGCTCCAATTGGACGGCCTACAGCAAAAAGCCTTACGCATTATCGAAGCCCATCCCGAATACGGACACTATCTCGAAAACATCGAACAATATTTAGATAAAGAATGGCTGCCCGAAGACGGCGAAAGTAACCCATTCCTGCATATGTCGCTACACCTTTCACTACAAGAGCAAAGCGCCATCGACCAGCCCCCGGGCATCCGTGCCATCCACCAACAACTTTGCGCCCGTTACAACGGCGACTGGGTCAAAGCCGAACACGATATGATGGAAGCCTTAGCAGAAACCATCTGGGAAGCACAACGCTACAGACGGGGCCTTGATGTCAACGCCTACATGACCCGCTTGCGGAAATTGGTCGGCTTAGGCCAAGAAGAAAACGCCCGCCTCAATCCCCATGAAGTCAGCCTGATGGATACAAAGTAACTTCTTTTCAGACGGCCTCATCCCATACAAATCCTTACACTCACCAAAGCCAACGTTTCCATCTTTCATGCTAAATTACTTTTTTGAAATCCCCTTATAAGGAAACCAAAATGCTCCGTCCAGCCTTTACCGCCCTACTGCTAGCCGCCTCCTTGCCCGTAGCAGCAGAAAGCCTCAACTACAACATCGTTGAATTTTCCGAATCCGCCAACATGGAAGTACCACGGGACACCATGACCGCGTATTTCAGCGTCAATGCAGAAGGCAAAGACCGTCAAGCTGTCAACCAAGCCTTCATGAAGAAATTCAACCAGTTCAACAAAATCTCCCAAAACAGCAAATTTAAAGCCGAGCTGATGGAGCGCAACGCGTCCCCACGCTATCAATACACCAACGGCAAACGCACCCAAACCGGCTGGGAAGAACACGCTTACTTCAAAGTAGAAAGCAAAGACTTTGAAGCGCTCAACCGCCTGATTGCCGACAGCATCAATATCGCCGTTTTGGAAAACTCTTCATTTTCCGTATCCAAAGAAAAACGCGAAGAAACCGTCGACCAACTGAGCAAAGCCGTTATCCTGCGCTTCAAAGACCGCGCCCAAAACCTCGCCCAAACACTCGGCTTCTCCAGCTACAAAATCATCAAACTCAACCTGGGCCATATCGGCAACCGCCCAGTCGGCGGCGACTTTGCACACGCCAAAATGCTGCGTGCAATCCCCGCCGCAGAAGTGGCGGCAGGAATAGAAGATGGCGTACCGGCTTCTCCGGGTTCGGAAGAAATCAGCCTGACTGTTAACGGCTCGGTACAAATGTAGGATTTTCTTTTAAATCATTTTAAATTAAATCATTTTAAAGGCCGTCTGAAGTCTATTTTCAGACGGCCTTTACGTTGTTCAAAAATAGAAAAATATTCATATAAAGCAACCGAGCATCAAGACAACCCTTAAACTTTCAGTGGCAATAACTATTTCTAAACACAAAGCCTAGCCAACCTAATGACAACCCAATCAACAAGGCATCAGATGCTTTTCTATTCGTTTTCTCCCAACTGCGCTGCAACGCTGCGGAAATTCAGCAAAGCCGCTTCGATATTTTCAATGATTTCCTCGGCCAAAATATCGGGGGTGGGCAGATTGTCCAAGTCGGTTAAAGAATGGTCTTTCAGCCAGAAAATATCCAGGCTGGTTTTTTCTCGCTGATTGATTTCATCGATACTAAATTTACGCCAGCGTCCGTCGGGATTGTTTTCGGCATGATAGGTTTCCACACGTTTTGAACGGTCCTCAGGACAATAGCAGGCAATGAAATCCTGCAAATCTGCCAACTGCATCGGTTTTTTCTTCAGCGTGTGATGCACGTTGGTGCGGTAGTCATATACCCAGACTTCTTGGGTAACGGCTTTTTCCTGTGCGGGGCGGTTGTCAAAGAACAACACATTTGCTTTCACGCCTTGGGCGTAGAAAATCCCCGTCGGTAAACGCAAAATTGTATGCAAATCGGTCATCTGCAAGAGTTTTTTGCGCACGGTTTCGCCTGCGCCGCCTTCAAACAGCACATTATCGGGCACGACTACGGCCGCACGCCCGTTGTTTTTGAGCATGGTGTAAATATGCTGCAAGAAGTTGACTTGTTTGTTGGAAGTGGTTGCCCAAAAGTCTTGGCGGTTATAGACAAAATCTTCGGTTTCGGCTTCACCCTCGGCATTGGTAATGGTCATGGTGCTTTTTTTGCCGAACGGCGGATTGGCCAAAACCAAGTCCACTTTGCGAGGGCTTGGCGCAACCAAGGAATCATCGGAGCTGATCGGGCTTTCGCCGTCCATTTCGCCGATGCCGTGTAAAAACAGATTCATCAAACACAAACGGCGGGTATTGGCGACAATTTCATTACCGAAAAACGTCCCGTTTTTTAACCGCGCTTTTTGCTCGGCATTTAAATCGGCATGTTTTTCCAGATAGCTGTATGCACCCAGCAGGAAACCGCCGGTACCTGCCGCCGGGTCAGCAATCAGGGTATCTGCCTGCGGGCGGACGCATTCGACTATCGCCTCAATCAGAGCGCGCGGCGTAAAGTATTGCCCTGCGCCTGATTTGGTATCTTCGGCATTTTTTTCCAAAATGCCTTCGTAAATATCGCCTTTCACATCCACGCCCAAGCGCGTCCATTTGGTTTCATCAATCATCGCCACCAAACGGGATAATTTGGCAGGGTCTTGGATTTTGTTTTGCGCCTTGGCAAAGATTTGCCCAAGCAAGCCTTTACGCATACTTAAATCGCGCAACAAAGCAAGATAATGGCTTTCCAATTCCGCGCCCGTGCGGTCGGTCAGACTTTTCCAGTTGTATTCTTCAGGAATGCCGACATCACGTTTGTAGGGCGGCTGGCTGTATTCAAACGCCATTTTCAAGAAAATCAGATAAGTAATTTGTTCTAAATAGTCGCCGTAGCTTACGCCGTCATCGCGCAGCATATGGCAGAAACTCCAAACCTTTTGGACGATGGCGTTTGAAGTGTGGTTTTGCGTTGTGGTCATATTCGTTTTCTCTTTAATTTATTTATCCAAAATGCTGCCTGAAAAAGCCGCTTTTAAGACCGCCTGTTTAAGCAGCTCGGCTTGTTTGAGTTGCTTAGAAAGTTCGGCGGCGAGTTGGTCGCAGGCGGTAAGTTTGCTTTCTAAAATGGCAACGATTTGGGTTTGTTCGGTTAGGGAACAATACGGAACGATTAAATTCTCTAAAGTATTTAAATTAATGTTTTTTTGTGCTGTCGCAGGAGCATAAGATTCGATTTTGGTTCTCGCAGACTTTATAAATAATTCAATATATTCTGGTAATACCGCTTTTGAAGCAGAAAACCCGACGATACTATCGGGAAAACAAGCGTCAAATCCTAAAAAGGCAGTTTCAGCAATATTTGCAGCGATTGTGATACAAAGAGTCCCTTTCTGCCAAAGTTTGCTTTGCTCTAATCCAAATTCACTATATGTTTGTTCATATTTTTTAATGATTCGATTTGCAGCACGAACCTCTCCCGTTTGAATAAAAGGATATTTCCCTCCAAAAAGTTTTTTATCATTTCTTGGGCGATGTTTCGATTTTCCACGAGCTAACTCTCCTAGGTCTGATAATTTTCCCCATATCCACCCACTCGGCAAATCTGCAAAATTTTCTTCAAACTTAACCGCTTTTGTCGGTGCTTTGGGTTTGCTCGGTTTTTTCCCTTCTTTTCCATTTTGTTCCCATTGGCTGACGGCTGTTTGCCAGTCGGCAAGCTGTTGGGCGTGGTGTTGTTCTCGGGCCGTCTGAATTTGGGCGAGCAGTTCGTTTTCAGACGGCAAGGTGTCTGCGTGCTTGCTGCGCCATTCTTTGGTGAGTTCGCCGTTAAAGGCGTTTTTGAGCAGGGATTGGCGGTATTGTTGGATTTGCTGCGCTGCGGTTTTCAGACGGCCTATGCCCTCGTCGATTTCGTCAAACAGGCTTTCGATTTTATTAACGATGGCTTGTTGGGTTTCTTTGCTGGTTGGGTAGATAATGGGAATTTTTTTCATCGAACCTTGTGAGAGTTTTAGTCTAGTTGTACCTGATACATAACCACTAAAATTAAATTGGTTCAGATAATGGCAAATATATAAATTTTCCAAAACTGATGAGCTTAAAATGTGAGCATGATTATTTACCCAAAACTTCCCTTTAACGCAATAAGCAACATTTTTATTTGGTTCGAAAAAAGGAGCTGCATCCTCTCCTAATAAAACAAATTCTCCATCAAAAATATAATCATCAATTTTTCCAACCTCACCTGTCGCACCATAATAAGGAAAGAGTTCGTCAGTTTTTTTATTATTGATGCGCTGTTCTCTTTGTTCCCTATTTAATGGAACTCTTTTACTATCAAAAATCTCACAGATTTCTCCCAAAGTCGTTTTCTTCCACCCTTCAGGCAATTGCTGTTCTGTGGTCATTGTTATGCTGTCCATTGTCGGTTAATCTCGTCTAATAGGGTGTTAAAGTCTTGGTCGTTAGCGGCGACTTCGCTCAATACATCATAGGCTTGACCCAATCCGCCGTATTGGTTGAACGGGGTAAGTTCAAAGTCGTTTTCTTCGATGGCAAAGGAAGTGATGATGTGGTCACGAATCATGGTCAGCCATTGCATTTGTTCTTCGGTCAGCGGTTTGTCGGCGCGGGCGTTGTGTTCAAAGGTCCAGGTTTGGAAGTTTTTACGCACGGTTTTGGTAAACGGCGTGATTTTGTCATCAATGCCAATCACGCGGCGAACAAGGCTGACTAAGGCGGTGAGTTCGCTTTCTGCCTGTTCGCTGACGTTATCCAAACGCGCGTACGCCTGCCAGATATGGCTGAATGCCAATTTCGGTTTGGCTTTTTTGATGGCGGCCGCCAGCTCTTTAATCATCGCAAGGCTTAAGGCTTGGCGTTGATAAGGCTGATTATAGAAAATCTGCAAGGCGGTAATTTCGTCTTTGTTGCTGCGTATCCATTCGGCAAAATCTTGGGTCAGGGTTTCATCATTTTCTGCCCAGCCTGCGTGGATGACTTCATCAATCTCGGCGTCAATTTTCTGCTCGTTTTGTTTGCGGATGTCGTCCAATGTGGTGATGAGTTCCATGGAAAGCGGACGTGTGGCGGCTTTGACGCGTTGTTTTTGAACCTTGGCAAGATTTTCTTCAGACGGCATCTCATCGATGGAAATGCCTTCTTGTTCACAGGCAGCTTGATGAACTTCATCGGCATTGATGGCGTGAAATAAATCTTTGACCAGTTGCGATAATGGAATGCCGCCTGTGATGGCCGTAATCTGCTGCTGTTGTTCGTTATCCAGCTGTTTGTTTAAACGGGCAAGGCGTGCCGCCAGTGAGCTGATGCTGTCGCTATCAAATGCGCCGCCGAAGACGACGGCTTTTCCTAAATCGGAAAAGCTGACCGAACGCTTGGTGTCTAATTGTTGGCTTGCCGTTTTAAGCGATTTGGTAACACCGATGGCATCGACAATCACATAATGGGTTTTGGCGGATGATGCGGAAGGACTGACTTTTTGCAGGCCTTCTTTATCAAGCGTGCGTGTGCCGCGCCCTTTCATTTGCTCGAAATAGTTGCGGCTTTTGACATCGCGCATAAACAGCAGGCATTCGAGCGGGCGGACATCCGTTCCTGTGGCAATCATATCGACGGTAACGGCGATGCGCGGGTTGTAGCTGTTGCGGAAATTCGCCAAGACGGTTTTGGGTTCTTCGCCTTGTTCGATGATTTCGCCGTTCTCTCCCACAATATCGTCTTTGGCTTTGTACGTAATCTTTTTGCAGAATTCGTTGCCTTGCCCGAACTCTTCACGCACCATTTTGATGATGTCGTCGGCGTGGCTGTCGTTTTTGGCAAAAATCAAGGTTTTGGGTACTTCTTGACGATTTGGGAACATCACCGGTAAATGGTCGCGGAATGTCCGGATAATGGTGCGGATTTGGCTTGGATTGACAACATCCCTGTCGAGTTGTTTGGCGGTATAGTCTTCATCGCTATCTTGCTGCTGCCAGCGTTTGCGGCGTGTGGTGCGTTCGCGGTGTTCGACCAGCTCTTCTGCTTTGAATTTGCCGCCATCCAGGCTGATTTTGGTATTGATCAGATAGACTTCGTTGCCTACGTTTACGCCATCGGCAACGGCTTGCTCATGGCTGTATTCGCTGACGACATTTTGATTGAAAAAACCAAAAGTGCGGTTGTCCGGTGTGGCGGTTAAGCCAATCAGATAGGCATCAAAATAATCCAATACTTGTCGCCATAGGTTGTAAATGGAGCGATGGCATTCGTCGATAAAGATAAAATCAAAAAATTCGGGTGGCAGGTCCGGTTGATAGGCAACGGGCAAGGGCTCTTTTAAGCGGTTTTCCCATTCTTCTAATTCCACGCTTTCATCCGGTATCGCCATCTCTTCCCCTTTTAATAGGGAATACATGCGCTGAATGGTACAAATACAAACTTCTACGCCTTTGGGAATGTGCGGCGATTTAATCACTTGGGCGTTGTAGAGTTCGGTAAATTTGCGGTTGTCGTCAGACGGGGTAAAAACCAACATTTCCTGCTCGGCCTGTTCGCCCAAATTGACGGTATCGACTAAAAACAAGATGCGGCGTTTGCCTGTGTATTTGAGCAAACGATACATAATGCTGATGGCGGTATAAGTTTTACCTGCACCTGTGGCCATTTGAATCAAGGCGCGCGGTAAATCTTTTGCCAAAGAGTCTTGCATATTTTCGATGGCGGTTAATTGGCAATCGCGCAAACCAAGTTCGGCCGCAGACAGATGGTTGGGATTGAGTGGAGGAATAGCCTTGAGTTTGGCGCGCAGGGTATTTTTGCCCTCGCTTGCCCATTTTTGCAATGTTTCAGGACGATGAAAATGAAATACTTCACGGGCGCGAGGGGCAGGATCGTTGCGATTGGTAAAGCGGGTAATTACACCTGTGCTTTCATATAAAAAAGCAATATCCGCTTGCGGGATATGTTTGAGTTCGCTATCGGCATAACGCGCGCTTTGCTCTTCCACTGTGTTGAGCTTATGGCCAAAGTTTTCTTCTTTGGCTTCAATAATGGCAACCGGCTCTCTATCGACAAATAGCAAATAATCTACCGGCCCGCTGTCTGTAGGGTATTCACGCACTGCTACGCCCAAACCATTGTTGGGATTAAAGTGCTTCACCGACTGTATCGTCCAGCCTGCCTGCTCCAGTTTTTTATCGATAATGTCGCGGGCTTGCTGTTCTGGATGCTGGTTGTAGGTTATTTGTTTTCCCATATTTTTCCTAGGTACCTCGTTAGCTTTTATAAGAAATTAAAAATAAAGCCTTCCATGCTTTATTAATGAAATTGCAATGACTGTTTATTTTGTAACTATTTTTTATTGAACATCGAGTAATTAACACTAGATTTTACTACATGGGATTAATTACAGTAAGAAATTTGCCCGTTAAACAGTTTTTTCAAAAAAGAAAAGCCCTCTAATATACCTATCAAAGTCATTAGAGGGCTTGAAATTAACTAAATCTTAATTCATTACATAACTCAGAACGGAATATCGTCGTCGATATCCTCAACTGGAGCGGTCGGTTGTGCCGGAGCAGGACGACGGGCCGGGGCGGCCGGGGGTTCTTGCGCCGGGGCAGATTGGTATTGCTGTTGAGGCGCTTGTTGGTAACTGCTTTGGCTTGAATGACTGCCTTGGTTGTAGCCGTCATCGTATGGTGCGCCGCCGCTGTTGTCGTTGCGGCTGCCGAGCATTTTCATCTCATTGGCGATGATGTCGTAAGCGGTGCGCTCGATGCCGTCTTTGCCTTGGTATTTACGGCTTTGGATACGGCCTTCTAGGTACACTTGGCTGCCTTTACGCAGGTATTGGCCGGCGATTTCGGCGAGTTTGCGGTACATGGTGATGTTGTGCCATTCGGTACGTTCTACGCGTTGGCCGTTGCGGTCGTTCCAAGTTTCGCTGGTGGCAACGCTGAAGTTACAGACGGCCTCGCCGTTGGGCATATAGCGGACTTCCGGGTCGCGGCCGAGACGGCCGATGAGGATAACTTTATTCAATGACATTTTACACTCCTGTGATGATTTTTTCGGCGGCCTCTTGGTCGAATCCTTTTTGCAAGGCCTTGATATAAATGGTTTGTTTGTCTGCGCTGAAGCTGATGCTTTCGACGCCTTCAATTTCGGTCAGTTTTTGGTAAAGCAAATCCGGATTTTGTTGCCATTCGGCGTTAAGCGGATAGCTGAGGTTTTTGACGGGTTTTGGTGCCGGTAAGATGAGTGCCAATACCAGCCACAGCAGCATCAATACGCTACAAAAGGTAAAAACGCCTGAAAACCCATATTTTTGGAACAATAAGCCGCCGGTTGCGCCGCCGACAAACAAGCCGACTGACTGTAATGTGTTATACACGCCCATCGCCGTTCCTTTCAAATCGGACGGGGCGATTTTCGATACCATAGACGGCAGGCTGGCTTCCAATACATTGAAACCAATAAAATAAACAATCAAATAAGCGGTAATCAACCATATTGAGTGCATGCCAAACAACAAGCCAATTTGTGCCGCGGCAATGCAGACGATACCGAGAATAAACACTTGCTTGAGTTTGTTGCGCGTTTCACCAACGATAATCAGCGGCACCATAATAATCAGGCCGGTAATGGTTGACGGCAGATAGACTTGCCAGTGATGGATTTTTTCCAAACCCAACTGCGTCATGGCAAACGGCAATGCGGTAAATAATGCCATTTGCGCCGCATGCAAGGCAAAAATGCCGAAGTCGAGATTGAGCAGCTGGCGGTTTTTCAATACTTCGCCCATACGCGAAGGCTGCGCCTGCGTGTCTTCGTGCAATTTTGACTCTTCCGGCTCCGGCGTCATCCACGCAACCACGCCGATACTGATTACCGTCAGGATACCGGTCAGCGCAAACAGGCCGGATACGCCGATAAAGCTGGCAATCATCGGGGCAAGCACCAGGCTGACGGAGAAGGTCAAGCCGATACTCAGGCCGATCATCGCCATCGCACGCGTCCGCACTTCGCTACGGGTTAAATCCGCCAGCAAAGCCGTTACCGCCGCGCTGACGGCGCCCGCGCCTTGAATGGCACGCGCGGCAACCAGCATTTGCAGGCTGTCGGCAACTGCGGCCAAAAAACTACCGGCGGCAAACACAATCAAGCCGATATAAATCACTTTTTTACGGCCGAACTTGTCGGAAGCGATGCCCAATGGCAACTGTAACAAGGCCTGTGTCAGCCCGTAAATGCCCATTGCCATACCGACCAATGCTTTATTATCTTCCGCACCGGGCAACGAAGCGGCATACATCGCCAAAACAGGCAGCACCAAAAACATCCCCAGCATACGCAGTGCGTAAACGCCGGAGAGTGTGGTACTGGCACGCCATTCGTGCGGAAACATTTGAATGCGGTTATCTCTTGCCATAAATAATGTTTCAGACGGCCTTAAATTTGCGAAAGGCCGTCTGAAAGTGTGAATTAACAGATTTTCTGATTATACAGGATTCAAAGGAATTGCATGGGGCAAATCGCAAGCCGCTCAACCCCACTGCCATCTATTCCGCCACGCACCCAATACGGCATTCGGATATTTGTTGCTGCCCAAGCTGCCGTTAAACCTTGCCAACGCGCGGACAATATTGCCTTTTTCGATATTGTTGTAATGGCGCAGAATAGTGCAGCCGTAGCGCAGATTGGTGCGGATGTCGAAAAGGTTGTGCGACGGATTGCCGATATAGTTTTTCCAAAACGGCATCACCTGCATCAAACCGCGCGCACCCACGCCGCTGATGGCATATTGGCGAAACGCGCTTTCCACTTCAATCAAACCCAAAATCACTTGAGTATTGAGTCCGGCCCGGCTGCTTTCGTATTGGATATTGATCAGCAGACGGCGGCGCTCGCCTTCATCGGGAATAAAGCGTGCCAATCGGGAAGACATCGCCGCCAACCAACGCTCCCCTTCCCTTGCATCGGTAAACACCAGCCGCGCAGGGCTGGCGCTATTGATCGAACTGCGCATCACGGACGCCACATCATCAGCCAGCGTTTCTTCACGTTGCGCCCCCGCCCATGCGGCCGCAGGCGTCAAAAGCATGGCTCCGCCGACTTGCAACAGGCGGCGGCGTGATAAAAATAAGGAATCTTGGTTTTCCGATTTCATGTGTTTCTCTTTTTAGGCCGTCTGAAAAGTTCAGACGGCCTTTGATATATTTGCTTAAATATCGGCATTATAAAATACATCTATGAGCAGAATCAAAGAGCTGTATTCCTTTTATTGTCAAGTGATACCGCCTCAAGTAACATTTAGGTTTTTCTAATCAAGCGGTATTTTTTATGACCACCACTCCCGCCAACGTTTTAGCCTCCGTCGATTTGGGTTCCAACAGTTTCCGCCTGCAAATTTGTGAAAACAACAACGGCCAGCTGAAAGTCATCGACTCGTTCAAACAAATGGTACGCTTTGCCGCCGGCTTGGACGAACAAAAAAACCTGAGCGAAGCCTCTCAAGAACAAGCCTTGGAATGTTTGGCAAAATTCGGCGAACGCCTGCGCGGATTCCAACCTGAAAACGTGCGCGTGGTGGCCACCAACACTTTCCGCGTCGCCAAAAACATCGCCCAATTCCTGCCCCGTGCCGAAGCGGCGCTGGGTTTCCCCATCGAAGTCATTGCCGGCCGCGAAGAAGCGCGTCTGATTTACACCGGCGTAGTGCATACCCTGCCGCCCAAAGGCGACAAAATGCTGGTTATCGACATCGGCGGCGGCTCGACCGAATTTGTCATCGGTTCGGATTTGCAACCGCTGACCACAGAAAGCCTGCCTTTAGGCTGCGTAACGTACAGCATGCGCTTCTTCCAAAACAAAATTACCGTCAAAGATTTCCAAGCCGCCGTTTCCGCCGCGCGTATCGAAATCCAACGCATCAGCAAACTGATGAAGCGCACCGGTTGGGATTTCGCTATCGGCACGTCCGGTTCGGCCAAATCCATACGCGACGTTTTGGCGGCCGAATTGCCGCAAGAAGCCGATATTACCGCCCAAGGCATGCGTTATCTTGCCGATAGGATTATCGAAGCCGGTTCGGTTAAAAAAGCCAAATTTGAAAACCTCAAACCCGAACGTGTCGAAGTTTTTGCAGGCGGGTTGGCCGTGATGATGGCCGCTTTTGAAGAACTCTCGCTGACCAAAATGACCGTTACCGAAGCCGCACTCCGCGACGGCGTGTTCTACGACTTAATCGGCCGCAGTCTCAATGTCGATATGCGCGAACAGACAACGGCAGAGTTCCAAAAACGCTACCACGTCAGCCTCAACCAAGCCAAACGCGTTGCCGATACCGCGCAAGCCTTTATGAACAGCCTATGCCACGCCAAAAACGTAACCGTTCAAGAGCTTGCCCTGTGGAACCAATACCTCAGCCGTGCAGGCCGTCTACATGAAATCGGTTTGGATATCGCCCATACCGGTTATCACAAACACTCCGCCTACATTCTCGAAAACGCCGATATGCCGGGCTTCTCACGCAAAGAGCAAACCATTTTGGCGCAACTGGTTATCGGCCATCGCGGCGACCTCAAGAAAATGGCGGATATTATCGGCGACAACGAAATCATGTGGTGTGCCGTATTGTCCCTGCGTCTGGCCGCCCTCTTCTGCCGCTCGCGCCTGCCGCTCGATTTACCGCCGCAAACCCAGCTTCGCATTGATGAAAGCAACCACAGCTTCATCTTGCGCATCAACGCCCAATGGCTGGAGCAACACCCCCTCATCGCCGATGCGCTGGACTACGAAAGCGCGCAATGGCAAAAAATCGATATGCCTTTCTCGGTTCAAGCACAATAAACCGCGCTCCGTTATAATAGGCAGCTGTTCAAAATCCAAACCGCAGGCCGTCTGAAAACGACAGCCTGCCATACATCAAGGAAAACCATGAGAAAACCCCAACGCGGCTACGCCCGCCAAGACCGTGTCAAAGAACAAATTATGCGCGAACTGGCCGAACTCGTCCGCACCGGCCTGAAAGATCCGCGCGCAGGCTTCATCACCATCAACGAAGTCGAAGTTACCCGCGATTACAGCCACGCGACCGTGTTCTACACCGTCCTCGACGACAGCACACGCGACATCACCGAAGAAGCTTTGGAACACGCCAAAGGCCATTTGCGCAGCGAATTGGCCAAACGCATCAAACTCTTCAAAACGCCCGAGCTGCACTTCAAATACGACGAATCACTCGAACGCGGCATGAGCATTTCCAGCCTGATCGACCAAGTGGCGGCGGAAAAACCGGTTGAAGACTGATTGATTAAAACACGCAGGCCGTCTGAACCCTTTCAGACGGCCTGAACATTAACACTCCCCCTACTTAATATGACAGCCAAACCCACCAAACGCCCGGTCAACGGCGTTCTTCTCCTCGACAAATCCGAAGGTCTTTCCAGCAATACCGCCCTGCAAAAAGCGCGGCGTTTATTCCGTGCCGAAAAAGCCGGGCATACCGGCGTACTCGATCCTTTGGCCACAGGGCTTTTGCCTGTTTGTTTCGGCGAAGCGACCAAGTTTGCCCAATACCTGATTGATGCCGACAAAGCCTATACCGCCACGCTGAAACTGGGCGAAGCCAGCAGCACGGGCGATGCCGAAGGCGAAATCATCGCCACCGCACGCGCTGATATTTCATTGTCCGAATTTCAGACGGCCTGCCAAGCCTTAACGGGCGATATCCGCCAAGTTCCACCCATGTTTTCCGCCCTCAAACACGAAGGCAAACCGCTGTACGAATACGCACGCAAAGGCATCGTTATCGAACGCAAAGCGCGCGATATTACCATCTACTCCATTGATATCACTGAATTTGATGCACCCAAAGCCGTGATAGACGTACGTTGCAGCAAGGGTACTTATATCCGCACCCTCAGCGAAGACATCGCCAAACACATCGGCACATTCGCCCACCTGACCGCCCTGCGCCGTACTGAAACCGCCGGCTTTACCATTGCCCAAAGCCACACGCTCGAAGCCTTGGCAGAATTGGACGAAGCCGAACGCGATGCCCTGCTGCTGCCTTGCGATGTCTTGGTGCAACATTTCCCCAAACTTGAGCTAAACGACTACGCCGTTACCATGCTCAAACACGGCCAACGTCCCCAGTTCACCGAAGACATTTCCGCCGAGCAGCCCATCCGTGTGTACAACCGAGACGGCACATTTATCGGGCTGGTGGAATATCAAAAAGAAATAGGCCGTCTGAAAGCCTTGCGCCTGATGAATACCGCCGACCAATAACTTCCTGCAAAGAGAGCCGATCATGAAAGTCTATACCGCCGCCCAAATGCGCGAACGCGAACAAGCAGCCGTCGATAAAGGCACAAGCTTCGACCAACTAATGGAAAACGCCGGTAGCTCTGCCGCCCGAGACCTCATGCAGCGTCACCCTCAAGCCGGACGCGCCCTGATCGTTTGCGGCAAAGGCAACAACGGCGGCGACGGCTTAGTCATGGCAAGATATATGCAGGCGCAAGGTTGGCACATCGATATTCTGTTTTCACTCGGAGAAAACCTCTCCTCCTTGGCTCAAACCAATCAAGAACGCCTCAACGGTTTGCCCCATATTGAATTGATATCCGTCCAAAAACTGGAAGGCCGTCTGAAAAACGGTTACGACATCATTATCGAAGGCATATTCGGCACAGGCTTCAGCGGCGCGCTTCCAACCGAAATCGCCGCCCTCTGCCGCCAACTCAATCATGCAGACGGCCTGAAAGTCGCCCTCGATATTCCCACCGGCCTCAACTGCGACACCGCCGAAGCCGATCCCGACACATTCCGCGCAGACCTGACCTACACCTTTGCCGCCTACAAACCGGCGCATTTAAGCGAGTCCGGCAAAACCTATTGTCAAGAAACCGTCTGTTTACCTATTGGCATTGATTGAATACCTATAAAAAATAACAGGGTGCAATTTTGCACCCTGTAACTTTTGCTTACTTCCAAATCTGCGCCAATTTAATCCCCAGTGCCGTCAAACCAAACGAACCGAAAACATGCAGACAGGTTGCCATCAAAGCCATGCCCCAGCGTTGCGCCTGCATCAAACCCACCATCTCCACTGAAAAACCTGAAAATGTGGTCAAGCTACCGAGAAATCCGGTAATCCAAAGCAAACGCCATTGCGGATCGGTTAAGAGTTCTGCCAATACGCCGATCAGCAGCGCGCCCAGCCAGTTTGCCGCCAATGTACCAATAGAAAAAGGCGTAAAAGACACCAGCACCAAGCCAAACAGCCAACGCAATACAGCCCCGACGGCAGCGCCGCAAACAATGGGAAAAATATAAGCAAACATAATACGTTAAGAATTCAATTCAAAAAACAGGCCATCCGGTCATGAGGCCGTCTGAAAACCACACAAAGATGCCTTCATATCTTATTGCCAAATCTTAGGCGCAGATTTCAAATACCTGCCGTCATCAAAAGTACAAATCCATTGCGGCTTAAGCGCGATAAAAATGGCTGTTGAAATACCGCTCAAAAATGCCTCTGCCCAAGCGATTAAGAAGAAAACAGGAAAAGCGGTTTTCCATAATACCGCCGTATCAAATACATCCGCCCAGTTCAACAAACCGACCAAAACCACGCCGGTAAACACCATGCCGACCGCCGCGGCCCAAAAACCATTCAGAAAAATAAAGATAAAGATATTGGCAGGCAAACGCGTCACCCAATGGCGGAAGCCCAAGTTCACCAACAAAGGCGGAAGCAATACGGACAAGGCATTGATGGGGAACATATGCCAATCGCCCCAAAGCCACAAATATGGAAAAAACAGCAAAACGCCGATGCAGAACGCAGCAGAGGTGCCCAGCATTAAAGCCGTCAGGTTCAAGGCGAGCAAATGATAGCTCATGCCGGCCAGTTGTCCGCTTTCCGGGGAGGCATTCAAACTCCAAGCCAGCGGCAACATCACGGCAGCCAACAAAAATGCGGAACGATGCTGCGATACCGACACCCATGCCTGCTTTGCGCACAAAGCAAAAATCACCAGCAACACAGGCCATGCCGCCATCACGACACCAACGGGAAACCATCCGTTTTGAAAAATCATCTTCTCATCCGCAAAATGTTCAGACGGCCTATTATACGCGCCTCAAGCCACAGCTTTGACAATCCTGTCTGCCTTTGCCGTTAAAGCTTGTTTCGGCTGGTTTTGTTTACCTGAAAAAAGCGTTAGAATAACGGACTTTGCCGTTTAATTAAGGGGATGGACGCATGCTTTGGACAATATTGGCTTTAATTCTGCTGGCTGTCATAGCCGGATTGTTCTGGTGGCGCCAGAAACAAGAGCAAAAGTGGCGCCAAGAATTGGCCCGACTCAGTGGCGATGAAGAAGAAATCAACGAAGAAGACAGCCCGGTCGGTTTTGCCAGCCAACTGGACAGCCTGAAACGTTTGTTCAGCATGAACAAGCGCACCGCCGACAACCATAAAATCGCCCGCATCCGCCTGCTTTCCGCGCTCGAACACAATAAAATGCAACGCGCCGAAACAAACGAAGAGCACGCAGCAGAACCCGTTGCCGAAGAGCCGGAACACATCGCAGCGACCGAGGAAGAAATCAAAGTTGCGCCTAAAACCCGCAAATCTGCCAAGCCGGAACGTATTCCTAAAATCACGCCGTTTGCACAAATGGAAACGCCCGAATACAGCCCATCTTTGGTGCAAAACAGCAATTTTGAAGAAATCACATTAGAAGAAGCCACCCGTTCCCTGCATGAAGCAGCGGTTGAAGAATGGAACGAGCATTTGGCCGAAAAAAATGCGCCGATTTACAAAGACGAAGTCGAAACTCCATTGTTACGCGCTTCATCCCTGCCGATGACCGGCATGGAAATCATCGACTACAACGACCCTATTTTGCGCCGCACACGCGAGCGTGCCTTGGCGCGCGCCAACAATGTCCGCGTGGCAGAAGCCAATGCGCCGCACATCGAAACCGTTCAGACGGCCTTAAGAACTGCCGAAAAAGAAGCCATACTCCCCTATACTTCCATGCAGGCTTTTCCTTCTGAAATCCAAGCGGAAGATATTCACGACAACCTTGCCCGCCGTACCGCCGCGCGCCACAAACTGGCCGCTGCCGTCGCCCCTTTGCGCGACTACTCTCCGCGCACCATTGAAAATGACGAAATTTTGGCCAACTTGGGACAAATCAGCCGTCCTGCCAGCTTACGCCGTCAAGTTCGCCATACCGAAGCGGCCGCCGAAAGATGGGCACGTAAACAAGCTGCTACGGAAGCTGTTGCACCACAACCTGCCGTACCGGCAACGCCGTCCCGTCCAAAACCGGCTGCGCCTGTTAAAAAATCCCCTTATATCTCCCGACCTGCCGCACCAAACGCAACCGTAGTCGAGCCGCCTGCCGTACCGGTCGTCCCGATGGCGAAAACCGATATTCCCGAGCCGCCCGTTTTCCAAACCTCGATTGCGCCGATTGATATTCCCGAGCCGCCTGCTTTCGAACATAAAATCCAAGTGCCGATTTTTGATGCACAAGTCAATGCGCACGTCAGCAACCAGCCTGAACGCAGTATCCGCGATTATTTAATCAGCGAATCTGCGGAAGAAGAAACAGAATTAGATGGTGAGCCAGAAGCGCCTGTACAAGAGGAAACAGAAGCGATTCAAGCGGTTGAAACGATTAAACCTGTTGAATCTATTGAAACAATCGTAAGGCCGTCTGAATATACACAGACAGTCGTTGAAACACCTGTGCAAACCGTAGAACCCAACGTTCAAGAAGATACACCAAGCGTAGCGATTCCAACTTCGGCAACACTGACCGAGGCACACCTGCCGACCACTGCCCTGCTCCTGCCGCCGCAGTTTGACCCGAGCGCCTCGCAAACTGAAGAACAGTTGTTGGAAAACAGCATTACCATCGAAGAAAAACTGGCCGAGTTCAAAGTTAAAGTCAAAGTGATGGACTCCTATTCCGGCCCGGTCATTACGCGCTACGAGATTGAGCCTGATGTCGGCGTGCGCGGCAGTGCTGTTTTGAATCTTGAAAAAGACTTGGCGCGCTCGCTTGGCGTGGCTTCCATCCGCGTGGTGGAAACCATCCCCGGCAAAACCTGCATGGGCTTGGAATTGCCTAATCCGAAACGCCAAATGATCCGCTTGAGCGAAATCTTCAATTCGCCTGCGTTTACCGAATCCAAATCCAAACTCACCCTCGCACTCGGCCAAGACATCACCGGCCAGCCTGTCGTCACCGACTTGGCCAAAGCGCCGCATCTGCTGGTTGCCGGTACGACCGGTTCGGGTAAATCCGTAGGTGTGAATGCCATGATTCTGTCCATGCTCTTCAAAGCAACGCCTGAAGACGTGCGCATGATTATGATTGACCCGAAAATGCTGGAGTTGAGCATTTACGAAGGCATTCCGCACCTGCTCGCCCCTGTCGTAACCGATATGAAGCTGGCTGCAAACGCGCTGAACTGGTGCGTCAACGAAATGGAAAAACGCTACCGCCTGATGAGCTTTATGGGCGTGCGCAACCTTGCCGGTTTCAACCAAAAAATTGCCGAAGCCGCCGCTCGTGGCGAAAAAATCGGCAGCCCGTTCAGCCTCACGCCTGAAAATCCTGAGCCATTGGAAAAACTGCCGTTTATCGTGGTCGTCGTAGATGAGTTTGCCGACCTGATGATGACCGCCGGTAAGAAAATTGAAGAACTGATTGCCCGCCTCGCCCAAAAAGCACGCGCAGCCGGTATCCATTTGATTCTTGCCACCCAACGCCCAAGCGTGGATGTTATTACCGGCCTGATTAAAGCCAATATTCCGACACGCATTGCCTTCCAAGTGTCCAGCAAAATCGACAGCCGCACGATTCTTGATCAAATGGGTGCGGAAAACCTGCTCGGCCAAGGCGATATGCTGTTCCAGCTACCCGGTACCAACTATCCGCAACGTGTACACGGCGCATTCGCCTCCGACAATGAAGTTCACCGCGTAGTGGAATACCTGAAACAATTTGGCGCACCCGACTATATCGACGATATTTTGAGCAACGGTTCCACCGAAGACTTTACCGGCACCAGCCGCAGCAACGACAGCGACCTCGACCCCATGTATGACGAAGCCGTTTCCGTTGTCTTGAAATCGCGTAAGGCCAGCATTTCCAATATCCAACGCCAACTGCGCATCGGCTACAACCGCGCCGCCCGCCTGATTGAACAAATGGAAGCCGACGGTATTGTTTCCCCGGCAGAAAACAACGGCAACCGCACCATCTTGGCGCAAAGCAGCGACCATCTGGATTAATTTATCCTTGTTTAAAATTAAGGCCGTCTGAAAACTTTTCAGACGGCCTTTTTAAATCAGATATGGTTCAGCAATTCCAATCAAATAAACAAGCAAATAAGTAATCTATAAACAACATTTCTTACAAATCTAAATGCTTTTACATTGACGGTATTTGCTTCACAAATAAACAAAGTTCAATCAACCAAACTCAACCTACAAAATACATATCTCTACCCGTTTGTCACCATTTTCAGACGGCCTTTTGTCAAGACCGGAAAAAACAGGTAAATCCGTTTTTCGATTAGAAACAATATTATTATGATTCAAGCCTTCGGCAACACCCCCACCCTTTACGAGGAAAAACAAATGAAAAAATATTTTGCAGAATTTTTCGGCACTTTTTGGCTGGTATTCGGCGGCTGCGGCAGCGCAGTATTGGCAGCAGCCTACCCTGAACTCGGCATTGGCTTTGCCGGTGTCGCCTTGGCGTTCGGCTTGACCGTACTGACCATGGCTTACGCCGTCGGCCATATTTCCGGTGGCCACTTCAACCCTGCCGTTTCCGTCGGCCTATTCATCGGCGGCCGTTTCAACGGTAAAGACCTGTTGCCTTACATCGTATCCCAAGTTGTCGGTGCGATTGCCGCTGCAGGCGTTCTGTATCTGATTGCTTCCGGTAAAACCGGTTTTGATGCTGTTGCTTCCGGCTTTGCCAGCAACGGTTTCGGCGAACACTCTCCTAACGGTTACGACATGATGGCCGCGTTGCTGATCGAATTCGTCCTGACCGCATTCTTCCTGATCATCATCATGGGTTCTACCGACAAACTGGCTCCGGCCGGCTTCGCCCCTATCGCCATCGGCCTGGGTCTGACCCTGATTCACTTGATCAGCATTCCTGTGACCAATACTTCCGTCAACCCTGCACGCTCTACCGGCGTTGCCTTGTTCCAAGGCGGCTGGGCTGTTGAACAACTGTGGTTGTTCTGGTTGGCTCCTATTGCCGGCGCAGCAGTTGGCGCGGCTATTTACCGCTTTGTTTTGGCAAACAACGACGACAAATAATCTGAACGGAATGATATTTCCGGTGCGGCCGATACCCTAAACCGTCCGCACCCAAGTTGCCGAGATACAAACGCACCGCCTGACTCAGACGGTGCGTTTGTTTTTGCCATGTTACAATACTTTCTTTTCCCACATTCTCAAACCATCATGCAAACCTTACCTTTTCAAACCGATATCGCCGCCAGAATGCTGGTCAATACTGAAAACGAAACCATCCATCCCGATGCCGTATTCGTACAAACGCAAAACGGCTACTGGATTGCTTGGCACGACCAACAATCCGCCCTGCTTGCCCCCGACACACCGCCCGATATTCCCTGCTTTTGGGTAGAAGGCGCAGAAAGCTTGGAAGAGCTGGTAAGCATGGTAGAAAACGGTGAATTTGACGAAGTCGAAGAATTTGACGGCGACGACGATGCTTGGCAAGAAGCACTCGGATGCAGCCATCATCATGAAGGACACTGCGGATGCAGCCATTGAAATGTGCAAAACGCCTGCTTCCAACACTTGCCCTTTGCCTGACGCTTAACGGCTGCGTTGTAGGCGCGGCTGTCGATTTGGCTGCGACAACCGTCCTGACTGCCGGAAAATTGGTTGTCAAAGGAACGGGTGCAGTGATTGATGCTGCCATTCCTGACGGCAAAAAAGACAAGGACAAAGAAAAGAGCAAAGAAAAGCCAAAATCGGAAGAAATCATCTATAAGGAAGAGTCCTCCGATGAAGTAACGCAATAATCCTTCAGACGGCCTCGGTAAAGTAACCCATCTTACCAAGGCTGTCTGAACATTCATCCTTACATATAGCCCTGTTCGCGCAAAGAGCAGGTTTCTTTTGCAGTTACGATAAAATGGTCTAAGAGCGTAATATCCACCAAACTTAAAGCCTGTTTCAAACGCTCTGTAAACTGCACATCAGATTCAGACGGCCTTGCCGAGCCGCCCGGATGATTGTGTGCCAAAATCAAACTGTCGGCATATTCATCCAATGCCAATTTGACAATTTCACGAATATAAACCGTGTTTTCCGCCACCGTACCGCGCGACAATTCCCGGACCGCAATCAATTGATTTTGACGGTTGAGCAGCAACGCAACGCTGACTTCGATTTTTTCATGCCCAAGATGCAGGCGCAGATAATCCGCAACCGATTTCGGGTTTGACAAAACCATCTGCTCCTGCAAATCCTCACCCAAAATCCGCCGTCCGATTTCTTTGACCACGGCAAACTGAGTATAGCTCGCCAAACCCATGCCCTTGCAAGCAGAAAGTGTTTTGGCATCCGCACTCATCAGCTTTCCCAAACTGCCAAACTCGCTCAACAAATAACGCGCCAAATCAACCGCGCTCATGCCGCGCGTTCCGACACGCAGCAAAATCGCCAGCAACTCCGCATCACTCAACGCCGCTGCACCGTGCGCCAAGAGCTTCTCCCTCGGTCGTTCCCCTTCGGGCCATTCTTTGATACTCATGTTTTCCCTTTTATTCATATAGAGGATTTAGTTTCAATTCTGAGCAAAACCGCCTCACCCGATATAAAACGTAATCCATTATGGCTTTAGCAAATTAATGCAATTTGCGTATTTTATTCTATCTTGAATTATTTTTTAAGACATTTGAATATAAATTAAACCCTTTTGTGCAGAAAAACAACGTTACCCATTTTCGCTATCCTGTTCCCCTGCCTGCCTTTCCTTTCCTATTTGTTTCAAATCAGCCGCTACAAGCATTTTCATATTGCCCCTATGAGGCTTAGGCTAATATAATATTGAGTTTGCCGAGAGCAAAAGCTGAGGCTTAAACTGCTTTCTATCCACGCTGCCTGTGCGCTTTACAAGAGTTTCAGACGGCCTCCGTCCGACTCCCGCCAGCAATCAAACAGCTTTTTATCACCCATTCGAAAATCCGTTTTGCCGGTACTCGTCTTTCTTTTTGGAGTATTGCCATTATGACCGCAACCACTGCGTCTTCAGCCAAACCTTATTTGCAAATCCAAGGCTTGGTGAAAAAGTTTGGTGACAATTACGCTGTCGATAACATCGACTTGGACATCTATCAACACGAAATCTTCGCCCTTTTGGGCAGCTCAGGCAGTGGCAAATCCACACTGCTGCGTATGTTGGCAGGCATGGAAAGCCCCAATCAGGGCAAAATCATTCTCGACGGTCAAGACATTACCAAGCTTGCCCCGTATGAGCGCCCAATCAACATGATGTTCCAAAGCTATGCCCTGTTCCCGCACATGAGCGTTGAACAAAACATTGCTTTTGGCCTGAAACAAGACAAAATGCCTAAAGGCGAAATCGATGCCCGCGTCGAAGAAATGTTGCGCCTGGTGCAAATGACCAAATACGCCAAACGTAAGCCGCACCAACTTTCCGGTGGCCAACAACAACGTATCGCTTTGGCGCGCAGCCTGGCAAAACGTCCGAAAATCCTGCTGCTTGACGAACCTTTGGGCGCACTCGATAAAAAACTGCGCCAACAAACCCAACTGGAATTGGTCAACACGCTGGAACAAGTCGGTGTAACCTGCATCATGGTTACCCACGACCAAGAAGAAGCGATGACGATGGCGACCCGTATCGCCATTATGTCCGACGGCCAATTGCGTCAAGTCGGCACACCTAGCGACGTGTACGACTACCCTAACAGCCGCTTTACCGCTGAATTTATCGGCGAAACCAATATTTTTGACGGCGTCGTTATTGACGACCGCGCCGATTTCTCCATCGTCAAATGTGACGGCTTGGAAAACCACGTCCGCATCGACCACGGCCTGGGCGTTCCGAACGACCATGAAATCTGGATCAGCATCCGCCCTGAAGACATTGATTTGCACAAAGAGAAACCGGAACACTTGGGCGCGCACAACTGGGCCCAAGGCACAGTCAAAGAAATTGCCTACTTGGGCAGCTTCGCGATTTACCACATCAAACTTGCCAACGGCCGTGTCGTCAAAAGCCAAGTTCCCGCACCTTATTGGTATGTGCGCAACATTACGCCGCCGACCTGGGACGAGACTGTCTACATCAGCTGGCCTGAAAACCAACCGACACCTCTGTTCAGTTAATTTGAGGGAAATGCAATGAACCTTAAAAAACTGAAAAACAAACTGTTCCGCCGCCCCGGCCAGCGTGCAGTGATTGCCGTGCCGTATATTTGGCTTTTGATTCTGTTTCTGATTCCGTTCGCCATCGTATTGAAAATCAGCTTTGCCGAACAAGAAATTGCCATTCCGCCATTTACGCCGCTGACAACGATTGATGAAGACTTAGGCCGTCTGAACATTGCCATCAGCTATCAGAACTACGCCGACATCTTCCAAAACTTTTGGAATACGCTCAATCCGTTTGGCGACAGTGAAAACAGCAATATCTATCTGATGACCTACTGGTCTTCGATTAAGACGGCGCTGACGACAACCATCATCTGCCTGTTGATCGGTTATCCGACCGCTTATGCCATTTCACGCGCGAATCCGGCTGCGCGCAACGGCCTGCTGTTGGCAATCATGCTGCCTTTCTGGACCTCTTTCCTGTTGCGTGTTTACGCATGGATGGGCTTATTGGGACACAACGGCATCATCAACAATTTCTTAATCAAATACGGAATCATCAGCGAGCCTTTAGACTTGTTCTACAATGCTTTTTCGCTGAATTTGGTGATGGTTTACGCCTATCTGCCGTTTATGATTTTGCCGCTGTACACACAATTGGTAAAACTGGACAACCGTCTGCTCGAAGCCGCTTCCGACTTGGGTGCAGGTCCGATCAAATCGTTCTTTACCATTACCCTGCCTTTGTCCAAAACCGGCATCATTGCAGGCTCTATGCTGGTCTTCGTTCCGGCTGTCGGTGAATTTGTGATTCCTGAATTGGTGGGCGGTTCTGAAAATCTGATGATCGGTAAAGTATTGTGGCAGGCATTCTTCGACCAAAACAACTGGCCGCTGGCTTCTGCCGTCGCCGTCGTCATGGTTGCCCTGTTGGTTGTACCGATTGCCCTGTTCCAACACTATGAAAACCGCGAATTGGAAGAAGGAGGCAAATAATGCAGAAAACCAAATTATCCTGGTTCTTGAAACTGATGCTCCTGCTCTCGCTGGCATTCCTCTATATTCCGCTGGTAGTTTTGGTCATCTATTCTTTCAATGAATCCAAACTGGTTACCGTTTGGGGCGGTTTCTCAACCAAATGGTACGGCGCATTGATGGAAAACGACACCATCTTGGAAGCCGCCTGGCTGTCATTGCGTATCGCCATCGTTTCCTCGCTTGCCGCCGTGGCACTCGGCACATTGGCAGGCTACGCTATGGCGCGGATTAAACGCTTCCGTGGCAGCACCCTGTTTGCCGGTATGATTTCCGCGCCTATGGTGATGCCTGATGTGATTACCGGTTTGTCCATGCTGCTGCTGATTATTCAGGTACAAATGTTCCTGCAAGGCAGTGAATTGCTGCAATCGCTCTACTTCGATCGCGGTTTCTTCACCATCTTCCTCGGCCACACCACGCTTTGCATGGCGTACATTACCGTCGTCATCCGCTCGCGCTTGGTGGAATTGGATCAATCCTTAGAAGAAGCCGCTATGGACTTGGGCGCCCGTCCGCTGAAGATTTTCTTCGTGATTACCCTGCCGCTGATTGCCCCTGCGATTGCTTCCGGCTTCCTCTTGGGCATTACCCTGTCTTTAGACGACTTGGTCATTACCTCCTTCCTATCGGGCCCGGGTTCATCGACATTGCCGCAAGTGATTTTCTCCAAAATCAAACTCGGCCTTGACCCTCAGATGAACGTTTTGGCAACCATCCTGATCGGTATCATCGGTACGCTGGTGATTGTCGTCAACTACTGGATGATGCGTCAGGCAACCAAACGGGAACGCGAGGCTGCCGAAGCCTACCGCCAAGAAAAATTGGCAGCCGAGAAAGCCGCCTAATATGCAGACAGGCTGTCCGATAAAGTGTCGGAACAGCCTGTTTTATTAACCGCATTTTATCCTTTCAGACGGCCTAAACTTAAGCCCATATTCCTGGTCGTCTGAAAACCTGTTTTCAATAAAGTGAAAACCAACCTAAAGCCCAAATCATGATCAATCCCAGCTTCAAAGAATACCTTCCTTCCTACTATGTCAGCACAGTCAATCCCCATCCGTCTTATCCGACGCTTGAAGGCCGTCTGAAAACTGAAACCTGCGTTATCGGCGGCGGCTTGACCGGTTTATGCACCGCCCTACCGCTTGCCGAAAACGGCCATGAAGTCATCGTGCTTGAAGCCGCACGTATCGGTTTCGGCGCATCAGGCCGCAGCGGCGGACAAGTCATCAGTGATTTTGCCTGCGGCATGGAAGAGATCGAAAAACAAGTCGGCTTAGAACAGGCCCAATGGTTCTGGCAGCAATCCCTGCAAGCCGTTGAACTGGTTGACTCGCGCATTCAAAAACACAATATCCAATGCGATTGGCAACGCGGCTATGCGACCGTCGCCGTCCGTCCTCAGCATTGGGAAGAATTGCAACAATGGCACGAACACGCCCAAAAACATTATGGCGCAAGCCATTACCAGCTTTGGGATAAAGCCACGCTGAAGCAGCAACTTGCCAGTGATAGGTATCAAGGCGCGCAATTTGATCCTTTATCCGGCCACTTGCACCCGCTCAATTACACCCTAGGCATTGCCAAAGCGGCAGCCGATGCAGGCGCACAACTTTTTGAGCAGTCCCCCATGACACGTATCGAGCCATGCGATAACGGCTGGCTGGTTCATACGCCCAATGGCAGCGTTGAGTGCAAAAACCTCGTTTATGCCGTCAATACTTATGCCGGTTTACACCCGAAATTCAAAGTATTGGAACAAAAAGCCATTGCAGTCAGCACCTTTATCATCGCCACCGAGCCTCTGGGCGAGCGTGCCAAAGACCTGATCCGCAACAATATGGCCATCTGCGACAACCGCCACGTCCTCGACTACTACCGTCTCAGCGCCGACGGCCGCCTGCTCTTCGGCGGCAAAGACAACGAATTTATCGACGATCCAGACCGCATGACCGAACTCGTCCGCCAAGACATGCTGAAAGTTTTTCCACAACTTGCCGATGTCAGAATCGAGCATTCTTGGGGCGGCGAATGCGACATTACGCGCAACCTCGCCCCACATTTCGGCCGCCTCGCCCCTACCGTTTTCTTTGCACAAGGCTACTCCGGACACGGCATGGCAATTACCGGCATTGCCGGTTTGGCAATTGCCGAAGCCATCATGGGCGATGACGGCCGTCTGAAACCTTTTGAACAACTGCGCCACAGCAACATTATTACCCAACCATTCCTGCGCAAACTCGGTTCTTACCTCGGTTCAAAATACTATCAATGGAAAGACAGCCACTAAACCCAAACGACAAACATATTTCAGACGGCGGCAGATTCAAGTAGAATTTAGGCCGTCTGAAAGCGTAGACACGACAAAATTCAATCATTTATCAGCAAGGAAACCATCATGAGCAACCATCACAAACTCATCATCCTCGGCTCCGGCCCTGCCGGCTATACTGCCGCCGTCTATGCCGCCCGCGCCAACCTTAACCCTGTAATCATTACCGGTGTTGAGCAAGGCGGACAATTGATGACCACCACAGAAGTGGACAACTGGCCTGCCGATGCAGAAGGCGTACAAGGTCCGGAACTAATGGCCCGTTTCCAAGCTCATGCCGAACGCTTCGGCACTGAAATGATTTTCGACCAAATCCACACCGTTGATTTGCAAAACCGTCCGTTTACCCTCAAAGGCGATATGGGCGAATACACCTGCGATGCACTCATCGTTGCCACGGGCGCATCCGCCAAATATTTAGGTTTGCCAAGCGAAGAAACCTTTGCCGGCAAAGGCGTTTCCGCCTGCGCAACTTGCGACGGCTTCTTCTATAAAAAACAAGATGTTGCCGTAGTCGGCGGTGGCAATACCGCTGTGGAAGAAGCCCTCTACCTTGCCAATATCGCCAACACCGTTACCCTGATTCACCGCCGCGACAGCTTCCGTGCCGAGAAAATCATGGTGGACAAATTGATGCAACGCGTCGAAGAAGGCAAAATCATCCTCAAGCTCAACAGCTCGGTTGATGAAATCTTGGGCGACGAAAGCGGCGTTACCGGTGCACGCTTGAAACACAATGACGGCGGCACTGAAGAAATCGCTGTAAAAGGCGTTTTCATCGCCATCGGCCACAAACCCAACACCGATATCTTCAAAGGTCAACTTGATATGGATGAAACCGGCTACCTGAAAACCAAAGGCGGTACCGGTGATAATGTCGGCGCAACCAATATCGAAGGCGTATGGGCGGCAGGCGACGTCAAAGACCATACCTACCGTCAAGCCATCACCAGCGCGGCTTCCGGCTGTCAGGCCGCACTTGATGCCGAACGTTGGCTCGACCGCCACAGCGTATAAGCCTCTAAGCCACATTCTATTCTTTGAAACATCATCAACAGGCCGTCTGAAATTTCAGACGGCCTATCATCTGTTTGCCACACTGAATTTCATTTTAATGGCAAATTTATATCAAATAAGTACTTTTGCTTTATAATGACAACAAATACCCAACAAACAGGGAACAAACATGAAAAAAACACTAACGACACTTATCCTTTGCGCACTGACTCCTGCCGCCCTGGCTGCCGATACTTACGGCTACCTGGCCATGTGGCAAAACCCAGCCGACAGCAATGAAGCGCTGCAAATCAAAACCACCAAAGAAAATGCCACCCAACTGGACGCGACGGCAGAACTCGAAACATTCTGCAAAGGCCAAGATGCCTTAGCCGGTATCGGCGCTGGCCAAGCAACAGGCTGCAAAACGGTTGTCCCACTGCACAATACCTGTATCGCGGTTGCCTACCCTAAAGCCATGGGCAAATTAACTGCTCAAAACGTGGTGGCCATTACGTCTCCGCGCTTCAAAAACGTGCATCAAATTGCCTTGAGCCAGTGCATCAAAAAATATGGCTCTCAAGGACAATGTGCTTTAGAAACAGTCTATTGCACTTCCGATACTTACTATCAAGGTACGGTCAAAACCCTTTGGGAAAAAATCAAATCCATTTAAGGCCGTCTGAAAATAAAACCGGCTTGCCCGATATTCTCCATATCACGGCAAGCCGGTTTTTTATTCTGGCTTTTATTTACTATTTTTTTCCAACAATTTGGCGACAACGCCTTCGGCCTGTTTCACCAAATCAGGATTGGTTCGGAAGTGGTTTTCATCGTTCAAAGAGTAGCTGACCGTAGAAACCGCGTACTTGGTGCTTCGCAACACAAATACGCCTTTACGCAAGATTTCGTTATTGCCTTTGGTTTTGTAACGCAGGTTATACGGGCAAGAAGAATCATACAGTTTGCCGCGGTTGTCCGCGGTTACAATCGTACTGCCAATGCCGCGTTTCGCCAAAGCTTTGGACAAAGCACGATCCAAATCATGCGGTCTTACTTTTGCGTTTTGAATGATGCAGACATGTTTGATGCTGGTCAGCTCTTCAGGTTTCAATACTCTTTGTTCCGTAGTGGAACACGCGCCCAGCAACAATACGGCTGAAGCCGCCGCTAAAATCATGGTTTTCATCTGTTTTCCTTTTAAAATGTTCAAACAATAAATATTCAGACGGCCTTCATGCAAAGGCCGTCTGAAAAAATCAACGTACGTTTTTCATCAAACGTTGTTTCTCACGCTTCCAATCCGCTTCTTTCAGGCTTTGGCGTTTGTCATGCTGTTTCTTACCCTTGGCCAAACCGATTTCCACTTTGATTTTACCTCGGGTGTAATGCAGGTTTAAAGGCACAATCGTATAACCGGCGCGTTCGGTTTTGCCGATTAACTTATTGATTTCCGATTGTTTCAACAATAACTTACGCGGACGGACAGGGTCGGGTTTGACGTGTGTCGAGGCAGTGGGCAACGCGGTAATGTGGCAGCCCACCAAATAGAACGCGTCTTTTTTCCAGTAGATATAGCTTTCTTTTAATTGCACGCGTGCAGCGCGGATGGCTTTGACTTCCCATCCTTCCAATACTATACCGGCTTCGATTTGGTCTTCGATAAAGAAATCGTGAAAGGCTTTTTTATTATTGGCAATACTCATTGTGCTGATTCTTTACAAACTTTTCAGACGGCCTATTTTATCAGGCATGCTTAAAAAATAAAACGGCAAACGGTTTTGAAACGTTTATTCGCTTAAAACATGGCGGCGGTAAAAGCGGTCTATATCGGCAATCGCTTTTTCATCTTCAGGGCGCAAATCCAATTTCAAATCGGCAAGGCGGATCAAAATTTGGTCTTCACGCTCGGCAACGGCGCAGCTGACCTCGCCTTCGCTGCGGAAATGACGGATAAGCTCGTCCAACTGGTTTAAAGCATTTTGATAAGATGAATTTGGATTCATAATTTTTAACTCGAACGCCCATAAAAAATGGCGGGAAACCCCGCCATGATTTTACGGCTTATGCCGCGCATTTGATTAAGCAGCTTGAATGTTAGCAGCTTGTTTGCCTTTAGGGCCGGTGGTTACGTCGAAAGACACGCGTTGGCCTTCTTTCAGGGTTTTGAAACCTTCCATGTTGATCGCTGAGAAGTGAGCGAACAGATCTTCGCCACCTTCGTCAGGAGTGATGAAACCAAAACCTTTAGCGTCGTTAAACCATTTTACGATACCGGTTGCCATTAGAAACTTCCTATACTTAAAAATTAACAAAATCAGCAAAACAAGGCATACAGCAAACTAAAACGTTCAGCGTTTCTCCCCCGTTTTTATTACGCGGTCGAGTGCCAACTTCTGCTTAACCGTCTTTTTACATTTGTTAAGACAAAACGTCAAGCTATGTTTTCAAAAAAGTGGGAAAATAGAAAAAATTGGCCGAAATACAACAGAAAACGGTTTGCACTCTAAAACAGGCCGTCTGAAAACTGAAATCTAAGCTTATGAACCATCCGAATACCGACCACCAATCCGATACCCTGATCAGCGATATCAACACGCAGCCGCCGAAACGTTACGGCGTATTTTTATTGAACGACGATTACACCACCATGGAATTTGTCGTCGAAATCCTGACCGAAGTCTTTATGCTTGCACAGGAACAGGCAGTGGCCGTTATGCTGCTGGTGCACCACGAAGGCAAAGGCCTGTGCGGCACCTACACGCGCGATATTGCGCAAACCAAGCAGCATCAGGTCATGGAACGCGCCAAAGCTGAAGGGCATCCGCTCAAATGTATAGTCGAAGAGGTTTAAACCATGCTTTCACCCGAATTGGAACACATCCTGCAACTGCTCTACCGTGAAGCACGCAACGCGCGTTATGAGTTTATCAGCTTGGAACACCTGCTTTTGGTGCTGATAGAAGAAGATGCGGCTGTGCCAAACGTCTTGAAACTGTGTGGTGCGGATTTGAAAGTCCTGTCCGAGCAGCTGGCCGCCAGTGTTGCCGAAAATACGCCGCAAATTCCCGATCATCTTCTGGATACGGTCGAAACCCAGCCGACATTGGGCTTCCAACGCGTCATCCAACGGGCAATGGTGCATACCCAGTCTGCCGGTAAAGCCTCAGTAGAGCCTTTGGATATTTTGGTTGCCATGATGAGCGAATCCGAAAGCCATGCCGTTTATTTCCTCAAATTGCAATCCATTACGCGCTTTGAAGTCTTGCGTTGCATTGCCCATGGCTCACCCGATGACGAAGACGGCAATGATTCAGACGGCCTGGAACGTGAGGGCGAAGAAGCGGAACCAAAAACCGGCTCCCTTTCCGACTACACCGTCAACCTCAACGCCGAAGTTAAAGCCGGCCGTATCGACCCCTTAATCGGCAGAAAACACGAAATGGAACGACTGGTGCAAATCCTGTGCCGCCGCCGCAAAAACAATCCGCTTTTGGTCGGCGAAGCAGGCGTGGGCAAAACCGCGCTGGCGGAAGGCTTGGCACATCAAATCGTCAACGGCGACATTCCCGATGCGCTGAAAGAAGCCGAAGTGTACGCGCTGGATATGGGTTCGCTTTTGGCGGGTACGAAATACCGCGGCGACTTTGAAGCGCGGGTTAAATCCGTCTTGAAACAGCTTGAAAAAATCCCGCACGCCATTTTGTTCATCGACGAAATCCACACCATCATCGGCGCGGGCAGTACCAGCGGCGGCACAATGGACGCGTCCAACCTGCTCAAACCTGCATTGGCGAAAGGCTCGCTGCGCTGCATCGGCGCGACCACCTACGACGAATACCGTACCATTTTCGACAAAGACCATGCCTTAAGCCGCCGCTTCCAAAAAATCGATGTGGTCGAGCCTACCGTCGCCGAAACCGTGCAAATCCTGCGCGGCTTGAAACCGATGTTTGAAGATTTCCACCAAGTCCGCTATACGCAAGGCGCACTCGAAGCCGCAGCCGAACTCTCTGCCCGCTATATTAACGAGCGTTTCCTGCCCGACAAGGCCATCGACGTAATGGACGAAGCAGGCGCGGCACAACGGATTCTGCCCAAATCCAAACAGAAAAAAGTCATCGGCAAAGCGCAAATCGAAACCGTCATCGCCAAAGTCGCGCGGATTCCTGAAAAAACCGTCTCGCATGACGACAAACAAGTGCTGCAATTCCTCGGCCGCGATTTGAAAAACATGGTTTACGGTCAGGAAAACGCCATCGACGCGCTGGTTGCCGCCGTCAAAATGTCGCGCTCTGGCCTTGCCCTACCCGACAAGCCCATAGGCAGCTTCCTCTTCTCCGGCCCGACCGGCGTCGGCAAAACCGAAGTCGCCAAACAGCTTGCCTACTCGATGGGCGTACCGCTGCAACGCTTCGATATGTCCGAATATATGGAACGCCATGCCGTATCGCGCCTCATTGGCGCGCCGCCGGGCTACGTCGGTTTCGACCAGGGCGGCCTTTTGACCGAAGCCGTCAACAAACAGCCGCACTGCGTGTTGCTCTTGGACGAAATCGAAAAAGCCCATCCCGACATTTTCAACGTTCTCCTGCAAGTCATGGATGCAGGCAAACTGACCGACAACAACGGCAAGAGTGCCGATTTCCGCAACGTCATCCTGATTATGACCACCAACGCAGGCGCGGAAAGCCTCAGCCGCCCCAGCCTCGGCTTTACCGCCAAACGCGAGCGCGGCGACGAAATGCAGGCGATCAACAAACTCTTTACGCCCGAGTTCCGCAACCGCTTGGACGCGATTATCCCGTTTGCGCCCCTGTCCGAACCCGTCATCGCCAAAGTCGTGGACAAATTCCTGCTCCAGCTCGAACACCAGCTCCTCGACAAAAAAGTTGAAGCCGAGTTCACGCCGGCATTGCGCAAATATCTAGCGGAAAAAGGTTTCGACCCGCAAATGGGCGCGCGCCCGATGCACCGCCTGATTCAGGAAAAAATCCGCAAACCACTCGCCGACGAACTCCTGTTCGGCAAACTCGCCGACGGCGGCTTCGTGCGTATAGACTGGGATGCAGCAAAAGAAGAAGCCGTATTGAAGTTTAAGAAAAGCAAGGTCAAACCTGAAACAGCAGCGGTTTGAAGGATAAAGGCAAAAAAGGTCGTCTGAAAACGAGATTTCCGTTTTCAGACAACCTTTTTGTAATTAATGCCTAATTCTCCGTCTATATAGAGGCTACAAATAACAAAATACCTCGTAATTTAACAAATTAATTATTTTTGTAAATTATTTACTTGATATTTTTAAATGACTATTTGATAATACATCTACATTTTAATTATCAATCAATTCATTGCAAAGGAAATATCTATGTCTTTCAAAAAAGTAAGTGCAGCAACTATTATCGCCCTGAGCTTGGCGGCTTGCAGCAACAACCAGCCTAATGACACTCCATCCATCACTAGTTCATCAAATGGCATCCAGAAGAATAACGGCAATTCTGCTGACAATAATAGTAATACTTCCAACAATAATAGCAATACTTCCGGCAACAATGGCAATACTTCCGGCAACAATAGCAATACTTCCGGCAACAATGGCAATACTTCCGGCAACAATAGCAATACTTCCGGCAACAATAGCAATACTTCCGGCAACAATAGCAATACTTCCGGCAACAATAATTCTTCTGCCAACGCTACACCACGCGTTGATTTTTCAGTTTCATATGAAGGCTTAAAAAGCAATGCTAATGAAGCTGTTCAACACCTAGCAAAAGAGTTTGGTGTTGATGATGCGGCCCTTCAATCATACACTGTGAAATTAGGTAATCAAACCAGTAAGGGCAAGGAACTTAATTTGTCCGGATACCCGCTCAAAAAATTAGCACTCAATCAAGACTTCCAAGAAACCGCCATTGCGCGTGCCGAAGGTAAAAATTACACCATTATCCAAAGCGGTAAAGCCCATATTTACCGTCAAAACTACTCTTTGATTGCGGGCATCAATCCGACAAAAGCTACTCTTAGAGGTCCAGACATCAACAAATCTGAAAATCTTGACGATACTTATATCCTGATTAAAGGTCAAACTACCCAAACCCTGCCGACTTCGGGAAAATTTGACTACTCAGGTATTGCAAGCGATGGCGCAAGCAAAGGCAAATTGGCTTATTCTGTTGACTTCGACAGCAGAAAAGGCAGCGGTAAAATTACCGGTGTCGGCAGCGACATCAATCTGCACGAAGCGTCTATTCGAGAAGGCAGCTACACCAACGAAATCGATAACACAGTAATTAATGGACACGGCATCGAAGGCTCTTCCAACCGTGGCAGCTACCGACTCGGCTTCTTCGGTCCGGATGCGGAAGAAATCGTCGGTACTGTCGATGATAAAAAAATGGTGAAATCGGCTTTGCCGGCTCCCGCTAATATTAATGTAATATAACCAAAAGGTCGTCTGAAAACGTTTCAGACGACCTTTTCGACCATTTTCACCGTGTTATCCTTATAATGACAGAATATTCCTACGACCCATATCCCACTGAATAAAATGAATAAAAACCATCTCGTCTTACTAATATTCTCCTTCACATCAGCCGCCCTTGCCGAAACACCCGTTGTCCGTGTACCTGCTCCTGTATTTTTTGACAAACAATCCAACAGCGAAACGCCCTCAAAAGAATTTACCGACGACAAACCTGCAGAACAGAGGCTTTCAGACGACCTTCCTGCCGATTCCTCATTGGAAGCACAGATCAACCGCGCATTAATCGGACGGGACTGGAAGACGCTGGAAGGTTTGTTGACGCAATATAAAGCCGTGCCCGACCGGGATGCCGTTTTATACGATTATGCTTTAGGCGCGTTGCGGCGCAGTCAGTTGCGGCATGGTGAGGCTGTATCACTCTATCGCGGCATTTTGGCGAAACATCCCGATTTGGCGTATCCGCGTTTCGATTTGGGCGTAATGATGTTTGAAAACAAACAGTACCATGAGGCAAAAGCTGAATTGAAACGGGCAAAACCGGATTTGCAGCCGCCCATGCAGCAACTTGCCGACCGCTATCTTGCTTCCATTGAATCGACGCAAAGCTGGCAGCCCGATGTTTCGCTGCAATACGAGCAAACCGATAATGTGAACAATGCCTCGTCCGAGCGCGTTATAGAATGGAACGGCAGACGCTGGAATAAAACCGCTGAGAGCCTGCCGCAAAAGGCGCACAGTATCCGCTATGGCGCAGGCGTAGCGCGCGAAATCAATGTGGGTGGACATCATTTTGTTTACGGCAACCTCAGCGGCGACGGCGTGCATTATTGGGACAATCAGGATTTTAACGAGCAAAGCCTGCACTTAGCAGCAGGCTATAAAAACCGTTCGGCGGTGCAATCTTTCGGGGTTGTACCGTTTGCCGAGCAAAACTGGCTGGGCGGCAAACGTTATAATCGTGAAACCGGTATCAATACCGACTTTTCACGTCGTCTGAACGAAAAATGGCGGTTCTCACTCAATGCAGGTTATATCAAAAAATACTATCGGAACAGCGATTCGGCAGAGCGTTACAACAGCCATATGCCACTGGCGGGTGCAACGCTGGCATACTCTGCGCCGAAAAACTGGCTGCTCTACGGCGGCGCGGACTGGTCGCACGACATGACCAAAGAAGCCGAGCAAGCATCTGTGCGCAAGGGCATACACTTCGGCGCGGCGAAAGCGTTTGAGAACGGATTCGGCATCCGCACCAACCTGCGCTACGCCCGCCGTACCTTTGATGCACCGGGTAGCCTGGTGTACCGCCTAACCCGAAAAGACCATGAATATCAGGCAAATGCCTCTATTTGGCACAATAAAATTGCATGGAAAGGCTTAGTGCCGCATTTAAATTTCCGTTACCTGAAAATCGACAGCAATATGAGCGGCTTCTACTCCCGCAAGAATATGCAGACATTCGTCAGTGTGGAGAAACAGTTTTAATGCAACAGGAATGGAAACAAAACATGCCGTTTCAATCAGCCTTTTTTCCTACACAGGTGGAGGGCCGTCGGAAATTCCAAGAAATAGACATTTGAAAAACAGTTACTAGATTAAAAGTAATTCCTCATAAACTCGAAAATGATGCTGATTAAAACGTTTCTATTTAAATGACAATTTAGTGTATTCGAAGATCCAAACGGCAAGACCTAGAAAAAAGGCCGTCTGAAATTTCAGACGGCCTTTTTATCTCAATCAAAAATCTGATTTACAAGACGGATTTAACAGTAGCAACCACATTGTCTACGGTAAAGCCGAATTCTTTAAACAGCAAATCAGCAGGTGCAGACTCGCCGAAGCGATTGATACCGACTACTGCGCCGTTCAAACCGACGTATTTATACCAACCGTCGGCGTGTCCGGCTTCTACGGCTACACGTGGCAAGCCTTCGGGCAGAACGGCGGCTTTATAGGCGGCATCTTGGCGGTCGAATACGTTGGTGGACGGCATGGAAACGACACGCACGGCAATACCTTGTTCTGCCAATACTTTTTGCGCTTCAAGAGCTAATTCAACTTCAGAACCGGTGGCAATGATGACGGCTTGGGCGTTGCCTTGGGCTTCGCTGATGACATAGCCGCCGCGTTTGATGTCGTTCAGTTGTTGCTCATCACGCGCTTGGAATTTCAGGTTTTGACGGCTGAAAATCAAGCTGGACGGATGATCGGCCGCTTTAACGGCTTCAGACCACGCCACCAAGGATTCAACGGTATCGCACGGACGCCATACATCCATATTTGGAATCAGGCGCAGAGTGGCAGTTTGCTCGACAGGTTGGTGGGTTGGGCCGTCTTCACCCAAACCAATGGAGTCGTGGGTAAACACGAAGACGGAGTTGATTTTCATCAGTGCCGCCATGCGTAGGGCGTTGCGTTCGTATTCGCTGAACATCAGGAAAGTCGCGCCGAAGGGTTTCACACCGCCGTGCAGGGCAAGGCCGTTCATGATGGCACCCATGCCGAACTCGCGTACGCCGTAGTGAATATAGTTGCCGCCGTGTTCGCGGGTAACGGAGACGCTGTTTGACCAGTCAGTCAGGTTGGATGGTGTCAAGTCGGCAGAACCGCCCACCAACTCAGGCAGCTCTTTGGCCAGAATTTCGATGCTGTTTTGGCTAGCTTTACGGGTGGCGATGGTTTCGGCTTTGGCGCACACTTCTTTCAATGCGGCTTGAACGTAAGCATCGAAGTTGTCCGGCAGTTTTTTATCCATGCGGCGCACGAATTCTGCAGCTTCGGCAGGGTATTTGGCTTGATATTGAGCGAAAAGCTCGTTCCATTCGGCCTCAAGTTTTGCGCCTTTTTCTTTTGCATTCCATGCGGCATAGATTTCTTGCGGAATTTCAAACGCAGGATATCTCCAACCCAAATGTTTGCGCGTGGCTTCGATTTCGTCCGCACCCAAAGGCGCACCGTGGGTTTTGTGGCTGCCCTCTTTGTTGGCGCTGCCTTTGCCGATTAAGGTTTTGCAGCAGATAAGGGACGGTTTGCCGGTTTCGGCTTTGGCTGCTTCAATGGCCGTCTGAATGGCATCAGTGTCATGACCGTTCACATTTGGAATCACATGCCAGCCGTAGCTTTCAAAGCGTTGCGGGATGTTTTCGGTAAACCAGCCGTCCACTTTGCCGTCGATGGAAATATTGTTGTCATCATATAAAACAATCAGCTTGCCCAAGCCCAAAGTGCCGGCGAGCGAACAGGCTTCGTGCGACACGCCTTCCATCATGCAGCCGTCGCCCATGAAGACGTAGGTGTGGTGGTCAACGATGTTTAAGCCGTCTTTATTGAATTCGGCAGCCAAGATTTTTTCGGCCAAAGCCATGCCCACAGCGTTGGCAATACCTTGTCCCAAGGGGCCGGTCGTGGTTTCCACACCGTCGGTGTAACCGTATTCGGGGTGGCCGGGGGTTTTGCTGTGCAATTGGCGGAAGTTTTTCAAGTCTTCGATGGATACATTGTAGCCGGTCAGGTGCAACAGGCTGTACAGCAGCATGGACGCATGACCGTTGGAAAGGATGAAGCGGTCGCGGTTGTAGAACTTAGGGTTGGCGGGGTTATGGTTGAGGAACTTCGTCCACAATACTTCCGCCATTTCCGCCATACCCATAGGTGCGCCGGGGTGGCCGGAGTTGGCTTTCTGTACGGCATCGACTGAGAGGAAACGGATTGCGTTTGCCAGTTGAGACATGGTTTGACCTTCCTTGGACAAGATTGGAAATATGAAAAAAGGTGTGCCGATTATCGCCTGAATCAGCCGTGCTTTCAAGGATAGCTTTTGATATTCGCTTTGTCAGACGGCCTGTTTCCACTCGGTTGCCCGAAACGGAATGAATAGATGATATTAACTGTTATTTCGTTTTGAAACAGTACTTTATATATTTTTATCGTGTAAATAGCAAATCACTATAAGTTTGCACACAGACTGATTCGCAAACCTTTGAATACTGCCCTTTTCAGACGGCCCTACATCAAACGGCCGCAAGGAATCCATTGTTAAGACGAAGTCCTTCTTTTGCTTTGAATAGAGTCAAATGTTATGATTTGTATGCACGCGAAAGGCCGTCTGAAAATATTCACATCAAACTACTACCATGACAACAGGCTTGTGTGCACTTCATCAAGGAACACTGAAATGTCACCAGAAAACCAAGCTGAAAACACCACACCCTCAACAGAAAAAACAGCAAAAGCTACTCCGCCCAAACCTTCCAAACCCAAATCCAGCGTGATTCAAATCCATCCTGAAGGCGAACGCATCCATCCCAAAAAGGCGGAAGGACGCTTTGCCAAACTGCGTATCGCCGCCGTATTGGCGACCCAGTTTGTATTTTACGTTATTCCATGGTTCAACTGGAGCGGCCGTCAGGCGGTTTTATTCAATATTCCTGACCGTCATTTCTTCATTTTCGGACTGTCGCTGGGCATGGGCGATTTGATTTACCTTGCCTTGCTGCTGATGATTTGCGCATTCGGATTGTTTTGGTGGACAACCATTGCCGGCCGTTTGTGGTGCGGCTATTCATGCCCGCAAACGGTTTACACCGAAATTATGCTGTGGATTGACAACTTGGTCGAAGGCGATAGAAACAAACGCCTAAAACTGGAAAAATCGCCGTGGAATTTCACCAAAATCCGCATCAAAGCCACTAAATACCTGCTGATTTTCCTTGTCTGCGCATGGACAGGCATTACCTTTGCCGGCTGGTTTGTCCCGATCCGCCAGTTTGTTCCTGATTTGTTTACCGGAGCAGCAGGCGGCGGCGCGATGTTTGCCGCAGCGTTTTACGGATTCATGACGTTCTTCTTCGCCCACATCATGCGCGAAAAAGTTTGTCTGCATATGTGTCCGTATGCACGTTTCCAAAGTGCAATGTTTGACAAAGACACGCTAATTATTTCTTACGATGCCGAACGCGGCGAACCGCGCGGCGCACGCAAGAAAACCGCCAACAAAGAAGACAGCGGCTTGGGCGACTGCATCAACTGCACCATGTGCGTGCAAGTCTGCCCCGTCGGTATCGACATCCGCAACGGTTTGCAATACCAATGTATCGGCTGTGCGGCGTGTATCGATGCCTGTGACGAAATCATGGACAAAATGGGCTACGAGCGCGGCTTGATCCGTTATACGACCGAAGGCGCGTTGGAACACGAATACCCTGAAAGCGACATCAAAAAACGCTTGAAACGTCCGCGCGTAGCCGGTTATGGCGCAGTACTCTTGGTGGTCATCATTGCCTTCCTGGTCGGCATTTCCACCCGAAAAATGGTCGAAGTCGATATCCTGAAAGACCGTGGCGTCATGGTTCGCGAAAACAGCCAAGGCTGGTTGGAAAATGCCTATAACCTGCGCATTATCAACAATAGTGAAAACGAACAACTGATGACCGCAACCGTCAAAGGCTTTGATGAAATCGCGCTGACCGGCCTGCCTGAAAACGGTATTAAAATTGCGCCGCGGGAAACCGTTACCATCCCGGTACAGGTGTCTACCATTCCCGAATACGCCGACAAAGGCAGCCATCCGATCGAATTTACCTTTACCTATCGCGAGACCGGCTCTGCCGACTCCAAACCGACTACTTTAGAAGAAAAAGCAACCTTTATCGGAGAATAAACGGTGTCCCCACAACCCCAAATCAAACCTTGGTACAAACATATTTGGCCCTGGGTGCTGATGGCCGGCCCCATCTTCGTCGTTATCGCCAGCGTTTCCATGTTCTTCGTCGCAAAAGAACACACGACAGACTTGGTGTCTGACGATTACTACAAAGACGGCAAACACATCGAAATCCAACTTCACCGCGATGAAGAAGCCGTTAAACGGCAAATTCAGGTGCAGGTCTTAATCAGTCCGGATATGAACGCCGCCAAAGTATTCGTCAGCGGACAATTCGATACCAAACAGCCATTAAACCTATTGTTGATGCACCCGACGCGCAAAGCCGATGACCAAACCGTCAAGCTGCGCGCCGTAACAGTCGAGCCGCAAAACGGCCGCATGGAATACGAAGCCGTCTTTAAGCCTTTACGCCCAACCAATCATTGGTACTTGCGCGTTGAAGATGCCTCAGGCATATGGCGTGTTGAAAACAAATGGATAGTCAGCCAAGGCAATGCAGTCAACCTGACACCCATGGACAAATTGTTCGACAACGGCAAACAAGCCGCTTCAACAGAACAATAAATCCCGACCCAGGCCGTCTGAAACCTTTCAGACGGCCTGAAATCTTCATACCCTCTTATATTTATTCTCTTCCAAAGATGATTTTTTCCGATTGGCGCAGACTGACCGAAAACGAAGTCCGTATGGCAAAACAAGTTTTTGCAGACAGCATAAACTTCCACCGCATCAAAATATATCGCGGCATTCCACTTATACCCAACGCCAATACCGCCATTGCACCCAATGGAAACATATACTTTCCGCGTAAACACTGCCCCGAAGATTTCACTCAAGCCGGCATAGCCTACAAAATTTGGCTGATTCATGAGCTGACACATGTCTGGCAACACCAACACGGTCACAAAGTTTGGCTTTCCGGCCTATTCATCATGCTCAAAGGCGGATACAGAAAACGCAAAGCTTACGCCTATCCCATCCCCTTACCACACATTAACCAATTAAATATCGAACAGCAGGCAGACCTTATTGCCCACTATTTCGCAGCCACTTTTCTACCCAAAAACATTTACACCCCGCAACAGCCTATTTTTCAGACGGCCTTAGCAGATTTTCTTCACAACCCACACGACAAAAATCTATGCCCGAGATACTTGTCGGCAAAAAAACAACACTTCAAAAAGCAGAGTGAACAAATAAGCTATAATGAACAACCCGACACATCATCCAAAAGATCCCAAACCATGCCTTGGAACATACCTATTTTACTTACCTGGATGCGCGTCCTATTAATCCCCGTGTTCACCATCCTATTCTATTTGCCGAACACATGGATTCAACCACAAACCGTCAACTGGACAGCCGCTATTATCTTTGCACTTGCCGCTATTACAGACTGGTTCGACGGCTTTTTGGCACGCCGCTGGAAACAAACTTCCGACTTTGGCGCATTCCTCGACCCCGTTGCCGACAAACTCATGGTCGCAGTTGCCCTGCTCCTGCTCGTCAGCCTTGGCAGAACATACGCCATCTTCGCCATGATTATTATCGGCCGAGAAATCACCATTTCCGCCTTGCGCGAATGGATGGCACAAATGGGCAAACGCGGCAGCGTTGCCGTGGCAACCATCGGCAAATTCAAAACCACTGCCCAAATGATCGCCATCTTCCTTTTGCTTATCGGCACAGACAAATATAACGATCCTTTCTATCTCATCGGTAACATATTGATGTTTATAGCATCTGTATTAACCATCTGGTCAATGTGCTACTACCTGAAAATGGCATGGAAGGAATTCAAATAAATTTTTTGAAAAAATAAAAACAAAACACTTGACGCACGCGATTAAATCCATAATAATTGCGTCTTCTTCGATATACGAAGCAACAAATATCAGAGCGGGAATAGCTCAGTTGGTAGAGCGCAACCTTGCCAAGGTTGAGGTCGCGAGTTCGAGACTCGTTTCCCGCTCCATTCTGATTACTTGTTGATTGTTCTTTTTCAATATGCGGGAATAGCTCAGTTGGTAGAGCGCAACCTTGCCAAGGTTGAGGTCGCGAGTTCGAGACTCGTTTCCCGCTCCAGTTTAATTTCAGATGCACTCAAATGCGGGAATAGCTCAGTTGGTAGAGCGCAACCTTGCCAAGGTTGAGGTCGCGAGTTCGAGACTCGTTTCCCGCTCCATCAAATCATGCATCCGAATATGCGGGAATAGCTCAGTTGGTAGAGCGCAACCTTGCCAAGGTTGAGGTCGCGAGTTCGAGACTCGTTTCCCGCTCCAGTTTCATACTACAACACTCAAACGTAGTTTTGGCGAGATAGCAAAGTGGTTATGCAGCGGATTGCAAATCCGTCTACGCCGGTTCGATTCCGACTCTCGCCTCCATCCCTTTCATGGCGGGGTGGCAGAGTGTTTATGCTATAAGGGGTGCAACCCTTATACAGGCCGGTTCAAATCCGCGCCCCCGCCTCCAATTTCTCAATTTACTGTCTATGCCCGGGTGGTGAAATAGGTAGACACAACGGACTTAAAATCCGTCGGCCCTAAACCGGCCGTGCCGGTTCGATTCCGGCTCCGGGCACCAATAAATATCTGAATTTTATCTGAATTTATTGAAAATCTAAGATTCCAAATTTCCAATTGACAGCTTATTTGTAAGGCTGTCTTTTTTGTTTGTGCCTGATTTGTGTCTAACTTGCCCCGTATGTATCAAATGTGACAAGCTCCTGCAAAGGCCTCAAACTATGACAGTAAGGAAGACTGGTAGCATCTGGTAATCATCGTTTGCTGGACGGCATTATGCACAAAGCCCACCGCAAACATCCACTGTCGGAAGCGCAAACCAAACGTAACCGACATCTATCGAAGACCCGTTATGTGGTCAAACAAAGCTTCGGTACGCTGCACTGTAAGTCCCGCTACACCCGGGCAGCCTATTTCGGTCTGATTAAAGTGAGTGCGCAAAGCCATCTGAAGGCAATGTGTTTGAACCTGTTGAAAGCCGCCAACAGGCTAAGTGTGCCTGTTGCTGCCTAAAAGGTGGCTCGGATGCCTGATTAATCAGGTATCCAAGGTGGATTAAGGGGGTATTTGGGTAGAATCAGGAACAATTAGGGGCGAAATGTAAGCCGCCGCCGACTTTTGCACTTTGTTGCAGTAACTTTTGCACTCTAGGCTTCGCGAAAGTTTCGACAGCTTTTGCACTATATCGGATGATGAGAAATAAGAAAAGCGACGCTACCGTCGCTTTTTATTTTACCAATTACATACGACCAATTCTCCACTGGTTTTACCAGTTTTATTTCTTCCGACCGTATAAGCCAATTCAAGTTGAGTGATACGGAAATCTTTAAACAATTCCCTGATATCAGGGTGGTCATTAATGGATAGCATGACCTTACCCTTACTCTCTGCCATTGCCTTGGCCAGTAATTTATACTGCTCCCAGCCAAATGATTGGTCATAGCCTGCGGTCTGCCAATATGGTGGGTCTGCATAGAAGAAGGTATGCTCACGGTCATATCGCTTGAAGCAACGATCCCACGATTCATTCTCTATATAAACACCTTTTAAACGGTCTTTAGCAGCCTTTAATTTAACCTCAATCTGAGATGCATCCCACGCTTTTGACGTGGTAGCTGTCCCAAAATGCTGATGGACGGTTTTGCCGCCGAAAGCGTTGTGTTGAAGGTAGAAGAAACGAGCGGCACGTTGAATATCTGTCATGCATTCGGGCGGCGTATTTTGCAGGCCGGAGAATGTCTCACGGCTGGTCAGCGTCCACTCGAACTGACGGACGAACTCGTCGAAATGGTGTTGTACCACACGATAGAGATTGATGAGCTGTCCGTTGATGTCGTTGAGCACCTCTACTTTAGCAGGCGTTGGGCGCATAAAGAACAATGCTGCGCCACCAGAAAACAACTCGACATAGCAAGAATGCTCGGGGAACATGGGCAAAAGATGTTTTGCTAAACGACGTTTGCCACCCATCCAGGGGATAATAGGTAATGTCTGTTGCATTTTTTGCATCATATATACTCCTAAATTATGGCATTCGCGATGCTCTAAATCAGATTTAATATGACGCTCAAAGGCATTCTTTTGATTTATTAATTAGCTGAAAGAATTGATGTTTTTACAACGAGCGCACTTTATTTGTACACAGCCGCTGCCTTTTGCCAGCAATTTCCCACAAAACTTACAGCGTAATTCACGATAGATTTGCATTTGCATCCACTCCTGTATCAGATAGAATGCCTCGGTCTCTAGAGACTAAGGCGGCCTTAGAAGTCAATGCAGGCATACTCTGCTTGGCTGGCGTAACAGTGTTGCCGCACTGTTACGTCGCCGTCCCACTTATATTTAAAATCCTCCCAAAGGCCGCCTTATTCAGACGGCCTTTTATTTATATTTGCCTACAAATAGCGCAACTCTTTCGCTTTTGCGATGATACGTTCAGCGACTTTAGCCTCAACCGCCGGAAGCAGATGGGCACCGCCGTCTTGTGAGAGTGACAACGGCATTACGCCGTCTGTTTGCGCTTTTTTATCCGCCTCATTTGGCGTGAGGCCGCTATCCGTCCAAATCTGATCAGATAAAATATATTGCTCAATATCAAAGACATTATTGCCATATTTAGACTTGAGCCAATTATTAAATTGATCCTTGAGCTGATGTCGGTATGGGTGGTTTTCTTTGGCCCAACCCGGCTTATTATCAGCCCATACAGTCAGGACAATATAACGGGGAGACTCTTTAGGCTGAACTTGTTGAATACATTTTTCAACATAGCCTTTAATACGCTCCAAAACCGTCTGCCAGTTACCGACATTTGCGCCGTTAATGTCGTTTTTTGCGGTTGCCAACACGCAAATACCATCGACACCACCGCTGTTTTTCAGGCGTACCGGATATTTTTTACCCGGAACAACGTTATGAGCCTGGCTATCGCGCGGAATGACTTTAATATTAGCGGTTTGGCCGGTCATGACCGCTTCGATGTCATCGCCAATAATAACGACGGTAGAGTGCATACTGAAAGGCGTAACGCCTTCGCCGTAAACCAACTCGCCATCAACCATCACGCCATTTGCTTTAGCTGGAATAGTATCGACTTTAAAAGTAACTTCCACCGGGCTGCCGTTCATCGACATTAGGGCATACGCAGCCAGACTGCCGCCCTGTGCGTTGTTTACAACCGGCAGATTTTCAGCGGCGGCAACACTCACAGCCTGACCGCCGATACGTGCATTGGTGGAGTCGCCGAAGAAATTGAGGCTACGTTTCAATGCAGAAGGAGGGGAAGGAGGAGCTACCGGGCGTGCCGCCTCTTTCGGAGGAATAACAGGGCCGGACGGCATAACGGTATGACGCTCATGCTCGACCGGTGCGCCAATATATTGAATGCCGAATCGGTCGCCTTGCTGCAAGGTATCAGAAATATTTTCAGGTTTAGCGCAATAACGCAGGTCAATAATACAGTTGTGCGGATGAACAAGAGCGTATCCGTCCTGTTCATCGGTTAACGCGACTAATTTATTGTCACGCAAAGAGAAATTGACCCAATCACCGGCACGCGTACCCTCAGACACTTTTACCTTCACACGCGTCAAGGTAGTGGCTTCAAATTTTAAAATGTCGCCAATACCGACACCCAACACTTCAGTTCGCATAAAACCTCTTCAAAATAATAATAATAATAATTATTTTAAGACGTTATACGAAAGCAACGCCTGGCTATACTGCACTTAGCCTTATACACCAAGCTCTAAAACAGTAGTATCGGGAGCCTGCCCAAGGATACGGTTGCTCAAGACATCATAAAACACGCGCTGATTTAAAGCGGCTTGCCCGCTTAAAACAAGATTGCCGCCGCTTTGCGTTTGCGCCGCCCATGAGCCGCCGCCCAAATCGCCCGTTATTTTGGCAATGCCGCGCTGTTCGCGCTTGAGCAGTGCCGTCAGGTTTTGATACAGATTAGTCATTTTGTTATCCTCAACAAAAAGATAAAAGGCCGTCTGAACATGGCTTTCAGACGGCCTTTAAAGCATCTTTAAACCAGCTTTAATCATTCGTCAAAATAGCGGTCTATCGTTACATTTTGAGTCACGACAGGCGCATCGTTTTCGATTTTGACTTCGACCGACACACCAACCACCACGCCTTGCCAGCTCCCCGAAGGCTCATTGATTTGCCAAATCTCGCCTAAATTCGCCATAGGAATGGCGTATTTATCCGATACCGGTAAAGACACCGTTTCGCGCTTATGAACACCGGTCTCGCTTAAAGCGGCGATACCGGCGGCAAGCAAGACCGGTTGGTCGGTATAAAGCGTATTGGTCAGCGCGGAGGCACGCGGCTCGCGGTTGCTGCCGTTGCGGTACACATCCGCGCCTTTGCCCTTGTTATGGCTCGGCCAAACATAAACCCCGTTGGCACGCTCCGATACATTGCGCTGGCCGCTGATGCTGAAAATCACGCTGACAGGGACACTGACATCGGCAGGCGCATCGGAAACCTCCCAAGAAGCCTTTTTCCATTTAGGCTTAAAGCGGACAACAGGTCGGGCGCGGTCGCTCTCCACAAATCCCCCGGCGGCTTGAGCCAGCTCTTGCAAAACAGCAATCGGCGTTTTATCGGTCAACGAATACACATCTCCCGGAATCAACCAATCAACCATCGTCCAGCCGTCCAAATCCACACCTGTCGGGCGTAAAACCTCCGTTGCGATTTGTTGCGCATAAATCGGATTGCGGTATGTACCGCGGCCTTTAGGCGCATAGTCCGCGCCCAAACGGGCGGTAACACTGCGGCCGGTTACCATATAGCTCTTTTGCCCAAAGCGGCGGTTGTCGCTGTAATCTTCGGCAATAATGACAAAAGTATCCGCATTGATTTGCACCTCGATTTCAGCCTCCCCGCCTTTCGGTCGGGCATCAGGATTAATCTTGGCAAAATCATCGGGCGAAACAGTCAAACTGCCTTGCCAGCAATAACCGGCAGTGTCCGTCGTAAAGGAAGCAGAAAACAGCCCGATCGGCTGGCCGTCAACCGTAGCCTTAATAATATTTTGCATGATATATCCGTTTAAAACAGGAGTGCTTACCGTATCAAAACAAGCAAACGGCAGTGGAATATGGCGCGCATCGTGTGCAATCTTTTTGCGGTAAAAGCGCAGGTGCAGACGGTTTGAAGGCGGGCGGATACCGCAAACATAAGTTTCAGGGACGGGCTCCGGCTCAACCGGAATCTCATAATACTCGCAAGGCACAGCCAAAGCAGGAAGGCTTTGCGGATGCGCACAGCGCGCCAATACCGCCGCCTCGCGCACCTCCGATACCAAACAATCGTCCACCGGCGCGTCATCGGAAAACACACTCTCCGAACACGCCGCCAAAGCCTCACCAAGACCTGCCGATGATCGGTCTGCATTACAGCCGCTTAAGAACAAATCATCGGGGAAAGCATCATGCAGACAGCCGTCCAGACCATCCATTCCGGCCTGCACCGCCTGCATACACCCGGAAACCACGTCAGACAAGCCGACCGTTTCATGCAGGCAGCTTTCCAACTCAGGCATATCCGAAAAGGCCGTCTGAAAACAAACCGCCTCCCCGACAGCCTCCGCCGTTATCCCCGACACTTGGGCAGCCATGTCGCCCAAATCATAACGACCGGCCGCGCACACCGCCTGCGTTGACACCGCCTGCTGCACAAAGCCCCATGCCCCCGAAACAGTCGCATAACCATCCGGAGGGCGGTACGGATTAGGCTTAAGCGGCGTATCGGGAACAATCTCACCGCCATCCTCAATATGGCGTAAAGGCCGTCTGAACGCCAACGGCAAGAGCCTGGACGACGGACGGGAGCCAATCGCCAAGCCGAAAGGCAAAGGGATACGCGCCGAATCATCATAAATTTTGTCTTCAGACATTTCAGACGGCCTCAACCGCCGCCGTCACGCTCGACATAAGGCTTAATAAAATCATAAGAAACAGGCTCGTATTGCTTTTTATAATCCGTCGCCACCATCAAATACTCCTCGTCTTCCTTGAGCCGGTCAAAGCGGTAGCTGCCGTCTTCCGCGCTCCAAGTATCGGCGATGCAGTACATATTAGGCCGGGCAAACAGATAAATACGGCGCGAAGCCGGCTGGCCGCCCACCGTAACAATACCCGTACCTTCGCCGGCAATATAGCCGTGGCCGCCGTATTTCCAATGCGGCGATTTGACTGCACGGTTTCGCCCAATCCGATTGACGATTTTGCTACGCAACTTGCCGCGCTTAACGGCAAGACGGCTACGGAAAACATAATTCGGCATGGCTTACAGCTCCCAGGCTGTGAGGTTGATCAGCAGGCCGGAACGATTACCAAAAACTTTGGCATACATCCATTCATCGCCGGAATTGTCTAAATTATCGTAAACAGTACCTTGCGGAATAACACTGTTACTCGGCATCTCTTCGTTGGTCCGCATCAAACCCGGAACTAAGCCGCGAATCGCATATTTACTGCCATTAAGCTCTTCAAAAAGATACAGGTCGGAAGCAGTAAAGCCGCCACTGATAGGACTTGGGTAAGGGACAGAGGATTGAACCACATTAGCACCACAATAAAATGCATTTGGCGCATCCCCTTTGTAATCGCGCATGGCCGAGCAATGAAATGCGTTGGTGTCATTCAAAGTAAAATATCTTCTGTCTCCGGGCCCACCCAGCCCCAATAGGTTTTGATGCTCATCCGCCACCGCCAGGCTTGGAAACTCCCCAAAATAAAGTACAGGGCTGATGGACGAATTATCCGGACCCAGCAAAATAAGGGCAAAGGCACGTGCATGACCTACTAAAACCCATTCCAATCTGAAACTATTATCGGAATAATAGGCACTAGTAAACCGAACCCTATCCGAATTACGCCAAACATATTGAACCTTCTTGCCCGCTGTAGCAGATGTCGGCTCCAAAATCCCACAGACATCGGTATAACGACTATTTCTATCGCCGCCTGCCAAATACTTCGTATCATCCACCCCCAGCCACCACTTTGTCGCCTTCGGGTGCATACTGCGGAAACAGGCTTCTTGCGCCTTTTCAAACGCCATTTCCCAGCCTAGAGCGTCCTTGCGTTTATTACCCTCGCCATAACCGGTAACCAGGCAGGCTTTTAAAATCGTTTTAATACTGCCTGCCGCCGATTCAACCTGCGGCGCACCCTCGTCATCCCAGCGGTAAACCTTTACCGGCACACGTTGCGTATCAAACATTTCAGACGGCCTTTCTTTTTACTTCAATGGTTTATTTAAAACCCTATTAAAACAAAAGCCCCGAAAATCGGGGCTTGGCATAGTTGCACTCAATAGCTTGTTTCTATTTTGTTTTATTGATTTCAGCGGAAATAAGTAATTGTCGCCTGACTGCCGCTTGCATCGACGGAGCAGCTAAATTGCGCACGCAACATAGCCCCGAAACTGTTTTGCGAATCGACATATCCGCTTATTTCAAACGTCCCATCGGCATTTTCACGCCGTTGCCATCCCCCGAAATCAGCCGAAGCAGGCGATTTTAAAATACCCGTTACCGCGCTTTCGCAGGCTGATTGTGCCTGATATACGCTCGGCTTGGATGACGTGCCGCCGTTTTTGAATGTAAACCAAAGCATCGGGATGGAAACCAGAATCCCGGTACCGATCAATTTCAAGAAATCAGACCCTCCGCTTTTTTTATTTTTCTGTCTGAGCTTTTCTCTTTCTTTCGCTTTTTCGCTTTCTTCTTTGGCAAGATCGGGATTTTCGGCATGGAGGATTTTATCGTATTCCGCCTTTGCCGCCGGATTCAGCAAATACTCGCGACACCATCTTATCTCATCCAATTCAAGTTTCTGTCGCTCCGCAGCACGCCTCAAAGCCCGTTTAATCTCTTCTTCCGTTGCAGATGACATAATCCCAAGAAGTTTGTAATAGTTTTCCATTTCATTCTCCATATTTATTTTAAATAATGTATTCTAAAACAAACGGCATAAAAAAGAAACAAACGGTATGAAGGCCGTCTGAAAGTCCTATTCAGACGGCCTTATCTTTTATTCGGCCACTGTATTGCCGCGCAAACACGCGGTAAAACCATCGCGGCCGTTTTGCTTGTCCGGCGAAGGCTGGACACTGCGCAAAATCCAAACAGGCAACGGCGTACCGTAGGTATTGAAGCGGATACAGTTCTGCACCGACCAGCCGCCGCCGAATGCGGCCGCCTTGAGCGTGAAATAAGGCTTGCCGGTTGCCGGATTGGTCGGCGCAAGATCGGTCAAGGTATCGCTTTTTGCGACCAAGCCCAGCCGCTCGCCGTAAAGCTCAAATTGGGTTGCAGTAATAAATTTAATCAGCCAACGCTCGGTAATTGCGCCGTTGCTGGCCAACTTAATCGGGTAGTCTTTGACATTGGTACGCGCCAAAATAGGCTCCCCGCGTTGCGCGTCACTCCACACATTGTCCCATGCCTGCTGAGAAAACGGCTCGGTAGCGCGCACCAGCAAATCGCCGCCGATCAGGGCGGAAGACACAAATGTATGCTCCTTCGGATAGTTGCGCCCAATCGCAAACTGGAGTTTCAGACGGCCTGAAATATCGACGCCGGTCACACGGTTTTCCTCTTCCCACGCGCACACGGCCGTCAGCGGCAGGGTATATTGCGACAAGTCCAACGGCTCGGCAAAAGTAATGCTGCCCGCTTTGAGGTCTGCCGTGTATTTCTCGGCGAGGACGTGTTTGCCCTTGCTGTCGACCAAGCATAGGCGGTCGATATTTTGACGGTTGAGCGTGATTTTTTGAGCGGCAGTAAACGCGCTGCCCAAATCCTGCTTGAGGCGGTTGGAAATCACGATCATATCGCCCTTGCGGAACACAGGGACGCGTCCGTCGGCAGGCAGGCGCACTGCATCAATGCCGATAATCGACGAATCCAAAGGCAGGTTGTCTTGGGTCACGGCGTTGTAGCGTAAATCTTCGGGGTAAAAACCCTCATCGCGCTTGATTTCATAAAAGCCTGTCTCGTAGTCGATTTTGCCTGTGATGCCGCCGGTAATTTCGCCTGCGGCGTTGCTTCTGCCGACAATTTCGCCATTGCCCGCGTAAACGGTAAAGCTTTCAGGCTTGACCGGCGCGGCAGGTGTGCGGCCTGCATAACCATAACCCTTGATCTGTGGCTGGCGTACGATACCGCCTGTAATTTTAAGATTCAGGAAGGCAATATTACGGTCATTGATAATGACTTTACCGTCAGCAGTCAACGTACCGACTGCATCGCCCGAACCTTGTACTGCATTCCAATTCTTATAAAGCGTACCGCCTCGCTCAATAATCTCTGTCTCGCCGTCATGAAATGACCAGGTATCAAAAACACAGACGCTTCCTTGATCAAAGTCGCTCAAAACATTAAATAACAAGCCGCCGTTCAAGCTGCCACGACGTTTTTTTATTGAAGCTGGATCACTAGTCAGGTAATCTGCATACCAACTGACTATTTTTCCATAACGGTTTATTTCTTTTGTCTCAAGCGATTTTAGGTACTTATGTGGTGTATCCAAAATATTTTGTTCAACCATCGATCTTTCATTACCGGTAACCTGTAACACCGCTTTAGGCACGATCATTGTCGACCCTACACCACTCACACCCTCGGCTATTCGACCGCCGATTGTAAACTCGCCATTTTTCGCAGGGTTGGCGGACAATACAATTTTAAAGCCGCCTGAACCAGTTTTTACTCCCATTACTTATCCTATCTCAATGCTGCCAATTCCCAAGAATACCTGTTTGAAACGGTTGTACTTGTATATTCCTCAAAGCCTCCCAAAGCCGTTAAAGAAACAGTGCGCCAATCCGGTACTGCCGTACCTAGTGTGATATTCCATATCTCTCCTTTTTCCTCTGCGGTCAACCCACGCCCATCAGCAAGACCAACCTGAATGCGTTCAGGCTCATCGCAAACATAATCAACTGAAGTAGAGTCAATATAAGCCGGCAATCTAATCGTACCGTTCAAATAATCCACGCTGCCAGTTGCATCACCCGTTAATTTTCCTGCGCCATCGTCTTGCGCTCTTTTCTTACCGTTATTTTGCCAAGTAAGCACCAGCGTTCCCGGCTTAATCGAATGCCCCAGGGAATAAGTGCACTTCCCGTTTGCAGCCTTGGGCAGATTATTTCCGCCCGTCTTTCCGCCATCAAAAGACGTGAAACCAGAGGAGTCTCCCCATTGGAACACTAAGCGGCTGCCAACATCCGGAAGAGACGGTAGATTAAGCAATACACTGCCTGTTGCAGACGATACCGTACCTACACTTTTACCGGCCTCATCCCGTAACACGCCGTCGCCTGTATCGGTCAAAACATACCAAACGCCCAAAGCCATAAAAGACACTTTTAAACTACCCAAAGCAGGATTAGGTCTAAGCAGAGGGGCAAATGATGTACCGTGATTGGTTTCTTTAATTTCTACCGCAATAGCATATCGAGCGGATGATGATTTAGCACCAGGAACCGCAGTTACCGTGTAATAACCTGTCGGCAAACCACTCAGACGCCCATGAGCGTAATCGGCATTGACGATATTGTCCCCGCTTTTAAGTTGACCGAAGCCATTGTCTGTGTAGTTCCCAATCTTGATACTGCCGGGTAAAACAGCCGAAGGCAAAGTTAAGGTTCCACTATTGACATGCCCCGCAAAAAGCTGCTTTTCCGGCGCAGCGGCGACCCATGCTTCACCGGGAACCGGGTATTCGTCCGCATAAGGTGTCTCGACTGTCGAGGTCGGTACAAGCTTTTCGTAAATGCTAGACACCGTCAGCGTGGCATCTCCTGCCGAAAGGCCGTCTGATACAGGTTTCACGCCATAATAAGCCGCGGAATCTGCCACTTGGGTTTCCAAAATCTTAACTTTAGGCGCGGCATACCCCTTAACCGGATAATCGACACCATCAAAATCTCGGGTTAACGGATTGCTGATTTCCATTTTGACTACACGGCGCGGCACTTCCTCGACCTCACCGTTTGATTTTGGGATCTCAAAAACTCGCACTTCATCTTCGATGTTGATAATGCGGAAATACTCCGTGATACGGCGCGTCACATCTTTGGTTTTTTCTTCATATTGCAGGCAATAACGCTCGCCAACCTTCGGCAAAGGAGCCTCTACGCGCTGATACGCCTGCACAAGGCGAACGCCTGCCAAATGGCGACCCAATAACGTCATGCGGCTCTCCACTGTCGGCACAGAATACGCCTCAATGCGCGGCATAATATCCGCGCGGCTCTCGCCGTAGTTGCGCGCCTTAAACGCCAAGAAAGACACGTTTTCGGAGGTCGGCGGCTCGGTAATGACAAAATGACCGCCGTAAAGCGGCTCGGAATCATTGCGCAAGACGGCAGGGTACAGCAGACGCGCGTCCAGGCTGCCCATCGTGCGGTCAACGTCCGAGACGGGTGGGAAAATCTCGTTATCCTCGCCGGTCAGCGGTTGGCCGACCATCAAACCGCCGCCGTCAGGCGTATCGGTCATGCGCTGGCTGGGGTAAATCTGCAAATCCTGCTGCGTTAGGCGCGTTGTTTTTTCCATGTTTGAAACCTTTTTAAATCCTGTTTAAACCTACTTTCAGACGACCTTAAAACGTCATCAGGCAGAGCTGGGCGGTGTATCGCTCGCTATCCGTTTCCGGCGTTGAGTAATGCACCGGCTCGACATTGTTCAAAGCCGCGTTGTGGGTGCGCCAAATAACATTAAATTCGCGGCCGTCGTAGTGCGTCAGCGTCATTTCCAATTCGGGGACGTCCGTCCAGTCGCGCAACGTACGCAAGATACTTAAATCAAGCCATACCCAATCGCCCGACAGCGTAATCGGACGACCGTTTGCCTTAATGCCTTGTTGGATGACCAATCCGCCCGACAAGGTGCGCTGCGGAGCGGCCTGCGCAACCTTGTTCCATTCAAATTCATCGTCCCAGCGCATATCCTGCGGCAGATGTACGGCCACGCCGGTGTCTTTCCGTTTCAGCGTCCATTCTTGATTTGCCATTTCAGACGGCCTTTGCGTATTTTTCTCAAAACCCTATTAAAACAAAAGCCCCGAAAATCGGGGCTTGGCATGGTTGCAGTCAGATGTTTGCAGGCCGTCTGAATTAGGTCGTGCGCTTTAATGAAGCTTGTAAACTATTCATAAAACCGTTAACAGCTTTCTCGGCAACCGCTTGGTCGCGCTGCGCCAAAATTTGGTTAAGCTTTTCCGGGTCGATATTAACCTGCGTATTGCCGATTTGTTGCAACCGCTGGGCGGCATTACTGTTACCATACGAACCTTGGTTGCGGACTTGCTCTTGCGCGGCAGATTCGGCGCGCTTGCTGCGCTGCCTGTTGTAAATCTGTTGCTGCAAATCGATTTGACGCTGATATTCGCGCGCAACGTCGGTTTGTTTGAGGCGGTTGGCATTGTCGAGTTTTTGTTGCAGCTCACGGATTTTTCTTTCTTGCTGCAAAGAATAAACCGCTTCCGTATTACCATTAAGCTCGGCAAGCTCGGCCTCAAGCGCGCGGGTTGCATCATGTGCTTCTTGACGCAGGGCATTCAGCCGGCGTTGGGCATCGGATATCGCATTGCGGAATTTTGTCAGCTCAGTATTCCCCAATTTATCGGCAGCACGAGATGCCGCGCTGGCCGCATCGTTCAAGATATCCTGTGTCACTGCGCCTTGAGCAGAAGCATTGGTCAGCCTTTGCATCGCGGTATTCGCGTTGTAAATCTGTTGCGTGTACTCTTTCATCTGAGCAGTGCGGAATGTGGCCTCCATGCCCAACTTAATCCCGGAAAACTGTCGGTTCATTAAATCCAGCTGCTCATTATTGAGCTTATAAAATCCAGCCGTTTGCGTCAGACGGTAGCCATAATCACTAAACGATTTAGACGCATTTGCCGCCGCTTTTGCTGCATTGTCTGCCTCCACTGCCGCCTCTTTGTTGGCTGTCGCCACTTTTCTGACCGATTGGGCATGGTTTTCCGCCGCTTGCGAGCCTTTGTCATGCGCGGCTTTCGCGGCTTCGCCTGCTTTAGCGGCAGTATCGTTCAGCCCTTGATAGGCGGCTTTGGCCTTTTCCGCACCGCCCGAAGCCGCATCGCCCAACCGGGCAAGCTGCTCCTGCGTCAACAGTGCCGCGTCGCCGCTGGCTTTGAGCTGGTGTTGAAACTCGGCAAATTCCTCCTTGCTTTTAAGTTTGCCCATCATGGCCTCAAAGGCTGCCTGTATCAGCTTGGCATCTTTTTGACCGGCCGCCGCCGCTTCTGTCGAGGCCGTCTGAAAATCGGCGAATGCCTGCCGCGCATCACTGCTGATGCCCGTCATCACGGCTTTACTGTCCACGCCGATTTTGGCGAAGGCATCGGCAACCTTGTCCGTCGACTCCCTTGCCGTATCTCCGATTTTCTTGATTTCTTCGGCCGTCAGCCCGGATTGTTTGCCTACCTTTTCCAATTCAGCCAAAAGAGCATCAGTTGATTCTTTGCTGTCCATCTGCTTGAGCGCAGCCTGAAACACCCGGCCCATCTGCTCGGCATCATTACCAAACTGAGAGGCAACACGCGAAAAATTGGCAATACCTTCCGCCGCCTTTTTGCTCATGCCGGTGGTTACTTCTTCCGCCGTCAAACCCAAAGCCTCAAGGGCTTTTTGTGCTGCGGCGAGCTCGCCCGTATCTGCGCTGATTTTGACGTTTTTCTTATCAAGTTCGGCTTTCAGTTCGGCGGTTTTGGTACGCACGTTTTCCAGCTTGATTGCCAGTTCACTGTAAAAGTCGCTGGCTTCTCGACCGTCTGCACGCAAGGCGGCCATACTGTGCTCCAACGCTGACAACTCTGTTGCAGACGCACGATATTCGGCTTGCAGGGCTTTGACGGCGGCTGCCTCTTCTTCGGCAGCTTTTTTCTTGGCGACAGCGGCTTTTTCGGCAGCTTCAGTAGCCTTTTTGTTTGATTCTGCAAGCTCGCGCTTGATTTCAGCGTCAGTTTTGAAAAATTCGTGATATTTATCCAAACTTCCCGTTGTTACCAGACTCTCTATCATGGCGATCGGGCGTGCTATCTCGTCAAAAATACCGCGTAGGCCCGGGATGTGTTCGTATAGGTCCTGAATGAATGATCCGAGGGCTTCACCGGCGGTTACCGCCAACGTCCCAATCAGTCCCCATCGGGAGGCGACCGCAGACAGTCCTGATGCCAAACCACTCACGCCGCGTGTTTGCGCTGCACCTGCCGCCGCACTTATTCCATATTCTTTAGCCGCCAAACCGGCTTTGCCATATGAAACAGTCAACGCATCGACAGCAGCTTTTTGAGACACCAAACTTTTCAGCGCAGTCGCACCACCAAGACGCACAACTGCAGAATACGCCTCCATTGCAACACGGGCGGCCGCAAAGTAAATTGCCAGCTTTGACAATACCGGAAAATCTTTTGTGAAATCGCTAATTGCCGTTGCAACCGTTTCAACTGTGGATGCCGTTATTTTTAAAATAGGCAATAAGGCATTACCCAGTTCTCCCGCCATATTGGAAACTGCCGCCTTGGCCTTATTGATTTGCCCTTCGGTAGTATTTAATGCAGCTGCCGCCTCCTTCTGCATCGCGCCTTGTATTTGAGCTTGATCGTTTACCAAGCCCAAAGCCTTTTCATATTCGCCGAGTGAGCCGACCAGAAGCGCAATGTCGTCGCTGTATTCCGTGCCAAAGAGTTCCGAGAGTATCAGGGCGCGGCTTTGTTTGTCCAAGCCTTCGAGTTTGTGCAAGAAGTCCGTTAAAGCCTGCTGCGGATTGGCGGCGATATTGGCTGCCATCTCGTCGGCAGACGTACCGATGCCTTCCAAGGCCGCCTGAAATCCTTTGCCCTGGCTTTGCGCAGTTTGCAGTTTTTGCAGCATGGCGTTGATGGCGGTCGCCGCCACTTCGGGCGGTTTGCCCAATGCGATAAATGCGTCGGCAAGCGCGGCGGCCTCGTCGGCAGCCAAACCGAACTGCTTGGCAGTACCGCCGATACGTGCCATCGCCGCAACAATGTCTTTTTCTCGTGCGGCGGTATTGTTGCCCAAAACGTTGATGGCATCGCCGAGTTTTTCCACCTCTCCAATCGGAAGTTGGAACACGTTGGCAATCGTCGCGGCGGCATTGCCTGCCTCTTCAGCGGTCATGCCGAAGGCAACCGACATCTTGGACGCAATAGCGGTAAATTCCGACAATTTCTCAATCGGAATGCCGAGTTGTCCGCCCGCTGCGGCAAGCTCGGCCATTTCAGCGGCGGAAATGCCTAATTCCGCGCCCATTTTCTTCAGCTCGTCTGAAAGTTGGACGTACTGCTCGTCCGTACCGTCAGCGACTTTTTTCACACCCGCCATAGCGGTTTCAAACTTCATCGCCTCGCGGGTGGCAAACGCCAAGCCGCCCGCACCACCAACCAAGCCCTGAATCTCCGAAGCAACCTCGGCAATAGACGGCTTCACGCCTTTCAGGCTGGCTTCAAGTTCGCGCACCTTGCCTTCCTGCAACTGCGCCGCCCGGGCTAATTCTTCATGCGAGAGTGTGCCGCTGTTTTTAAGCAATTCGTAGGCGTCTTTGGTCTTTTGGATTTCCTGCCGCGCCTTGTCGTCGGTATCGATGCCGAGCTGGATTTTGGCATCGGCGATCGCCTTTAGGGTTTGTGCTTCGGCGGTCAGGCGGTCGAGCTGCGCCGTTGCGGCGGCGGATTCGGACGACAGGCGCGCCTCTTCGGCGGCAAGGTTTTTGACGGACACCCCAGACACCGACATCGCATCGCGGGCGGCATACAGCTTGCCCGTTAGCTCGGTTTCACTTTTTGCCAGGCGTTCGGATTCGGCGCGAAGTTTCGCCAAATCGGCCTGCTGTTGCTGCGTACCGCCACCGCGCATGGATTTCTCCAACGTCGCGGTCAGCTCGTCCAGTGCACGCATTTCTTTAGCGGTATTGTCCAATTCCGCCGACAACGCCTTATATTCTGCAATTGCCGCCTGTTGCGCTTGTGCTTTGGCCAGCGTTGCGCCCAGCTCTTTCGCTTCGGTGGTCAGCTTGCCCGTATCGATGCCCGCCGCCTCGATGGACTGCGCCAGCGCGTCGATGTTTTCAACGCCGGACACGCCCGCCTTAATCTCTAAACCTGCCTGAATATTCGCCATTATTTAATCCTGTTTTAAAACCCGTTTAAAAAAGGCCGTCTGAAACCTGCCGCCGCTGCGCCTACACGCAGAAGCCAATTTCAGACGGCCTTTGTTTATTACCGAATCTTTAGTTGTTGTACGACGTAAAGGAATAGGTCGAAGTCTCGCCCGAAGCCAACACTGCCGTGCCTTTAAATTCGGCTTCGTTGAAGTCGTCGCCGAACCAGTCGATACTGCCGTCCGCCGCCAGTACGGCATGGGGGATATGCAGAATGCCGGTCTCGCCGGTAACGCGGTTGCGGCCGTCAACGTAGATTTCCAAGTCCAAGCGGGACAAGGTAGCGGCAGAGACTTTGTAGCCGCCGGAATCTCGGGTTTTGTATTCGACGGTGACGTTTTCGCCATCATTGACAGTATCGGCGGCCGTCAGGATGGTAATCATGCCCAAGGTGGCATTAATGTCCAAATGCTTGGCATCAACATTGACGTTTGACTTGTTTTTGACTTTGACGGTAGCCGGATCGATGTTGCCGTTTGCCAGTTTGTACGCCATGCCTTTTTTGCCGATGGTTACGGTCTCGCCTGTAACGGTCTGCGCCGTAGCCGCGATGACGGCGGCTTCACCCATCAGGGCAAGCGCGAGGTTGTCTTTATCGAAAGTGTCGAGCTTCAAGCCGATTTCGGTAGGCTTGACGGTTTTCAGGCTGTCGAGTGCGCTGCCGTAAGTGCCTTTTTGCTTGGACACGCGCTCTTTGGTTTCCACGCTGGTCTGCGTGGTCAGGGCGGTGGTATTGCCGATTTCGATAAAGCCTGAGCCTTTTTGATTGAGGTTGCGTACCTTGACGTCGCCCTCAAAGATTAAGCCGTGGTCGTTTTGTTTTGCCATGTGGCAGCTCCTTTAGTTTGCCGCCTGCACGGTGTCGCAGGCGAATGAAATAGGGTAAAAAGCAAAGCCGTCGTTGTATTCGATGGATGGCGAGGCGATGCGGCGGAAAGGGGTAACGGCATATTCGTCGCCAGCGTCCCAGCCAGAAAACGCCCGTTGGATTGCCGTCAGGGTCTCGCCGACCTCGTACAGCGTGGATTTGCCGTTGGCGGTATAGCTTCGCGCGAGAACAAAGGTAAAGTGCAGCGTCGATTTGAGGAATTTGCCGTTTTTCGCTTCGTCGGCAAAGGTCGAGCCGCCGTAAACGACATAGACCGCGCCGTCCAGCGGGGCAGCTTTGCGCTTCGCCGCGCCTTGGGCGAGCAGCTCGGCAAGTTCGCCGATTTCCTTGACCGCCTTAATGCCTTTGACGGTTTTCAGACGACCTAGGATTTCGGGATAGACCGCCAATAAGTTTTCATGCTGTTTTAAAGCCATATCAGACAATCAATCCTTCCAGCCAATCGGACATTAAATCGTCAATGTCCTGATAATCTTGCGACGATAAGCCCAAAAACGGGCGGGCAGGCATGGTTTTCGTGCCTTCCTGCACATAAACCGAGTAGCCCATGATTGAGCCGGTAATCACGCTTTTTGCCGATGCCTCGTGCGTAATGCTTGCCAAGAGGTTGCCGTAATCCACCAAAATCCCGCCGCGTCCGTTTTTGGCTTCTGCCGTAGCAGGGCTGACATCCTGCCAGCGTTTGCCGTCAGGCGCGGTTTTGGTTTCGGCGATACGGCGGCGGGTCGAAGATTCGAGGATGCCGCCGATAGCGCGCAAAGGCTCTTCAAGGCTGCCGTTCAACCTGCCCGACAGGCGGTTCAGGCTTTGGGCGATACGCGACAAGTCGTGCGATACCGTAATCCGCATTGCCTACTCCTTCAGCCATTCCCGCAAATCGGGTTCGGCATTCACATAAACGGCACACGTTGACGGTCTGCGGTCATCCGATACGCGGTTTTCGTCCAGCATATTCGGATTTTTGACGACCATCTTCAGCCAGGCGATTGCCGACTGATAACGCTCTTCGACAATACCCGTTACCGCGTCGTCGTAGAGGTAGTAGCGGGCGATGTCGCAGACTTTGATTTTCAAAACCTGCGGCGCAGTGTCGTTGGTAAAAAACAGTTTCGCCGCCCGAAGGTAGCTTGCCGCTTCTTCTTCCGCGTCGGCGATTGCCGCCGCCATCACTGCTTCGTCTATGGTTTCGTAGTTTTCATGATTCGACCGTTCCGCCATTTCCTGCTCACTGAAGCGGGTAATCATGTCTTGGATGGTAATCATGCCGTCCTCCGTTTTCAGACGACCTTTAAAACTGCCTTAAAGGCCGTCTGAAATCCGTTTAAGACATGGTCAGCGTTGCCAACAACTCGGGGCGCAGCGCAATCGGCAATGGATTGGACTGCATATGCAGGCTCCAGCCTTTGTCGTGCTGCAATTTCTCGCGGCTGGCGTAATACGGCAGGGCGCGGGTGTTGACGGTGGCGTTCATGTCGGCAGGCGCGAAATACTCTTTGTAGAGATTGCGGCCAACCGGCAGCAGAATGGCTTTGTCCGCACCGATGTCGGCGTCGCTGCCGAAATGGTTGGCATACTCGATAAAGCGGATGCCTTTGTGGACAAACTCGGTCGGATTGAGCGTATCGCCTTCGCGGTAGGCGCGTGCTTCGTCAAAGCGTTTGTACACTTCGAAGATAGACTTATGCTCTTTGAGCGCACTCAAAAACTCCATGCCGCAATAGACAACCCAGCCGCGCACTTGCGCACCGTTGAATTTTTGGCGTTGTTCGGACAAGAGCTTGTCCAATACCGCGCCGACTTTGGTCGTGTCTTTCGACAATTCGATGTCTTGTGTTTTGCGCTGCACTTTGAAATCGGTATTGATGTCCAAAATCACGCTGCCGTCCGCATCCAAAATCTTGCCTTGCAACGCGCCGAGCATCAGGTGCTCACGGGTGTATTCAAGGTCGGATTTGCCGCCGGCCAGCTTTTCGTTGACCTTGTCCATGACGGTCGCGGCTTGGGTCGTGCCGAAAGCACGCAGGTTTTGTACGTCATCGGCACGGATGACGTCATGAATCGGAAGGTGTGGGATTTTGACGGTACGCACGGTGCGTTTCGGACTTTCGACCGCCTGTCCGGCCGTACCGCGCTCTTTGCTGGCTACCAAGTGGACTTTGCCGTCTTGGAACTCAATGTCGGCGTAGGTGGTGGTCAGATATTCGGGTTCGAAAATACCCAGTTCACGGATTTGGCTTGCGCCCGGGTCGATTTTGTTGATGGCGGTGGTCAAAGCCTGCACGCCGAATTTGCTGTTATCAGATAAAGGCATATTTTTTCCTTATGGTTACAGGCTGTCGCTACTCGAATTGACAGTACGGTTTACAAAATAAACGATGCCGTATGGATCGCCGTCTTTATTCAGCTGCTCAATCACATTGCTTGATAATTTCGATGCACCTGCACGAATTTCAGCGTCTAAGCATTGATTCAGATTGATGATGCAATTGTGCGGCTGTACGATGACTTTACCGTCGGCTTCATCTGTCAATGCCAGCAGCTTGCCCCCGTTACGGAAAGTCCAACTAACAAATGTACCGGCTTTTGTGCCTTGCGGAGCATCAATCGCCACACGCGTTAACGGCGTCGCTTCATATTTCAAAAAATCGGAAATAGCAGGGCCGAGGATTTCGGTTTTGGCTTTAGACATAAGAGCCTCCCAATAAGCCTTTGTGGCTGGCGACGGAGAACTTGCCCTCCGCCTCGCCGGTGTTTTCGGATGCGCCTTTGCCTGCGCCTTCGCTCAACAGCGCGGGTGGTACGGCAGATTGAGCGGCTTTCGGCTTCAAATCGGCAATCATGGCTTCTGCCGCTTCAATGTCAGCAGACAAAAGCACGGTCATGGTTGCGTCGGACAAGCCTTCAAACTTGCCGTCTTCGCCTTCCTTAAAGCCGGCGGCGGACAATTTCGCCTTGACTTGGTTTTTCTTGGCAGCCGCTTCGGCTTCTTTCAGCTTTTTCTCGGTTTCGGCTTTTTCAGCCTTGAGCGTATCGACTTCCGCTTTCAGGTTGTCAAACGCTTGCTTTTCTTCGGGTGTCATAGATAACTCCAAAGGTTGTTTAAAAATATCCGGCAATGGACTGCCGTCCGACAACACCACCGCCTCCGTCTCGCTGTCCACGCCGACGGCGGTAAACGACACCTCGCGTATCGCACAACGGCGCAGGATGACGGCCGGCCCGGTTACCTCGTTGCCGTTGACGGACAATACTGCGCCCGCCGCCAGCTCCTCGTAGGATTCCGCTTGCGCGTAAACCGACATCTCCCAAGGGAAACCTTGGTCGGCGGCTTCGGCAATCTGCGTGCCAAACTCGTTGGACAACAGACTGCCTTCCGCAATCAGGCCGTCCGCCGTTACCGACAGGCTGCACACGCCCGCCATTTTTAGCGGCGAATGCTCCAGCAGGACGGGGACGGACGCTTTGTGCGACAACTGAGCCAAATCGACGACGGTTTGATAACCGCCGTAGCCGAACGGCTTGCCCGAATTGGCGACACCCTTAAAGGTGCGCACATCATCCGCACGGGTCGCCAAGGCAACCGGCAGCGCGGCGGACAATTTGATATTGAGGGGGGTGTTGTTCGTATCCATTGCTCCATTTTGCCTTGCCAAGTTCAAAAAGACGGACGGCAGGATTTCACTTCCCAATCCAAATGCAAAAGCCGCCTAAAACCCGAATATCAGGTTTCAGACGGCCTTGCGCGGTTCATCTATTTAAAATTCGATTCAGGGGCTTTTTAGAAGCCTCTAGGATTGATTTTAAAATGCTGGATATATCTTTGCTTACCCAAAGCATTTAAACGCGCTAAAACGCGAAATTTGAGCGGTTATAAAAAAGGCCGTCTGAATCGGTTTCAGACGGCCTTTGGGTTATATAGACTTGAATCTTGGATCGGCTTCAAGCGCGGCTTTTAAATCGGACTTGTAAGGCTTAATCCACTCGGACTTTTCAGCAGCCTCAAGTATCCATCCGCATACACGGGCGAATGCCTCCGCGGATAAATCCGCAATCGAAAAAACGCAGCCCGAAAACTCGCCCTGCATTTGCTCGGCGGCCTCCTTGTCGATTTCGGCAAGACGCGGGTACAGATAGTCCAATAATTCGGACGGGGCGGTTTTCCCGCCTAAAAATACTTTTACTTCGCGGCTGACATACAGTTCAGACGGCATGACTTACTCCGATATTTTTACCAATAAGCGGACTTTATCCCGCTGTTCTTTTGGCAATGATAACACATACTGCAACAATTTATGCCGGTTTACCGCATTCAGATGGCGCAAATCAAGCGGGACAATATCGGCTTTGTTGAAATGCTCTTGAATATTGTCAACCTTCCCTTTCCATGCGTCGGCGGTGTGCGCAAAATAACGGTTCATCAATTCCGCACGTTCGGGATTTTCGGTAAACATAAAATCCAGTTTTACCCATTGCTCACGAGGCAGGTCTTCTGAAACAATCAGATAATCGGCTTGTCCTTTGCCTTTTTCTACCGCCAAATCGAACACTTCCAGCCTGTCGCCCGTTTCAGCCTGCCACGCTGCCGCAGCTCTCGCTTCGTGGTCTTTGGTATTGTTGGCAGACTGCTCTTTTGTCAGCCTACGCACTTCTTTTTCCGACACCTTGTCTGACAAAGCCAACACCGCCACTTTATCAGACGGCACGCTATACCGCTTGTCCAGCCACGCCTCACGCTCGGCAATCATGGCGGCCAGTGCCTCTTCGCCGTTTTTCTCGCCAAACAGCGCGTCCATTGCGCCCAGTCGGTCGCCGTGGTTGTGCGCAAAGCTCGGCGTGATGTCGTCGGGAATCAATACCGTTTTGCCTGTGCGCGGATTGGTAAACTCGACCATATCCACATCAGGCTCGCCGCTGATGCCCTCGCGCTCCGCCTGCCGACGGGTCAGGGCGGACACCGAGCATTTACAGCCGTAGCCGTTGGGCGGAAAGATGACTTTCCAAATGTCGTGGTCAACCGGCAGGACTAAGCCGTAGTAGCGTTTATGGCTGTCGCGCGGATGCCCGGCGGCGGAATGGTTGTAGCGCAAATACGGCAAGGCTTTTTTATTTGCCTGAATCCGCTGCCATTGCCCCGCCGCAAAGGCGGTTTGCATATTGGTGTTGAAGATGGTTTTCAGACGACGTGTACTGCCGAGCTGTACCAATTTCGGCTCGCCGTCCAGCGGGTCGGTCATCACTTGCTCGCCCCACCAGCCTTTCGCCATCAAATATGGTTTTAAACGCTTTTTAAAATCGGCAAACGCCGTGCCGTTTTGTTGCGCGGATTCAATGGCGTCTTTGACTTCGGCAAGCATATCCGCGTCCATCATCTTGGCGGCGGTAAAGGCAAGGCTGTGTTGATATAGCCAAACGTCGTAATGACTGAAACCCGCAAGGATTTTCTTGGATTTGAAATGCTCGAAAGCGGCTTTATCGACCAGCCCTGAGAAGTTGTATTCAATCCCGTCCATCGTCCGCTCCGTCAGCCCAAGCCGAAAGGCCGTCTGAAACCAAACGCTGAATTAAGAGATTGTCTCCCTGGCTCAAATCAAGTTTGGACAGCTTCGCCTCAAATTCGGCGTAGTCTTTGCAGCTTTCCAGTAAACCCAACACCGCCTCCATCTTCGGTCGGGCGATTGCCTGCTCCGCCGTATCAGGCGCATTACGGGCAAGGCCGTCAGACAGTCGCAGGCTGAATTTGGCAGGCGCAGGGTTTTCAGACGACGTTTTAGGGTCGCGCAGCTCGAAATGCTCCGGCTCAAAGCCCAAGATGTCGCGGTAGTAGGTTTCGGTCAAAACGAGCTGCCCCGTATCCATATACATCTTGTCGCGTTCGGCGCGGGTTTTATCGACCTTGATTTCTTCTTCAAACTCAAACCATACGCCTTTGGGCGCATTAATCGGCTTGCCGTAGGCGTTGTTGACCATCACGAGCGCGTCGATAAAGTGCTGTGCAGCGCGGGAGAGCAGAGCGAGATACGCGCCAATACGCTCGTCGCGGTTGTTTTCTTCGGTCTCTTGGCTCGCGCGGCTGGCGGTCTCAAGGTCGCTGGTTTTGACCTTGCCCAACAGCGTTTTTTGGATGCGCGCATTGGCGAGGTTTTCCAGACGGCGGAATGCCTGACCATCCGCGCTGTTTTGCAGCATCATTACATCGTCTTCGCGTTCGATACTCAACGCGCCGCCGGAAACAAAGCGGTAAAATCGGCTCATGAAGCTGTCGTGGTCGTCGTTGCTGTTGGCTTGGATTTTGGCAATCAGATAAGGCTGGGCGTAGCGCGTAATAAATTGCGCCGCATAGACAAAGCCTTTTTTACGCAACGCAACCGGCGCATACAGCCGCGCCGCCGCCATTTCGCCCGCAGGATTGGTTGAAGTGGCGCGGTGGGTAATAAAGAGATACAGCACGTCCGTATTGCAGGCTTCCTCGCCACCGCTGCCGCGATACACCAGCGAGCCGTCGCGGTAGGGAACGTATTTCGCCAATTCGCCGCTTTTGTTGCTGATATGCTTAATCGTCAAAAAGCCGTCGGGTTCGGGCTGATAAACGTACCGACCGACACCATAGCCGCCCAAACGCGCCGTCAACACGATTTCGGCAAGTGCGGGCAGATGGCGTTTCAGCGTTTTCCATAGACGGTCTTTGTCTTCGTCGCTCAAGTCCTCGCCATAAATGCGCCACGCCTTGTTCTGCATGGCGGAATGCAAATCCTCCAAACAGGCGGCGACCTCATCGTCGCCCGATACCGCGTCCAACGCCTGCTGTCTGTCCACGCCGAGGCGAGATAGTAGAGAGTCCGTGCCTTCCATATTTGAAAACAGGCTTTCCAACGCATCTTCCGTCGCGCTCGTCAATGTCTTGATGGCGGTTTTCCGTGTTGCGCTTTTAATCAATCCGAACATATTTTCTTACTCCAAAGGTCGTCTGAAACCGTTTTCAGACGACCTTAAAATCAATACTCTTCGCCGCGAGCCGTCAAAAAACCTTCAATTTCAGCGACAATAAAATGTAGATTTAATAGCCGCCCAGCCTTATAGCAGGAGACAACCTCTTGCAGATGTGCAATCGCTTTATCCAAACCACGCTCGAGGTACTCAACATCCTCTGTCAGCTCTTTTTCACGAGCGGTTATACGTTTTCCATCACACATTGTTAAATCTCCAACATCGGCACAGGCAAATCAATCGCCCGCGCTCTGTTTGATACATTGCCCGTCGTTGCCGCCATCCACAGCATATGCAACGCATCGGGGCCATCGTCATGGTCGGCTTTCGGGAAATGGCGCAACTGGCTGATTAAGGTCTTTTGGTCGGGGTTGAGCAGAATAAGCCCGTTTGCCATATGCGGCTGTAAGGTCTCAATCCTCAACATCTTGTCCGAAGACGGCTTGATACCGCGCACCGGAATATGCACACCCGAACGCGCCCCGCGCTTAATCAGCTCATCCTTGAGAAACTCTTGGAATTGCACCGTCTCCACCACCCACAACACCGGCTTGACCCGCGCCTCTTTTTGGATGCGGATCACGTCCTCAATAATCAAATCGGGCAGGCGTTTTTTGACTTGGGCAACAGTTACAAACAAACGGCCTGTTGATTTCTGATAACCGCCGACCAAAATTGCCGACGGATCGCGCCCCGCACCCGCTTTACCCAATGATGGGTCTAGAGCGCCGTAGTACACCAAATCGTCCGGCAACTCCGACCAGTATTTGATGTTTTCGGCAAACGGCGCATCTTCGCCGCTGACTGGGTCGTTTTGATACTCGCTGTCAAATGTCGCATGGCCGTCACGCGCACGGATTTTCATCAATGCCAATACGCCGCGAGCCGCCCAGCTTGTTTGCGCGCCGCGCTCCATCTCGTCTTTGTTTGCCTGATAAAACGCCTCGGCCACCGTCTCGCCGTCGTTTCGGAAAAGTTCCTCCCAGCGGTCCCACAAATCCATGCGGTCGGGCCAGCGTTTCATCGCCTTAAACTTAATACCGTGCCAAAACGGGTTATTCAAAGTACGATTCAGTACGCTGTCGTAATGCAAAATCGTGCCGATATAGATCACATCGTATTTCTGGCCGACCCCGCCCAGAGGCAATACCGTTTTAGTCAGCCACGCATTGAGCTTGTCGCGCTGTTCCGGGTTGCGGACTTGCTCGTCATTCTCAATATCGTCCAAAACAGTTAAGTCAGGACGGTAAGGGCCGTGACGCAAACCGCGCAGCTTTTTACCGCTACCAGCCACTTGGACTTTAACGTCATTGGCCGTCACAATCGTACCGGCCTGCCATACACGGCCTTGCCCGCAGACTTCCGGGAAGTCGGTTTTCAGGCGCGGGTTAAACTCAAGTTCTGCCTTAATGGCCTCCAGCATTGGATATGCCTGGTCGATACTGTCCATGACGATGACCGCATAATGTTTTTGGCCGGTCACGATACACCACAGCGTAAACAACTGAGTAACCTGCGTCGATTTACCCTCGCCGCGCGGCGCACCCACCGCCTCATTTTCCCCTTTAGGGGAGCGGATAATCTCCGGCAGACGGCTGAATAAAAACGCATGCAGTTCGGATTTCTCAGGCGAGCGGATATAATGGGGGAAGTAGGTATTTACGAAATATTCGTAACCGCCTACCGGGTCAAACACCTTGGCACGGCGTGCAGCAATAGCCTTGGACGACGCATCGAAGCCGTCCACTTCCGCTTCGATGACTTGGCGCAGGCTGGCGGCCAGTTCGGCAAGGGATTTGAGGAATTCTTTATTTTTCATATGGAGCGCTCAAAATGGATTGGTTAGACAGAAACCTGCAACACGAATTTTTGTCAGAGCTTTATAAGGTTTATCCAGACAGTATTACTTATGACTACTATATAAATGCCGCTATCGCCCAAACTAGTGGTGTTATAGAAGCAGAAGAAGATGCTTCGTTTGTATTAAAACAATCCGCAAATCTGCAATATTTAGCCGAACATGGCTTGGTTGTCTTCGACAATGAGACTCTCATAACCGCTACTGTTAAAATCACGGCCAAAGGCATAGACTTCCTTATGGATGATGGCGGCCTTTCTGCTATTCTTGGGGTTGTCACAGTCAAACTACACAGTGACACTATTCAAGCTTTGCTCAATACAAAAATTGACCAAGCAGATATCCCTCCGGAAGAAAAAAGCAAGCTAAAGGTTATCTTAAGCAAAATGGGAGATGTCGCATTGGCAAAATTTACCGAGAAAGCCATCGACGCTGTTACATCTCCTCAAATTATCAATCTGCTGCAAAGTTTACAAGGAAATACAATATGAATATCGATTACTCACTTGCAAAAATCCTCGAAAATGGCCGATACACACCATCAGAAATAAAAGATCTATTGGAAGAGCAAGGCTTCAGCATTACATTGCCTGAATTGACCGAACACTTAAATCTTCAGGTTGCTCTTGGCATGGCACACAGACGAGAAGACGGCACGTTTACAGCATTGCCGGTTTAATCCAAAGGGTCGGGTTTGATAAGCCGACCTTTTTTCAGACGGCCTTGTAATAGTGAACGATAGGTTTTTTTAGCGGTTTGGGATAAACCTTGAAACAAAAAGGAAGTGGCTCTCCCGTTTTCATTTCATGCATGGCGGACATAAAGTAAAAAAACTGGTCGGCCAGCCAAAACAACGGCTCCAGCTTATAGCGCGGTGCGACTGCAGGAGTTTCACTTTCCCAATCGGCAATCCAAATCGGGCAGAATAAAAACCAGCCCTTATGTGTGTATTCGACTTTCAACTTATCCAAACTTCTTCTCCACTTCTGCCCCAAACGGCTCCAATACCTCCACAAAGGCAGGCAAATGTTTGGGGTGTTTTTCTTGCACAAACGCCATCAAGAACTCAATCAATTCCAAAGCCGTCGCCAGTTTTGACGTTTCCGGCATCACACGGGCATTGGCTGATACGGTTTTCGTAAACGCATCAGCCAGGCTGGCCAACAGCTTCGCACGGTCCGATGGCGGCAAATCTTCGGTACTCGAATCCTGCAGCATCGTCATCGTGCTGTTGTACTGCACCATAAAACCGGCCAACATCGCACGGCTCAAGTCCTCAATACCGCCGCCGGCCAAAGTGTAGGCGGCGCGCATCTTATCCCAGTCGTCACCTTTTTCCTTATCCGCACGTTTCCACGCACGCGCAGTGGCCTGCGGGATTTCGCACATCAAGGCCGCCGTTTCCAAAGTTTGCTCGCCGCTCACATAGAGCCGGCGTAACTTTTCACGGATTTCTTGCGGGTGAGCCATAATTACAATCCCATTTTCGCTTTAAGCAATTCCCAGCCGACCGTAATCACGCCGCCGCCCAGTGCGCCGAATGTAATGGCCGTGCGTTTCGTGTCTTGGCGAATTTGTGCAATTTCCGCCTGCATTTCCTTCTGATTTTTCAGAGTTTGATCAGTCTTGTTTTCAATACGCGCCAAGGCTTCCAAAATCGGGTCTTTCATGATTTGTCCGCTTTCCTGTCCAGTTTTTCGTTTACTTTTTCCAACTTGTTTTCGATGCGTCCCAAAGAAGCTGCGATATTGTCGCGGTCTGCCTTGGCATCTTGCTTGGTGTGATAAGAGAGCTTGACCGCGTGCAGCTCTTCTTTAAGGTCATCGATACGCTTGTCCGCCTCTTTCAAACGGCCTGAAATGCCGTTGACCCAAAACCAAAACGCCGCCGTCGCAATTGGCCAAAGAGTTTTAAAACCAAATTCAAAGTCCATTTAAAACCCCTTTAAACCAGCACATCGCCGAATACGATACGGACGGAGTAGCCGTTAGGACGATTGCTGGTAATTTCGAGTCCATCCCCATCGTTACAAACGCAGTAATACGCTGAAATCGTCTGCCAAACTGCACGTTTAAAAGTGTCGTAGCTTGTATTTGGATATTCGAGATTAAAGGTCGTCTGAAAATCCTTATCCATGCGTACCGCGTACTCAATACCGGCCTTATCCAACAGGTCGGAAACATGAATGACAAACGGCTCTTGCTCGCGTGCGCGGCTCAATCCCAGCTCTAAATCCGCATGGCGGCAGGCGACCGTACGTTGTACCAACTCACGATAAGTCGTCATCGCGCGCCCTCCGAACCGTCAACTGCCGCTTGACTGTTGACCCAGTTGCGCCAAGCCTGATTTTGGTTTTCCAGTTCCGAAACATAGCCGCCAAACTCGGCGGCGTGTTCGAGCAGCGTGGCCGTTTTACCGTCTTTCGGCGGATTCGGGCGCACCGGCGCAACCATCAACGCAGCGGGCGGTGTCGGCATGACCGCCTTTTCGACAATCTTAATTTCCGTAGCCGAGGGCGCGGGCGTAGAGGCGCAGGCTGTGAGAGCCAAGGCCGTCAATACAACCGCCGCCTGCTTTTTGGCGGTCTTGAGTAAGCGCATTTTCGATTTCCTTTTTGTTTTCCGTTTTCAGACGGCTGACTTCCGCCTGCTTTTGTGCCAATTCCACACCGACGGCATGCGCCTTGGCTTCAGATTGTTTTGCTTCTTCGCGGGCTTGTTCCAGCTCGCGTGCGTAGTTTTGCGCCGACAGACGCAATGCTTCCGACTTGTCTTTTTCCATCTTATCGATGACTGCCTGCTGTTCTTGGTATGCCGTCTTGTACCCTTGCTTGTACGATGCCACCAAAATCAGCACTAAGATGGCAGCCAAGCCACTCAACACCCATTTATTCGTCAACAGTTTGAGCGTCATTCTCAACCTCCTGACGTTTGACGCTGACAAACGAACGCGCCACCGCATAGCCGCCGACAATTCCCAAATACACCGCCCAAATCTCCGCCGACGGATCGGGCAACATCACAAATTTAAACGTCCCAGCCGCGCAGGCAACATTTGCCCACAGCTTCGAGTGCGACACATTGCCTGTCGCAGGGTTTTTAAAAATATCCAAAATACGCATTGCTATTCCACACTTTTGGTTTGCAGGTGCCGTTTCAGCATTTCCCGATAATTGGCCAGTTCGCCCTCCGCAAATTCAAACGCAGGTTTGCGCGACCATTGCTCAATCATCTTTTCGTAAAACTCAACCTGTCCCATGATTAACGACGATTCTTGCGTTTACGCGCCGCGCGTTTGGCAGCCGCCACGCCCGACTTACCCATGCGCATAGACGGATGTTGTTTCAAATAGCCAATACTGGCAGGCTTAATCTCAAATTCAGGCATCGGCGGTTTCAACACAGACAGAGCCAAAGCAATCAAAGACTTTTTCATACCTTCGCCGCTCCCAATTCCACCGCAATCGCGTCTGCAATCACGCGGCAGATGCCCCATTTAGTAGCCTTAAACAAAGCCAAATCAGTGTCGTTACTGATAAAAAACGGCTCAAACACAATGCCACCGGCCTGCGCATAAGCCAGGCGCGAATGCTGGCCCGCATTGTCGGGTTTAAAGCCGTCTTCGCCGCGCAGTTTCCAGCCGGTCGCCTTCGCAACAGCCTTGCTCAACACCTGACACCAGCGTTTGTTTTTCGGCGTACTCAAAGCCTCAATGCCAGTGGCCGTTTTCGCGGCCGCCGCGTTGGTATGGAACTCAATCGCCACATCCGAGCCGCGAATCAGCTTAACCGCTTCACGCAGCGGCATATTGCCTTTGCCTTCGCCGTCGGTGCGTACGGTCAGGCCGTAATCGTTACGCAAGATTGAAGCCACAATATTGCGCATATCCTGCGCCAAGTCCGCCTCACGGTCGCTTCCGTTGACCGCGCCCGGGTCGGTGTTGCTGTGGCCTGCGGTTAAAGTTACAGTTTTGCCCATTAGCATCTCCAAGTTAAATCACGATTTATTTTCAAAACCTTATTTAACCTTTTCAGACGGCATAAGACGGTCGGCACAAATGCACTTACTATCCCGCAAACAAAAAAAGCCCCGCATAAAGCAGGGCAAAGGTCCACTCACAAGAAACACACAACACAATCAAGCTGCAAATAAATCCGTCTGCGCTCTTGCCGCCGCCTCGCGGTCGGCCTCTTTCAAAATGTAACGGATATTTCGCGTAGAAAGCCGATGAGCCAACACCAGCTCGCGCACAATAACCAAATCGCTCAAACCTTCCGCGCTCATCGCATCATACTGGCGGCGGATAAATCGGTTGCGAAGTTCGCGCATTGCATCCCAGCAACGCGGAATCGCCAAGAAAGGCTGACCGGCATATGCTCGCTCTAATCGTCCCGCAGCATCTTCGCCGATGTCCTCGACCAGTTGCGCGTGTAAGATTCGGCTTTGGCGCGTATTGCGGCGGCGGTTGGATATCGGATAATTCGTTCCGCCCCATACCTTGACCATGTGAAATGTCGCCTCCAGCCCGATGACCGTAATCATCGCCACCACGCTCTGCGGCAGAAGATGTTTCACATCCTCAAAATCCTGCTCCGTCATCTCCCAACTTACGCTCATTCCTATGCCTCCTTTTTCTTACGGTTCGCCGCAATCTGCAACGCCGCCACCAACTTGTGCATATTGCCGTCTGACAACCATTCCACGCGGTCAACCTTAAACATCTTTTTCGCCGTACCGTGCGCATAATTCCAAGTCCAGCCGTTATCCAGCAGCAGGGCTTCGATTTTGCGCATCATCGGGTCAGCGGAGCTTCGGCGGTTCGGCCGTCGACCTGCCGTTTTCTTCGGCGCAAACCCATGTTGGCGCAAATCCTCTACTACGCGTTCCAGCTCGGGGATACTGCACTCGGTACACGACCGCTTGCCCGTTACACGCTCCAACACTGCGCGATACGTCGCATCATCCAAACCCAGCTCCTTTTGAGCAATCTTAATTTTCGCAATCAACGCACGGCGCATTATCTCTCCAATACAACATATAGTATAAATTAGCGCATATTATACCAATAAAATACAATATATAGTATTAAGTCGATGTTTTTTGTGAAACTGATAGGCACAAAAAAGGCCGTCTGAATAATTCAGACAGCCAAAATTTCAAAACCTTAATTAACGGCCGCAAATACGTTTTGATTTACTAATACTGCCGTCTTGGCATACAAACTTATCTCCCGCACAATGCGACACACCGCCTTTTTTACCCGAACAAGGCTGACGGCCCTTAGCTTGTACAGTTAAAGGCACAGACACCAAAGCCAAAGTTACGCAGGCAATTAATAGTTTCTTCATGATTTATCCTCATATGATATAGTCAAAATGTTGTTTGATTATACGCAATATGACTACAAACAAAAAGGCCGCCTGAAACAGGTTTTAAACCCCATTTCAGACGGCCTTTAATCAAGCTTTAAAAATCCCAGCCTTTAGAATCCATCCCAACCCTCCATCATTCCTGCCAACCTCCCAGTAAATCCACCAACTCACCAAGAATCGCACTCAGTGCAGCCTCCATCAGTAGCTGTGTGGCATAAGCCATACTTTCCGCATCATCGCAGCTGCCTTCAGCTTCTTCCTGCACAACGTCCAGCCATTGGATACGTTTCAGTGTTAAATCCTGTGTCAGGATAAATGCCACGCGGTCATTCCATACCAAGCCAAGTTCGGTTACTTTCATGCCATTTTTGGCGTGTTGTACCACATCCTCGGCGGTAAGGTCTTTACGGCTGATTTTAACTTTGGGAGCAACATCGCCCACACCGACCAGGGTAACGTCAGAATCCAGCATGAACCGACCTTGAGCTTCGCCCTGCAACAGCCAATTGGTCATCAATGATGCCGGCGATTGACGGGTAACCGGATGTTGAGCAGGCAGCCCGCCAAGGGCTTCGCGCAACTTGGTCAACAGGTTTTCGGCCTTGCGGCGATTTGCCGTATCAACGAATAACCACTCGCCAGCAAATAAACCATAAGTGCGGCTGCTTTTGGTTAGGGCTCGGGTTAGCAGGTTGCTGGTTAGGTTTTCGCGCAGCTCGTTCTTTTCTTTGCGACCGACTTTTCTTCCTTCTCTGGCTTCGATTTTTTTAACGATTTCGTCCAGATTGTTTTTAATCACTGCATTCGGCAGCACTTTTTCTTCGCGCTTCAGGGTAATAAGCATAGTCTTTTGCGCTTCAAACACGGCAAGTTCGGCAAACGCATTTGGGTGAGTAAAGCCCTCGGAAAACCAGTCGAATCCATTGAGTTTCTTAAACCAGCTACTTCCAAGAGATTCATCTAAATAGCGTTTTTCGGGCAATTCCGGCAAGCGAAATGGGGTAACTTGTTTAAACCACATATTTAAATCCTTTTCAAAAATGGCGGGCTGTTGCCCGCCGTGGGTCAGTTTGCTTTACTTAGCCTTTTTGCGGTCTCAAACTCAACCGCATCCATCAATTTCTTGATGTTATAAGCCGTCATCTGCGCCATCGTCAGTTCGCCTTGCGGCTCCAAATCGCCGTCATAACTGATGGTCACGCCGTTCAAGCCGTTTACTGGCATCTCGTCTTGTATCGTAATAACAATTTTCGCCATCACACCAACTCCTGCTCAGTAGGCTCAATCACAAAATCCTCAAGCCCCGACACAATCTTAATACCCGGCACCTTGCCGTCTAAAAAACGCTCTTTTTGATTCAGGATGGCGTCTTTGTCGATTTCCTTTTTAGTGCGGACAAACTCGGCAAAGGCAGATTTCTCCGAGAGCCACGCCAAGACGGCGGCCACGCCCGTTACCTTGACGGATGGCGGACGGATGCGCCATTTAATCAGGCCGGTAGTAAAGTCCACGGTTTTGGTTTTACCGTTTTCCGTCAGCTCGTCCTTATGTGCCTCGCAGTATGCGGCCACACGTTCGGTCAGGCTCATGATTTCGGCACACATCGGCGCGGCTTTGGCGGCATATTCTTCTTCGATGACCGCTTTTTTGTCTCCGGCTTCTGTTTCCAGGCGTTTGACTTCGCGCTGCAAGTCGCCGATTTTGCGGATAAACGCAGTGACTTCCGCTTTGTCTTGTGCCGCTTCGATAGCGGGGTGTTTGATTCGGGTTTTAGCCATTTTCTTTTCCTTTCGCTCTAAAAATCTTGATCTGATAAGTCTCGTAAAATTTGACTTAAAAAATTCTCGTGGAGGGCTGTTTGCCTTTTTCTCAGATAGCCGGCGGCGGCATGTCCGGCAAAGATTGCAGGAGTTTTTCCACTTTCCTCTTCCAATCCTTTGATTTCAAAATCAAATAAGTTTTTGGTACTATCTTTAATGGTAATAATGACTTTAGCCATTTTCTCTTCCTTCCTTAATTAAAGATTTTTTGATATGCCTGGATTGCAGCCAATTGATTTGATGCGTCGATTACGAATTTGCGACGATCTTTTTGGGCATCACGTAACATACTTGCAATAAATTCCGTGGTTAGCCCAGCAATCAAATCAACTTCGTCAATTTGCTTACCCATTGGGATTTCGGGGAGTTCTATCTTTAACTTACCGTTCTCATTACTAATTTTAAAAACATACACTTTCATTTCACTTTCCTTTCTTGTTTAAAACATCTTTCACTTCCGCCATTTTCTGACGGCCTTTTTCTTTGTCCGGCGCGGGCTTCGCCAACATCGCCCTCGGTATCAACCGTGGCGGTAGGTTGCGGCGCAGTTCGGCGGGTTGCGGCCATGTTTCTGCCGCCTGCAACACCTTAAACCCCGTCTGAATCCGTATCGGGTCATACTCCGGCGAGACGATTTCCTTGGCTTCCTTCAGTTGCCGATACCAAATTTCCGCGACTACCGGCAGGTCTTGCGCTGCGGGGCGGTTGGGCAGATTGAGCGCGGCGAGCAATGCAAACCCTGCCGCGATTTCCCGTTTCGCCCAATCATTCCCCGCCCATTCGCCCAAGGCTGCCACACCCTGCCGCAGCTTGGACGGCGCACCACCTTCGCCCCCTCTCCCCGTGGGAGAGGGCTGGGGAGAGGGCAACCCCGAACCCTGCCACTGGCTCACAATCTCCAACAAATAACCATGCGATTTAAGCGGCAGTTTCAGACGGCCTTGGTCGCGTGCATTGACCGTCTCGTTAAAGCCATGAATCCAAGCCTCGGTAGGGGCAGGAAAACAAACCCCATCACGCGCCGCCTCCTGCGCCTTAATCATCGGCAGCAACTCATTCAACAGTTTCGCGGTACGCGCCCAAGAGAGCTGGGACTTGGCAGGGCGGAATAAACCGATATACCGTATCGCCGCTTTCCCGATATCAGCATCAAGTTCCAGCAACATCTTCAGCACTTCGGCTGCTTCAGCATCACTGACTAAACTATCCAAGCTGTTGGCCGCTCCGCAGTTAGGACAACGGCAAATCATGATTCAATCTCCCAAATATCGCGGCGGCGAATAACTTTCTCGGTTTTAACTTTCCGTCGTATCCATTGGCCGCAGTATTCGCAGCACCGACTGTTTTTATTAACTTCACGCCATTTATGCGCATACCCGTCAATAGCACAGGCTCCAATACGTTTGTAATCACACCATTCGACTTTTTCGACAACTTGTCCGCCTGGCTTAAATGCATAAATCTCTACCTTGCCATTGGGTAAAAAACTGATGGGAGCACCGGTAAACCATCCGTCACTGTCATGCCATCCGATACGCCAGATACCCAACGTGTCAAACTTTTCGATAACCGGCATTCCTCTATGCGGTATAATTTTTTTGTTCTTTTTCAAAAATCTATAAATAAAATTGCTATATTTCGGACTCTTTTTAGGGTTGTATTGCTCAATGTCCATCACGCTTCCTCCCATAAAGTTATCGCCCGAGCCAAAGTTTCCGCTTCCGCCGTTTTCCACATCCCGTCCGGCGACCGCGCGGCAATCACAAATCCCTCGCCGTCCTTCTTCATCAACATCAGCTCGCCACGGTCTTCGATCCATTCTGCAATTTCTTTTGCATTCATTTTTAAATTCCTTTTAAATCAATACCTTATATTTACAATAAGGCAAAAAAATATAGAGCAACATCAACGGCTTACCGTTTTAATTGTCGTCATACCCGTCATGGCATTTGCCTATCATGTGCAATACGACGATTCGGGCCAGCAGTTCAAGCCAAATCCCCAGCACCACCAACACCGCCAATCCGACAACAAACCAAATCATTTTTTCTCCTCCTTCTTCTCGGCAGGCCGTTTAAAACGCGCCTGATATTCCTCGATTTCACGCTCTCGGCTTTTTTGCGCCATTCGCGCCGTCGCACGCCTGCGGTGTTGTCCCCAAGCCTGCCAATCCGTATTACGTCGTCCGAAACTCATTTCACACATCCTTTCACAATCGCCTTATCGCCATATTTCGCGCGGATTTCCTTAAGCGCACGTTCCAAAGCCTCTTGTTTCGCCGTAGGGCTCAATGGCTTATCGCTCATAAACAATCCCTTTCATTTTTTCCTCCGTACTCATCGACTCGTATTGCTCGCCCAAAGCTTGAGCCTCCAAATCCGCCATACGCTCGCGGCGCGACATTTCCAATTTCGCCGCCGACACCACCGGCTTAGAGCAGCTATGCAGCATCGTTCCCACCAAAACCGCCCAAAACAACAACCAAAAAGCCAAACCGATCCACTTGGTTTTTCGTTCGCAAAACAAATTAGACATTTTCCTATTTCCTTATAAATCAATTACTTAATATTTTCTCAAGGCAAAAAAATTATTGCGTACCCAATCCGCCTTCACTTGAGCCGCCCATTCCTTGGCTTCCTCTTTGCTTTCAAATCGCTTCCGCAGTCGGCGGATTTGCAACCATGCGAAGCCTTCTTTCCGCTTGCCGCGCACATCAGCCCGCCAAATCTTGCGCCGTTTATGGGTTTCGTAGTCGTGCCAAGTGTCCTCATAGACTCCGGCGTGTACCGCATATTCTTGTCTCATTTCAGACGGCCTTTCTTATCGGATAATCAGGGAGCTGTATTTCTTAACGATACCGGCCTGCATCTTGATACCGTTCTTGTTCGCCGTGCGTACCGCGCCGCGCATCAATTTGCTCATCCGGCGCGTATTGCCGTTGCTATGTTTAACCAGTTCCAAGAGCGTCTCCTCGTCCGCATCAGGCAAAGCCGCTTTCGCAATCTCAAATAGCTCGTCATCCGGCAAAGATTCGCCCAAATTCAGCGCAACAGACACGCGGCTGTAAAGCTGCACCAGCTCGCCATGCTTACCGCGCAGGTTGGCCACCAGTCGGGGCATACCGCTCAACACCAAGCCGCAGCCAGTCTCATCGTGCAGACGGCGTACAATTTCAAGGGCGCGTAACGGCAGGTTTTCCGCTTCATCGACCACAATCAGACGGCCCGAATCGCGCAGGCGGTCAGATACAGACTCAAACAAATCATTCAAACTGCCCATCGCCGATACCTTCGCCGCTGTCGCCAACTTGCGCATCAGGACCAAAGCCGTAAAGCTCGGATTAGCCTCAATCAAGATGGCCGCAGGGTTTTTCTCGCAGTAGTTTTTGACCGCCTGCGTCTTGCCCAAACCCGCCTGACCGTAGATCACCACCGTTTCGCCGCCTTCGTGCGCATCGCGCATCACTTCTGCAATACGGCGTGTCGTCTTAGTCGATACAAATCCCAACACCAGCTCTTCACGTTGCGCCTTACTGTCCTGCATCTCCAAAAACGCCTCGATTTTCGGCTCGATGGTTTCATAATTGCCGCCTTTTTCCGCATAAGTACCATTGAGATACATACTGATGGATGCCGGCGAAGTACCGATACCGCGTGCCAGTTGGGTTTGGTTCATACCTGATTTGGCTTTAAATTCAGCCAGTTTTTGTTGCAATGTATGATTGATTTGTTTCATTTTTTTAGTCCTTTTAAAAGAGGTTTAAAACCGTTTTAACTTCTATCCGCCTCAAACAACACAAAATTGTCCGTGCCCGTTTTCGGCAATACCGCATACTCCGCCTTGATGACGTTTCCGCCCAAATTTCCCAGCTCGTCCCAAACCGCAGCCTGTTCCAGTGCCGGATTGACTTCCGCGTTTGCGAGCTTGATTGCATTTTCCGCCCGCTTGATTTTGCCTTTTCGGCGTTTTTCCGCCAGTTGGTCGATACGCGCCGTCGGGAAAGCCTCGCGTGTATTGCCGTTGGCCTGCGCCTTAGTGATAAACTTGCCGTCCATATCAAACACATTGACCGCCGACGCATCGCTCAAATCGTAGCTGACCCGTACCTCGTCCTTGTGATACTCCGCCAGCTCAGTTGAGAAATAAGAGTTGTTGAACAAATCCAGCCAACCGCGCTGTACTTTTCGCACCTCTTGCGGCATAAACATCGTCGCCAGCTCTTCTACCGACAACATATCCGGCGCGATACCGTCCTGTTCCAGCCTCATTTCCCGATAAGCCTTCGGCGAATAATGCCCGCCGTCCGGATGTCGGGGCAGCTCGCCGTGCGGGCGGTTGTTGTATTCGTCGATACACTTGGCCACATCCGCGATAAAACGCGACCAGCTCGGCAGTTTTTTCAAATATTTTTGTTGTTCCTCCGTCAAATCCTTGCCTTTTTCCAAAGCATTAAAAGCACTTTCCATCTTGCGGTACATCAGGTTCTTCGTGCTGCTGTCCATCCCGCTGCCCGCAAACGTCTCATACTGCCGCGCCATCTCAATCAGATTGTCTTTCCACCATCGCTCAATGATGCCGCGCCCTTGCGGGTTGCCCGCAATACCCGTTTCATGCCGGATACCCAGTCGGGACGTAATACCCGTGATTTCATGGTCTATCGTCTTGCCGGTTTGGCCGCCGCCGTTATCCGAGTAATAGATAATCGGCAAACCAAAGTGCTTGACCCCGATACGCAGAGCGTCCGATACCGCCACACAACTTTCAGCAAGAGATACCGAAAAACCGACCACAAACCGCGTACAACCATCAATAATCACCGTCACTTCCGGCTTAAACGGCCTGCCGTGTACCGGATGTGCCACCTTCGCTTTAAAGCTGTGGCCGTCGCCGATCCAAACATCGTTAGGCTTCAAAGCCCCCCAATCACGTTTCACATAAGGCAGCAGCGATTTATAAGCCGCCCCCGTTTTCCTGCCGCGCTCCTGCATAATCATCGGGAGCTTGTCCCAAACGCGCCGCACCATACTCAAGTTAGGCACATCATTGACCGGCATATTTTCCGCTTCCGCCCACTGCACAAACCGGCGGTAGCTATGTGCCAGTTTCGGAGCTGAAGGGATGTTGTGAAACTGCATAAACATCGGTAACCAACCGTAGCTTTCAATCGGCTTGACCGCCTTCGTCGTCTTCGGAGCCAAAGCGACCAACCGCTCCGTCGCGTTTTCCGCCTTAAGGTAGGCAGATATCCAGCCGTCTAAAGTACGTTCGCCAACCTTCGCCGACCGGCTGCGGTCATTAGCCTTTTCCAAATTCCCAAGCGTAACCGCGTCCAACTTACCCTCTGCCAGCAAGCCCAAAAACTGAGCCACCGCAGCCTTCGCAGAGCAACCGTATTGGTATTTGATCCCCAACACCGCCGCCACCACCGCACATCGCGCATCCGCCACCGACCGTTGTTTCTCGTTCAACAGCTTGGCCGCTTCAGCCAGTGCCTGAGCCGACATCGCCGTCCCCGGTCTGACTTGGGGCAGGGTTTTCGGCATCTTCTCCGCCAGCTCGTCCGACTGCCGTTTCATGATGGCGGCTCGGATTTCGGCTGGAAGGGAAGCGATTTCATACAGTTTTTTAGGACGGCCTCTTCCTATTTGCTCAAAACAGTGTTGCCAATTATTTTTCTTGGCATGGTATTCAATCCCTTGTCTATCAGTTGGTAGGCTCGGAATTCCTAATTTCGCAATATCAGATGCAGATATTTTCATTTTTTCCGCTTTCTATTTTTGCTTAAATGCGTTACTCTTTTGGAACTATTTAGCAAAACAGTTATCTATTTATAGATCTTGGGAAGGTTGGCTTATGGTTTCGTTTCTCAAAACGAGATGGCCAGATTTCTTCTGCGGGTACTCCAATCGCTGCTGCAATGATTCTTTCGCCTTTCAGATAAGGAGCATCTAAAGCTTTCCCTAATGTATTTGGTGCTAAATTAGCCTCGATAGATAACGCTCTCACAGACCAGCCTGCCTTTTTAAGACGAGCCACAATGTCAGCACGATGCCAATCAGTCATGGTTTCTTGCTTTTTTTTCATTCTCGCAATTCCTTAATTAAGTAGGTTTATTAACCGCCGTTATTTAGTAAGTGAGTGAATTATATTTAGCAAAACAGTTTCCTGCAACTCTTTTGCTAAAATATTTTTCTCAAAAACGTAATTATTTTTACAACATATTGATTATTTGAGTAATCTTATTTAAGTAAAAGAGTTTCTTTTTTGCTTAATGTTTTGCTTAAATGAGTTAAATCAGGATTACTATGGATACTTTTTTAGATAGGCTCAAATTTCTTTGGCCTCATGGGGCTAAGCCATCTGACATCTATAACAAGATAGAAATGTCGGCTTCTGGATTTAATAGAGTTTGGAAAGAGGGAGCTATCCCAACAGCCGATTACCTAGTAAAAATTCAAGAAGTTACCGGTTGTGATTTAAACTGGCTGCTGACCGGCAAAGGCTTACCGTATCTTGATAAAGCTAGGCCGGAAAACGCCGGAGCATTCTCTGTAAGCAGAAATTCTGATGGAATTACCGACACTATGGGCAACCCTGTCGACTTGTCAGAGTTTGTATTCGTGCCGCGCTACAACGTAGCCGCAGCAGCAGGGTATGGCGCACCGGTCTTCGGCGAAGAACCTTTGTTCTGCTTGGCTTTCCGGAAATATTGGATTGACAACTATGTGACCAAACAGCCGGAAAAGCTGTCTGTAATTACCGTTAAAGGCGATTCAATGGAGGGCGTGCTCAATCATGGGGATTCCATTCTCATCAATCACGCCGAAACCGACCCGCGTGACGGCCTATATGTCTTGCGTATAGGCAATGACCTCTTTGTCAAACGTGTGCAACGTATACCGGGCAAACTGCTTGTAACGTCCGAAAATCCACGTTACGCACCGTTTGAAATAGATTTGAGCAATGCCCAAGACGACATCGCCATCATAGGCCGTGTTGAGTGGTATGGCCGGAGTATTGATTAAATCCATTTTAAAAACCTCTTAAAACAGTTTTAAAAATTCCCTAATCTCGTCAGCTTTAAACAGAAAACCGCGCATTCCGGCGCGGTTTTGTGAAAAAGCTGGCGTAACTTTTCCGGATACAAAAAAACGCCGAAATCCACGTCTTTCGAAGATTTCAGCGTTTTTTTACTCTATTTGTTCCTTGTGCAAAAACTAACAGTCCCCCACAGAAAACAGCCGAAAATTTGTGTTTGAATTTCGGCTATTGGGAGGAAAAGAAATTTTACAAAGGTCTCATTTTAAAATTTCACAAAATAATAAGGCCGTCTGAAAATCCTTTTTCAGACGGCCTTATCATTCAAATCAGAAGGACTTAAACCAAGTTCTCCAGCATCCATTTCACGTAACGGCTGACGCCTTGTTTTACATCCAAAAATTCTTCTGTATACCCGGCTTCGCGCAGCTTGGTGATGTCCGCTTGAGTGAAGCTCTGATATTTACCTTTAAGTGCATCGGGGAATGGGATATAGCGAATAAGTTCTTCTTCAACCAACTCTTTCAGACTCATTTCAGGCTTGCCTTCGGCTGCACGGCAGGCGTTGACGGTGGCAGCGGCAAGATCGTTAAACTGTTGGCTGCGGCCTGTACCGAGGTTAAAGATGCCTGAAAGCTCAGGATGATCGAAGAAGTAAAGGTTAACTTTGGCAACGTCTTCTACGCTGACAAAGTCGCGGGTTTGTTCGCCGTTACCATAGCCGTCATTGGCACCAAACAGGTTAACATAGCCGTGTTCTCGGTATTGGTGGAAATGATGGAAGGCGACGGATGCCATACGGCCTTTGTGTTGCTCCTGCTGTCCATATACGTTGAAGTAGCGGAAGCCGACGACTTGGGCGGTCAGGCCTTCTTTCATACGACGGCGCAATACTTGGTCAAACAAGAATTTAGAGTAGCCGTACACATTGAGTGGTTTTTCCAGTTTGCGCTCTTCGCGGAAGATTTCGCCTTTGCCGTACACGGCGGCACTGGAAGCGTAGAGGAACGGAATACGTTCATCCTGACACCAGTCCAAAAGATCGAGCGTGTATTGGTAGTTGTTATCCATCATGTAAAGGCCGTCATGATTCATGGTATCGGAACATGCGCCTTGATGGAAAACGGCTTCGATATCGTCGTAAGGCAGAAGATGGCCGCGCACTTGACGGATAAATTCGTGTTTATCGAGATAGTGGGCAATTTCACACTCGGCAAGGTTTTTAAATTTTTCGCCTTTGCTCAGATTGTCGACGGCAACAATGTCGGTAATACCGCGCTGGTTAAGTGCTTTAACGATGTTGCTGCCGATAAAGCCGGCCGCGCCTGTTACGATAATGGTCATAATGAATTTCCTTTATTTTGATTTTTCAGACGGCCTTGAAGAAATCATGCCGTCTGAAAATAAAAACTTTTCTGTCTGGTTTATTTTCCAACTCTATTTTCAGACGGCATTTAGAATTTTAAGGCCGTCTGAAACAATCATTATTGCTCTTCCAATGCATTGGTCAATTCGGCAAACGAGCAAACCGCCGTACCAAGTTTTGCCACGACAACGCCTGCTGCCGTATTGGCAAGGTGCATCGCTTCGGGCATGGTATAACCTGCCGCCAAACCCAAGCCCACTCCGGCAATAACGGTATCGCCCGCACCGGATACATCATAGACTTCTTGAGCCCGTGTAGGCTGATAAATCGGCTCGCCCTCATTGAACAGGGTCATGCCCTCTTCGCTTCGGGTCAGCAAAATCGCATTCAAATCAAGATGACGGCGCAAGTTTTGGGCTTTTTCGGTCAAATCGTTTTCGTTTCTCCAGCTGCCCACCACTTCTTTCAATTCTGCACGATTCGGCGTAATCAGCGTAGCGCCGGCATATTTTTCGTAATCGTCGCCTTTGGGATCGATTAAAACCGGTTTACCGGCCTGTTTCGCCCAATCGATCATATCGGAAATATGCGACAGGCCGCCCTTGCCGTAATCTGAAAAAATAATGGCATCATATTCGGGCAACACTTCGCGGTATTGCTGCTTGATTTGTTCCAATACCTCACGATGCGGCGGCTCTTCAAAATCAAGTCGGATAAGCTGCTGGTTGCGAGCAACAACGCGCAGTTTGACAGTAGTCGCAATCTGCTTGTCGCGCATCAGATAGGAAGAAACACCGTCTTGCACCATCAACGCATCCAGTGCATCCGCAGCTTCATCATCGCCGGTTACGGACAACAGCCCTGCTTTACCACCCAATGAGGCGATATTGCGTGCAACGTTTGCCGCGCCACCCGCGCGTTGGTCGATACGTCCGATTTTCGCCACCGGCACGGGGGCTTCAGGAGAAATACGGGACACATCGCCAAACCAATAACGGTCGAGCATCACATCGCCGACAACCAGGACTTTGGCTTGTGCAAAACGAGATTTGAGGGTTTCTTGTTGGAACTTGGTGGGCATATTGCCTCCGTTGTGTTTTTTTCAGACGGCCTCAACCTGTAAGGTCGCTTAAAAATCAGTTTGCTTCAAGGTTTACCACGCGGTTCACTTCGCGCAATACGGCTACTGGGTCGGCAGCTTTGGTTACCGGACGGCCCATTACCAGATAAGTCGAGCCTGCCGCCAATGCTTCGGCCGGTGTCATGATGCGGCGTTGATCGTCGTTATTGCCGGCAACGTCCAAGCGGATACCCGGCGTGACCAAGACAAAATCTTGTCCCAATTCACGGCGCAACGGTGCGGCTTCTTGGGCGGAACATACCACGCCGTCCAAGCCTGAACTTTGCGCCAGTTTCGCCAAGCGGATGACTTGTTCTTCAGGGGCGATGTTTAAACCGATTTCTGCCAAGTCGCTTTGTTCCATGCTGGTCAATACGGTTACGCCGATCAAAAGCGGCTTGGTGTGATATCCGGCAACGGCTTCTACGGCAGCTTCCATCATGCGGCGGCCGCCCGATGCGTGCATATCGACCATCCAAACGCCCATATCGGCGGCAACTTTGCATGCCTGCGCAACGGTGTGGGGAATATCGTGGTATTTCAAATCAAGGAAAAGTTTGAAACCTTGATTGATTAAGCTTTCTGCCAAACTGCGACCGGTCGCGGTAAACAGCTCTTTGCCGATTTTGATTTGACACAATGTCGGGTCAAGATTACGGACAAATCCGAGTGTGTCTTTTTCGTTGGCAAAATCAAGGGCGACGATAACGGGAGTATGTTGTTGCTGGGTTTGGAAGTCGGAGATTAAGGGATTCATAAGATGCCTGCGGATAAACGGTTATAGCTTCGATTTTAACAGCTTTTGTACACGAAAGGCCGTCTGAAAGTATTTTTTCAGACGGCCTCATCACAACATACCTTAATTATTCTTATATAAATCTAAAATTTTTACAGAAAATTCATCATCACTGAAAAAAAAGGCTGGTGGAACTTCCAATACTTCAGCAATTTTCTGCAAAGTATTCAAATCAGGCTGATGATTTCCTTTCTCATAGCGATTAATACGCGTACTTGCCACAAACTCATCTAATCCTATCGCCAGTCCCAGTTTCTCCTGCGTCAAATTTTTTGCTTTTCTTGCTTCCTTAAATCGCCTTGTAAAAATTTCTTGTAAATTCATAACTTCTATCCTAAAAATCAAAGTTACGAATTTCGTATATTTTTCTTGATTATTTACTACGAATAACGTAGTATTACACCGTTTTATATCTTATCTGTTACGAGAAAACTATGACACCAGCTCAAGAATCAAAATGCCATAAAATTATCCATTCTCATGCAGTTGCTGCTGCCGCAGGTAATGCCGTTCCCGTCCCAGGACTTGGTATCGCTACAGATATGGTTACAATGACTACCATGTGCACAAGTCTTTGTGCTGTTTTTGGCGGGAATATGACCGAAGCAGCTGCCAAGGCAATGGCTATTGCTGCAATTAAAAATACCATGTTAAAACAACCCATAAAAACAATAGCAAAAGAACTGTCAAAATTAATTCCAGGCTTAGGCAGCGTTGTTGCACCAACTATTTCTGTTGCATTACTTGAAGCAGCAGGATGGACTCTAGCAAAAGAACTGGAACAAAAATTCAGTTGATCCACATTCAATAATATGAAAAGGCCGTCTGAAAATATTTTTTCAGACGGCCTTATGATTTTACTTTAGTAAAACTTATTTGCCCAAAGCTTTCAATACTTCGGCTTTCACGGCTTCTACCGGCTGAGTGCCGTCGACTTTGATGTATTTCGGCGCGTGTTCGCCTTCCAGTTTGCTGTAGAAATCAACCAAAACTTCGGTTTGTTCATGGTAAACGGCAAGGCGTTTTTTCACGGTTTCTTCTTTGTCGTCGTCGCGTTGAATCAAATCTTCGCCGGTTACGTCGTCTTTACCTTCGACTTTGGGCGGATTGTAGGTAACGTGGTAAGTACGGCCGGAAGCCAAATGCACGCGGCGGCCGCTCATGCGGTCGACAATCACGCTGTCGGGTACGTCGATTTCAACAACCGCGTCCAAATCCACGCCTGCTTCAACCATCGCTTCGGCTTGTGCCAATGTGCGTGGGAAACCGTCAAACAGGAAACCGTTTTTGCAGTCGTCTTGGGCGATGCGTTCTTTCACCATGCCGATGATGATGTCGTCGCGCACCAAACCGCCTTCATCAATAATTTTTTTTGCTTCCAAACCCAGCGGGGTGCCTGCTTTGATGGCTGCGCGGAGCATGTCGCCGGTAGAAATTTGAGGAATGCCGAATGCGGCGGTGATGAATTGAGCCTGAGTGCCTTTGCCTGCGCCAGGTGCGCCCAACAATAATACTTTCATGATGAGTCCTTCTTGGTTTATGGATTTGATGTTTGTTTAATTCTACACGCCTTGCGTTTATCGTTCAAAACTTCAGACGGCCTGCTCTGCGCCAAAGTGCTGCCACGCATCATCGCGCATTTCGATAAACCAGCTGTCTTCGGGGAAGCGTTCCAACGCGTCTTTCAACGTGGAAAGTAGGTTTTGGGACAAGGCTTTTGCCAAATATTCTTCCTCGTTGGCTTCTGCCGCTTTGTCCGGTTGTTGCGCCAAACCGAGGGCGCGTGTCCGATGGCCATGTGCCAGATAGTTGAGCGCAATCACTTTTTGCGCCCAAAGCTGGGGAATGTCGGGGCTTTCCTGCAACAACACCGATAAAATCGATACGGCGACTGCCAACCGTCCGCCGGTCATGCGCAAATCTAAAGACTGGTTGGGCGGCAGGGTGCTGAGCATTTCTGCCATGCGAAACCAAAATTCGCCGCTGGCCTCGTCTGGCGCGGCTACTTTCAACATTTCGTAGTTGAACTCTTGATCGTCGTCTTTGACCAGCAAAGCGACATCGGCAAGCAGTTTTTGTTCGTCACGGCTCAAATGGCGTAAATCATTCATGTTTTTTCCTTTCAGACGGCCTCGAACACAGCCCTTACCCTGTCCAAATCTTCCTGCGTATCCACGCCGGCGGCTGGCGCTTCTCGGGCAATTTCAACGGCAATCGGATAGCCGTGCCACAGGACGCGCAATTGTTCCAGCGATTCGATGGTTTCCAAAGGAGAAACTTCCATTTCGGAATAGCGTTGCAGGAAGCCTGCGCGGTAGGCATAAATGCCGATATGGCGTAAAACGGCTGTTTCTGAAGGCAATTCGCGTTTTTCGGCGCGCATGGTGTCGCGCGGATAAGGAATCGGAGCGCGGCTGAAATAGATGGCGTTGCGGTTTTTGTCGAGGACGGCTTTGACAACGTTGGGATTCATAAACTCGTCAAAATCGTGCAATTCGTGGGCAGCCGTCGCCATTTGCACATTGTTTTCAACCAAAACTTCGGCCGTACGGTTGATGAGTTCGGGATCGATTAAAGGCTCGTCGCCTTGTACGTTCACAACAATCAGATGCTGCGGCAGTTTCAGCGTATTGGCCGCTTCGGCAAGGCGCGTTGTACCGCTTTCGTGTTGATTGGAAGTCATGACCACTTCGACACCGTGCGCCTGACAGGCCGTCTGAATATCCGGATGGTCGGTGGCAACGACAACACGCGCAGCCTCGCTTTTTGCTGCTTGTTCGGCAACACGTACAACCATCGGTTTACCGTGAATATCGGCCAAAGCCTTACCCGGCAGACGTGAAGAATCCAACCGCGCCGGAATCAATACGACAAATTCGGTCATGCTTTCAGTTCCTCTTCGCTTAACGGGCGCGCTTCGTTTTCCAACATATAAGGGATGCCGTCACGAATCGGATAAGCCAGCTTCGCCTGCCGGCTCCACAATTCCTGTTTGTCCTGATGATATTCCAGCCTGCCTTTGGTAACGGGGCAGACGAGGATGTCTAAGAATTTTTTTTCCATGGGTTTCTTTCGTTTGATAAATTGGAGGTCGTCTGAAATATTTTCAGACGACTATAATTTATTTCTTATGCTTTTTCCCAACCTGTTTGGCTTGTTTACAGCTTGTATCAGGTTTTTTGCCGCCGCACATGATACCTTGCATCTCTTTCGCAAATTCAGGCATATGACGCTGTGCAACTTTCTCTGTTAATGCCAATCCAAAAGTCATTAGTTCGTTCATAGCTTGATTGAGCATAAGAGGAGTCTTAACAACAACAGCCTGCCCGACAGGTGAACTATTAAAGGCAATCATGCCGTCAACTTCTTCTTGAGTGTATGTTAATTTGGCATTCTTTAATAAATTATTGCGGATAGTCTGTTTCACTTCGGGCGTGATCAAATCTCTCAAAACATTTTCGCGATAACGATCAATAGCTTTTGCCATTTGCTCTTTTTTCGCTTCCGGTACTTTGGCAAGGGCTTTATCTGCATACGGTTTAAATCCAACATTGAAACCGTCAATCATATTTTTTTCTAATTCCCGGTCAAAAAACTGCGTATCCAACCAACGCTCCAGCGACTCATCGCTAGGTGTAGCGGCAAACGCATTGGCACACAATGCCAGCGCGGCGAAGGGCAATAATAAGGTTTTCAGCTTCATCTTTTTCTACCTTTCAACAAAAAATAAATATTTTCAGATAGTCGGAAAATTATTTGGCACACTTCTGCAAATGTTGGTTGCCTTTGCATAAAATACCATGTGTTTGTTCCTCAAAAGCAGGCGTATATTTATTGCTTGCATTGAGGTAGTTTTGACTCATGTTTTTTTGGATAATCTCATCACTTAGCTTATCGAAATGCTTGACTTTTTCGAGCGCAGACTTACCGGCACCATGCCCAAATGCTTCAGCCATCTTTTCTATATCCGATTGGCTCAATACATCCTCAAGATTTCCACCATGCTGTTGTGAATTTCTTATCTTTTTCAAAATATTTTTTCCCTGAGGTGAAGAGAAAAAACGGTTGGTTACATCGACTTCTTCTTGTGTAAATACTTTCTGTACGGCACGCTTTTCTTCATCCAACCATTGCTTTTTCAACTCAGGACGGCTCAAATCGTCTTGCATGTTTTTCATATAACGGCTGATGACCGCCTTCATCTGCGCTTTTTGAGCTTTGGGCGTCATCGTTAACAAGCGTTCATTGTCCTCTTTATTCACCATCTCCAAAGAACGTTGTACTTTCTCGCTATAATTACTGCTTATCCCTTGAATCTCCAACCATTTCATTGCAGATTCATCACTTGGTTTAGCAGCCAGACTTTGAGTGGATACAAATAAAGCTGCGCAAGCGACCAACAAATATTTTAACTTCATGATTTACTCCTATCGCGTAGTTTGAAGATCATCTTTAAAACATCTGTGAAACATCTATAAGCATTTAGATTGAAACATTCGCGGATACAAACGCCGCCAAGTCCGGCTCAATTATCGCATAAACAGGCAAGACCCACACATGATTCAGGCCGTGGCCGTCTGAAAATTTGACCGCATCCTTTTCCGTGATAATCACCACATCTGCATTCGGCAAATCCGCTGCCGTAATATCTGCATGATCAGGCAAGGCAACGGTTTGTTTCAAAGCGATATTCATGCTTTGCAACGTATTGAAAAAACGCTCCGGCTTAGCGATACCGGCGACGGCAGCGACGGTTTGATTTCCCAAGCCTTCCAAATCCAATTTCTCAAACGGCCTGTTCAACCGGTAAATCCGCCCTGTTTCAATATGGCTGACAAACATATTTTCAGACGGCTTAAATGCCGCATCTGCCTTTCCGCCACTGACGACGACCGCATCAACGGAAGCCAATCGCGACAAAGGTTCGCGCAAGCTGCCGTTGGGCAGTAAATCCAAATCCGTCCGCCCCGTATCCGCCGCCGGGAATACGGCAATTTCCATATCGCGCTGCAAGGCATAATGTTGCAAGCCGTCGTCGGTCACAATCAATTCAAGCTCCGGATGCGCTGCAAGCAATGCCCTGCCTGCTTCTGCACGGCTGCTGCCTACCGCCGTCGGCGCACCGGTTTGGCGAAACAGCAATAAAGGCTCGTCGCCTGCATCTGCCGCACTGCTGGCTGTATTCAATACATGAACCGCCTTACTCTTGCGCCCATAACCTCGGCTGATGATACCGACCTTAACGCCCTTTTCCTGCAAACCCGACACCAGCGCAGCGACTATCGGCGTTTTCCCTGTTCCGCCTGCATGGATATTGCCGACTACCACCACAGGCACAGGCAATTTTTCGCTTTTCAGACGGCCTGAAACAAAATCATCGCGCCGTTTCGCCGCAATTTTGGCAAACAGCTTGGACAATGGTTTTAACAGCAAAGACAAAAACGGATTGGGGGATTGCCAATGGCGTTCGATAATTTGGTGGAGTTTGGGCATACGCACGGCTTTTGAAGCGAAAATCAAACGATAATATAACACAAGCCCGCCCAGGCAAGGCCGTCTGAACATGCGCCTTTGATAATATTAAAACAAAGGGCGCAAGTTTCATAAAAACGAATACAACGAATCGCTCTAAAACCCTTATAATTCAACTTTCCCAAATTTTTCCTGTTTCGCAATGTCCGAACTCTTCGCGCCCTCCTCCATTTCCGTATCCGAACTCAACGCCCTCGCCAAAGCCTTGTTGGAAGACCATCTCGCAGGCTTGTGGATTGCCGGCGAAGTATCCAACCTGACCCGTGCTGCCAGCGGACATTATTATTTCTCGCTCAAAGACAGCCGCGCTCAGGTGCGTTGCGCGATGTTTAAGGGTGCGGCCATGCGCTTGGCGAAGCCTTTGAAAGAAGGCGACCATATCGAGGTATCAGGAAGAATCAGTATTTATGAAGCGCGGGGTGAATTTCAGATTACGGTGAACGAGGTGCGGCTCAAAGGCTTGGGGCAGCTTTACGAAGCCTATGAGCGATTGAAGGCGCAGTTGCAGGCGGAAGGCGCGTTTTCAGCGGAACGCAAGAAACCTCTGCCCGCCCGTCCGCAATGTATCGGCATCGTCACCAGCCTGGCGGCGGCAGCTTTGCGCGATGTCGTGACCACCTTAAACCGCCGCGCACCCGAAATCCCCGTTATCGTTTATCCGACGCCCGTACAAGGCACAGGCAGCGAGTTGCAAATTGCTCAAGCGATTAAAACCGCTTCGCAACGCGCCGAATGTGACGTGCTGATTGTCTGTCGCGGCGGCGGCAGCATTGAAGACTTGTGGGCGTTTAATGAAGAACCGGTTGTGCGCGCCATCGAAGCCTGCGCAATTCCCGTTGTCAGCGGCGTAGGCCACGAAACCGATTTCACACTCGCCGATTTCGTCGCCGACGTACGCGCACCCACGCCGACCGGCGCGGCAGAACTGGTCAGCCCCAACCGCCAAGAATCGTTACATCGTCTAGCCCAAGCGCAAGGCCGTCTGAAAACCGTTTTGGAGCAACGTTATTTCGATGCCAGCCAAAAACTCGACTGGTTGGCGCGGCAAATCCGTCACCCGCGCCAAAAACTTGACGATCAGCGCGCTTCAATCAGCAAGCTGGCGCAAACGCTGTCTTACTCGATGACGCAAAACCTCCGTGCCCATACCGCCCGTTTTGAACGCCAAACCCAAACCCTGAAACATTGCCGTCCTGATGTTTCCATTTACAAACACAACATCGACCGCTTTCAGACGGCCTTGTCGCATTCCTTCCGCCAGCTGCTTGTCCAACGCTGTCAAAGCCTGATCGCCCAAGCCGCATTGCTCGAAGCCGTATCGCCGCAGCATATTCTGGAGCGAGGTTTCTCCGTCGTCAAAAACACACGCGGACAAGTCATCCGCAATGCCGATACATTGAAACAAGGGCAGAAACTGCACATCACTTTTGCCGACGGCGAAACCGACGTACGCGTGACCAAAGAGCAGGCTCAGGGCGAGTTGTTTGACTGACAAAATAAAGGCCGTCTGAAACTTTATGCGATTGAAGTGAAACTATGTCTGCCTTTTAAAAATCCTTAACCTGCCAATGCGGTATAATGCCTCATCTGCACCCGCAGCATATACGGAAACATTATGGACAACTCACAAAATACAGAAAATCCGATTCCACCACGCAATTCCATCCGCAAAAACAGCATTTACCTGCTGCCCAATTCCTTTACCATCGCCGCACTGTTTTGCGCCTTCTTCGCCATTACACAGTCCATGCACGGACGTTATGAAACGGCGGCGATTGCAGTTTTCCTTTCCATGCTGCTCGACGGCATGGACGGACGCGTTGCACGTTTGACCAACAGCCAGAGCGCATTCGGTGAACAGCTCGACAGCCTCGCCGATATGGTCAGTTTCGGCGTCGCGCCTGCCCTGATTGCCTACAAATGGCAACTTTGGCAGTTTGGCAAAATCGGCTATTCCGTCGCCTTTATCTACTGCGCCTGCGCCGCTCTGCGTTTGGCACTGTTCAACACGCTTATCGGCAAAGTCGACAAACGCTGGTTTATCGGCGTTCCAAGCCCGACCGCCGCTGCGTTGATTGTCGGCCTGATTTGGGTCAACCACAGCATCGAACGCTTCCCCGGCGTGCATTGGTGGGCATTGGGCATTACCCTGTTTGCCGGCATTTCCATGATTGTGCAGATTCCGTTTTGGAGCTTCAAAGAAATCAACATCCGCCGCCAAGTACCGTTTATGGGCATGGTGTTGGCCGTGTTGGTATTGCTGCTCATCAACTGGGAGCCTTCTCTCGTCCTCTTCCTATTTTTCCTCGGTTACAGCCTGTCCGGTTATGTGATGGCAGTCATCCGTTGGTTTAAAAAACGCCATAAAGCACACAAACACGACAAGGCCGTCTGAAATGTGGTCTTGGGACATCATCCTTGCCCTGCTCGCCGTCGGCAGCGCAGCGGGCTTTATTGCCGGACTATTCGGCGTAGGCGGTGGCACGTTGATTGTTCCCGTTGTCTTATGGGCGTTGCAGCTGCAAGGCATAGGCAGCCACCCCTATGCCCAGCATCTTGCCATCGGCACTTCCTTTGCCGTCATGGTGTTTACTACCTTCTCCAGTATGTACGCCCAACATAAAAAGCACGCCATTGATTGGGCGACCGTCCGCCGAATGACGCCGGGCATGATACTTGGCGTACTCCTCGGCGCGGTAACGGCAAAATATATGCCGACGCTGGCTTTGCAAGTTTTCTTTATTGCATTTCTTGCCTTTATCGCAGTCAAAACCCTACGCGATTCCAAACCCAAACCTTCACGCACCCTGCCTGCCCTCCACGGCCTGACAGCCGTGGGTACGCTTTTTGGGGCGGCTTCAAGTTGGGTCGGTATCGGCGGCGGTTCGCTATCCGTTCCATTTCTACTATATTGCAACTTTCCGGCACACCGCGCCATCGGCACATCTTCAGGTCTGGCATGGCCGATTGCGATTGCCGGCACCATCGGCTATTTTGCCAACGGTTTACATGTTGCCCACCTGCCTGAAGGCGCGGCAGGCTTTATCTATCTTCCGGCTGTAGCCATATTGAGCGTTGCCACCATCCTCTTCGCTCCACTCGGCGTAAAAACGGCGCACAAGCTGCCCGCCCGAAAACTCAAAATCGCCTTCGGCATCATGTTGCTGCTGATTGCCGCCAAGATGGCTTGGAATTTGATACATTAAATCTTTCTTGTGAAAAAGGCCGTCTGAAATTCTTTCAGACGGCCTTTTTAATTGCAAAACAACAAACTAAATAAAACCTTTTTACCTTACCCGATTTGCCCCATCGCAAATACAGCCAAGCGCCATATCGCCCATCCTGCCACCAACAATCCGGCGCACAAACGAACCATGCGTTTTTGCAGAAAGGTTTTCAACTGCGCTGCAAATATGCCCATCGCGAGCAGGTTCGGCAAGGTCCCCAATGCAAACGCCAGCATATACAGCCCGCCGTGCAAGGCATTGCCGCTGCCCAAAGCATACAAAGACGCGCTGTACACCAAACCGCAAGGCAGCCAGCCCCAAAGCACGCCGACGCCGAAACAGGCAGGCACTGATTTAATCGGCAGCAATTTGTTCAGCAAAGGATTCAGGCGTTTCCATATCGGTTTACCGATGCCTTCGATTTTGGTTGCGGCAGTCGAAATACCGGCAAGATACAGACCGAGCAAAAGCAGCAAAACATTGGCGGCAATATACAAACCGTTTTGAACCGCGCGCGTATCGTCCAAGGAAATGCCGACCTGCCCGACCAAGCCGACCAGAAGGCCGATGACGACATAGCTGCTGATGCGCCCCAAGTTCAACAATACAATCAGCCCGATTCGGTTTAAATGTGGCGGCAGCTGCAAAGCGAATGCGCTGCTCAATCCACCGCACATGCCGACACAATGCGTTCCACCAAAAAAGCCGAGCAAAAAAAGAGTAAGAAATGTGATTTCTTGATTCATGATTTTTAATGATTCAAACGAATGGATGAGGCCGTCTGAAACTTTTCAGACGGCCTTGAGAATGAAGGACAGGCTTTTCCGCCCACCCTCTTCACGTTTTAGAAAAGCAATTAACTGCGTGCGCGTACATCAAATGCCTGACGCAAACCTTCGCCGATCATAACCAGCAAAAGCAGCATTACCGTCAGCGTAGCAACGGCAGACAGGCCAATCCACCACGCGTCCAAGTTGTCTTTACCTTGCGCCAGCAACTCGCCCAAACTTGCCTGTGAGGCAGGTACGCCCAAGCCCAAGAAGTCCAAACTGGTCAGGGCAAGTACGGCACCGGAAATACGGAAAGGCAGGAAGGCCAATACCGGCGTCAAGCTGTTGGGCAGGATATGGCGCCACATGATTTCACGGTTGCCTACGCCCATCGCGCGCGCTGCTAAAACGTAATCGGTCTGACGGTTTTTCAAAAACTCGGCGCGGACATAGTCGGACAAGCCCATCCAGCCGAAAAGCGACAGCAACACCAACAAAATCAACAGTCCCGGATTAAAGAACGAAGACAGGATAATCAAGAGGTACAACTCCGGCATACCGCCCCAAACCTCGATAAAACGCTGCATCAGAAGGTCGGTTTTACCGCCAAAATAACCCTGTACCGCGCCTGCAACCACGCCAATCACGGTAGTCACCACAGTCAACACCAAGGCAAACAACAGCGAATCGCGGAAACCGTAAACCAAGCGTGCCAACAGGTCGCGGCCGCGGTCATCCGTTCCCAAGATATGCCGTTCGGACGGTTTGGCCGGATCGGGTGCCGTATCAAAATCGTTTAAGGTATCGGCATCGTAAGGATTGGGCAGGTAAAGGGCAAAATTGCCGTCTGAAGTGATGTTGTGACGGATAAGCGGATCCAAATAATCCGCCGGCGTATCGAAATCGCCGCCAAATGTGGTTTCGTTGTATTCGTTTACCAAGGGGAAGAAATACTCGCCCTGATAGCGTATCCACAAAGGTTTATCGTTGCTCCACAAAGGAGCAAGCAAAGTGACGACAAACAAAACGGCCAAAATCCGCAAAGCCAACCAACCGCGCTTATGCTGCTTAAAGGCTTGCCAAGTAGGGTTTGAAGTAGATTTTTTCTTTTTCATGGTTCGAAACATTCTTTAATAATGGATTGAAGATATTTTCAGACGGCCTTATTTCTGTCCGCCAAAGTGAATACGCGGATCGACCCATGAATAAGAAATATCCGACACCAGTTTAGCCAACAACCCCATCAGCGTGAATACATACAGCGTACCCATTACGACAGGATAATCACGTTTCATCACTGCCTCGTAAGACAGCAAACCCAAACCATCCAGCGAGAACAGCGTTTCAATCAACAGGCTGCCGGTAAAGAACGCGCCGATAAATGCGGCCGGGAAACCGGTAATCAAAGGAATCATGGCGTTGCGGAAAATATGTTTCCACAAAATCTGTTTCTCAGGCAAGCCCTTAGCTCGTGCGGTATAAACATATTGACGGCGGATTTCTTCAAGGAACACGTTTTTCGTCAATACGGTCATTACCGCCAAGTTACCTGCCACCGAAGCGGTAATCGGCAAGGCCATATGCCACAAATAATCTTTGACTTTACCGGCCCAAGAGAGCGTATCGAAATCATCGCCGACCAAACCACCCTGAGGAAACCAGGCAAAAAAGCTGCCGCCGCCAAACAACACCAGCAACACCAAACCCAAGACAAACGGCGGTACGGTATAGCCGACCAAAATGATCATGCCCGTAATCGTATCGAATCGGCTGCCATCCCTGACCGCCTTGGCAATACCCAACGGAATACATATCAAATAAGTCAGGAAAAACGTCCACAAACCCAAACTCATCGATACCGGCATTTTTTCTTTCACCAATTCAAACACAGTTTGGTGATGGAAAAAGCTCTCACCCAAATCGAAACGGGCGAATTTCCATACCATATCGGCAAAACGCGTCAAAGGCGGCTTGTCGAAACCGTATAAAGCATTCAGCGCGGCCAAATCTTCCGCACTGATGCGGTTGCCGTTTTTGGCCAAAGTTCCGGGCATACTGTGTCCCGCCGTCTCGCCGCCAACTGCGCCCTGCGTCAGCTGCTGAACCATCTGCTCCACCGGGCCGCCGGGAACAAACTGAATCACGGCGAAAGTAATCGCCAAAATCCCCAACAGCGTGGGAATCAAAAGGAGCAAACGATGAAAGATATAACGCCACATGGTTAAGTGTTCCTCTATTTTTTTGATTTGAAGGCCGTCTGAAATCGCTGACTTCAGACGGCATATAGTAACGGATTAATAAGCGTTTGGACGATGATTTACTTCTCCAAAGCCTCCAGCAATTTTTTCTCAATCAAATCCGCATCAAAGGATTTAGCAATCAGCTCAAAGCGGGAATCGCGGCGCCATGAAACCTGATTTGCGCCCCATTGACCGTCCACCCAGTTGAGCCATACCCAAGTACCGAGCACTTGGAACACGCCTTTGGCACGCACGAGGCCGTCTGTAAATTTAGGCAGGTCGTTGAAGAAATCGGTCAATTTTTCACCGTCGAAATCGCGTCCGGCAGGGAAAGTGAAACCTTGCGACTGGAAGCCCATGGTGTTGTCCGGCAGGGCTTTAAGGCGGTAGCGCGATTTTTCGACCACGGGAATATCAAGCCATTGGATGTCGAGTTGAGCATTTTGTACTTCAACGACTTTGGCTTTGGGCGGGAACAGCTTGGCCGCTTTATCGTGAAACTCAGCCAGCTGCTCCGGCGTGCACAAGTCGGTTTTGCTGGCAACCAATACGTCGCAAATGCCGATTTGGTCTTTATACAAGGCTTGTTGCGCGTAATCGGGATTAATGAATTGGCGCGGATCGACAACGGTAAAGACGGCGCCGATTTCCAACATACTGTCGAGCGGTTTGGCTTTCAGTTCGTCGATAACGCTGGCAGCGTGCGCCAGTCCGCTGGCTTCAATCATCAAGCGGTCGGGTTGGGCATCGCGCAGCATTTTTTGTACGGTCGTACCCATTTGCGCGCCGGCAGTACAGCACAAACAGCCGCCGGCGATTTCAGCTACGGGAATGCCGTTGTCGCTCAAGACGGCGCCGTCAATGCCGATTTCGCCAAATTCGTTGACAATGATGACCCATTTTTCATTCGGGTCTTTTTGTGCCATTAGACTTTTAAGGGCGGTGGTTTTGCCTGTTCCGAGGAAGCCTGAAATCAGGTGGACTTTAGTCTTTTTTACTTCTGACATTTTTTACAAATTCCTGTTAAAACAACATGTTCTTCTTTTAATGAGAAACCGGTTTCGGCCACGCCTGCACGCAATGCCGCCCATTCTTGGCTCAAAGTCTGCTCATCCGCCGTACCGCATTCGGTGCAGACCAAAATAAACGCGCTGTGGTGCGCTTCGGCTTCTTCGTGGTCGTGGCAATGATCGTTGCACTCGTGCTGCGCGTGGCTGCACAAAATATAGCCGTTGACCGCCGCCACTTTGTGCAAAACGCCCTGCTCCGCCCAAAAATCAAGGGCGCGGTAGGCCGTCGGCGGCGCAACCACGCCCTCGCTTTGCTGCTGCATCTGCGACAGAACGTTGTAGGCTTTAATCACGCCGCTTTGTTTCAAAACAATATCAAGCACTTGCTCGCGCAAAGCGGTTACCTGCACACCATCGCGCTGCGCTTGTTCTAAGATTTTTTGTTTGATTGCGTTCATAACTGAAACAGCCTTTCAGACGGCCTTGTTAATAAAAAATTACATTATAACGTGTTTGTTCAATTTCAGATAACAAAGAGGCCGTCTGAAACGTTCAGACGGCCTGATGCCGATTACTTAAACCAAGATTTAATTTTTCCAAACAAAGACATGCTTTGTTTTTCAAACGTTTCTTCCTTCGCCGGAGCAGGCGCGTCACGGTAAACTTTCATGCCTGCAAAGGTCTGGGCAACCGGCATGATTTCGATGGAATTGACGTTCATCCGCGCCGGACGCTGATAGAGCCATAAAGCGGTATCGGCAATATCTTGCGGCTGGATAAACTCGACATTCTCATAAACCTCGGCCGCACGCTGGTCGTCGCCTTTGAAACGGACGTTGGAAAACTCGGTATCGCCGCACAAGCCCGGTTCGATATTGGTAATGCGGATGTTTTTGTCTGCCAATTCGGCGCGCAGATTCATGCTGAATTGGCGCACAAAAGCCTTGGTCGCGCCATAGACATTACTGCCGGGATAAGCATAACTGCCGGCAATCGAACCCAGATTGATGATGTAGCCTTGTTTGCGCGCAACCATTTGCGGCAAAATCTGGCGGGTCAGAAAAGTCAGGCCGATGATATTGGTTTGAATCATGGTTTCCCAATCGCCAAAATCGGCTTTATCGGCAGAATCCAAACCTAAAGCCAAACCGGCGTTGTTGATCAGGCAATCGATTTCAGCTAAATGCTCGGGCAGGCTGTTTAAAGCGTTTTGAATCGACTCCGTGCGCGAAACATCCATTTCCAAAGGGTAAAACTGCTCGCCCAATTCCTCAGCCAACTGTTGCAATTTGTCTTCGCGCCGTGCCGCGCCGATGACATGATAGCCTGCCGCAACAAAGGTGCGGCACATTGCCGCGCCGAATCCCGCCGATGCCCCGGTAATCAAAATTGCCATATCGTTTCCTTTCTGTACTCGTTTCAGACTTGAGTTTAAGGTATGATAACGCCTTATCAGACGGCCTGAAATTCGGCCGACCGATTCTAAATTTAACGATAATCATATCATTACAATAGGACACACTCCATATGAAAACCCGTTTTCTCCCTGTCGCTTTGGCGGCAGTGGCGCTTACCCTGACCGCCTGCGGCGGCAGCGGCGCGCCGTCCCAGCCTAAAGGCCCGATTTCCGAAGACCGTACAGCCGCGTTCAAATCCATGATGCCCGAGTTTACCCGCATGGGCAAAATGGTCAAAGACGAAGAGCCTTACGACGTAGAAAAATTCAAACAAGCCGCCGCAACCTTCGCTGAAAACAGCAAAAAACCGTTCACCCTGTTTGAATCTGATCCTCAAGGCAACGGCCGCGCCCTGCCTGCCATCTGGACAGACACGGCAACCTTCAAAGCCGAAGAAGAAAAATTTGCCGCCGCAGTTGAGAAACTCAATGCTGTCGCCCAAACTGGCAAGCTTGAAGAAATCAAAGCCGCTTACGGCGAAACCGGTGCAAGCTGCAAATCTTGCCACGATACATTCCGCGGTCCGGAATAAGGCTTAAAACAATAAAGGCCGTCTGAAATATCATTTTCAGACGGCCTTTTCTTCAACTGACTTCAAACCTTTCCCTATCGACTTTATATAGTGGATTAAATTTAAACCAGTACGGCGTTGCCTCGCCTTGCCGTACTATCTGTACTGTCTGCAGCTTCGTCGCCTTGTCCTGATTTAAATTTAATCCACTATATTTTGCATTTCATGTTTTGTCGGTTTCATTTGAAACCGACGGCTCAATTCACATAGCGCAATCAAATTTTCTTCTTCCGGCTGTTTAAATTCAATTAAATCTCCCTTCTTCTCTACCAATCAAATTCAAATTCAGACCTGCTTTATCTTTTCAGCCAGATTAATAATATGTCGGTGGATTATTTCCTAAAACAAGAATCTGCTTTATTTTTTAAAAAATAAAAACCATTATCAAAATATTTGTAAAGTTTAATAATATGTTATACAGTAGCGACTTCGTTTCTGAGGTAACTATCATGAATCCGAATTTCAAATTAAATCTACTGACATTATCTTTACTGGCTATAACAAGTATCGCACACGCAGAAGAAGAAGTTTCAACTCAAGAGCTTGATGAAATTCAAGTCAAAGGCAAACACATTGCCAAAGAGAAAAAAGTTTTTACCGAAGGCCAAGCCAAAAGTTCGCGCGAACGCATTTATCAATCCAGCGAAAACATCGATACCATCGTGCGGAGCATGCCCGGTGTCTTCACCCAACAAGACAAGGGATCGGGGGTATTGGCGGTCAATATCCGTGGCGATAGCGGTTTGGGACGTGTCAATACGATGGTTGACGGCGTAACCCAAACCTTCTATTCCACTTCTGCCGATGCCGGACGCAGCGGCAGCTCCTCGCAATTCGGTACGGCACTGGATCCCAATTTTATTGCCGGTGTGGATGTAACCAAAGGCAGTTTCTCGGGTGCCAACGGCATTAATACCTTATCCGGTACAGCCAATTTCCGTACTTTACGGGTGGACGATGTGGTACACGGAAACCATACCTTCGGCCTCTTGACCAAAGGATTGACCGGCACAAACAGTACCAAAAGCAATTTTATGGCAACCGGGGCGGTACAAAAATGGTTTGACAGCGGTGCACGCCTGGGGGCGTTATATGGTTACAGCCACCGTAATGTCGAGCAAAACTATAAAGTAGGCGGCGGCGGTCAGCGTATCGGCAATTTTGGTGAAGAATATTTGGACCGTAAAAAACAAGAATATTTTGAGAGCAACTTATTGAAATTCGACCAAGGGCAAAATCGTTGGGTTCGCGACTTTTCCAAGCGCAATGCGGTCGGTAAAAGCTATTGGGACTACCCTTTCTCCAAAAAATATAACGATCCTGAAGTTTTACAAAGAGATTATGTCGATGACTTGGAAAGAGGCTGGAAAGAGAATTTGGCACCGCAATGGGATCTGACTCCAATCGACCCGACCAGCCTGCAACAACGCTCAAACAGCCATTTGGTCAAAGTGGAATACGAAAACGACAACAACAAGCTGGACCTTCAGCTTCGTACCATGAACAACCGTATCGGCAGCCGCAAAGTAGAAAACCGCAACTACCAAGCCAATTACAACTTAAACATTGGCGATTATGTCGATTTAAACGTGTTGGCCGCCCATAATTTGGGAAAACAAAAATATCCGAAAAACTCACGTTTTTCAGGATGGGGACTGCTTGATTATTTGGAAACCAAAAATACAGCCAATCTTTTGGATATCAACAACAGTTTTTCTTTCAAACTTCCCCAAAAAACAGATTTAAAAGCTACTGTCGGTTTCAATTTCTTTAAAAACCAATACAGTAAAAACCGCTTTCCGGAAGAGCTGAGCCTGTTTTACGACGGCCCGGATCAAGATGCCGGCCTGTACAGCTTTTTAGGCCGCTTCAAAGGAGACAAAGGAATATTTCCTCAAAAATCAACCATATTGCAACCTTCAGGCCAGCAAAAATTCAATACATTCTATTTTGATACTTCCTTGAAAAAAGGCATTTATCAATTGAATTACAGCGCCAATATGGTCAACTACCGCTACAAGGGCGAATATACCGACTACTTCAATACCCAAGAAGACTTTAAAAAAGCATTTGGAGAAGACTCTGAAATTTATAAACAGCATTGCACGCCAAGCTGCGACCTTTACGAACCCGTTTATACCAAATCCGGTAAAAAGCATGCGGTAAACCATTCGGTGGCATTAAACATCAATGTCAACGACTACTTTATGCCGTTTATCAGCTATTCGCGCACGCATAGAATGCCGAATATTCAAGAAATGTATTTTTCACAAATCGGCGACTCGGGCGTCAATACCGCCCTCAAGCCGGAACAGGCCAATACTTACCAAATAGGTTTCAATACCTTCAAAAAAGGGATTTTCAAGCCGGACGATGTATTGGGTTTTAAACTGGTCGCCTATCGCAGCAGGATCAACAACTATATTCACAATGTTTATGGCAAATGGTGGGATTTGGATAAAGCACCCAGCTGGGTAACCAGCACCGGCCTGCAATACTCTATCCAGCATCGAAACTACGCCAAACCTGTCCATAAAAATGGTTTGGAGGTGGAAATGAACTATGATTTCGGCCGCTTTTTTACAACCCTGTCTTACGCCTATCAAAAAACCAACCAGCCGACCAACTATAGCGATGCCAGCGAATCGCCCCGTAACTCTTCTAAAGAAGACCAAATCAAACAAGGCTACGGCTTAAGCAAAATTTCCCGCCTGCCCCGAGATTACGGTCGGTTTGAATTGGGATCACGCTGGTTGGGCAACAAATTGACCATCGGCGGCATTATGCGCTATTACGGCAAAAGTACACGGGCAACGACTGAGGAAGAATTTGTTGACGGGACAACCGGCGCCAATACCTACTCTTCACACCAAATGGGCAGAAGGGTGATCAAAAAAACAGAAAGCATCAACAGACAGCCGCTGATTTTTGATTTCTATGCCAATTACGAACCGAAGAAAAACCTTATCCTTCGTTTCGACATTCAAAATGCGTTCAATAAACGCTATATCGATCCTTTGGATGCTGCAAACGATGCTGCAACCCAGCGCTATTTCAGCGTATTTGAAAGAAAAGGCGGTTTGGATGATGAAGAGGTCGAATGTGATGCCAACGGTTTATGCAACGGCAAATATGGCGGCACGACACGCTCCGTCTTGAACAACTACGCACGAGGCAGGACTTTGCTGTTTACCATCAGTTATAAGTTCTAAACCTATCTCTATCTATCAGCATTCTTGATACAACACTGACTCAAAAGCCGACAAACACAATGTTTGCCGGCTTTTTTCGATATATCCTCAAAATTTTCTTCATCTATACACAATAAAAAACCTGCCCTTGCGGACAGGTTTTCAATGATGATGGATTACAGGCCGCTCAGACGGGCAGTATCGTGTGCAATCATCAATTCTTCGTTGGTAGGAATCACAACGGCAACAGCTTTGCTGTCAGCAGTGGTAATCACACCGGCATTACCGAAGCGGGCTTTCAGGTTGGCTTCTTGGTCAATGTGCAGACCGAGGAAGCCCAAGTAACCCAATACGCGTTCGCGGATGATGTCGGAGTTTTCGCCGATACCGCCGGTGAAGACCAATGCGTCCAAACCGCCTGCCGCTACTGTCATGCTGCCGATGTATTTAGCCAAGCGGTAGATGAACATTTCCAGAGCCAGTTTGGCGCCCGGATGGCCTTTGGCAGCTTCTTCTTCGATGGTACGGCAGTCGTTGGACAAACCGGAGATACCGAGCAGGCCGGATTTTTTGTTCAGCATTTCGGTAATTTGGGAAATGGTCATGTTGGCGTTTTCAGCCAAGAAACTGAAAACGGCAGGGTCGATATCGCCGCTGCGGGTACCCATTACCAAGCCTTCCAACGGAGTCAGGCCCATGCTGGTGTCTTGAGATTGGCCGTTGGCAACGGCGGTAATGGATGCGCCGTTACCCAAGTGGGCAATAACCATGCGCAAATCTTTTTTGTCTTTGCCGAGGAAACGTGCGGTTTCATCGGCAACGAAGCGGTAGCTGGTACCGTGCGCGCCGTAGCGGCGCAAGCCGTATTTTTCATACAATTCATGTGGAACAGCATATTTGTAAGCGTGTTCAGGCATGGTTTGATGGAAGGCGGTGTCGAATACGACAACGTTCGGCAGACCTTTGAAAATGGTTTGTGCAGCACGCAGGCCCAAAAGGTGGGCAGGGTTGTGCAAAGGAGCGAGCGGAATGCATTTTTCAATACCGGCAATGACTTCGTCTGTAACCAAAATAGATTCTTTGTACAATTCGCCGCCGCTGACGACACGGTGGCCGATGGCGCCGATACGGCTATCGAGGTCATGCGCTTTCAGTTCTTCCATCAGGGCTTCAACGGCACCGGTATGGTCAGGTTTGGCAGAAAGATCGACTTTGCGTTTTTCGCCGTTAAATTTGAAGGTAATGTAGGCATCAGGCAGATTGAGTTTTTCTGCCAGGCAGCTCAGCAATACTTCGCCGCTGTCGTTGTCCAATACGGCACCCTTGAGGGAAGAGCTGCCGCAGTTCAAAACCAAGATTAACTTTTGTGTCATTTTTATGCTCCTTGAGGTTTCAGACGGCCTTTTTGTCGGGATCTTACTGCTGCTCCGGCTGGGTTGCATCCGCTGAGGGACGTAGTGGGTAGCGGTCTGAACAGATTAACAAAGTAAATGCGGTATTCTAACAAAAAATGTAATCGGCTGCTTGACTTAATATTTGATGTAAAATGGACGGAATTTTATTTTAGGCCGTCTGAAAAATGACGGCGGTTTTGAAGAATTTTCAATATGCATTATTTCAGTATCCACACTCAAGACGGTGAGCATGCCGGATTTTTTATTATGTTGGCAGACGATGAGTCGCAAAATCCGCCGCAAAGCGGACGCTTCGCAATCAAGCTGCAAAGTGAAGACGCAGCCGCAGCGGCGGTATTGTCGCCTTTCGAGCAAACCGATATTCCGCAATACTGGCGCGTGGTTAAAGACCGTATCGAATTGTTTTTTGACGATAAAAACATCGGTGCGCTGCGCAACGAATACCTGACCGTCAGCGGCAAAACCTTTATCCTGACCGATTTGACCGGAGCGATGTAATGGAAAGTATGTTTATCCTTGTCCCCATCAGCATTATTTTGGCCTTTATCATCGGCTGGTTTTTCTGGTGGTCGGGTAAAAACGGACAGTTTGACGACCTTGAAGGACCTGCACACCGCATTTTGATGGACGACGACTCCACTGAAAAACTGATCGAAAAAGACGAAAACAAAGAATCCGAACAATGAGCCTTAAAAAAGACAATCTGAATTTCCACACGACCCGCCGTTTTGCGCCGCTCTTTGGGACGCAGTTTTTGGGCGCGTTTAACGATAATGTGTTCAAAACCGCATTATTCGTGATGATCAGTTTTTACGGTTTGGGCAAAAATGACTTTCTGCCGTCCAGCCAAATGCTGAACTTGGGCGCGATGCTGTTTATCCTGCCCTATTTTCTGTTTTCCGCGCTATCAGGACAGCTGAGCAACAAATTCGACAAAGCCGTTTTGGCGCGCTGGATCAAGCTGTTGGAAATCATCATCATGGCAGTGGCGGCATATGGCTTCTACATCCAATCCGCGCCTTTGCTTTTAATCTGCCTGTTTTGCATGGGCACGCAATCGACTTTGTTCGGCCCGCTGAAATACGCCATTTTGCCCGATTACCTCAACGACAAAGAACTGATTATGGGCAACAGCCTGATTGAATCGGGTACGTTTATTGCCATCTTGCTTGGCCAGATTTTGGGCACGGCAGTCGCGGGCGTTCCGCCGTATATTGTTGGCGGTTTGGTGTTATTGGTCGCCATCGGCGGCACGATGACCAGCCTGTTTATGCCGTCTGTAGCCGCTAAAATGCCGGACACAAAAATCGAATGGAACATCATCAAAGGCACGAATTCGCTGATTCGAGAAGCGGTGGCCGACCGCCCTGTATTCACTTCCATTATCGGTATTTCATGGTTTTGGTTTGTCGGCTCGGTTTATACCACCCAACTGCCGACGTTCACGCAAATCCATTTGGGCGGCAACGATAATGTGTTCAACCTGATGTTGGCGCTGTTCTCCATCGGCATCGCCATCGGCTCGGTATTATGCGCCAAACTCAGCCATGAGCGACTGATTTTGGGCTTGGTCACCATCGGTACTCTGGGGCTGACGGTCTGTGGATTATTGTTGGTGTGGCTGACCCACGGCCAACGCTTTACCGAATTAAACGGCATTCTCTGGTTTTTATCGCAAGCCCAAGCGTATCCGATTATGCTCGTGATGTCGGCCATCGGCTTTTTCGGCGGCTTTTTCTCCGTACCACTCTACACTTGGCTGCAAACCGCCAGCAGCGAAACCTTCCGCGCCCACGCCGTCGCCGCCAACAACATCATCAACGGCGTGTTTATGGTGTCGGCCGCTATTTTGAGCGCGGTTTTGCTGATGTTGTTCGACAGCATTACGCTGCTGTATTTGATTGTTGCCGTGGGTAATCTTCCGTTGATTGTTTACCTCATCAAACGGGAACCGAAATTTATCGGGGATTTGACCGCTTTGTTGAAAATCAGCAAATAAGGCCGTCTGAAATATATCCCCACCATGCACATTTTCACTGTTCAATCGCGTGGACAGCTTGTGCATAAATCAGATTACTGTCTGATTTAACATTAAAAAACAGGACTGACTAAATTTTAAGCATCACTTTACCGCCGGACAAAATGCACATTTTCCCCAAACAAGCGTGTGCAAAGGCTGTGAATAAGTCTGCTTAATGTTTGATATTTCAAAACAAAACGATATTTGATTAATTTTTAGGCAGTTAATAAAAGGCCGTCTGAAAACTTTTTCAGACGGCCTGAGCGTATAATAACCACCTACCTTATAGTTCCCAAACGATATGATTTATCCATGGCATGAAACCCAATGGCAACAGCTCGCCGCCCATTGGCAAAACCGTCCCAACGCCTGGCTGTTTACCGGCAAAGAAAATACCGGCAAAACCGAGTTTGCCCGCTTTGTCGCGCAGGCATTGCTGTGCGAATCGCCCAAGTCCGGCCATGAACCCTGCGGCGAGTGCGCTTCGTGCCATTTGTTCAGCCAAAACACGCATCCCGACTTTTACGAACTCACGCCGGAAATTCCCGAAGGCGAGACAACAGGACGTAAACTCCTGCAAATCAAAATCGATGCCGTGCGCGATATTGTGGAAAACATTTACCTGACCGCTGTCCGCGGCGGCCTGCGCGTGGTATTGGTACATCCGGCGGAAAGCATGAATACACAGGCGGCAAACGGTTTGTTGAAAGCTTTGGAAGAGCCGCCGCAACACGTTGTTTTCCTGCTCGTTACCCACGCGCGCGACAAACTCCTGCCCACCATCAAAAGCCGTTGCCGCCAGATGGTGCTGCCCTCGCCGACCCATGAACAAGCTGCGGCATATCTGCGCCAACAGGGTGTGGAAAATGCCGAAGCCTTGTTGGCATTCCACAGCGGCGCGCCTTTATTCACACCGGCTCCCGAATTGGACGCATTGCGCGAAGAATTGCTGACGCTGCTGGCTGCCCCGCGCCTGTTGGCCATACTCGACTACGCCGCTGCGTTCGACAAACAAAAGCAACCGCTTGCCGTTTTCATCGACTGGCTGCAAAAGTGGCTGACGGATGTCGGTTTGGCACAACAAAGCATGGCGCCGCTTTATTATCCGCACCATGCCCAAGCCCTGCTTCAGACGGCCTCCAAAACCGATTCACGCAGGCTGTTTGCCCTATTGGGCCGTCTGAACGCGCTCAACCCTTACGGATACCATACCTTGAGTGTTAAAATGCAGCTTGAGTATCTGCTTATCGAATATTTAGATTTTTGGCAAAACAAACCCTAACAGGTAATAAATCATGAATAAAAAAGACATTCCGGCGAAGATGTTGGCGTTGCAACTCAAAGACCCCAATTTGTTGTACAACTGCTATATGCCGTTTTTAGAACACGGCGGCCTGTTTGTGCCGACCGATGACGTATTCTCCCTAGGCGAAGACATTCTCTTGGCCGTCGAAATCGCCGACTATCCCAAACGCTTCCTGCCAACCAAAGTCGTTTGGATCAATCCGGCGCGCACCTCGGCCCACCGCCCCAAAGGCGTAGGCCTTGCCTTTTCCGAACACGAAAGCTGCCAGCAGGCAAAAAACCTGATCGAAGCCGAGCTCGGCCCGCGCCTGCGCAGCGACCGTACTACTTTTACCCTGTAATACCATGCATTTAATCGATTCACATTGCCATCTCAACTTTGACGGCCTAAAAGACCGCCTGCCCGAAGTCTTTGCCAACATGGAAGCGCAAAGCGTCAAACAAGCGCTTGCCATCAGCGTCAGCAAACAAAGTTTTGCCGAAGTCTTCGACATTGCCCAGGCGCACGACCACATCTACTGCACCATCGGCGTACATCCCGACAGCCAAGAAGCGGAGGAATTTACCATTGCCGAAATGGTAGAAGCGGCCAAACATCCGAAAATCGTCGGTATCGGCGAAACCGGTTTGGACTATTACTGGTGTAAAGGCGATTTGTCATGGCAGCATCAACGCTTTGCCGACCACATCCAAGCCGCCAACGAAAGCGGCCTGCCCGTTATCGTCCACACGCGCGATGCGGCCGAAGACACGTTGCGGATTTTGAAAGAGTGCCACACCAACTCCGGCGTGATCCACTGCTTCTCCGAAGACGTCGCCTTTGCCAAAGCCGCTTTAGATTTGGGCTTATACATTTCCTTCTCCGGCATTGTGACGTTTAAAAACGCGCCGCTGATTCAGGAAGCCGCCAAATACGTCCCTGCCGATAGAATCTTGGTAGAAACCGATGCCCCCTTCCTCGCGCCGGTTCCCAAACGCGGCAAACAAAACGAGCCGTCCTACGTCCGCTATACAGCCGAATTCGTAGCCAATCTGCGCGGCGAGAGCTTGGAAACATTGGCACAAAACACCAGCGACAATTTCTATCGCCTGTTTAAGAAAGTACTCGACAGCCGTCTGAACAACGGCTAGTTCTAAGACTTTCTACCACCGGTTCTGCCTCAAACGCAGCGGCAAACTCAAAATGGCTCAAGACAGAAACGACAACAAAATCGGCTTGTGCCATCTTCCGGACGGCCGGACCTTTAAAGAATGGAAATATTTCCATCAACACAATAAATGAATTTAAATTCAAAATATTGCTTTCCTAAGCCCGACAAAGCAAGAGGCCGTCTGAAAGTATTTTCAGACGGCCTCTTGCTTATTTTACCGATAGGATGTAAAACCTATCCTTCGAAATAAACGGTTCATCGAAACCGTACACCCATCGACACAATATGGACACGAACTCCGAAATGCACACCCACTCTAATTTTTACGCCATGCTGACAGCCGCCTGCCAAAAAAACGGTAAAGGCACGGTCATTTTCAACGACAAAGAAAAAATCAGCTATTCCTCCCTCAAACACGAAGTAGAAACCGTCGCCGCCTATCTGCAACACGAAGGCGTACAATATGGCGACAAGGTCGCCCTTGTCGTTTCCAACTCTCCCGAATTTATTGCCGCCTATTTCGCCATTACTTCCATCGGCGCGGTAGCCGTCCCACTCAACGTCTTTTTGAAAAGCGAAGAGTTCTCTTACATCCTCAATGACTGCGACGCACGCTTTATGTTTGCCTCCGCGCCGTTGGCCAAAGAACTCAAAAACATCAAAGCCAAAACCAAAGTCAATAAAATCATCTGGATTGGCGAAACCAACGCCGCCAGTGGCGATGACAGCTATTTCGATGCCGCGCGTACATTCCCCGGCAAGCCGAATCTGAGCCGTCAGCCGTCCGTCAACGATTTGGCGCACATTATCTACACCTCCGGCACAACCGGCCACCCCAAAGGCGCATTAATCAGTTACAGCAACCTGTTTTCCAATCTTTCGGGCATCGAACAAATTTTCCAAATTTCGCAAAAAGACCGCTTCGTCGTCTTCTTGCCCATGTTCCACAGCTTTACGCTGACCGCCATGGTTTTGCTGCCGATATCTCAAGCCTGCTCGATTATTTTGGTCAAATCCGTCTTCCCATTCTCCAACGTGTTGAAACAGGTTTTGCTCAAACGCGCTACCATTTTCCTCGGCGTACCGGCTATTTACACTGCCATGAGCAAAGCCAAAATCCCTTGGTATTTCAGATGGTTCAATCGCGTCCGTCTGTTTATCAGCGGCGGCGCGCCTCTGGCCGGACAAACCATTGACGACTTCAAAGCCAAATTCCCACGCGCCAAATTGCTGGAAGGCTACGGCTTGAGCGAATGCTCGCCCGTCGTGGCCGTCAATACGCCCGAACGCCAAAAAACTGCCAGCGTCGGCGTCGCCCTGCCCGGCCTGACCGTGAAAGCCGTCGATGACGAATTGGTCGAAGTGCCGCGCGGCGAAGTGGGCGAACTGATCATCAAAGGCGGCTCGGTCATGCAAGGCTACCTCAATATGCCTGACGCCACAGATGAAACCATCGTCAACGGTTGGCTGAAAACCGGCGACTTCGTCACCATAGACGAAGACGGCTTCATCTTCATCGTCGACCGCAAAAAAGACCTGATTATCTCCAAAGGCCAAAACGTCTATCCGCGCGAAATCGAAGAAGCCATTTACAAACTCGATGCCGTGGAAGCCGCCGCCGTCATCGGTGTGAAAGACCAATACGCCGATGAAGAAATCATTGCCTTTATCCAACTCAAAGAAGGCATGAAGCTGGAAGAAGCCGAAGTCCGCAGCCACCTGCGCGGCCTGCTGGCAAACTTTAAAATCCCCAAACAAATCATCTTCCAAGACGAGCTGCCGCGCAATGCCACCGGCAAAGTGTTAAAACGCAAACTCAAAGAACAGTTTCAAGACTAAACCGCTGTTTCAGACGGCCTCTTGATTCATGCAGGCCGTCTGAAAACAACCTGTATTCCACAAACCTTTTCAGACGGCCACGACCATGACGACACCTATACTCGAAATCGAAAACCTAAACGGCTCCTTTCCGAGCAAGCAAGTCCTGCACAATATCAACCTGACCTTGCAACCCGGCCGCAAGCTGGCATTGGTCGGCGAGAGCGGCAGCGGCAAAACCGTATTGTCGCAAGGCATTATGCGCCTCAACCCGATGGTTAGCTTTGAAGGCCGTCTGAAATATTGCGGAACCGACCTGCTGACCCAGTCCGAACGCGCCCTGCAAAAGCTGCGCGGCTGCGAAATCGGCATGGTGTTTCAAGAACCCATGACCGCCCTCAACCCCGTGATGCGTGTCGGCGAGCAAATCGCCGAAGTCCTGACCCTGCATCTGGGTTTGGATAAAAAACAGGCATGGGCGCGCGCCATCGAACTCCTAGACGAAACCGGCATCCACCAGCCCGAGCAAAAAGCCCAGGCTTATCCGTTCCAACTTTCCGGCGGTCAACGCCAGCGCGCCATGATTGCCATGGCCGTATCCGCCCAACCCAAACTCCTGATTGCCGACGAACCGACCACCGCATTAGACGTTGCCGTCCAAGCCCAAATTCTCGACCTGCTCTCGCGCCTGCAGGAAGACCACGGCATGACCATGCTCTACATTACGCACGACTTAAACCTCGTGCGCCGTTTTGCCGACGACATCGCCGTTATGCGTAACGGCCGCATCCTCGAAACCGGCAAAGCCGCCGAAGTCTTCGCTAATCCGCAACACGAATACACCAAAATGCTGCTCAATGCCGGCACAACACGCCGCGTCGCCCCCTTACCTAAAAACCCGGCCACCGTACTCAAAGCCGAACACGTCGCCTTTTCCGTCAAAGAATCGGACGGTTGGTTTAAAAAACGCGACAAAACCATCCTCAACCCCATTTCTTTCGACCTCAAATCCGGCGAAACCTTAGGCATCATCGGTGAAAGTGGCTGCGGCAAAACCACACTGGCCAAAGCCGTTATGCACCTTATCGACTCCGAAGGCAGCCTGCACATCAACGGCGAGCTATGGCGACACGAATTACGCCGCGAAATCCAAATGGTGTTCCAAGACCCGTTCGGCGCATTCAATCCGCGCATGAACGTCTTCGATACCGTTTCCGAAGCCTTACGCGTACACGAACCTGAAATGCCGCGCGAAGAAATGCGCCGCCGCGTTCAAGAAGTCCTCAAACAAGTCGGCTTGCCCGAAGACGCCCTCGAACGCTATCCGCACGCATTCTCCGGCGGCCAACGCCAACGCCTCGCCATCGCCCGCGCCATCATTGTCCGCCCGAAAATTCTCGTATTGGACGAACCAACCAGCGCGCTCGATGTCCAATGGCAACAACAAATCCTTGAATTGCTCAGCGGCCTGCAAAAAGAATACGGCCTCGCCTTCATCATCATCAGCCACGACCTCGCCGTCATCCGCGCCATTTCCCACCGCGTGATGGTATTGAAAGACGGTCAAGTCGTTGAAGAGGGCGAATGCGAAAGCGTGTTTGCCAATCCAAGCAGCGACTACACGCGCCATTTGATTGCCCACTCCGGCCACATGGTCCAAGAGGCCGTCTGAATCTTTAAGGATTGCGATAGACGCATTTCAAAAAAACTATTACTGAGTGGCGGCACTTGAAATTTTCCCTGTCTGCCACTATCCTGAACAACATATTTATTAATCCCGATTCAAAAGGAAACAAACATGAGCAGCGAATTGATTATCCACGCCAGCGATGCCAGCTTCGAACAAGACGTTTTGAAATCCGATGTACCTGTATTGTTGGACTTCTGGGCACCATGGTGCGGCCCTTGCAAAATGATCGCCCCAATCTTGGACGACATTGCCTCCGAATTCCAAGGCCGTCTGAAAGTCGTTAAAATCAACATCGACGACAATGAAGCCACTCCTGCCAAATTCGGCGTTCGCGGCATCCCTACCCTGATGGTGTTCAAAAACGGCGAAAACGTTGCCACTAAAGTTGGCGCATTGGCTAAAGGCCAACTGACTGCATTCGTTGAAGCTTCTATCGCTTAAGGTTTTAAGCATATAAAAAGGCCGTCTGAATATTGTTTTCAGACGGCCTTTTTTGTATTCATTAAGCAGCCAATGGTTTCAAAGTCAGGCTGGCATTTTCAGCTTTCACTTTAAACAGCAAATCAATATTCGGATGTTTACCCGGATTGGCTTCGGCATCGGCAACATGTTCGGCAAACCATGCCAGGCCACGTTCTGCCGCCGCTGCGTCAAGTTTACCGCCAAACTCTTGTGCCAAAGCATGGTAAAGCTTGAGCGAGCCTTGTTTGCCGGGTGCATTGGGAATGTGATGAACCACATTGCCCTCTTTGTCGAGAATATCCAAGCCGCTTAAATGATCGATGGCAGGCATGGCGGCCAGATTGTCTTGGAAGCTCATGATTGTCCTTTCTGATGTGGGTTTTAAAGCAAACCATATAACAAGGCCGTCTGAAAGTTTAGGTTTGACACTTTTCAGACGGCCTTAAACATTTCAATTAACGTGTACCGAAAATCTTATCGCCGGCATCGCCCAAACCGGGGATGATGTAGCCGTGTTCGTTCAAGTGGCTGTCGAGCGCGGCAGTGTAGATGGTTACATCAGGATGCGCCTCGTTGACGGCTTTCACGCCTTCCGGAGCGGCAACCAATACCAATGCTTTGATGTTACGGCAACCTTTGGCTTTCAAAAGGTCGATGGTGGCAACCATAGAGCCGCCGGTCGCCAACATTGGGTCGATAATCAGCGCGGGACGTTCGTCCATGCTGTCGACAAATTTTTCAAAATAAGAAACCGGTTTCAAAGTTTCTTCATCGCGCTGCAAACCGACAACGCTGATTTTGGCAGTCGGAATCAGGTCGAGTACGCCGTCAAGCATACCCAAACCGGCACGCAAAATCGGGACGACGGTCAGCGTTTTGCCTTTGATGCGGTCGCCTTCGATAGAGCCGCACCAGCCGTCAATAATGTATTTTTCAATTTCAAAGTCACGGCTGGCTTCATATGCCATCAGACGTGCCAACTCGGTGGTAAGCGTGCGGAATTTGTAAGTGCTGCAATCCGCTTCACGCATCAGCGTGAGTTTGTGGCGGACTAAAGGGTGGTTGATAACGGTAACGTTCATGTTGATTTTCCGAATTGCGTTGATGGAGGGGAATTATACTTTTTTTCGCATGGCGCGCAAAGTGCGTATTCATGCGAAAGGCCGTCTGAATCAGGGTTTCAGACGGCCTTTGTCAACAATTTTACATTGCGGGAATATTTAAAATGCTTAAGCTTTCAACAATTCTTGCAGTTCGCCGGCTTCGTACATTTCCATCAAAATGTCGGAGCCGCCGACAAATTCGCCGTTGACGTACAGTTGAGGAATGGTCGGCCAGTCGCTGTATTCTTTAATGCCTTGGCGTACGGCATCGTTTTCCAATACGTTGACGGTTACATAGTCGGTGCAACCTGCCGCATTCAGGATTTGTACGGCACGGGAAGAGAAGCCGCATTGCGGGAATTGCTTCGTGCCTTTCATGAACAATACGACGCGGTGTGTGGTAACGACTTCTTTGATTTGATCGTGGATAGAGGACATGGTGTGTTCCTTTTTACTAAATCGGTTGTTCGGGGAAAATCAAATTTCCCGCCATTATACGCAAATTGATGAAGTTGAGGGGCGTTTATCAATGTCGGATCTGACCGTTGCCGTTGATGTAGAACTTGGTCGAAGTCAGCGCTTCCAAACCCATCGGGCCGCGGGCGTGCATTTTTTGGGTGGAAATCCCGATTTCCGCACCCAATCCGAACACAAAGCCGTCGGTAAACCGAGTGGACGCATTGACATAAACCGCCGCCGCATCAATGCTTTCTTGGAAAAACTCGGCATGGGCAATGCTTTGGGTCACAATTGCTTCCGAGTGATGCGTTGTATGGCCGTTAATCCAATCGACGGCTTCTTCCACTGATTTCACTATTTTGACCGACATAATATAGTCAAGAAACTCAGTCTTATAATCTTCCTCGGTCGCCAAAACAGCATTTTTAAACATACGCAATGCCTCCTGATCGGCTCTAAATTCGACCAGATGCACTTTGGCAACAGCTTCTTCCAGTTTGGGCAAAAACGCTTCCGCTATCTTTTCGTGGACAACCAAAGACTCCGCGGCATTGCACACGCTTGGGCGCTGCGTTTTCGCATTGACGACGATATCGGCCGCCATCTCCAAATCGGCACTGTCATCCACATAAATATGGCAATTGCCGACTCCGGTTTCAATGACGGGGACTTTCGATTTCTCTTTCACCGTCTGAATCAAGCGCGCGCCGCCGCGCGGAATCAGTACATCAATATAATCAACTGCCTGCATCAATTCCTCGGCAGCAGCATGACTGGTATCTTCGACCAGTTGCACCACATCGGCATCTATTCCCGCTTGTACCAAAGTCTGCCTGATGACGGCAATCAATGCGGTATTGGAATGGATGGCATCGCGACCGCCGCGCAAAATAATGGCATTGCCGGTTTTAAAGGCCAGAGAGAACGCATCGACCGAAACATTGGGGCGGCTTTCAAAAATCATGGCAACCACACCCAAAGGCACGCGTTTTTGAACAATCTTCAAACCGTCCAGATTGGTATAGCCGCGGACAACCTGTCCAATCGGGTCCTGCAAATCGGCAACCTGCCCAACACCTTCCGCAATGCCTTTGATGCGTTCGTGATTCAAGCGCAGCCTGTCGAGCATAATGTCCGAAATGCCGTTTTCTTTTGCAGCGGCCAAATCGCGGGCATTTTCCGCCAAAATCATCTCAGCCTGTTCAACCAACGCCGCCGCGACCTGATGCAGCAGATTGTTTTTTTCTACGCTTCCCAAACTGATTAACGTTTTACTGGCTTTTTGGGCATTCTTGCCCAACTGTTCGATATAGCTCATCAAACCTCCCTATTTCTCTTGTGCAAACCACGTTCCGATAAGCGCGCCATCTAAAACCTGAAGGATATCGCGCGGATTGGCGCTGTTCATCAACACCATCTGTCCGTGATGTTCAAACATCATCTGCGCGCTCTTAATCTTACTGAACATGCCGCCCGTACCAAACTTACTGCCCGAGCCGCCGGCAGAAGCAATAATTTCTTCGGTAATATCGGCCACATGGCTGCGCAGCTTGGCATCGGCGTGAACAGCCGGATTTTTATCAAACAAACCGTCGATATCGGACAACATAATCAACAAATCTGCTTTAACGATTTTCGCCACGACTGCCGACAAACGGTCGTTATCGCCAAATTTGGTGGCATGGTCCATCTCGTCCACGCTAACTGCATCATTCTCATTGACAATAGGGATGACGCCGATGGAAAGCAGGGATTCAAAAGCATTGGTAACGTTTACCAAACTTTCCGGATATTCGACCACATCGCGCGTCAGCAGAATTTGCGATACCGTCATCCGATAATGGGAAAAAATCTGCGAGTAAAGGCTCATCATGGCCACTTGGCCGACGCTGGAAACAGCCTGCTGCTGCGCAATTTCCGCCGGACGTTTTTCCATATTGAGGACATTCAGCCCAAAGCCCATCGCACCGGAAGACACCAGCACAATTTCTTTGCCCTTTCCGACCAAGCTGGAAATGACAAAGGCCAGTTGGTCGATTTTTGCCAAATTGATTTTGCCGTTTGGCAACACCAAAGAACTGGTTCCAATCTTAATGACAATGCGTTTTACTGCTTCAAAATCTCGTTTCATTATTCTCCTCTGCTTTCTATTTTTATGATTGCACGCGGCATTATTTCAGCCAAGCCAATCCACATCATAACTGCGAAGCAATAGAAAATACAGACAAAATTAAAAAGTGTCTCCTTCAAAAGCCATATTTTCAGCTTTTACACGAATCTGTTAACAATAAAACAAAAGGCCGTCTGAAACCCTATTTCAGGTTTCAGACGGCCTTTTACCGATTATTGAAACTCTAGCCTGCAAAGATAAATACAGACCGTTCCCTACAAACGTTTATTGGTGGTCGGAAATAATTTTCAGCATTTGCGCCAATACTTTAGGATTGGCCGCAACAATGTCGCCGCTTTCCAACCAGCCTTCATTGCCGGACATATCGGTAACGATACCGCCTGCTTCTTGGACAATCAATGCACCGGCGGCAATATCCCAAGGTTTGAGGTTGAACTCGAAGAAACCGTCCAAACGGCCGGCCGCAACGGCACACAAATCCAAAGAAGCCGCGCCTTCACGACGGCCGCCGGCGGTTTTTGACAAGAAATCTTTTAAAATTGCCAGATACTTGTCCATCATGCTTTGATCGACAACAGGGAAGCCGGTACCGATCAGGCATCGGTTCAATTCGATGCGGTTGGAGACACGGATGCGGCGGTCGTTGAGCAACGCGCCTTTGCCGCGGGAAGCCATATATACATCGTTGCGCTCAGGTGCGTACACCAAAGCTTCTTGCAACACGCCTTTGTGCAGGAGTGCCATAGAGATGGCGTATTGGGGATGGCCGTGGAGGAAGTTGGTTGTGCCGTCGAGCGGGTCGATAATCCATTCGTACTCGGCGGTGGCTTTACCGTGGGAGCCGCCTTCTTCGCAAGTGATTTTGTGATGCGGATAGGCTTCTTTGAGCGCTTCCACCAAAATCATTTCGGAGCTGCGGTCAACATCGGAAACGAAGTCGTTGAATGCTTTGCTGTCTACTTTGACGGCATCCAGATTGCCGGCGGCGCGAATCATCATTTGCCCTGCTTTACGGGCGGCTTTGAAAGCGGTATTTAAAAACGGATTCATGGTTTTCTTCCTAATTCAGGTAAAATACGCCCTAATGCGCCGAACAAGGCACACAAGAGGCTGTTAATCGTTTCCGATGCTGTTAAAGAACATTTCAGACGACATGGAAAAAGGCCGTCTGAAAACAAAAAGATGGCGCATTATACCTGATTCCCGTACAAACAGAAAATAAAACATGACTTCCGAAAAACCCGCCCTGCCCGCTTATCTGGACAACATCCGCATCATCCTCACGCGCACCAGCCATCCTTCCAATATTGGCTCCGCCGCGCGCGCCATGAAAACGATGGGCCTGCACAAACTGACCATCGTCGCCCCAAATCTGATGGCAACGCCGATGACGGAAAATCCGCCCGTGTTCGACCCGGAGCGTCCGCAATCGTTTAAATTACCGGAAGAAAGTTTCATCCTCGCTTCCGGCGCGGCAGACGTTTTGGAAAATGCCACCATTGCCGCTTCTTTGGACGAAGCCCTTGCCGACACCACCATCGCCTGCGCCCTGACCAGCCGCCGCCGCGAAATTACTGCGCCGCTGCAAACCCCGCGCGAGTTAGTACCCGAATTACTGCAGGCTGCCAACCGCGGCGAGAAAGTGGCGCTGGTCTTCGGCAACGAAACGTTCGGTTTGAGCATCGAAGAAGTCCAAGCCTGCAACCGACTGATGACCATCAACGGCAACCCCGACTATTTCTCGCTCAACCTCGCCCAAGCCGTGCAGGTCGTATGCTACGAAATCTTCAGCCAAACCGATTCGCCCATGACCCACCTTCAACAGGAAGACCACGCCGCGACCCACGAGCAAATTAAAGGCATGGTCGCCCACATGGAAAGCGTGATGAACGACATCGGCTTTTTCAACCGCCGCAACGGCGAGCGCCTGATGCGCCGAATGCAAAGCCTGTTCGGCCGCGCCAACACGCAAACCGAAGACATCGATATCCTGCGCGGTTTTTTCAATACCGTCAGCCACCGTATCCATAAAAAAGACTGATTAAGGCCGTCTGAAAACATTTCCAGCTTTTCAGACGGCATGACTGATATTCGGATAAGCATGAATTACGCCCTAGACGCATTATGGTGGAAACTCACCAGCCAACCCGTCCGTGACCTCGCCTCGCTGCTGACTGCGCCGCCTTTGTGGCAAAGCGGTTGCGAATTGAGCGTACGCGAATTATTGGGGGAACACGGTTTCCGTTACCTTTTGGCATTGGATGCCGATCCCGCGCCGCTGACGGATTACCTTGCCCAACGCGCCCCATTCGGACACCGTCTCGGCATTTATGCCGAAGAGCTGCTGGCTTTCTGGTTTGCCAACGCGCCGCACGCCAAACTGCACGCATACAATCTGCCCGTTTTTTCAGACGGCCAAACCTTAGGCGCCGCGGATTTTGTCGTTTCCCTCAACCAACAACCCTACCATATCGAGTTGGCGTGTAAATACTACGGCGGAGACCAAGTGCAAAACCTGCGCGGCCTCAATCCTAAAGACACGCTGACGGACAAAGCCGCCAAATTGGTGCAGCAATCCCAGCTGCTGCATACGCCGCAAGGCAAAGCAACCTTAGCTACACAAGGCCTGCCGGAAAATCCGCTCCCTGCTTCCATCGTGCGCGGTATCGGATTTTTTCCGCAAGGTTTCCATGCTTTTGAGCCGCCACTTAACCCATACGGCTGGCGCGGCATCTATATTCAAGATTGGGCGGAATACGGGTTTGAACGCCAAGAAGCCCGCTACCACCTGCTCGACCGCATGGCCTATCTCGCCCCTGCGCGAGTTGCCGAAACCGAAACATTGAACGCAACCGAAATCCGCCGTATCGACCAAGGCTTGATTGCCGTTTTGGAATTACGGCCGGACGGCTTTTGGCACGAAATCGAACGCATCATGAAGGCCGTCTGAAACCCTTTACTAACTTTAAGAGAAACCCATTACATCATGAACGCCGCACAACTCGACCACACCACCAAAGTTTTGGCTGAAATGCTGACTTTCAAACAGCCTGCCGACACCGTCCTCTCCGCCTATTTCCGCGAACACAAAAAACTCGGCCGCCAAGACCGCCACGAAATCGCCGAAACTGCCTTTGCCGCGCTGCGCCACTATCAAAAAATCAGCACCGCCCTGCGCCGTCCGCACGCTCAGCCGCGCAAAGCCGCTCTTGCCGCGCTGGTTCTCGGCAGAAGCACCAACATCAGCCAAATCAAAGACCTGCTTGATGAAGAAGAAACAGCGTTCCTCGGCAATTTGAAAGCCCGTAAAACCGAGTTTTCAGACGGCCTGAATACCGCCGCAGAATTGCCGCAATGGCTGGTGGAACAACTGCAACAGCATTGGAGCGAAGAAGAAATTCTCGCCTTCGGCCGCAGCATCAACCAACCTGCCCCGCTCGACATCCGCGTCAATACTTTGAAAGGCAAACGAGATAAAGTATTGCCATTGTTACAGGCTGAAAGTGCCGATGCAGAGGCAACGCCTTATTCGCCTTGGGGCATCCGCCTGAAAAATAAAATCGCGCTTAACAAACACGATCTGTTTTTAGACGGCACGCTGGAAGTCCAAGACGAAGGCAGCCAGCTGCTTGCCTTATTGGTGGGCGCAAAACGCGGCGAAATCATTGTCGATTTCTGTGCCGGCGCCGGCGGCAAAACCTTGGCTGTCGGCGCGCAAATGGCCAACAAAGGCCGAATCTACGCCTTCGACATCGCCGAAAAACGCCTTGCCAACCTCAAACCGCGCATGACCCGCGCCGGACTGACCAATATCCACCCCGAACGCATCAGCAGCGAACACGATACCCGTATCGCCCGACTGGCAGGTAAAGCAGACCGCGTGTTGGTGGACGCACCCTGCTCCGGTTTGGGTACTTTACGCCGCAACCCCGACCTCAAATACCGCCAATCCGCCGAGACCGTGGCCAACCTTTTGGAACAGCAACACAGCGTCCTCGATGCCGCATCCAAACTGGTAAAACCGCAAGGCCGCTTGGTGTACGCCACCTGCAGCGTATTGCCGGAAGAAAACGAGCAGCAGGTCGAACGTTTCCTGTCCGAACATCCCGAATTTGAACTCGTCAACTGCGCCGAACTGCTGCAAAGCCTGAAGGTTGATTTGGATACCGGAAAATACCTGCGCCTCAACTCCGGAGAACACCAAACCGACGGCTTCTTTGCCGCTGTATTGCAACGCAAGGATTAAGGTTGAAAAAGGCCGTCTGAATTCCTTTCAGACGGCCTTATCGATAGATTTCTTACATTAAAACCATAAATTACGATAGTCGCGCTTTGCAATAATATACTTTGAGGCCTGTATCTCGACCTTTTATCAGAATATTGTGAAAAGCCGGAAAAAATGCTTTATGCTTTGTAAATGTATGTGTTCTCGTTCAAAATTCGCCCGGCCATGCCTCAAGCGATACCCGATACGGACAACGATAATATATAAATCATTTGGTTAAAAATCATGTCGCATATTTATTCTTCCCCCACAAAGCCCCGTTTATTGTCATCGGCCGTTGCCGTCGCCTGCTGTCTGCTGCCGTTTCAGACGGCCTCTGCATACAGCCTGCAAGACATCCTCAGGGATGCTTTAATCAGCGACCCGATTGTGCGTGAAGCCAAGGCTACCCAAGAAGCGGCGCAAAGCACGACCAAAGCCACGCGTGCGCGCCATTACCCCGTTGTTACCCTGACCGGCACGAAAGTGCTGGCACAACACAATAAATACACCAGCAACGATATGGAAGACGGCGTCGGCGTACGCGGCAGCCTGAACATCTATTCATGGGGCGCGATTGAAGCCGCCGTCCGCCGCGACCGCAGCCGCGAAGAATACTATCAACACAAATACACCGAAAGCCAAGAGCAGCTGGGAAGCGATATCGGCCGCCTCTATCTGAGCGCATTGCGTGCAAAAGAAACCCTGATTCTCAACGAGCAGACTTTGGCGCGCCACAACAACCTCTTAAAAGACTTAAATACCATCGTCAAATATGATGCCGGCCGCCGTTCCGAGTTGATTGAAGCACGCGCGCGCCAATTACAAGTGGCCAACATCATTGCCCAACAACGCCGCACCATGGATTTGGCGCTGAGCCGCCTATCCCGCTACACCTCGCGCCAACTGACTGCCAACGATTTGGAAGATCCGTTTAAAAACGACACGGCAAAATCCATCAGCGAACGCTTCAGCAACCCCAACCGCAATAATAATCCGTCCTATCAGGCACAATTGGCCGAACGCGACAGCGTCCGTGCCGATTTGGACGCCTCCAAAGCCGAACGTCTGCCTGCCCTCAATTTGGAAGGCAGTGCAACGCGCAATACCAAACAGCTTTATTTAAATGTTGCATGGAATGTGCTAGATATTGCCGCACGACACAATGTAGAGCGCAATGCCAAATCATTGATTGCCGCAGAAGCCAAATCCGAACAAATCCTGCGCGACATGAACGAACGCGTCCAAACGTCGGCCATCGATATGCAGGAAAGCGAACAGCGTGCCGCCCTGACAGCGCAACACATCGCCGCCCAGAAAGAAGTCATCAAAGTGTACGAATTGCAGTTTAAAATCGCCCGACGCACGCTGACCGACGTTTTGAGCGCATACAGCGAGTTATCCTCCATCGAACAGGATTACGTTGCCGCCCGCAACGATTTCCGCGATGCGGCGCTCGACTATTTAAATACCCAGGCCAAAATCTCCGCTTGGGTCGGTTTGGCGCAAAAATAAAGCCATATCCGCCGGTTAAACCAAAAACATTACGCGAAAAAATATGAAAGCCATCATTGAACACATCGTTTTAGTGACCCGTCTTTTGGGTGCGCCCGTATCCGAAGCCGCTTTGTCCGCCGAAGTCGTGCGCGACAAAAAGCTCAAGGTCAACTATCACTCGCTGGTCGAAGTCCTGCGCAGCCACGGCTTTGAAAACACCTTGTCCAAACGCAATTTAGAAGACATCCCCTCGCTCGCCGTGCCGGTCATGATTATCCTGCACAACGAAGAGGCCGCGGTCGTCACCAAAATCGAAGGCTCCGGCCAAGAGCGCAAATACCATATCCGCCAGGTTGACGGTTTGGAACAGGAACTCAGCCACGAGCAGCTCTCCGGCCTGTATTTAGGCTACTGCTGGTTTATCAAACCCAAAATGGCTACCGATATGCGCTCGGAGCTGCCTGAATACCATTTGCCCAAAGCATGGTTTTGGAAAGTCATTTGGCGATTCCGCAGCTACTACTACCAAGTCATCTTGGCCACCATCATCATTAACTTCCTTGCGCTCGTCAGCTCCCTGTATGTGATGAACGTGTACGACCGCGTGATTCCCAACCAAGCCTATGAAACCTTGTGGGTATTGAGTATCGGCGTGGTCTTGGCGATTTTGTTTGAGTTTGCCGCCAAGATGATTCGCGGCCACTTGACCGATATTGCCGGTAAAAAAGCCGACCTGATCATCAGCTCCGCTTTATTCCGCCGCGTGATGGCATTGCGCCTGGCAGACCGTCCCGCTTCCTCCGGTTCATACGCCAGCAACCTGCGCGAATTTGAAGCCGTGCGCGAGTTCATGACCAGTGCCAGCTTGTTGACCATTGTCGACTTGCCTTTCCTGTTGCTGTTTATCTTCGTAATTTCCATGGTCGGCGGCAAACTGGCACTCGTTCCCCTAACCATCATTCCGATTGTCGTGATTGTCGGTTTTGTCGTACAACGCCCGCTCTCTCGCCACATCAACGAATCGATGAAAGAAGGTTCGCAACGCTCCGGCCTTGCCGTTGAAGCCATCGAAGGCATCGAAACCCTGAAAACCAACAACGCCACATCTTGGGCGCAACAACGCTGGGACGAATACACCGCCAAAACTTCCGCTTCCTCCATCAAAGTCAAAGACACCAGCAACTTCATGGTCAACTTTGCCGTTGCCATGCAGCAGCTCAATACCGTCTTCTTGGTCGTAGTCGGTACCTATCTGATTCATGCCGAAAACCATGCGGAACGCATTACCATGGGTGCATTGATTGCCTCCGTGATTCTGTCCGGCCGCGCTTTGGCGCCGTTGGCACAAATCGCCGGTTTGGCGACCCGCTTCCAACAGGCCAAACTTGCCCTCAAAGGCGTAAACGATATCGTTACCCGCCCTATCGAGCGCAATCCGGAACGCAAATACATTACTTTGGACAACGTTCAAGGCAATATTACCTTTGAAAACGTATCGTTCAAATATCAAGCCGACAACAACAGCGCCGTCGAAGATTTGCGCCTGACCATCAAACCGGGTGAAAAAGTCGGTATTTTGGGCCGTATCGGCAGCGGTAAAAGCACCATGCTCAAACTGGCCAGCGGCCTGTACGATACCGAAAAAGGCAACGTTACCCTTGACGGCGTCGATATGCGCCAGCTTGACCCCAACTTCCTGCGCGACCAAGTCCTACTGCTGAGCCAATCGCCACGCCTGTTCCTCGGTACATTGCGCGAAAACATGGACTTGGCGCGTACCGGCAGCTACTCTACCGACCAAGACCTGCTGATTGCGCTCAACCGCTTCGGCCTCGACAAAATCATCCGCAACCATCCGCGCGGTTTGGATATGCCTTTAGGTGAAGACGGTTTGGGCTTGTCCGGCGGTCAAAAACAAATCATCGCCCTGGCACGCATGACCTTGCGCAATCCGAAAGTCGTCCTGCTGGACGAGCCGACCACCAGCCTGGACCAGGCTACCGAACGCATGGCGCTCAATGCCATCGCCCAATGGGGTCGCAACCGCACCATGCTTTTGGTAACCCACCGTCCGCAAGTGCTGCAAATCGTCAACCGCATCATTGTCATGGACAATGGTAAAGTCGTGATGGACGGCCCGCGCGACCTGGTATTGCAAAAACTCATGCAAAACGAACAGGCCAAAGCAGCCAACGTCAAACAACAGCAACAAGCTGTCAACGCCAAACAGCAACAACAAGCCGCCGCCCCTCAATCGGCAGCACAATAAAGCAAAAGGCCGTCTGAAACCTGCTTACCCTTTCAGACGGCCTGCCCTAATGGTTAAAATCCACCAAACACAATAAAGACACACGATTATGAGCCGCGAAAACAACGTCAAATCCAAAGACCTACACCTCATCAACGACCTCAACGCCGCCCTTCAAAAAGAAAAGCACAGCGGTCAATTTTGGGTCATTATCCTATTCTTCCTTTTCCTGGTTGTCTTCGTCGTCTGGGCATACAACAGTCCTGTCGAAGAAGTGACCCGCGGCAACGGCAATATCATTCCCAGCAGCCGTGAGCAAGTAATCCAAAGCCTCGACCCCGGCATCGTAACCGAAATCATGGTTAAAGAAGGCGATATGGTCGAGAAAGATCAGATTCTGATGAAACTCGACGACACGCGCAGCTCTGCTGTTTTGCGTGAAAGCGAAGCCAAAGTCGAAAACCTCGAAGCCACTGTTGCCCGCTTGAAAGCCGAAGCCTACGGCACCAAGCTCTCCTTCCCTGACAGCGTGGGTCCCGAGCTTCGCCGTCGCGAAATCGCCGCCTACAAAGCACGCCGTCAAGCCATGACCGACGCCGTCAGCGGCCTTTCCCAAAGCAAGGCTGCGCTTGACCGCGAAATCGCCATTACCGCCCCCATGGTTGCTGAAGGCGTGGTTTCCGAAGTCGAACTCTTAAGAATGCGCCGTGAGTCTGCCGACTTGGCCACCCAAATTTCCGAGCGCCGCAACCGCTACAAAGCTGATGCCAACAACGAACTTTTGCAAGCCGAATCCGAGCTGGCGCAATCCAAAGAAAACGTTGCCATGCGCGCAGACCCGGTTGAACGCTCGCAAATCCGCGCCCCTATGCGCGGCATCGTCAAAGGCATAAAAGTCACCACCATCGGCGGCGTTGTGAACGCAGGCGAAGACATTATGCAAATCGTCCCGGTTGACGACAAACTGCTGGTCGAAGCCTATATCCGTCCGCAAGACATTGCCTTTATCCGCGCAGGCCAACCTGCATTGGTTAAAGTCAGCGCATACGACTACTCCATCTACGGCGGTTTGGAAGGCAAAGTTACCCTCGTCGGTGCCGATACCGTCAGCAATTCCATGCAAAACCGTGCCAACGACTTGAAACTTGACCCGAACCAAGTCTATTACCGCGTTCTCGTCCAAACCGAAAACAATTCCCTGAAAGACAAAAACGGCAAACCTATGCCGATTATTCCGGGCATGGTGGCAACGGTGGACATCAAAACTGGTGAAAAAACCATCTTCCAATACCTGATCAAACCGATTACGCGCATGAAACAAGCGTTAAGCGAACGCTAATCGATAAACCAATAAAAGGCCGTCTGAAAATTTTCAGACGGCCTTTGATTTATGTTTTAAATACCTCCTTATCCGGCAGGCAAATTACTTTTCCTTAAAAGCAGTACCGACAAACGTTCTTTTCGGATTGCCGCGCTCAACTTGATAGAGTTGCGCGTGTTGCTCCTGCACAAAACTTCCAGCCTGTCCGGCATGATGCTCCGCCAGCTTTTGCGCCAATAACATTACCGCCAATTTTTTATTGGCATGCTGGCTGCGTTCGCTCTCGACCCGCACGGAAATGCCGCTTTCTTTATGGGTAGCGCGGACGGCACTCTCGGTTTTATTGACGTGTTGCCCGCCTTTACCGCCCGAACGGCAGGTTTGAAACTCGATTCCGTTTTCAGACGGCATTTCATACGTCTGTGGCATATCGGGCAAACGGAAAACGCCTATATACCAATTTTTGCGCGGATGTTTCGGGCGGACGGGGCTGGGGCATATCCATTGGAGCGTCCCCTGCCAAGTTTGCGCTAGGCTTTCGGCTTTTTGCCCTGCCAACTTGAGCGTCGCCGACAAAATGCCGTGCTTATCGGCGGTTTCGTTAACAAGTTCGGCATCAATGCCTTTGGCTTGGGCTTCGGCAAGCAGCTTGCCCAAGACGAAACGGGCAAATATACGGCACTCTGCCGGCCCTTGCGCGGTGGAAATTTGCAGATAAACCGCTGGTGTATTCTGTTTCATCTTTACGCTCCACACTCACCGCCGGTTTTATAGGTCAAAACAGGTTTAAACCGCGCAACCAATTCAATCAAACCTGCATTTTTCATGGCGGCAATAACGCTGTCGATGCTTTTATAAGCCTGCGGTGCTTCTTCAAAAATCAGGGCCTTATCCTGACAAACGACTACGCTGCCAAACTCGGTCTGGCGCAGGCTGTCGGCAGTATATTTGTGCGACAGCCTGCCTTTGCATTCGCCGCGCTGCCATTTCCGACCTGCGCCGTGAGCCAAGGTATTCAACGAAATTTGGCAATCTTCGGCAGGTCGGACCAGATAGCTGTAATCGCCACGCGAGCCGGGTATCATGACCAAGCCTTTATCGGTGGGCGTTGCGCCTTTTCGGTGCAGCCAACCGGTTATGCCGTCAATCTCGGTTTGCTCCAAAAAATTATGGTGGACATCGAGCAGGCATGTTCCTTCTGCGCGCCACCGGTCGAGCATTCTGGCCGCAATCAAACGGCGGTTAAGGCTGGCAAATTCAAGGGCTGTTTGGTGTTCGGCAAGATAGGCCGCCGCCGCTTCGCCCTCTTCCGCCAAACCTTGATGCCCGAAGGCGGCAATATGGCGTTGCAAAATCTGCTGGCCCAATCCGCGCGAACCGCTATGCACCAACAGTTGCAGATGGTTTTCATCAAAATCTATCGGGAGCAGATCGGCGCGATAAACGGTGTCAACGGTTTGCAACTCGGCAAAATGGTTGCCGCCGCCAATCGTACCTACAGCAAGGCCGTCTGAAAATTGGCGCATATCGACAGCGTAGCCTAATAAATCGACCTGTTCGTCTTTGTCTAGCGGCGTATCGATGTTACCGAGCTGTTTGGCGAGTTTGGCCGGTTTGAGTTTGGCTGCGCGTAAATTGGTCTGCCAAAACGCCATGCCGCAACCGATGTCGTTCCCAATCAGGGCAGGATAAAAATGACGGTCGCTGAAAAATGCCGCACCAACCGGATAACCGCGCCCTGCGTGTAAATCCGGCATTCCGGCAACGCGCAACATATGCGGTAATCGGGCGGTGGTTTCAAGCTGTGCGACAGCATTGCCTTCAATCCATGTATTTGAATCGGCAATAATTTGAATATGATGGGGATAATTGCCCATGTGTTTATGCTTTCTTTAAAACGGATAGAAACCGTCAGCAGATGACAATAAATAGCCACCGTCTGAGAAATGTTCAGACGGCCTGGTTTCTAGCCGATAATCGTAGGGAAAGCAGCCCGAAGCGGGCGACATGGAATGCGAAAAGCGTTATCCGAAAATCAGACCGACGCTTGGGCTGCAAAGAATGTGATTGAGCGGATTGAAGTATTGCGTGTCATGGCTTGCTCCTTTCTTTGCATGAAAATATTAAAAACGTTCGGATTATAGAGGGTTCATTTCCAATCATGCAAACTTACTGACATCAATCTGCCAATAATGTTGCATAAATGGCAACTATTAAGAACATGATTTAGGCCGTCTGAAAACTTTTCAGACGGCCTTTGATACCCAATAATTCTTACAAAACAACGGTCGGATAAGAGCCGACAACTTTCACGAAGGAAGCGCGTTCGCCCAAAAGCTGCAAGGCTTTTTGGACATTTTCATCGCTTTGATGGCCTTCAATATCGATGAAGAACAGGTATTCCCACAAAACCGATTTGCTTGGGCGGCTTTCAAATTTGGTCATGGAAATGCCCAACTCGGTGAAAGGTTGCAACAAAGAAGTAACGGCACCGGCACGGTTGGGTGCGGAGACGACCAAAGAGGTTTTATCGTTGCCGCTGCGGCCGGTTTCTTGATGGCCCATCACCAAGAAGCGCGTGGTGTTGTTCGGCTCATCTTCGATACACTCGGCGGCAAAACTCAACTGATAAATTTCCGCGGCGATACGTCCAGCAATGGCGGCCACATTCGGGCTGTCAGACTCGGCAACCAAACGCGCCGCTTCGGCATTGCTGGCTACGGCGATACGCTCGGCATTAGGCAGGTTGCGGCCGAGCCAGTCGTTGCATTGCGCCAAGGCTTGGGCATGGGCGAAAACTTTGGTAATGCCGCCGCTTTCGTGGCTGTCTTTACGCAGCAGGTTGTGATGGATGCGGACAACCACTTCGCCGCAGGCTTTCAACGCGGTTACGGCCAGCAAGTCCAAAGTACGGCCCACCGAGCCTTCAGTCGAATTTTCGACCGGTGCCACCAAATAATCGGCTTGGCGCGTTTCAACTTGTTTGAAGCAGTTGTCGATGGTGGTACACGCCATGGTGTGTGCGGCGTGGCCGAAATGTTTGATGGCGGCTTGCTGGGTAAATGTCCCCTTCGGGCCCAAATAGGCAATCGTCAGCGGACGCTCCACTGCCAAACATTCGCTCATGATCTCACGAAACAGCCGGGTAACCGATTCGTCCGGTAAAGGGCCGCGGTTCAAATCCTGAATCCGGCGCAAAACGGCCACTTCCCGTTCAGGACGGTACACCGCGCCTGTCCCTTTCAATTCGCCGATAGCATGCGCATGACCGGCGCGCTCGTTGAGCAAACGGAGGATTTCCGCATCGATGCTGTCGATGGCATTGCGGTGCGGCAATAATTGTTCGTCTATGGATAAAGGCATAAGCTGTCTCGCAATTTTGTGGGGGATATTTTGATTTTAACATTAAAGGCCGTCTGAATTCCGTTTTCAGACGACCTCAACACTATCTTTATCTAACTTTATCGTCTATCAGGTTTGCAAACGCCGCCAATTCCATCATAATTAAGCCTTTTGAACGACAAGGCCTATTCCATGCACTCAAACGGACTGTACACCCGTTTTCTACCCGATGAAGAAGCAACCCTGAAACTGGGTGAAGAATGGAGCAAGCAGCTTTCCGCTCCGCTGACCATCTATCTTGAAGGCGGGCTGGGTGCAGGCAAAACCACGCTGACACGCGGGATTTTGCGCGGACTGGGGCATACGGGCGCAGTCAAAAGCCCGACTTACACCATTGTCGAATCTTATCCGCTGGATACATTCACCCTCCACCATTTCGACCTCTACCGCTTTACCATGCCCGAGGAATGGGAAGATGCCGGTTTGGACGAATTGTTTGCGCCCGACAGCATCTGCCTCATCGAATGGCCGCAGCAAGGCGGGGAATTCACACCTCCGGCAGACATTACCATTACATTGACGTACACCGATAAGGGCAGAACCTGCACCTTTTCCGCCCATACAAACCAAGGCCGAAAAAGTTTAGAATCATGGTCAAATTAACTAGAAGACACATTCTCCGTCAAGGCACAGGACTATTTCTCACCCTCACGCCCGTGGGGGCCGCATTGGCCAAACCGGCCTCTCCTGCGCAATTCCTTGCCGTCCGCATTTGGCCGGCGCACGCCTACACACGCGTTACCCTTGAGAGCAACCACCCGATGAAATACCAACATTTTATGTTGGACAACCCCAGCCGGTTGGTCGTGGATATCCAAGGTGCGGAAATCAACAGCGTCCTACAAGGCATTTCCAGCAAAGTGCTGTCTGACGACCCTTTCATCCGCAGCATCCGCGCCGGTCAAAATACGCCCAATACCGTGCGTATCGTCATCGACCTCAAACAAAGCACCCATCCGCAAGTCTTTGCGCTCACCCCTGTCGGCAACTTCAGAAACCGCTTGGTTATCGACCTCTATCCGCACGGCGCAGATGCCAACGACCCGATGATGGCCTTGCTCAACGGCAGCGTCCCCAAACAACGTCCCAATACCAACACCGCATACGACACCCCCGCCCCTAAAAGCAACCGCGGCAGCGGCGGCAACCGCCGTCCCGTGATTATGATCGATCCCGGCCACGGCGGCGAAGACCCCGGTGCCATCGGACCGAGCGGCCTCAAAGAGAAAAACGTCGTACTCTCCATCGCACGCGAAACCAAAAAACGCCTCGAAGCCTTGGGTTACAACGTATTCATGACGCGCAACGAAGACATCTTCATTCCCTTGGGCATCCGCGTCGCCAAAGGCCGCGCGCGCAATGCCGACGTATTTGTTTCCATTCACGCCGATGCCTTTACCAGCCCGTCCGCACGCGGTACCGGCGTGTACATGCTCAATACCAAAGGCGCGACCAGCTCGGCGGCAAAATTCCTGGCCCAAACCCAAAACAACGCCGACGCCATCGGCGGTATTCAGACCAGTGGCAACCACAACGTCGACAACACGATTTTAGACATGACCCAAACCGCAACCCTGCGCGACAGCCGCAAACTCGGACATTTGGTGCTGACCGAATTGGGTAAGCTCAACCAACTGCACAAAGGCCGCGTTGACGAAGCCAACTTTGCCGTCCTCCGCGCGCCGGATGTTCCGTCCATTTTGGTGGAAACCGCCTTCCTCTCCAACCCTACCGAAGAGCGGCTGCTCGGCAGTGAATCATTCCGCCAACAATGTGCCCAAGCCATTGCAACAGGCATTCAAAAATACATCAATACCGCCGTTTTACGCCGCGGATAATGGCTTGATGAAACAAAGGCCGTCTGAAAAATTTTCAGACGGCCTTATCTTTGCAAGCAATCTATTTAACCGCACTTCCCTACCGCAGCCGGATAGACGGATACCTTCGTCTGCGTCAATGCAAACAAGTTTTCCAACTGCATTTGCGCCTGACGGTTGGCATGTTCCAAAATCTCAGCCTTACACGCGCTTTGCAACACCTGCCGTCTTGCCTCTTCCTGCACCGTCTTAAATACCGACTTATCCATAGGCAGCAAATTAAACGAGCCGGTCTGAATATCGTACACTTCGATATTTTCCAAATCCACGCTCAAAATTTCCACCGCCGGCAGGCTGATTAAGACCTTGTCGTCCACAATATTGACATTGTCCGCGCCTAATTTGTCCAAGTCCAAACCGGCCAACACCTTACCGCGCACAATAAAAATACCGCTTTGCGAATCCTGCCACAGCCTGCGCCAATCCCCTTTTTTCTCCGTACGGATAATCGTATCGATATAAAATGCCGTACTTTCCAAGCGGTTCATCTGCTTAATCTGCATCAAAACCCCTTCGCGGGACAAAACCTGATGTTCTTCGTTCTGACCATGCAGAGCATAAAACCAGCCGCCCGCAGCAGTCAGCGCACACAACACCAGCACGGCCAATCCGCGCCCAAACATTTTCATTTCAAACATCCCCCGTTAAAATAATCATCAAAACATTCCCCATATTCTCCCAAAACCATCAATTTCAAGCCATATTCAGGCCGTCTGAAACAATAAATTTCATTACCAAAAAGTAATAAAAAAATCCCCGCAAACAAAGTTTGCCTTTTGGTAAAGACAAGACTACAATCCATTACACACAATTCAACTTCATCCCATCATGAATACCACCGACCTGCGCCGCCTCAACCTGCGGCAATGGATAACACAACACCACAACGGCCAGCAAACCAAGTTTGCCCAAGCCATCGCCATCAACCAAGGCGAGCTGTCCGCCCTGCTGAAAAACAAATCTTTCGGCGAGAAAAAAGCCCGAAAAATCGAGCAGGCAGCCAATATGCCCGACATGTGGCTGGATCAAGACCATCAAGACCGCCACGCCCCCACCATCAGCCAAGAAAGAAATACCATGTCCCACATCTCCACCATCCCCGAAATCCTAGCAGACATCAAAGCCGGCAAAATGGTCATCATCACCGATGCCGAAGACCGCGAAAACGAAGGCGACTTGCTGATGGCCGCCCAATTCGTTACCCCCGAAGCCATCAACTTCATGATCAAAAACGCACGCGGCCTGGTCTGCCTGCCGATGGACGGCGAAATGGTAGAAAAACTCGGCCTGCCCATGATGACCCAGAAAAACGGCGCACAATACGGCACCAACTTTACTGTCTCCATCGAAGCCGCCCACGGCATCACCACCGGCATTTCCGCCGCCGACCGCGCCCTGACCATTCAAACCGCTGTTTCCCCATCCGCCAAACCCGAAGACATCGTCCAACCCGGCCACATCTTCCCACTGCGCGCCCAAAAAGGCGGCGTACTCGTCCGCGCCGGACACACAGAAGCCGGCGTCGATCTGGCACAAATGAACGGCCTGATTCCCGCCGCCGTCATCTGCGAAATCATCAACGACGACGGCACCATGGCGCGTATGCCCGAGCTGATGAAATTCGCCGAAGAACACAACCTCAAAATTGGCACCATTGCCGACCTCATCGAATACCGCAGCCGTACCGAAAGCCTGCTTGAAGACATGGGCAACGCGCCCGTACAAACCCCGTGGGGCGAGTTCCAACAACACGTTTACGTTGACAAACTCTCCGGTGAAACCCACCTTGCCCTTGTCAAAGGCACACCTTCCGCCGAAGAAGAAACCCTCGTCCGCGTCCACGAGCCCTTCAGCGTCATGGACTTCATCCAAACCAACCCGCGCCACTCATGGTCGCTGCCCAAAGCCCTTGAGCGCATCCAACAAGCCGAAAGCGGCGTCGTCATCCTCCTGCACCGCACCGAAGACGGCGCCACCCTGCTCGACCGCACCCTGCCCAAAGGCGCCAACCAAGCCTACAAATGGGATAGCAAAAGCTACGGCATAGGCGCACAAATCCTCGCCGGCCTCAACGTCAAAAAACTGCGCGTCCTCGGCCAACCGTCATCCTTCACCGGCCTCACCGGCTTCGGCCTCGAAGTCGTCGGCTTTGAAGAAGCTGAAAAATAATCTTGCTTGATTGATGCTCAAAACAAATGAAACAAAAGGCCGTCTGAAAGGTTTCAGACGGCCTTTTCATATCTCTATTTATCTGAATATGATCCAAATAAAATCACAATAAAAAAGACTATTTATTAGATTATTTCAATAATAATAAGAATAATCAATTATTAGATAAATATTAATAATATTTAAAAATTTTATATTTTTCATATAAAAGAGTATTTTAACCTCTTATATTAAGTTCTTAACAAAGAGAAACTATGTCTGCTTTTACTCCCAAACCCAAAATAATCATTCTCAGCCTTGCCAGCGCATTCAGTACATTAACCGTTGCTAATGTCATCGAAACCTCAGCTCAACCCGAACAATACCAAGAATTGGATACCGTTGTTGTCAGTGGCAAACGTACCAACGACCAAAAAGGCGCGGACGATGTGTATTACAAAAACGTTTCCAACGCCTACGTCGGCAAAGAATACCTCGAACGCTACCGCGTCCAATCCGCCGGCGACGTACTCAAAGGCTTAAACGGCGTGTACAACATGAACACCCGCACCGCTGGCGGCGCGATTACGCCTAATATACGCGGAATCACCGGCAAAGGCCGTATTCCCGTAACGCTGGACGGCACGGAGCAAACGGTCGATGTCTGGCTCAACAACTACGGCGTGGGCGACCGCAACTACCTCGACCCCGCCCTGTTCCGCAGCATCGCGGTGGAAAAAAGCCCCGCCCTCACGCGCGGCGTGAAATCGGGCGTCGGCGGCGCGATGTCCATCCGCACCATCGAACCTTCCGACATCATCCCCGAAGGAAGAAACTGGGGAATCGAAGTCAAAACCGAATTTTCCGGCAACACCGTGGCGCAGAAAAACGACTTGCGCCAATTCTTAGGCCGCGACTACCGCACCCTCTCGCCCATAGGCGCGACGGCGGACGGTACACCGGGTATGGCGGACGTGCTGACCGGCTATACCGGCAAACCCTCCCCCACCGCCCTGTTGTTGGACGAAGGCATAGCCGACACGAAATTCTCGGGCGGCAAAAGCCACACCAACTTCAAAGACGACAGGCAGCTGATGCTGTCCGCCGCCTTTAAAACCGACATTACAGACGGCCTTGCCGCATACAGCCACCGTCAAAAGGGCAACTACTACGCGGGCAAACGTGGCTATCAAAGCTACCTCAACAACCCCATTTACGGTGCGGATGCCTGTTACGACCAGTATCCCGATAAATCGCAACGGGAAAAAGACATACTCTGCAAATCTTCCGCCAGCCTGGTGCCGAATATGGCCATCCTGTTCAGGCCGGGCGAAGAAATCATGAACAGCCACACCGACACCAAAACCCTGCTGCTGAAAAATAACTGGTATTTGCCGGGCAATCAGAAAATCAGCCTGCAATATATGGACAACAAAATCGGCTTCGGTGAAATCAACCCCCTGATAACGGCATGGATACTCGGTTTCAGCGAACAATCCCTAAATGACCCCGCGCAGCAGGCACCAGGGATAGGGACGAAAATCGACAGTAAAACCTACAAAATCGGCTACGAATGGAAGCCGCAGGACAACAAGTGGATAGATTTTCAGGCCGATATGTGGCGGGTGAAGACCGACAGCAACCGCCATCAGAGCGGCGGCCCCGTCGTCGGCGTAACCACGCCCGACATGGACTACGACATCTGGTACTGGTGCAACATACGCAAACGGCAGTCTCCCGGTCTTAGAACGGAAAGTTGCGAAGACGCGATGACGTGGAACGCCTACGGTTCGGCACGAACCCATGAAGAAGTGCTGCGCATGATAGAAGACACGCCCGACAAAATCGCCCGCAGGCTGGCCCAGTACGATGAAAACAACCGTGCGATTACCGACCGCTGGATGGGGCATACGGGCGGCTACTACGCCATTACGCCCGCCGATAAAAATGTGATGACCGACCAGACCAACCATCTGGGCAGGCTGATGAACCTGGCCGAACTGAAGCAAAAGCTGAATCAGGAACGCTACTACATCGAACATCCCGACCGCATCATCATTCCCGGCGCGCGGCAGCGTACCGACGTCGTCCGCAACGGCTTCAACCTCAGCAACCGCTTCCGCCTTTCCGACAAACTCAGCCTCACCCTTGCCGCCGACTACCAGCGCGAAACACTGGAAGAACGCACCGACATCGCTAACAGCGCCGACCTGATGAACACGTTCGGCGTACTGACCCGCATGGCAGCCTTGGGCGGCCCGCAGTCGGCGAAAAAGCGCGAATGGGGCGCGAACCTGGTCTTCGACTGGAAACCGACTTCCCGCCTGAACATACAGGCGGGCGTGCGCTATCAGAACTTTAAAGGACGCAATATCGAACTGGCGCGGCAGCGTGCCGCACGCAACCCTTGGTATCAGTACGGCCTGGGTTCGGACAGCTATGTTACCGGCCTGATGATGCCTTATTACGAATTGGCGGATGAAGAAGATATTGCCAGCCAGCGGCGGATGGAGCAGCTTTATGACCCTGATAGAATCGGGGGACAGGTTGAAGAATATCAAAGGCTCAACCGCCGCTTTAAGGAAAAAAACGGCTATGACTACCGTCCGGGCGATACATTCGTCTCGGGAACACGGCTTTACAGCAAAGCCGACGGCAGCCTGTTTCAAAGTTACCAAGCGGATAAAAACAACGGTGTACTCTACGTCCTGCGCCGCAAGCAAATTATCCCAATGGTCGCGGGCAAATTTGATCACGGCAAAGTGCAGATTACGCCGGAAATGTACCGCGAAAGGGTAAACAATCCGCAGGGAAAAAGCGGCAGCTACCGTCGCTATATCCCAGGATCGCATATTTACATGACCGACCCGGTACGCGAAGAAATGGAACGTATGGCCAATGAAAACCAAATTCCGTCAAAAGAAGACAATAATCAGGTACTGAAATATGGCAGCGATTACAATCGTACCGCTTGGATCCGGCATCAATTCGGCGAAGCCGACCGCTGGCGCATGCCGCAGGAACAGCGCGCGCATTCCTGGGCGCCCATGCTGTCGGTCAGCTACGATCTTGCCGACAACCACCGCCTCTTCGCCCGCTATGCCCGCATGAGCCGCTTCCCCAGCCTTTACGAACTGACCGCCGCCACCGGCAGCGGCGGTCTGTACGGCAGCGAGACCGTGGCCGAATACAGCCTGAAGCCGGAAAAAAGCACCAACTGGGAAGTCGGCTACAACTTCAATTTCGCCCCGCATTTCGCCAAGCTGCGCCAAGGCGATATCCGCCTCACCTACTACAGCAACAAAATCAAAAACCAAATCGACACCTCGAATATGGACGGCGGCATGATCCAATACGACAAGGCAATCAGCAAGGGGCTAGAACTGCAAAGCCGCCTCGACAGCGGCCGCTTCTTTGCCTCCTTCGGCGGCACTTACCGCTTGAAACATATGGTGTGCGACAAGGGCATCGCCTTCAAATTCGACTATTACCTGCAACGCGTACCCGAATGCCTTGAAGGCGGCTTCGGCCTCAGCCGCTTCTTCCAGTCCTTGCAGCCGAAATATTCGCTTACCCTCGATGTCGGCACGCGCTTCTTCAACGAAAGACTGGAATTGGGCATGCGCGCCATCCATCACAGCAAGGCGGAACGGAAAAACTACGACAAGCTGATTGCCGACGGCGCAGGGCAGGTGTATGAGCGCAACGGCAAACCCTACGGCTGGCACGCCGCCACCCTGCTTGATGCCTATGCCCGCTACCGCATAGGGAAACATATAGACTTGAACTTCGGAGTAACAAACCTCGCCAACCGCTACTACTTAGACCCCATGTCCAGCACTCCTGTCCCCGGCCCGGGCAGGACAGTTACCTTCGGCATCAAGGGTAGGTTTTAAGGCTTGACTGTATCCTATGTAGCCGACGGGCAGGAATCTGCCCGTCGGCTACAACCTGTTACCGTTACTATAATTTTTGTATTTCTTAGATGATAATGCAATGATATTAAAAATAAAATATTAACAAATGCAATCCGCACTTTACATTTGATAATGAGTTTTAATTAGATTTATATTTTTATTTATATTAATATGCGCCCTATCGGTAACACCCGATACACCTTGCCGCTCGAGACAAAACAGCGGTATCCACCATATCTTTTCTTTAAAAGGAAAAATCATGAAAGTATCACAATTAGCCCTCGCTGTCCTTTTGACTGCAACCTTCAGCTCTGCTTATGCAGTTAATGTGGAAGGTGGTTCAAGCAAACTGAACTTAATCGAACCCAAAACATCCGATTCCCTGCCCTTTGGTTCGGGTGCTGCCGGCATCAAAGTCAGCACAGGCAATGGCTTATCCAATTCTATCAACCTCCAAGCTGGTCCCGCGCAACGCATCCGCACCAAATACGGCAACGCACCCATCAACGGCGGCAATCAGAACGCCAATGTAAACGGTGCGGCCAATCCGAGATACCTCACCCCAGGTGATGTCAATCCCGTATTGGGCTGGTTCAGCTCGAAAAAACTCGGACAAGTTTGGTATGAAAAACGCGCCAACAACACCGAGGTGTTCAGCGTACGCCAAATGGCTGACCCGCTGTTGCCGATTGCACCGAAATTCGGCGGCATGACCTTTGCCAAAGTGCCGACTGCGGCAACCAACGTCTTCTTCGGCGAATGGGCACCGCGCAAAGGCAACAGCAATCAGATTGCCAACAGCACGGATTTGAATATGAACGACGGCAACCGCACGGTTTGGTTCGTGGGTGAGAATCCGACAGCTAATATGCCGAAACTGGTCAATGCGAAATACAATGTATTAGGTATTAACAAGCATACTCCAGGGAAAAATGATTTCTATACCGGCGTACTGACCGCCAACTATGGAACAGGTAAAAATGAACTGGCCGGCACTATTTCCCGCGCCGGAGACAGCATCAATTTTGCCAATACCAAAATCGAAAGCAGCGGTAAATTTGATAACCATAAAAATACCGAGCATATTACCGGACGCTTCTATGGTAGCGGAGCGGAAGCCTTGGCAGGTATCGTGGATCGTGCAGGCGCAGATAAAGACGTAGCCTTCGGCGGCGCGAAAAAATAACCTTGCCTGCTTATGCGATTAGGGAATGCCGGTGTTTTCGGCGTTTGGCCGTCCATTCCCGCAATCAGGAAAACCGCCGTTTTTTAACCGCAGCCGCAGTAGGCATAAATATACTGCGGCTGACCTGTTTTCGAAGTGCCGTGCAAACCTGCATTGCCTTGCGGAATTTCTGTTTTTACTTCTTTCAGACAGCCTCTCCGCCCAAAGGACCCCATCCCATGAAATACCACTTCTGCCTGCTTTTTCTACCGCTCTGTACGGTCTGCCTTGCCGCTCCGTCCAACGATGCCGCAGATGAACGCCGCCGCCTGCTGGATGAGAGCAGCCGCCAAACGCAGCAATATCGAGAAAGTGACTGGCTGGACACGGAACAGGCACACGGGGAAGTGGGAGAAAACGACAGCTACATCATGATAGACGGTACAGTCTACCAAGTCGGCGATACGGCGGAAGAACTGGAAAGTGCGATTTACCACGCCCTCAACGCGCGGCAGTGGCACAAGGTGCGACAGTTTGCCGCCCGCTATGCCAAACTGCCGCAGCACAAACCCGCGCTGATTCATTTGGCCGATGCGCTGCAAAAACGGGCCGAAGGAGATTCTCGCGCGGCGGGGAACAGTTTTCAGACGGCCTTGGAAGCCGAACCCGACAACCCACGCCTGCTGCTCGAAGCGGGGCGGTTTTATGCCGAAGACAACCAAAACAAAGAGTCCGCCGCCGCATTTGAAAAAGTTCTGAAAACAGATATTCCTGCTGAAACCCGCCCCATCGTGGAACACTACCTATCCGAACTGGGCAAACGCCGCCGCTGGCACGGCCAAATCAGCCTCGGCTACGGCTACAATAGCAATGTAAACCAAGGCAACGGCATCAGCCAATGCGTGTGGGAAATCGCGGGCATATGCCTGATGGAGCGCACCCTGCCTGCGCCAACGGATTCGACCTTCTCATCCTATAGCGCAACCGCCGAAAGAACCGTCCCGCTCAAAGGGCATCACGGTGTACAGGTGCGCGGTGTCCTGTACGGCAACCGCTACACGGAAAAAGACAAAGATTCGGCGGCCATGCCGGATTACGGCTATCACAATGGTTCGCTGTATGCGGGATATGCCTATGCCGACGCACGCTCCTCCTTTTCCCTGCTGCCCTATTTCGAATACGACTTCCGCAACCGCCACACCCACTACCGCGCATGGGGTGCGGATGTCAACTGGTCACGCACACTCTCCCCTCGCTGGCGCATTAACTCACATGCCGGAGCAAAAAAGACCGGATACGGCGGACAAAACAAAGATTATTTTGCCGACTATAAGCAATACGAACTAGGCGTAGGGGCAGAATTTTCTTTCACACCCCAAAGCGGCCTGTTCGCCAACTTTGATGCAACACGCAAAGCCTATCCCGAAAAATCTTCTTCCAGCAAGGAATATACGACACGGCTGGGAGTGTATAGTTTTTTTTCAAGCGGTACTTACCTCAACACCATCCTGCTTCACCGCCGCAGTCTTTATGACGCAGCAAGTTTTGTCAGCGACAACAGACGGCGGCGCGACAATCAATACATCATGATAGCCGCTGCAGGCTTTCCTCAGTGGAACCTTAAAGGTGTGTATCCTGAATTTCGTTTCAGACGCTCAATCTCCCATAGCAATACAGTACATTACCGATACCGTCAGAATGAATGGCTACTAAATTTTAAATACCGATTTTAAATTGAGTCATTTAGAAATACGCTAAAACAGTAATAAATATAACCATACTGTTTTACTCGTTTCTATCTCATGCCGTCTGAAAAAAAGCCGATACACCTTTCCGATGTATCGGCTTTCGCTATCTGCTTAACGCTTAATTTCTGCTGGGCAATTCTTTTTCGCTCAATGGTTTGATGTACCAAATATCGCGGCAGTAGTCGGCGATAGAGCGGTCGGATGAGAAGAAGCCCATGTTGGCGATGTTGATCAAGGCTGATTTGCGCCATGCGGATACGTTGCGGTAGTGTTCGTCCGCTTTGTATTGCGCGTCGATGTAGCTGCGGAAATCGGCCATCAGTTGATAGAAGTCGCCGTATGGTTGCAACACGTCGTTGTAGCGGTTTGGCTCTTCCGGAGAGAAAGTGCCTTGGCTGATTTGGTTGACGACGCGGCGCAGGTCGCTGTCTCGTTCGATATAGCTCAACGGGTCGTAACCGTTGCGGCGGATTTCTTCGACTTGCTCGACGGTGTTACCGAAGATAAAGCAGTTGTCCGCGCCGACTTTTTCCAAAATTTCGACGTTCGCGCCGTCCAGCGTACCCATGCAGAGCGCGCCGTTGAGGGCGAATTTCATGTTGCTGGTGCCGGAGGCTTCTGTACCCGCCAGTGAGATTTGTTCGTGCAAATCGGCGGCCGGGATGATGATTTGGGCGAGGCTGACGCTGTAGTTCGGGATGAACACAACTTTAATCAGGTCGCGGATACGGGTGTCGTTGTTGATGACTTTGGCAACGTCGTTAATCAGTCGGATGATTTTCTTCGCCATGTAATAAGCGGATGCGGCTTTACCGGCAAAGATGAACACGCGCGGCTGCCAATCGAAATCCGGGTTTTCCAGGATTTTGTTGTAGCGGTCGACGATGTGCATCACGTTCAACGCTTGACGTTTGTACTCGTGGATACGTTTGATTTGGATGTCGAAAAGTGCATCGGTATTAACCTTGATGCCCAGTTCGGTTTCAATGTATTTGGCAAGGCGCTCTTTGGCGGCTTTTTTCACTGCGCCGAATTCTGCCTGTACGGAGGCATCGTCCACTTTGTCGTTGAGCTTGGTCAGGTTGTCCAAATGCAGGCGCCAGTCTTCGTCGCCCAGATGTTTGTCCAAGAATTTGGTCAGGCCCGGGTTGGCGATGTTGATCCAGCGGCGCGGGGTGACGCCGTTGGTTACGTTGGTAAAGCGTTCTGGGAATATTTTGGCAAAGTCGGCGAAGATGGATGTGGTCATCAAATCGGAGTGGATTTTGGCCACGCCGTTGACTTTGTGCGAACCGATCACGGCAAGCCATGCCATGCGGACGCGACGGCCGTGGGTTTCGTCAATGATGGATACGCGGCGGACAAAGTCGTCGTCGAAGTTGCCGATGGCGCGTAAGGCATTGAGGAAGTAGGCGTTGATTTCAAAGATGATGTCCAAGTGGCGCGGCAGCAGACGGCCCATCAGGTCAACCTGCCAAGTTTCCAAGGCTTCGCTCATCAATGTGTGGTTGGTGTAAGAGAAAATCTTACAGCACATATTCCATGCTTCAGTCCATTCAATGCCTTCTTCGTCAATCAGGATGCGCATCAATTCTGGAATGGCGAGTACCGGGTGGGTGTCGTTCAAGTGGATGGCAACTTCGTCCGCCAGCGTACGGATGCTTGGGAAACGGCATTTGTGGCGTGCAACAATATCTTGAACGGACGCGGAAACCAAGAAGTATTCTTGCTTCAGGCGCAATTCGCGGCCGGAATCGGTAGAGTCGTTCGGATAGAGGACGCGCGAGATGTTTTCGTCGCTGTTTTGTGCGCGAACGGCAGAGGCATAGTCACCTCGGTTGAAGTCGGCAAGGTCGAACAGGTTGCCTGCGTGCGCAGTCCACAAGCGCAATGGGTTGGCACATTCGCCGCCATAGCCCGGAATAATTTCATCGTATGCCCAAGCTGAGATTTCTTCGCTCGGCTGCCATTCTTTTTTGTTGCCCAAGTTCAATACTTGGCCGCCGAAACGGACGGAATATTGTTTGTTCGGACGGGCAAATTGCCATGCCAAATCTTGGTCGAGCCACAAATCAGGTTTTTCGACTTGTTGGCCGTCCACGATTTCTTGTTTGAACATACCGTATTGGTAACGGATGCCGTAGCCCATGGCAGGAATGCGCAGGGTTGCCAATGAGTCGAGGAAGCAGGCGGCCAGACGGCCCAAACCGCCGTTACCCAAACCCGGATCTTCTTCTTGTTCGCAGACATCGGCAAATTCTTTGCCCAGTTGCTTGAAGGCTTCTTCAAACTCGGCATAAACGCCTTCGTTAATCAGCGCATTGACAAACGCACGGCCGAGCAGGAATTCCATAGACAGGTAATAAACCATGCGTTTGCTGTTGTCGATGTGGGCACGGCGTGTTTTGAGGAAATCCTCGGCAATCAGGTCGCGTGCGGCCAACATGGCGGCGTTGAGCCATTGGTGTGAAGTTGCTTCTTTAGGATCGACGCCCAAGATGAAAATCAACTTGTAAACAATGGACTTGCGGATGGTTTCTGCATCCGGTTTGGGCATAACGTAATCGTAGCCGGAGATGGGGAGTTTTTGCTTAGCCATGGAAGCCTTTCTTTCATTTGAGGCACTTGGACAACGCGCCTGATGGTTTATAGAAACAACGTTATTCAGTTTTCAGACGGCCTGAAGAAGTATAAATGCCGTCTGAAAAATTTATAGGTAGGTTTGTTTCAGGTTTGATACGGATTATAACTGAAAGATTCAACTCCGTATTATTTTTTCTTTATAAAACATTTAATTACAAATTAAACCACTCATCATCTCATCGACATTTCCATTTATGCCATGCAAGCTTCGGCCCAACGGATACAGACAAAATATCAAAGGGTTAACAATATAACGGCTTGGTTTTTCTTTAATTCGTTTTATGTAAAATCCAAATCCCCATGTGTTCGACAACACATTTTCCAGCCTCTTCGTAATTAAATTTCTCAGATGGTACGCAAGAAATTTCCCAATTGCCTTGAGGCAGGTTAAATAACTGACGACTACGTTTGGCATTGACCAACAGCAGCCACTCGTCGTCCAAAACAACCTGAATCGCCTTGCTGCCCCTGTTGTGCCAACAATATTCGGTCATCGGGCTGCTATCGGCATTGAGCCATTGCACACGCTCTTTTTCCCACCAGCAATCATCTGTCAGCAGCTTGATTCGGCTGCGTACGCGTATCAGCGCTTGAGTGTAATTTTGCAACTCATGAGGCTCATTTTGCCAATCCAACCATGTAATCGGATTATCTTGGCAGTAGCTGTTGTTGTTGCCTTGCTGACTGTTGCCGAACTCATCGCCCGCCAAAAGCATGGGCGTACCGTTGGATAAAAACAAGGAGGCAAGCAGCGCTTTGGAGGTGTATTCGCGGTTGAGCAACACCTCTTCATCATCGGTTTCGCCTTCTACGCCGTGGTTGTAGCTGATGTTTTCATTATGCCCGTCGCGGTTGTTTTCGCCGTTGGCTTCGTTGTGTTTTTCGTTGTAGCTGACCAAATCACGCAGAGTGAAGCCGTCGTGTGCAGTGATGAAGTTGATGCTAGCGGACGGGTGGCGGCCGCTGTGGTTGAAAATATCGGACGACCCGGCCAAGCGTTCGGCAAATGCGCCCAAATTGCCGCTTTCCCATGACCAAAACGCGCGCATGTCATCACGGAAACGGCCGTTCCATTCGGCAAAAGGTTGCGGGAAATTGCCCAAGTGATAGCCGCCCTCACCGATGTCCCATGCTTCGACAATCAGCTTCAAACCGGCCAAAACCGGATCTTGATACAGGACTTGGAAAAAACGGCCGTACGATTGGAAATCGGGCTCGCGTCCCAATACGGTTCCCAAATCGAAACGAAAGCCGTCGACATGAAACTCTTCCGCCCAATAGCGCAGGCTGTCTGCCGCCCAACGGGTAACATCGCGCCGGACAATATTGAGCGTATTGCCGCAACCCGACCAGTTTTCATAATTGCCGTAAGGGGTGTGCCAATACCATAAGGTGTTATCGATACCGCGCTGACACAGCATCGGGCCTTTGTCATCCTGCTCGGCCGTGTGGTTGTACACGACATCCAAAATCACTTCCAAACCTGCCTGATGCAGGGCTTTGACCGCTTGTTTAAACTCCGCCGCCGCACGTTCGGGATTGTCGGCATAAGACGGCTCGACGGCAAAATGGGAATAAGTGTTGTAGCCCCAATAATTACTCAAGCTCATCTGCTGAAGATGGTATTCATCCAGATGAAAATGAATCGGCAGCAGCTCGACCGTCGTTACCCCCAATTCTTGCAAATAGACCAAAACCCGTTTATCGCACAAGGCTTTATAAGTGCCTGCATACTTCAAATCAGGGAATTGCTTGGTCAACCCTTTGACATGGGCTTCATAAATAACGGTTTTGCCCCACGGTATTTCCGGACGGCAATCTTTGGCCCAATTAAATCGGCTGCGTCCGACCACGACGCTTTTTGGCGCAACGGCGGCATTGTCGCGTTCATCTTCCGGCCTGAACCATGCCATTTCTTCGGTGTTACGGTAGCTTGGTTTGCCGTCAATTTTTTTGGAATACGGGTCAATCAGCAATTTGTTGGGATTGAAACATGAGCCGTATTCTGCGTTTTCACGTCCATACACGCGGAAACCGTATCGCTGCCCTGCCTTAACATCCGGAACAAATCCGTAAAATACCGAACCACGCCGCGAAGGCATCTCCAAACGGGTTTCTTTATCCTTATCAAACAGACACAATTCGACCTTTTCGGCATTGATGGAAAACAAGGTGAAATTCGCGCCCTTGCTTGTCAGGATCGCGCCCATGGGATAAGGCTTGCCTTCCTCGATATGCCATGATTTGGCAGACATAGAATGATTCCTTGGTATGTATTTGGTTTCGTGTCCAATATAAGGCCGTCTGAAAATCTTTCAGACGGCCTTGAGTCATATTGATGTCACTATCTTTAATTTTCAGCTGATTGGGCAGGCAGGATGCCCACCCTCAAAGTTGATTTACGCTTCTTCTTTGACTGCCGCCTGATACAGGTAAACAGTTGCCAACGGCGGTACGGTCACAGACAGGGAATTTGGTTTGCCATGCGACCAAACTTCTTCTGTCTCCACCGTTGCGCCGGCAGAAACGCCGCTGCCTTTGTAATGCAGGTCGTCTGAATTGAGGATTTCGCGGTATTCGCCGGCAGAATTCACACCGAAGCGGTAACCTTCACGCACTACAGGCGTGAAGTTGCTGATGACGATAACGCGGTTGCCTTCGCGGTCGCGGCGTTCGAAGACAAAAACGGAATTATTGCCGTCGTCAGCGACCAGCCATTCAAAGCCTTCCGGCCATTGGTCAAGCTGGTAAAGCGGCGCGGTGTCTTTATAGACATGGTTCAATTCGCGTACGAAGTCTTGTACGCCTTTGTGCCAGCCGCCCTCTTGCTCCAGCAGGAACCAATCCAGCCCTTCGTTGTAGTTCCACTCGCGGCCTTGCGCAAACTCGCTGCCCATAAACAAGAGTTTTTTGCCGGGGAAACCGTACATAAAGCCGTAGTAGGCGCGCAGGTTGGCAAATTGCTGCCAGCAGTCGCCGGGCATCCGTCCAAGCAGCGAGCGTTTGCCGTGTACGACTTCATCGTGTGAAAGCGGCAGGACGAAGTTTTCGCTGTACTGGTACATCATGCCGAAGGTCATTTTGTTGTGGTGGTATTTACGGTTGATGGGGTCTTCCATCATGTAGCGCAAGGTATCGTTCATCCAGCCCATATTCCATTTGAAGCTGAAGTTCAAACCTTCTTGGCGGGTTACATTGGCAAATGAAGTAGATTCTTCGGCAATTTCGGTCGCAGCCGGAACTTCTTCTTTCAACATGGTGTTGGTATCGCGCAGGAAAGCGATGGCTTCAAGGTTTTCATGGCCGCCGTATTGGTTCGGAATCCACTCGCCGTCTTTGCGCGAGTAGTTGCGGTAAATCATGGAGGCGACGGCGTCAACGCGGATACCGTCGAAGCCGAAACGTTCTATCCAATACAGGGCATTGCCTTGCAGGAAGTTTTTCACTTCGTTTCTGCCGAAGTTGTAAATCAGGGTGTTCCAGTCTTGATGGTAGCCTTCGCGCGGATCGGCATGTTCATACAGCGCGGTGCCGTCAAACTTGGCCAGGCCGTGATCATCGGTCGGAAAGTGTCCGACCACCCAGTCGAGGATAACGCTGATGCCTTCGTCGTGCGCGGCTTTAATCAATGCGCGTAATTCTTCCGGCGAACCGAAACGACTGGTTGGCGCATACAAACCGGTTGCCTGATAGCCCCACGATCCGTCAAACGGATATTCGGAAACAGGCAGGAACTCGATATGGGTAAAACCCATGTCTTTGACGTATGCCACCAATTCTTTGGCGAGCTGTTCGTAAGTCAGCCAGAAATTGTTTTCCGGATTGCGCTTCCATGAACCCAAATGCACTTCATAAATGCTGATCGGCGCATCAATGGCATTGGCGCGGGCACGGAAAGCCGGTTCTTCCACTTCGTCAGGCAAACCGCGCACGATAGATGCCGTGGTCGGGCGCAGTTCCGCACCGAAAGCATACGGGTCGGCTTTTTCGCGCACATTGCCGTTGGCATCGCGGATTTCAAATTTGTAGAGGGCGTTGAGTTTGACAGCCGGAATAAAGATGTCCCAAATGCCGTTGTCGCGGTGGAAGCGCATCACATGGCGGCGGCCGTCCCAGTTATTGAACTCGCCGATAACGGAAACGCGTTGCGCATTGGGCGCCCAGACGGCAAAGCGTACGCCCTTCACGCCGTCCAACTCGGCAAAATGCGCGCCTAAAGTCTCATAAGGACGCAGGTGTTTGCCTTCGGCCAACAGCCAGGAATCCATGTCTTGCAAAGCAGAGCTGAAATGATAAGGGTCTTCTTCAATCACTGGCTCGGTGTCTTCGGTGTAACGGATACGCAAAGCGTAATCGGGCGCATCATCGGGCAAGACGGCCACAAAGAAACCGCGTTCATCAATTTTTTCAGACGGCACGATGAGTTCGCCGCTGCGGCGGTTCACGATATCCACGCTTACTGCGCCGGGAATCAAAACGCGTACTACTTCATCGCCCTCTGCAAGGCGGTGTCGTCCCAGATAAGCGAACACATCGCTGTGGGTGGCAAGAAACAGGCTTTCGACCGTATCGCGCTCGATTTGGTCAAGTTCATGATAAGTCTTGATTTGGCTGTTTGTTTTCATGCGTACCTCGTCAATAATGGCAAGTTGGCCGCCCATGAGGCGGTGTTGTAGGAAATCTTCCAAAGAAACCGGCATTTTTTGCGCCCAGTTCGGATAGCCTTCGGTTACACCCGGGACATTCAGATTGTCAATGACACCCAGCAGGTTTTCCAGTTGTACGGCGTAAAGCTTGCTGCGGCTCAATGCGCCGTATTTGTGCAAAGCCGCCAGCAAGGTTTCATCGGCTTTTGCCGGCATTTGTACGTCTGCACCCAGACAGCCAGTTTCTTTCAATTTATCCAGCAAATCGGCTTTATCGTGTTCGCGCTCATCCAAGGCCGTCTGAAAAGCGGCTGCTTCAGGCAAAGTTCCGAGTTTGAACATCGTATCCAAATCTTTGCCTATCCAATACCCTGCCAGTGGCGCAACATCGTGGGTACTGATGACCGTAATCGCCTGTTCGGGGTATTCTTCAGGTAACTGAAAACCGTTCCAGCCCTTGCTGAAATACATGACCTTGTAGGAGAACACTTGATAGCGGTTGAGCAGATAACGTGCTTGATCGGGTACCGTCCCCAAGTCCTCGCCGATAATGACGCAACGGTTGCGCTGACTTTCCAATGCCAAAATGGCAAAAGTCACTTCGGCATCGTAATGTACATATGCGCCGAAATCTGCTGTTTTATCATTTAAAACCCACCACAAACGACACAATGCCATCACATGGTCAATCCGCAACACGCCATACAGACGCATGTTTTCGCGCAACAGATGAGCAAACTTTTCATAGCCCGTATGCTTCAACATCGACGGATTAAGCGGCGGCAAATTCCAATTCTGCCCGGTCGGCCCCAAAGGATCGGGCGGCGCACCGACCGATACGTCCATACAATAATCTTGACGGTTTAACCAAGTGTCCGCACTGCCGCGCGCCACGCCGACTGCCAAATCGCCGTAAATGCCAAGTTTGACACCGTATTCGGCAGCGGCTTGGTTGACTTCGCGCAATTGCTCCGCGCAAAGCCATTGCAGCCACATATAAAAACGGATTTCACGCTCATGACTGCGCGCGAATTTTTCTACTGCTTCGCCATCAGGTTGATGAAATTCAGACGGCCATGACTGCCAACCCACTTGTCCGGGACGGCTGTAATACTGGTCTAAAGCCTCAAACAAACCGAAGCCCTGCAAAGCCTTGCCTTTTTCTAATACAAACGCTTCAAATGCAGCGCGTTCATTTGCCGCAGCTTCGCAAGTATCTTGTTCAAACGCGTTAAACGCCATCTGCAGCGCATCACGCTTGCATGCCCAAACTGCCGTATAAGTCACCGTTTCCGTAACACGCAAAGCGGCAATGCGCTGACGGATTTTCGGTTGTGCCAGCCAGTTTTTCAGTTGCTCGTTATAAGTAAACGCGCCCACTTTCTCAATATCCAAATAAATCGGATTGAGCCATTCGCGCGAAGAAGGGCTATACGGGCTGGCAAAGGCAGGCTTGCTAGTAAACAAAGCGTGCAAAGGATTGATACCGACAAAATCCAGCTTTTTCTCAGCCGCATATTTCATCAGATTCAGCAAATCGGTAAAGTCGCCTATGCCCCAGTTACGCTCGGAACGCAGACTGTACAAATGCATGGTCAAACCATTCATCCGACCGCCATTGGCAAGTAATTTGGGTTGGTAAACCGATTCAGGCGCAACAATCAGGCGTATAAGGCAACATTTGCTGCTAGTCTCAGCCGACAAAGTGTAATAACCGCAAGCCAGTTGGGGCAGCTTAATCCAAAGCGTATCGTTGTCGCCCGGATATAAAGTCAAGTTCTGGCACTCATCCGCCTCATCACTCAATACGACCGCTTCCGCACCATGAAATTCAGACGGCATCTGTAAAGATTCTTCGCCGTTTTCATGCGCAACCATCGTATTCAGATAAAGGCCGTCTGAATCCGGTTTGCTTTTGTTCAAAACAGCAACGATCGATTCCAAAACTTCAGGTTTTGTCGCATGATATGTCCCGTTGATGTCGTGATAGCCTAAATCAATACCGGCCTGTACCGCCTGCTGCTCCAATGTTTCACTCATTGCATTCTGCCTGTTTTACCAATATCTGAATCTTAATACAGATTCTGCCGCACCGTGATATGTAATTCATTGTAGTCTCAAACAAACCCCATATTTCCCCGCTTGATTTGACCTGAGCCAAAATTTCCTATTTATCTGTCTTGTAAAAACTTAAAGGCCGTCTGAAAAGGAGGATTTCATTCCTTTTCAGACGGCCTTTATCATGCTTTAAGCCTGATTAGTGGTGATGATGACCGTGCGGACCGTGTACGTGACCGTGGGCAATTTCTTCCTCGGTCGCATCGCGCACGCCCTCAACAGTCGCTTTGAACAATACTTTCATACCGGCCAAAGGATGGTTGCCGTCCACCACGGCTTTGCCGTCGGCAACATCGGTTACACGATAAATCAATACATCGCCGGTTTCCGGATCATCAGCTTCAAACATCATGCCGACTTCGACTTCAACAGGGAACACGCTGACATCTTCAATGCGCACCAACTCAGGATCTTGTTCGCCGAAAGCATCATCGGGCGACAAAGCCACTTCGACGGTATCGCCTACATTTTTGCCGTGCAACGCTTCTTCCACCAAAGGGAAAATACCGTCATAACCGCCATGCAGGTAAGCAATCGGCTCTTCGGTTTTGTCCAACAGTTGGTTGTTGGCATCGTACATTTCATAATGCAGGGAAACTACGGAATTTTTAACAATAGACATCATGCCGTCCTTAATCAATATTTAAAAGTTACGCTACGGTTATTCTATCACAGCCTCAACCAAACAATCGGCTTGCTTTAATAAATACCCCGTTCAAATGCGACAAAAAGATAAAAGCCTATATAAAAAAGCAAAATCAAATGATTTCAATACGCATAAGTTGCTTTTTCACAACACAAAGTGATTAAATTACAAAAAACTTCCCCAAAGCAAAAACATTCCAAACCCTTAAAACCAATAACAAATAAAACTACACAACCAATTGAATATAATATGTTTTTAAAATCTTCATCAATAATGAATATTTTCAGATGATTTTTCGCGCGCCAATATGATTTACATTATTTTCACTATTTTCGTATTGATTTTAGCCGGCAAACGGTTACGCAACGTTGCATTGACCTATCCCGTGGGGCATAATATTGAAAAATTCAGCAATGAATTTCTACTGTATAGGCCGTTTGACGGCTATTTTTAGTTTAAATCGATTTAAAAAAGGTTCTTAAAAATGAAAAAATCTCTGTTCGCTGCTGCTTTGTTGTCTTTAGCTTTGGCCGCTTGTGGCGGTGCTGATAAAGCTGCTGAAACTGCCGCTTCTGCTGCTTCTGAAGCCGCTGCTTCTGCTACTGAAGCTGCTGCTTCTACTGCTGATGCCGCTGCTTCTACTGCTGATGCCGCTGCTTCTGCCGCTACCGAAGCTGCTGCTTCTGCTACTGAAGCTGCTGCGTCTGCTACTGATGCCGCTGCTTCTGCCGCTTCTGAAGCTGCTAAATAATATTCTTTTGAATATAAAAAAGCAGGATACCATTGCGTATCCTGCTTTTTTACATTCCTCTCACTCCCCTTCCCGACTTTTCCGCCTGACTGCCATGCACCTTCACAACCGTTTTGCAACGTTTCTTTCTGCCTCTGAAATCATCGAAGCCACTCCGGCCTTGTTAAACGACCAACGCCGCCGTTTTACTTCTTCTCCGGATATTGTCTTACAGCCGAACTCTGTCGAAAGCGTGCAGAAAATCATGCGTTTCTGTTTTGAAAACCGCATCCGTGTCACCCCGCAAGGCGGCAATACCGGATTATGCGGCGCGACGGTAACCACCGAAGGCGTACTGCTCAACCTCTCCAAGCTAAACCGCATCCGCGATATCAACCTTGCCGACAACAGCATGACGGTTGAGGCCGGTGTGATTTTGCAAAATGCTCAAAAGGCGGCAGCCGAAGCCGGACGACTGTTTCCGCTCAGCCTTGCCAGCGAGGGCTCTTGCCAAATCGGTGGCAATATCGCCTGTAATGCCGGCGGTTTGAATGTCTTGCGTTACGGCAGCATGCGTGATTTGGTATTGGGTTTGGAAGTTGTTTTACCCAACGGCGAACTGGTTTCCCACCTTCAGCCCCTACACAAAAACACGACCGGCTATGACTTGCGCCATCTTTTTATCGGCAGTGAAGGAACATTAGGCATCATTACCGCCACCACACTCAAACTCTTTGCCCAGCCCAAAACCAAAGCGACCGCATGGGTAGGCCTAGATGATATTGAATCCGCCGTCTCGCTTTTGACCGCTGTGCAAGGCCATTTTGCCGAACGCTTGACCAGTTTCGAGCTGATCAGCCGCTTTGCCCTTGATTTATCTTCGGAATTCAGCCAACTCAAAAAGCCTGCCGATGCGGAATGGCATATTTTGATTGAACTTGCCGACTCCGTTCCCGACGCAGGTTTGGATGAAAAACTTGCCGAATTTCTCTATCAAAACGGATGGGAAAACAGTATCTTGGCTCAATCCGAGCAAGAGCGCTCCGATTTATGGACCTTGCGTGAAAATATTTCCGCCTCCCAACGCAAACTCGGCACCAGCATCAAACACGATATCGCCGTCCCTATCGCCCAAGTAGCCGCTTTTGTCCGCCAATGCGCGCCTGCCTTGGAAACCCGTTTCCCCGGCATACAAATTGTCTGCTTCGGACATTTAGGCGACGGTAGCCTGCATTACAATACATTCCTGCCCAACGTATTGAGCAACGAAGCCTACCAATACGAAGATGCCGTCAATACCATTGTTTATGAAAACATCCTTGCCTGCCACGGTACGATTGCAGCCGAACACGGTGTAGGCATCATCAAAAAACATTGGCTGCCCCGAGTGCGCACACAAGCCGAACTTGCTCTGATGCATGCCATCAAAAATCAGCTTGACCCTTACGGCATTATGAATCCGGGAAAACTCCTTCCTTCTTTGGATTAACCAATACAAAAAGGCCGTCTGAAACATTTCAGACGGCCTTTTATCTTATCCAAACTATTTTAATGCCGTTTTCCAGTCCAATCCGCCCAACGACGGTACCTGTATCACTTCGTTGGTATCCAAATTGACCGCTGTCAGCTCTCCGCCCCACAACGCGCCGGTATCCAAAGCAATCACTTGGTCTGTGTTAACGTAGCCCAACGACGACCAATGCCCGAACACGGTAATATAATCCAAATTCTGCCTATCAGGCGCTTTAAACCAAGGGCGCAGGTAAAGCGGCATTTTTTTCAAAGTGGATTTATATTCGTAATCCAATTCGCCTTTGTATGTCAGCGCACGCATACGGGTAAAGACATTGACAATCATCCGCAGGCGCTCGTAGCCGGTCAAATCATCCGTCCACGCAGTCGGCTTGTTGCCGTACATTTTGCCAAAAAATTTCCTGTATTTTTTACCTTGCAATTCAGCCTCGGCTTCACGGGCAAGGCTTTCGGCCTTATCAACCGACCATTGCGGCAAAATACCGGCATGCACCATCACATGCCTGTTGCCGCGCACCAAAAGCGGCTGATGACGCAGCCAGTCCAATAGGGATTGACTCTCGGGATGGGTCAAAATCGGCTCAACCGTATCGCTGCGCTTGAGCGTTCCTTCACCGCAACCGACGGCCAAAAGATGCAAATCATGATTGCCCAAAACCATTTGCACACTGCTGTCGTACTCTTTGGCAAATTTCAAGGTTTCCAATGACTTCGGACCGCGATTGACAATATCGCCGACCAGCCAAAGGGTGTCCGTACCATGATTAAAGCCGATTTTGGCAAGCAGCAAAGTCAGCTCGTCAAAGCAGCCTTGAATGTCTCCGATTGCGTAATGTGCCATTATTATTGTTTTCCGTTGTTATTATTTTCAGACGGCCTCAAGCCCAGCCCAGGCCGTCTGAAACATCAATTATGCGTTTAAAACCAATACTGCTTCCGCTTCAACCTGAACGCCTTTAGGCAGGCTGGCCACGCCAACCGCCGCACGCGCAGGGAAAGGTTGTTCGATAAATTCAGCCATCACTTCATTGAACACGGCAAAGTTGGCCAAATCGGTCAAATAAGCATTGAGTTTGACGATATCGTTTAAAGAACCGCCGGCCGCTTCGGCTATGGCTTGCAGGTTTTTAAATACTTGCACTGCTTCGGCACGGAAGTCGCCATTACCGACCACAGTCATTGTGGCCGGATCCAAAGGAATCTGACCGCTCATATAAACCGTATCGCCTGCGCGGACTGCTTGGCTGTATGCGCCAATTGCGGCAGGGGCTTTGTCGGTATGGATAATGGTTTTAGACATGATATTCTCCTCAAGTAGAAATGTCAGAAACAGGTGGAAGCTTCGAATTTTACTTTCAACAGAAATACGTTTCAATAAAAGCATTCAATTAATGCGTTTAGCCCGTCTTGTTCTTCCTCGATTTTAAACCTACAATCCCACACATTATTCATTTCAAAGCCGAAATTATTATGTTTTTTGTCTTATCCCCAGCCAAAAACCTCAACGAAAAAGACCCCTCCCCCGTCAGCAGCTTTACCCAGCCCGACCTTCTGCCCGAAGCAGAAATCCTGATGCAGGAGTTGCGCAAACTTGCCCCTCATCAAATCGCCGAGCTGATGCACGTTTCCGACAAAATCGCCCTGCTCAACGCCGAACGAAATGCCGCATGGCACACGCCGTTTACACCTGAAAACGCCAAGCAGGCCGTATTTATGTTCAACGGCGACGTCTATGAAGGCATTGCCGCCGATACGCTCAAACCGGAGCAAATCGACTACCTGCAACAACACGTCCGCCTGCTCTCCGGCCTATACGGCGTACTGCGCCCGCTCGACTTGATGCAGCCCTACCGCTTGGAAATGGGCACAGCCTTTGCCAACTCGTGCGGCAAAAACCTCTACGAATTTTGGGGCGATAAAATTACCGACCTGCTCAACCAAACACTGAAGCAGGCCGGCAGCGATGTTTTAATCAACCTCGCCTCACAAGAATATTTCAAATCCGTCAACACCAAAAAACTCAACGCACGCCTGATTACGCCGATTTTTAAAGACGAGAAAAACGGCAAATACAAAATCATCAGTTTCTACGCCAAACGTGCGCGCGGTTTGATGGTACGCTACGCGGCAGAACACGGCATTACCGAGCCTGAAATGCTCAAAAATTTCGACTACGAGGGCTATTCATTCAATGAAGCAGCTTCAAACGAAGCCGAATGGATATTCATGCGTGAAGAACAATCCAAATAAAAACAAAATACTAGATATTTTCCCTAAAATACCACTTGGCAAAGGCCGTAAGTTCCATTAATATTACGGCTTCAAGAACGGAAGCGTGGCAGAGCGGTTTAATGCAACGGTCTTGAAAACCGTCGAGGGTTGATAGCCCTCCGTGAGTTCGAATCTCACCGCTTCCGCCATTCTTGATATTTTTTTATCTAATGAAAAATGAAATGTGAGACTTGATGATTCAAGTCTTTTTTTATTTTCAAATCCAAAGAATCCCGTAAAGGCCGTCTGAAACTTTCTATAACTCAGTTTCAGACGGCCTAATACCTTTAAAATTCCCCCAAATCCCTAAAGTCCTACCCAGACATTTAGAGACTTGGGGGACTTTTGCGAAGGTCTCCGCTTTTCTAATCTTTGCCGTCAATGGCATCAGCCTACCCATCACCAATGCGGAATTTTCTCTCAACCATGCTGGGCTTTTCCTATGCCGACGCAATTGTGCATTTTGCTTCAGGTCTGTGTGCCGCCGTATCGTTTGCGATAGGGTTTGCTGCATATTTCGAGATATTGCCACAGAGTACCGCCGTTGCTTTTATCTTGGAGAAGGTCGCGGTAAACGGTATTGTGATGGGGTGTCATTCGATGATGGTGTGGTGGCAGGACAGGTCTTGAATGTGGTATCGTTCTTCTTGGGTCAGTTGCGTGTCGCTCAGGGTAATCTTTCTTGTAGGAAAGGCTGTATGCTGCTGCATACCGAACTTTTCCGTTATGGAAAGTTTGCCCTTCAAATCCGAATCTGCTGGCCTCTATTTATCATTATTTAATCGCTACAAGGATATTTAAATGAAACGGGAAACCATTGCCCTGCATGCAGGCTATCAATCCGAACCGACTACCAAATCCGCTGCCGTCCCCATTTACCAAACCACTTCATACACTTTCGACAACACGCAACACGGCGCAGACTTGTTCAACCTTGATGTAGCGGGCAATATCTACACCCGTATCATGAATCCGACCACTGCCGTTTTGGAAGAACGCGTTGCCCGTTTGGAAGGCGGTATCGCCGCATTGGCTGTCGCCAGCGGTATGGCTGCAATTACCTATGCCGTTCAAACCTTGGTTGAAGCAGGCGACAACATCATCGCAACCAAAACGCTCTACGGCGGCACTTACAATTTCTTTGCCCACAGCCTGCCGCGCCAAGGCATTGAAGTACGCTTTATCGATCCGGCCAAACCCGAAGAAATCGCCGCCAATACCGACAGCCGTACCAAACTGGTGTATTGCGAATCTATCGGCAATCCCGCCATCAATGTCGTTGATATTCCAGCATTCGCCCAAGCCGCGCACGCTCAAGGGCTGCCACTGATGGTGGACAACACAGTCGCTACGCCCACATTGTTCCGCCCCATCGAGCATGGCGCCGACATCGTTATCCAATCCCTGACCAAATACATCGGCGGTCACGGCACAACGATTGGCGGTGCCATTATCGACGGCGGCAAATTCCAATGGGCAGGCAATCCGCGTTTTGAAAAAACCTTCAATCAGCCTGATCCGTCTTACCACGGCGTAAACTACTGCGAACATTTTGGCGCGGCGGCCTATATCGCCCGTGCCCGGGTCGTCCCGCTTCGCAATACCGGTGCCGCCTTATCGCCGCACAGCGCGTTTTTACTGCTGCAGGGTTTGGAAACCCTCGCCCTGCGCATGGAGCGTCATTGTGAAAACGCCCTGAAAGTAGCCGAATTCTTGAAGAAACACCCGCAGGTCGAATGGGTAAACTATCCTGCCTTGCCTGACAGCCCGTACAAAAACTTAATCGACCGCGACTATGGCGGAAAAGCCTCCGGTTTGCTGAGTTTCGGCATTAAAGGCGGTCGTAAAGCCGGCGCGAAGTTCATTGACGCACTGCAACTCTTCCTGCGTTTGGTGAATATCGGCGATGCCAAATCGCTGGCTACCCATCCTGCTACAACGACTCACCGTCAGCTTGACGATGCAGAACTCGCCGCAGCAGGCGTCAGCCCCGACATGGTACGCCTGAGCGTGGGTATCGAGCATATCGACGATTTGCTTGCCGACTTGGCACAGGCATTGGATGCCGCCAAGGTATAGGCAATAGCGCTAATTAGATGAAAAAAGCCTCCGCTTTAAAAGGCCGTCTGAAAACTTCTTTTCAGACGGCCTTTTCCTTTTCTACAAATCAAATGCGGCGTTAATCAAACGTTTGGTGTAGTCGTTTTGCGGATGGTGGAAAATCTGATCCGCGCTGCCATACTCAACCATTTCGCCCTGCTTCATCACAATCACGTTGTCGCTGACGGCGCGCACGACAGATAAGTCATGACTGATGAACATATAAGTCAGGCCGTATTTCTTCTGCAAATCGCGCAAAAGTTCGACCACTTTGGATTGTACGGAACGGTCAAGTGCAGAGGTCGGCTCGTCCAAAAGGATGAATTTCGGGCGCAGGATAACGGCGCGTGCAATGGCGATACGCTGACGCTGGCCGCCGGAGAACTCATGCGGATAACGGTTGAGCGCATCAAGCGGCAGGGACACTTCCTTCATGACTTCCAAAACGCGCTGGATACGTTCTTTTTTGGTCATTTCAGGATGATGAACCGTCAAACCTTCGCCGATAATTTCACCAACGGTCAGACGTGGGGAAAGCGAACCGAACGGATCTTGGAACACAATTTGCCGTTGCGATTTCAGACGGCGTGCTTCTTCGGCGGTATAGTTTTTCAGGTCTTTGCCTTCAAAGGAAATATTGCCGGTATAAGGCAGCATCTGCATGACGGCTTTGCCCAGCGTGGATTTGCCGGAACCGGACTCGCCGACGACGCCCAATGTTTCGCCTTCTTTAATTTTGAGGCTGATGCCTTTAACGGCTTCAAAAGTTTTGAGCGGTTTGCCGAAAAAGTTTTGCTTCAATACGAAAGAAACATGGACATTATCGGCATCGATTAACACACCGGCGTTGTTTTCTTCAGGCTCTTTCATGCCTTTGGGAATGGCATTGATGAGTTCGGCAGTATATTCGTGTTTCGGATGGGCAAATACTTCTTTGATTTTGCCGCGCTCGACAATTTCGCCGTTACGCATGACGCAGACGGTTTTGGAATAGTGTTCAGCCAAACCCAAATCGTGAGTAATGAAAATAATCGCCATGCCCATTTGCTGTTGCAAATCGTGGAGCAAATCGAGAATCTCAGCTTGAATGGTCACATCCAAAGCAGTGGTCGGCTCGTCGGCAATCAGCAGGTCGGGTTCGTTAATGAGCGCCATGGCAATCATGATGCGTTGCAGCTGACCGCCGGAAAACTCGTGCGGATATTGCTTCATGCGGCGTTCGGCTTCTTTGATGCCAACCCGTTGCAGCAATGCCAATGCCTTCTGCCCTGCTTCTTTTTTGCCGAGCTTTTTATTGTGTACCCGCGCCGCTTCAATCAGCTGCGTACCGATACGCATAAACGGATTGAGCGAGGTCATCGGCTCTTGGAAAATCACGCTGATGCGGTTGCCGCGCAAATCGCGCAGGGTTTTCTCATCGGCGTCCAAAATGGAAATGCCGTCAAACGTAATGCGCGAATCTTTGCTGTATCGGGCAAATTTTTCAGGCAACAGACGCATGATGGACATGGACGTTACCGACTTGCCCGAACCGGATTCGCCGACCAAAGCCAATGTTTCGCCCTCTGCCACTTTAAAGCTGACATTACGCACGGCGTGCACGGTTTTCTCATGCAGTTCGAAATTGATGTCCAGATTTTCTACAACCAGTAACTGTTTTGTCATTTTGATTATCCTTTTGGTTGTGGTTTAGCGGTCTTTCGGGTCAAGCGCATCGCGCAGGCCGTCGCCGATAAAGTTGAAACAGAACAAAGTGGTTACCAAGAAGAAACTCGGCACGAGCAGCTGCCATGGTGCGGCTTCCATCGAAATCGCGCCCTCTTGCAGCATCGAACCCCAACTGGTCATCGGCTCTTGCACACCCAAGCCCAAGAAGCTCAAGAAGGATTCAAACATAATCATGCCCGGTACCAACAATGAGGCATACACCATCACCACGCCCAAAACATTCGGAATAATGTGGCGCGTTACGATTTTACGTTTTGCCACGCCGCTCACACGCGCCGCTTCGACAAACTCTTTATGCTTCAAGCTCAAGGTTTGGCCGCGCACGATACGTGCCACGTCCAACCAAGACACCAAACCCACGGCGGCAAAAATCAAAAGCAGGTTGCGGCCGAAGAATGTGGTCAGCAGAATCACGAAAAACATAAACGGAAACGCGTTCAAAATTTCCAAAAAGCGCATCATCAGTGAATCGAGCTTACCGCCGATAAAGCCGGCAATCGCGCCGTAAAGCGTACCGATGACAACGGCCACCAATGCGCCGGCCACACCGACCAGCAAGGAAATACGTCCGCCGGTTGCCGCGCGCGACAGCAAATCGCGGCCGAGCAAATCCGTACCCAGATAGTGATGGGTAGAAAAGGACGGCGGAATCTGCATATTGTCCCAGTCGGTGAAGTCGTAGGTGTAGCGGACGATCCATGGCGCCACAATCACAAAAATGCTGATCAGCAACAGGATGATAATACTGTACACCGCCGCTTTGTTCTGTTTAAAACGCCGCCATGCGTCGCTCCACAGGCTTTTGCCGTGTACTTGGGCGTATTCTGCTGCCTCTGCAAGGGCCTGAGTCTGCTTCTTTTTGAATAACATAATGTTCTCTCTCGCTTTTTATTCTTTCTTCAGGCCGTCTGAACGTTTCAGACGGCCTTTGCGCAAATGGGATTAATAACGGATTTTCGGGTCAATAATGGCATACAGAATATCAAGGATGGCGTTAAACAAAATGGTCATGATGCCCACCAAAATCGTCAAACCCAAAATCATGCCGTAGTCGCGGTTGAGCGCACCGTTGACAAACAATTGTCCGACGCCGGGAATACCGAACACGTTTTCAATCACAATGGAGCCGGTGATGATGCCGACGAATGCTGGGCCTAAGAAAGAAACAATCGGCAGCATGGCCGGACGCAGCGCATGGCGCAGAATGATACGGCTCATGGGCAGGCCTTTGGCGCGTGCCGTGCGGATAAAGGGGCTGTTCAATACTTCAATCATCGCGCCGCGCGTAATCCGCGCGATACTGGATACATAACCGATGGACAAAGTAACGACGGGTAAAATCAAGTTCATCAGTGCGCCATCGTTCCAGCCGCCGGCAGGCAGCCATTGCAGTCTGACGGCAAACACCAGTACCAATACCGGCGCCATCACAAAGCTGGGAACGACGATACCGGTCATCGCACCGCTCATCAGCGCATAATCCAGCCAACTGTTTTGTTTTAAGGCAGCGATGATGCCGATAAACATGCCGAAGATGGCGGCAATCAAAAAGGCATAGAAGCCGAGTTCCGCCGATACCGGCAGGGATTGGGCAAGCAACTCATTAACGCTGAAATCTTTATATTTGAACGACGGCCCCAAATCCCCCTGCGCCAATTGTTTGAGGTAGTGGAAATATTGGAGGTACATCGGATCATTGAGGTGGTATTTGGCTTCGATGTTGGCCATGACCGCAGGCGGCAGGTTGCGTTCGCCTGTGAACGGGCTACCCGGTGCGAGCCGCATCAGGAAAAACGATACGGTAATCAACACCAGCATGGTCGGGATGGAAGCACATATCCGTTTGATGATGAATTTCAACATAATCAGGCTGTCCTGTCTGAACATACCGGACTCGTGAAAACAAAGCTGACCTGAAGCGGAAATCGGATGAATGGCAGCAGGCATCTGTAACGTCGCCGCGCCGGTTTCTCTCTCTATTCCGACCGGGTTATTGTTTTTATTCGGAGTCGGGTAAGGTTTTGTAGTTTGTAGATAATTGTTGTTATCAGGCCGTCTGAAACTTGGTATCCGCCGTTTCAGACGGCCTTTCACGTTAACGCACCAAAGGTTCGGTGCGCTCAATCAGCCATGCTTTGGCCGCGCCCTCTGTCAAAGGCTCGAGACGACGGCGTACTTCGGCGTGATATTGGTTCAGCCATTCGATTTCGCTACCGGTCATCAGTTTGGTATCGATGAGGCGCGTATCGATCGGGCAGAGGGTAACGGTCTCGAAATACAGGAATTTGCCGAACTCGGTTTCCTCTGGGTTTTCAACCGGACGGTTGATCACCAAGCTTTCGATACGGATACCCCATTTGCCCGGACGGTAAAGACCCGGCTCGTTGGAAGTCAGCATACCTGACTTCATCGCGTGATGCGGTTGCGGTACGGCGGCAACGGCAATGCTTTGCGGGCCTTCGTGCACATTGAGGAAATAGCCCACGCCATGACCTGTACCGTGACCGTAGTCGCATTGTGCCTGCCAGAGCGATTTGCGGCAGATGGCATCAATCATCGGGCCTTTGATGTTTTCAGGGAAAATGGTTTCCGCCAAAGAAATATGCGCTTTCAACACCAAAGTGTAGTCGCGTTTCATGGCCGCACTCGGATTGCCGACGGGCACCACGCGTGTGATGTCGGTCGTACCGCCCCAGTATTGGCCGCCGGAGTCAATCAGCAGCATACCGTCGCCTTTGATTTTGCTGTTGTTTTCCGGTGTCGCGCTGTAATGCGGCAAGGCGGCATTGGCATTGTAGCCGGCGATGGTGTCGAAACTTGGCGAAATAAAGCCTGGACGTTGGCTGCGGTGTTTGTAGAGCATTCCGTCGATGTCCAACTCGCTCAATTCGCCGCCGTCTGCCAAAATTTGTTCAAACTCGGCAAAGAAGCCGCACAATGCCGCGCCGTCTTCCGCCATGGTATTGCGGATATGGGCGATGTCGGCATCGGATTTAACCGATTTAAAGAATGTGCTGGGGTGGATGGCTTCAATCAAACGAACGTCTTCAGGCAGGCGGCGCAAAGTGCCGACGGCGGTTTTATTCGGATCAATCAACAATGCACCCTTAACGCCTGCCAAATAGTCCGCCGCTTGCGCATAAGGCAACACTTCAAAACCTGCTGCTTTCAAGGCTTCAGCAGATTCGGCTTTCAGACGGCCTGCATCGGTAAACAATACGGCTTTGTCTTGGCTGATAAACAGATGAGATAAGAACACAGGGTTGAACGGCACATCGTCGCCGCGCAGATTGGTAATCCAAGCGATGTCGTCCAAAGAAGAAACCAAATGCGCATCCGCACCCTGCTCTTTCATGGCCACACGGATACGGGCCAGTTTTTCGGCCGCGGTTTCGGAAACGTAGTCGGGATGGTGAACGTAGATTTCCGGAGTCGGCAATGCAGGACGGTCGTCCCACACTTCGTCCAACAAAGTTTCTGGGTATTCGAGGCGGATGTTTTTGGCGGCAAGTGCCTGTTTCAAACCGCGCTCGCCGCTGAGTGCGAACATATCGGCAGGCGCGCCGACCACTGCACCCTCGGGCAGATTTTGTGCCAGCCACTCGGTATAAGGCGCATCAACGCCCATTTTTTGCAGCTCGATGCCGTTTGGCGCAAGCTGTTGGCCGGCCTGTTCCCAATAGCGGCTGTCCGTCCACACGCCAGCTTTATCGGCGGTTACCACCAAAGTGCCTGCCGAACCGGTAAAGCCGGAAAAATCGCGGCGTGCCTGCCAATGCTCGGGCAGGTATTCGGAAAGGTGCGGATCGGCGGAAGGAATGACAAACGCGTCCACGCCATGTTTTTTCATGGCTTCGCGTAAAGCGGACAAACGTTGTTGTACAGATTTCATGTGTTATGTCTCCTATTGTTTCAGACGGCCCCTGTCATCAAGGCCGTCTGAAAGCTTGTGCTGTCTATAATCAATCTATTTTTTCGGTGCGAACGACCAGCTCTTGACCGTATAGTTCCGCAAAGGGTCTTTGTCGGAATAGCCGATAATATCGGGTTTAACCATACGCACTTCAACCTGATGATACAGCGGAATCAGTGCAGCGTCTTCTTGAAGCTGCTTCTCTGCATCGGCATAAAGCTGGCTGCGCGCTTCCTTGCTGACACCATCTTTCAGCGTATTGTTCATAAATGTATCAAACGCCGCGCTTTTGTAGCGGAATGCATTGTTTGAATTGTTGGATTTCAAGATATTGAGCATGCCTGCCGGATCGTTGAAATCGGAACACCAGCCGCTGAACGAAACCTTGAAATTGCCTTGTGCGCGCGTATCCAAATAAGTTTTCCATTCCTCGTTGGACAAAGTCGGACGGATAAACGGAATGGCGGCCTTCCACACCGACTGCACGGCAGTGATTTGTTTTTTGGACGCTTCGCTGGTGCTGTACAAAATATCGAACTCAAGAGGATGGTCATCGTTGTAGCCTGCTTCGTTCAACAGTTTGCGTGCGGTTTCGATGCGTTTTTCAGGCGTCCACTCTTTCCACTCCGGATAAACAGGAATCACGCCCTGCATTTGCGGCGGCGTCAATTGGAACGCAGGCGTATCGCCGCGGCCGCCCACTTTGACGACGATGTCGCGGCGCGTCAGCATATTGAGCGCCTTGCGGACGCGCGGATCATTAAACGGTGCCGCTTCGTGGTTCGGCTCCAAATACCAGCTGCACAAAGAAGTTGTACGTTTCACTTGTCCCGGAAACTCAATATCCGCCACTTTGACCTGATCACTAGGAATGCCGTAAGTCACATCAATTTCATTGGCGCGATAACGGTTGTACTCGCCGCTGCCTGACAAGAAAACCGCCTTCGGAATGGCCACTTTGTCTTTATCGTAATAATTGGGGTTGCGTTCCATATTGATGTGGCTGTTGACTTTCCAATCCTTTAACAGATAAGCGCCACTGGAAACATAATGACCGGGTTGCGTCCACTTATTGCCGTATTTTTCGACAGTGGCGCGGTGCACCGGAAACGTGAATTGCTGAATCAGCATATCGGGGAAATAAGGTACGGGCGCAATCAGCGTAAATTGCAGGGTTTTTGCGTCCAACGCCTTAACGCCCAATGTCTCAGGCTTGGCTTTGCCGTTTAATATATCTTCCGCATTTTCCACTTGAGCATCGACCAAATAGCTGCCGAAAGGTGCGCCCGTGGCCGGATCGGCAAGACGGCGGAAGCTGTACACAAAATCCTCGGCGGTAATCGGATCGCCATTGCTCCATTTGGCATCACGCAGATGGAAAGTCCAGACACGCTCGCCCTTGCTTTCCCATCTTTCCGCCAAAGCAGGAATGGTTTTGCCTTCGGCATCCGTACCGACCAAACCATCCATCAGCTGACGGATAATCGCACCCGCCGCCATATCGCCGCTCATCTGCGGATCCAGCGTGCCCGGCTCGACGCCGTTGCTGACCACCACGCGCTCATAATCAGTACGCTTAAACTCAGGGGCGGGTTTGACATCGCGGCTGCACGCCGACAACGCAAATACGGCGGCCAATGATGCAGCCAACAGCGGATAGGTTTTTCCGGCCATATTTCATTCCTTCTTTTGGGTATTCTTCTTTTTCAGACGGCCTGATTATTCAAACTACACTTAACTACAAATATTTGAGGTTTTAAAATCCAGTTAAATCCTCTATTTTTAGATATAAAAATAGTGTTTAAAACTACATATACCATCGAAATAAAAGCAGCCGTCTAAGATTGTTGGCAAATTAACACAAAAATACGTAACTGAAAACTATTTTTCAATTTATCCTACGATAAGTTACAAATGTATTGATTTTTTATAATTTGTCAAATAAGATTATCCGAATTTCCCGTCCCCAATTAAGAAAAAGACATAAAAGGAGAACAAAATGAACAAGTTATCTTGTTTTGTTGCCACTACCCTCATCGGCTCTTCCATAAGCTTCGCCCACGCCGAACCTAAAATGAGCGGTACCATCTACATCATGACCGAGGTCGAACACAACAATAAAACCGGTGTAACCTCTACAACCATTTCCGATAAAAGTTCCAGTCTTTATCTCTCCGATGAAGTACCGCTCAACAACGACTTATGGTTGAAATGGCAACTTGGCTCCTTTATTTACTTCGATTCCGACCGCTGGGGCGGCTGGGGTACCGCCGACTCATACGTTGCGCTCAACAGCTACAAAAACCTCGGCACCGTCAAAATGGGTTACATCAGTACCCCTATGAACAGCATCTATCTGAACCCGTTCGACACCAACAGCCCGATTTTGGAATTCGGCAAAATTTCCCGTTTCGGCCAACGCCGCGTTTCCATGGCTTATGAATCGCCTTGGAAAAACGGTTTCCAATTCAAATTCAACGTCTCCCCAGGTTCCAATGCCGCGCGCAACAATAACGACTGGAATCCGGACAAAAAACGTGACGGCGACTGGGTCTTCGGCTGGGGCGTGGACTACTACCACCCCAACAACGGCTTTAACGCCCACTACGCTGCCGAATACGCACCCAACGACTCTCCAACCGAAACCAAAGACTTCCAAGCCCACGCTTTCATGGCCGGATACAGCAAAGACAAAATCTCCGTCGATGCCGCGTTCCAATACGCCAAAAACACTTGCGACGGCTTCAGCTGCTGGGGCGTATGGAAAGATGCGGCAGGCAACGTAGCCGGTTCTTACGACAAAGAAATCAACAACACCAAAGAATTTATGGTGTCGGGTTCATATAAAATCGGCAATTTCAAACCTCAAATCGGCTTCGCCTACGGTAAAAGCTCTATCGGCGAGGACTACAAACACGTCGCCGTCAGCACTGATTACAGCTTCTCCAAACGGACGACCGCCACACTCGGCGCCGGCTGGTTGAAAGAAAACGTCAATCCGAAATACGAAGAAGATTTGCCGAAAAAATCTTCTTACGCAGTGGGCATGGTATTCAAACACCGCTATTAATGCCTGACAGATTAAAGGCCGTCTGAAACAATTCGTTCAGACGGCCTTTTCTACATCCTATAAATAAACTTGCAGCCCACCTTAAAAATCATTACATTGCCCACACTCAAGCCACAAAAACGTCATCATGAATGCCCACCGCACCCTCATTATCTCCGTCTTCATCGTCGCCAGCTGCGGCCTCGCTTACGAGCTCATCATCGCCGCACTCGCAAGCTATCTTTTGGGCGACAGTATTTTGCAGTTTTCCTCCGTCATCGGGCTTTATCTTTTCTCGATGGGCATAGGCGCGCACCTGACCCAATACATCAAAGATAAAGACGTGTTGCACCGCTTCATCGAAATCGAACTTCTGGTCGGCATCATCGGCGGTATTTCCGCGCTGGCATTATTTGTGGCCTTTGGTTTATCCGCCGCCCCGTTCCGCACCCTGCTCTACGCCTTTGTGCTGATTGTCGGCATGGTTGTCGGTATGGAAATTCCTTTGGTCATGCGCGTGTTAAACCAAAAAGGCGCGGAGTTTAAAGAACTCGTTTCCAAAGTCCTGACTTTCGACTACTTGGGTGCACTTGCCGTCTCCTTATTATTTCCGCTCCTGCTCGCCCCAAAACTCGGCATGGCGCGTTCCGCCTTATTGTTCGGCATCCTCAACGCCGCCGTCGCCTACCTTACCGCGCGCGTCTTCAAAGCCGAACTGCCCCGCTACCGCGCCATCCGCCTGCGCGCGCTGATTGTCTTGTCCATCCTCGCCATCACCTTCGCCTACGCCGACCGCATTTCCTTCAAAGCCGAGCAAAGCTATTTCGGCGACCCCGTCGTTTATCAAAGCCACTCGCCCTACCAGCGGCTCGTCGTTACCCGCTGGAAAGACGACACCCGCCTCTACATCAACGGCAACCTGCAATTCTCCTCACGCGACGAAGCCCGTTACCATGAAGCACTCGTTCTGCCTGCCATGCAGATGGTGCCGAACGCCGAACGCGTCCTGATTCTCGGCGGCGGCGATGGATTGGCGGCACGCGAAGTCTTGAAATATCCGCAGGTCAAAAACGTTACTTTGGTCGATCTCGACCCCGACATGACTGCTACTTTTAAAACCTCCGCCACCTTAAGCGCGCTCAATCAAGGCTCGCTGTCCCATCCCAAAATGCACGTCGTCAACGACGATGCCGCCAAATGGCTGGAGGGGTCGTCTGAAAAATTCGACGTTATCATCATCGACCTGCCCGACCCGTCCAATTTCTCGCTGGGCAAACTCTACTCCGTCCCCATGTACCGCCTCGTTGCCCGCCATCTTGAGCCGCAGGGCAAAATTGTTGTGCAATCCACTTCGCCTTATTTCGCCCCTAATGCCTACTGGTCGGTCGTTGCCACCCTCGAAGCGGCCAAGTTGAATACCGCGCCCTATCATGTCTACGTCCCCTCCTTTGGCGAATGGGGATTTGTGTTGGCAGGGTTTGACCAAAACTTCCCTATTCCGCAAAAATTCGACGTCCCCACGCGTTATCTCAATGCCCAAACCGCCGCCGAAATGTTCCGTTTTCCGCCCGATATGGCAAGGCGCAAGGTTGAAGCAAATTATTTGAACAACCAAATTCTCGTCAGTTATTTTGAAAGCGATTGGAACAATGTGATGCGATAGAATATCTAAAGGCCGTCTGAAACATCAGTCTTCTTTTTATCTCCATTCAGACGGCCTCATCGCCCGTTTACCCTTTTTCACACAGCATTTGCTTGAAAAAATAAGGTTTATCTTTATCTAGATAAAACATAATCGACACTATCCGTTGAATGAAGGAACAAACACTTATGCAGTATTTTGGAATCGGTTTTTTGGTTTTAATCTTTTTGGAAATCATGTCCATCGTCTGGGTTGCCGACTGGATAGGCGGTGGCTGGACGCTGTTTGTGATGGCCGTCAGCTTTATCAGCGGTATCTTTATGCTGCGCCATACCGGCATTTCCGGCCTTTTGCTCGCAGGTGCAGCCGTCCGCAGCGGCCAAAACATTTCCCTCTATCAAATGCTGTGGCCGATTCGCTATACCGCCGCCGCGGTTTTCCTGCTCAGCCCCGGTTTTATTTCAACCGCCGTCGCCCTGCTCTTGCTGATTCCGTTTAAAGGCAACGCGGCCGTTTCTTCTACGCAGTCTTTCCAAAGCCGTCAGACTTACAGCTCCGCCAAAGATGACGAAGACATTATCGAAGGCGAATATACGGTTACGCGCACCAGCAAAGCCGACAAACCGCAAGACTATATCGAGCACAAACCCGATTGACGACTTCTTTCATAACAGGCCGTCTGAATTATGAATACCTCAAAAGTGTTTCATATTTCAGACGGCCTGAGTCATTTCCGGGCTTTGAAAATGTAAATATCGGTTTGTAATTCGGTTATTCCGCATAAATCATTTAAAATAAGCAGCTATTTTGATTCTAAAAACGACACGGTATCCAATGAACGTTCAACGTCTTTTCCCTCTCTCCCTCAGCTTGATTACCGCCGCTGTTTTATCGGCGTGCGCCACCCAAAACACACCGACTGCTTCGAAAACCGAAAGCGTCGTTCAGCCTAAATCTACTTCTATTCCTTCACGCCGCGCCGACAGCGAGTCCAAAGTCCTGTCCGATTACAGCCAATACCAAAGCGCCATCGATGCCGCCAAACGCGGTGACGATGCTTGGGTACAACAATTTTTATCCCAAGCCAGCGACAGCGCAATGGCTGAAAACGTCCGCAACGAATGGCTGAAAACCTTGGGCGCGCGCGGCCAGTGGGATTTGTTCCGTCAAGAATTCAGCAAATTGAACGCCGCCGGCGTCGCACAAGAAGTGCAATGTTATGCCGATTTGAGCAGCGGCAATGACAGCAAAGCCGCCGAGCTGGTTCGCGTGACCGGCAAACTGCCTGCAGGTTGTACCCGCTTGGTTGAAAGCGCGGCAGCTTCAGGCCGTCTGAACACCAACGACGCATGGCGTCGCGTGCGCGGCTTGTTGAGCAACAGCCAAACCACGGATGCACGCAACCTCGCCGCCGCATTGGGCAGCCCGTTTGAAGGTGGCGCGCAAGGTGCGACCGAATACAGCCTGTTGAGCGTAATCGGCAAAGATGCACGCAAATCCGCTTCTGCCGCCGCTACCCTGTCCGACATGGAATCCGGCCTCAGCCGCGAACAACGCAGCTTCGCATGGGGCGTATTGGGCCACTACCATGCACAAAGCCAAAACATGCCGACTGCTTTGAGCTACTACGGCCGCGTTTCCGACCACAAGCAACTGACCGACGAGCAATTGGAATGGTACGCACGCGCCGCTTTGCGCCTGCAACGTTGGGACGAATTGGCAAGCGTGATTCAGCATATGCCTGAAAAACTGCAAAAAGACCCGACATGGCAATATTGGCTGGGACGCAGCTTTGCGGCACAAGGCAAAAGCAGCCAAGCCAAAGAAATGTATGAAAAAGCCGCCGCTTCCGGCCGCAATTTCTACGCTGTATTGGCAGGTGAAGAGCTGGGCCGCCGCATCAATACGCGCAACAACGTTTCCGATGCCGATGCCAAAGATGTCCGCCGCATGAGCGAAGATGGCGCTATTAAACGCGCATTGGTTTTGTTTAAAAACAGCCAAAGCAACGGCGACTCCAAAATGCGCCGTCAGGCACAGGCAGAATGGCGTTTCGCCACCCGCGACTTCAACGAAGACAACCTGCTGACTGCCGCACAAGTCGCTTTTGACAACCAGTTCTACGACATGGCGATCAACAGCGCAGACCGTACCGACCACAAACTCAACTACAAACTGCGCTATATCTCTCCGTTTAAAGACCTGACCGTCCGCTATGCCGCACAGGCAGGCATTGACCCGGCATGGGTTTACGGTTTGATTCGCCAAGAGAGCCGCTTTGTCATGGGTGCGCAATCCAGCGTCGGCGCACAAGGCCTGATGCAGGTTATGCCTGCGACCGCCCGCGAAATCGCCGGCAAAATCGGCATGAGCAGCAGCGAACTCTACACCATGGACGGCAACATCCGCATGGGTACGTGGTACATGGCAGATGCCAAACGCCGCCTGCAAAATAACGAAGTAATGGCCACCGCAGGCTACAATGCCGGCCCAGGCCGCGCCCGCAACTGGCAGGCTTCTTCGCCTTTGGAAGGCGCGATTTACGCCGAAACCATCCCATTTACCGAAACCCGCGATTACGTGAAAAAAGTCATGACCAACGCGACTTATTACGCGTCATTGTTCAACGAGCCGCAAACTTCGCTGAAACAACGCATGGGTACGGTTCCCGGCCGTTATTAATACCCGATAGGCCGTCTGAAAAGTGAGACAGAATCAAACGTTCAGACGGCCTGCAACCTTGACAGACTATCGGGTTTATAAGATAATCGCCCGATTGTTTCTGACCAAAAAGGTCACTTGCACGGCAAAAGCCGACTTGTTAGGAGGTGATGTTTACATCACGGCGCGTATCCCGCCCTGCCCTCGGCAAACCAGCGATACAACAACTCCCCCATTATGACAAGCCGTCCCCTATTTCTTAAAACGGTTTGATTGAACAAAATTTAAAGGAAATAAAATGCCAGCTATTCGTGTTAAAGAGAATGAACCATTTGAAGTTGCCATGCGTCGTTTCAAACGCGCCGTAGAAAAAACCGGTCTGTTGACCGAACTGCGCGCCCGTGAAGCGTACGAAAAACCAACTACCGAACGCAAACGCAAAAAAGCTGCTGCAGCAAAACGTCTGCAAAAACGTCTGCGCAGCCAACAACTGCCTCCTAAAATGTACTAATTACAGGCCTGCCCTGTGATAAACGACACACCGCAAGGGCAGCTTTGCGGTGTGTTTTGTTTTTCAGACGGCATCTTTTTATTGATATAAAGTGAGAACATTATGAGCCTAAAAACACAATTAACCGAAGACATGAAAACCGCCATGCGTGCCAAAGACCAAGTATCTTTAAGCACCATCCGCCTGATTAATGCCGCCATCAAACAATTTGAAGTAGACGAGCGCACCGAAGCCGATGACGCCAAAGTCATCTCCATTCTGACCAAAATGGTGAAACAGCGCAAAGACAGCGCCAAAATCTATACTGAAGCCGGTCGTCAAGATTTGGCTGACAAAGAAAACGCAGAAATCGAAATCCTCAACCGCTACCTGCCACAAATGATGTCCGCAGAAGAAATCAAAACTGCCGTGGAAGCAGCTGTTGCAGAAACCGGTGCATCAGGCATGGCCGATATGGGCAAAGTCATGGGTGTATTGAAAACCCGTCTGGCCGGCAAAGCCGATATGGGTGAAGTCAACAAAATCCTCAAAGCTGCGCTGACTTCATAATTGAATACAGACCGCTTTGGGCGGATTCAAAAAAAGGTCGTCTGAAACCAAGATTTTGGGTTTCAGACGACCTTTTCCAGATAACCATTATTTTGTGTTATATCCTGTATGCATTTTCATCAAAAATTCAGCATTTGAATTATCATTTGTTATATTCTTCTCTTGATTATATATCTTAAATAGTTCATTTACATAAGCCAAACAAGCCAGCTTTTTTCGATCGAAAGGAAGTTCACTGAAATAATAATATAAATCGGGGTTTTGATCCGCTTCTCTCGTAAAGCTGATTAACTCTTCAAATGCCTCTCTATCCTGTCCAGAAATAATATAATTGTAAAGCCTATCTATGTGTAAATAAACTTTCATCTTGGCAGTATTCTTTTGAGAGAAATTTTTTATATAGCTCCAAATAAATGGGACTAAAACAAAAAGAAATATTAATAATACTTTCATTCCTTACCAACCCTAAAAATTAATATTAAAATCATATAAATTATCCCCCCAATTAATAATCCACTGATACCGGAAACAACTCCACACAATATAAAAGACCAAAATCCGCTAGGCAAAAATTGCTCATAAATATAACCTGAAGCAAAATAATTACCAATCATCAAAGGTAATAATAACAATAATCTACCTGAAAAAATTACCTCCATAAATCCACAAAACACCATAACCCAAACAAACTCATCTTTCGAGTCAAAATTAAAAATATATGCACATATCAAAAAAATTATTGCTATAAAACTCATACATAGCACCCTGAAACGACTGTTTCTGCATTTATTTAATACCTACTTAGATACAAAGATGCTATACTGAAAGTTAGATTTAAACCACCCACTAATCATATTGAATATCTATTTTTTAGTATCTAAATTCCGCCTAAAAGTGAGTAAGCATGGAACTTCATGAAAAAATTCGAGTAATGAGAGAAATGAACCAATGGTCTCAAGAAGAAATGGCAGAAAAATTGGCAATGTCTGCCAATGGGTATGCAAAGATAGAGCGCGGGCAAACTAAACTGACTTTTGATAAATTGAATCAGATTGCACAGATTTTTAAAATTGATGTAGTTGAATTGATTACAAAAGAAAAACCATTATTTCTTTTGGTCGGAGATAATAGCCATAATTACGGATCAAATTACTATGGCAACAATGAAGCGTTAATAGCTGAAAATGAAAAACTGAAACTGACAATATCTCATAATAATGAAATTATTCAACGACAAGAAAACGAGATTTTAGCTTTAAAAGAAATCATTTCTCTACTCAAAAAAAATTAACACTCTGAGACCTTTGCAAAATTCCCCTAAATTCCCACCAAGACATTTAGGGGATTTTGGGAAATTTTGCAAAGGTCTTAGGCCGTCTGAAATATGATTTTCAGACGGCCTTTCTTATTGTACTAATCAAGCAGCGGTTACTTTACCTTCATGACGCAACAAGGTAATTAAATCGCTGATACGTTTTTTCATGGAACGGCGATCGACGATTTGGTCGATTGCGCCCTTCTCTAACAAGAATTCTGCACGTTGAAAACCTTCCGGCAAGGTTTCACGTACAGTCTGCTCGATAACGCGCGGACCGGCAAAACCGATCAGCGCATTCGGCTCTGCCAAAACCACATCACCCAAGAAGGCAAAGCTGGCAGACACGCCGCCCATGGTCGGGTCGGTCAATACGGAAATAAACGGCAGACGTTTTTCAGTCAGCAAATGCAAAGCCGCGCTGGTCTTCGTCATCTGCATCAAAGAGTTGACCCCTTCCTGCATACGTGCACCACCGGAAGCCGCCACGCAAATAAACGAACAATTATCCGCAACGGCACGACGTACACCCTGAACGAAACGCTCGCCCACAACCGAGCCCATAGAGCCGCCGATAAAACGGAATTCAAACGCAGCCACAACGACAGGCAGGCCGTTCATGGTGCCTTTCATAACGACCAATGCATCGTCTTCACCGGTTGCTTTACGCGCAGCCGCGAGGCGGTCGGGATATTTTTTACTGTCTTTGAATTTCAGCGGGTCGGTCGGTTTAATATTGGCTGCAATCTCTTCACGGCCTTCTTCATCCAAAAGCAGATTCAAACGTTCGCGCGCAGAAAGCGGATTGTGATGATTACATTTCGGGCAGACTTCGCTGTTTTGCTTCAACTCGGTTGAATAAACCGTTGCCGAACAAGACGGACATTTGTGCCACAGGCCTTCAGGGACGCTGGACGAACTGCTTCGGTTTTTAATTTTCGGAGGAAGAATTTTATCTAGCCAGCTCATGAATGACTCCTTGGGATTCAGAATTCAGACGGCCTGTTGAATGTAAGGCCGTCTGAAACAATGGAATAAAAAATTTAGCGAATCGCGTCTTTCAACTCTTTAACCAACACGCCTACCGCTTCGGCCTCGCTACCTGCGTGGCTTTCAATCTCTTTGACGATACGGCTGCCGACAATAACGGCATCCGCTACCGCGCCAATCTTACGCGCACTCTCCGCATTATTAATGCCGAAGCCGACACCGATCGGAATATCAATATATTTGCGCAAAAGCTCTATTTTACGCGAAACTTCTTCAGTATCCAAACTTGCCGCACCGGTTACACCTTTGAGCGATACATAATACACAAAACCACCGGCTACTTTGGCAATCGTTTGAATACGCTCTTCAGTTGTTGTCGGCGCAATAAGGAAAATACAATCAATACCTTGCGCTTTCAAAGAGTCATGCAGCGGGGTAATGGTTTCTACCGGGGAATCCACAGTCAATACGCCATCTACACCCGCGTCGGCAGCCGCTTGTGCAAACGCTTGATAACCCATTTTATGTACTGGGTTCAAATAGCCCATCAAGACAACCGGCGTTTTATCATTGGTTTGGCGGAACAAGCGTACTGTTTCCAATACGTCGTGCAAAGAAACATGATTTGCCAACGCCCTTTCGGCCGCACGCTGAATAGTCGGACCATCCGCCATCGGGTCAGAAAACGGCACACCCAGTTCCAAAATATCGGCACCGTTAGCCACTAGGCTGTGCATCAATGCCAAGGTCGTCTCAAGGTTGGGATCACCCACCGTGATATAAGGAATCAGTGCTTTTGCGCCATTGAGCGCTGAGAAAGTTTGTTGGATTCTGCTCATTTTCTGCTATCCATTTCATCGATTTGAATGTTGTCCGACAGCCTAATCTATTCTGCCGTTACATTTATTGTAAAAAACTTAGTCTGCCGCAAAAACAAATGGCCACTTTTCCCAATCGGCAAACAAGAGGCTAAGTATAACATTTACGGCTATTTCGTAGAATCATTTGCAATCAAGATTCTGATATTTTGAAAGCAATATAAAACAATAAAGGCCGTCTGAAAATCATTCAAACAGCCTTTATTAGAATCAATTATGCAAATCTTTGTATGCCTTCGCACTTTTGATCAAAATTTCCCTATCGATTACAGCTCGACATGGTGGTTTTGTTGTTCAGAACCCAGATGACGCTCCAAATCAGACAAAATCTGCACCAGACCATGACGGACTTCTTCCGCATTAGCGGCAGGGTTGCCGTTTGCATCCAAAGCGCCACGGCTGAACGTATCGATATACGGTTCAAACGTATCTTTCAGTTTCAACAACTTAACGACATCTGAGCGCGTATATCGATCGCCACCGTATCCAATCACAACATTATTTTCATGTTGCCATTGGGCAAACTGAGCCGGACTGATTTGCACCAATTGGCACATCTCATCCAACGTAAAATAACGCTTGGCAGGAATAACCGGGTTATTGTTGTTTGTCATAGTAATGCTCCACCATGCCTTTAAGTTTTTGGCTGGCATGGAAAGTTACCACACGGCGTGCGGTAATCGGCACTTCTTCGCCGGTTTTAGGGTTACGACCCGGGCGTTGAGGTTTGTCGCGCAATTGGAAATTGCCGAAACCGGAAATCTTAATTTCTTCGCCACGCGCCAAAGTGCTGCGGATTTCTTCAAAAAAGAGCTCGACGATTTCTTTGGCATCATTTTTGGTGACGTTGCTGACTTTGTCGACCAAAATATCGGCCAATTCTGCTTTAGTTAGTGTCATGTGTTTACCTTCATTCAAACTGGTGCAATTATTACCAAAATTCTTTTAAAAATCAAGTCCTCACCAAAAAATCAAATATGATTGGCGATTTTTGGCGACAACTTTTATCTTGTTTTAAGCACGAAGTTGCGCGTCTTTTTCGGCTGCGGCTTTAATCATTTTCGCAACCAAAGGCTCGATGACTTCATCTGTCAGCGTGCTTTCCATATCCTGCAAAATAATTTTGACGGCAACGCTCTTCATGCCTTCAGGCACGCCTGTACCGCGGTAAACGTCAAACACGCTGATTTCTTGAACCAGCTTGTTCGCCGCAGCTTTCAGGGCATTTATCAAATCATCATGCGTCACAGCTTCAGGCATTACAAATGCCAAATCTCGGCGTGCAGGCTGGAATTTGGATACGGTCTGATAACGGGTTTTCTCACGACCCAATACCGCATCCATATCGATTTCAAACACCAGCGGCGCTTGTGGCAAATCATATTTTTGCAGCCATTTCGGATGTAACTCGCCGACAAAACCAACTACTTTGCCGTCTGAAACGATATTGGCGGCACGTCCAGGATGCAATGCCGGATGTTCGGTCTTCACAAAGGATACCTCTTTGTTTTTCAAGAGGCTCTCAACATCGGCTTTCATATCGTAGAAATCTACGTTGCGAGTTTTCTCGCCCCATTGCTCAGGCAACACAGAGCCATACCACAAACCGCCGATACGTTCGTTTTGAACAAATTGATCAGCCGTATCTTTGCTGAACACGCGGGCAATCTCAAACACGCGTACACGGTTTTGCTTACGGTTCAAATTGTTTTGCAAAACTTCCACCAAACCGCCGATAAGCGTAGAACGCATGACGGCATACTGCGCCGCCAACGGATTTTGCAGGCGGATAGGATGGGTATTGGCAGCAAAGTCTTGCTCCCATTGCTCATCCACAAACGCATAGCTGACCACTTCACGGTAACCGCGAGCCGCCATTTCGTTATAAACCGCAAAACGCGGACGTTTGGTTTCAGGCAGAGCCAACATTTTCAGACGGCCTGAAGTATAGTCGTCAGGGATATTTTCATAACCGTAAACACGGCCGATTTCTTCAATCAAATCGGCTTCGATTTCGATATCGAAACGGAAGCTAGGAGAAGTGACACGGAAGCCTTCTGCGGTTTTCTCAGGCTGCAAACCCAAATGTTGCAAGATAATTTCGACTTGCTCGGCAGGAATTTCAACGCCCAATACCGTTTTCAGACGGCCTAAACGCAATTCGACCTGTTTTGCCTCAGGCAATTTGCCTTGTGCCTCAACCATTTCACCGGCTACACCACCGCAAATCTGCAACACCAATTCGGTAGCACGCTCAATGGCATCAGCTTGCAAGCGGTAATCCACACCGCGTTCAAAGCGGAAAGAAGAATCCGAACCAAAGCCGTATTGACGGGATTTACCGGCAATAATCTCTGGAGCAAACCAAGCAGCTTCCAACACAATATTTTGCGTCTCATCAGAAACCGCGCTTGCCTCGCCGCCCATCAAGCCAGCCAAACTCAACACACCTTTTTCATCAGCGACCACCAATGTATTGTCAGCCAAAGTAACGGTCTTCTCGTTCAGGCACGCCAACGTCTCGCCATTTTGAGCACGGCGGACAATTAAACTGCCCGACAGCTTATCAGCATCGAAAACATGCATAGGCTGACCGATTTCCAGCATGACATAGTTGCCGATGTCCACTAATGCGGAAATGCTGCGGATACCGCTGCGTTCCAAACGTTGTTTCATCCAATCTGGAGTAGGCGCTTTCGCGTTGACATTTTCAATAACGCGGCTGATAAAACGACCACAGTCGGCCGGCGAATCAATACGGACAGCCTGTTTTTTCTCGCTGCCGATAGAGGCCGTCTGAATTTCGACAGGCGTAAACACACATTGCGTCAACGCAGAAACCTCACGCGCAATACCCTTAACGCTCAAGCAATCAGCGCGGTTAGGCGTAATTTTCAACGTAAACAACGTATCGTCCAAATCCAAGTATTCACGGATGTTAGTACCGACAGGCGCATCTTCAGGCAGAATGTGCAAACCATCTACACCATCATCAGGCAAACCCAGTTCATTGGTCGAACACAGCATACCGTTTGATGGTACGCCGCGCATTTTAGTCGGCTTAATTTTGAAATTGCCCGGCAAAACGGCACCCGGCAAGGAACACGGCACTTTAATGCCCGGCTTGACATTCGGCGCACCACAAACAATCTGAACCAACTCGCCCGTACCGGCATCAACTTGAGTAACATTCAAACGGTCTGCATCAGGATGTTTTTCAACAGATTTTACTTCGGCAACAACCACACCACTGAAAGCAGGGGCAGCAGTATCGATCTCTTCCACTTCCAAACCGGCCATGGTCAAAAGATGTTCCAGTTTATCGGCAGAAAGATCAGGATTGGCTTGAGTTTTCAGCCATGAGTAGGAGAATTGCATGGTTAATTCCTCTATATTTTTAAGTTATTCAATAATACAATAACCTGGATGCCCAAAACTGATTCTAGCTTCAGGTAAATTATTTTTTATTTTCTCAATCGATTGTTGGTAATAATCGGAATTGATTTCACAAGCTGTCAAATCAAACTGTGCAATGCAGCATGCAATAGCAAGAGTTCCACTTCCTAAATGTGTATCTAAAATCTTATCACCCTGCTTTGCATACATTTTTAACAACCACTGATATAATTCGACTGGTTTTTGTGTTGGGTGAGTTTTATTACGATTTTTCCGCACACTAAAACGGAAAATTTTAGATGGCCTATCGAATGACGACCAAGCCATTTCCGCCATAGAAAAATTATTTAATGTCTCTGGTTGATTCTTATCCCAAATAATAAATCCTTTATTATATTCACTTCTCAACCATAACTCGCCAAAATAATTCCCACCCCAAATAATTTGATTTTTTGACACGCGAAATAATTCATTAAAGTAAGTTTGGTCTGGCTTAATATCCCATTGTGAGTATTCATTCATATTGAATTTATAATCACCACCACGTTTAGTTTTATTCAAAATCCCATAAGGAGGATCTACAATTGCCAAATCAAAATACTTGTCAGGATACCGAGACATTAAGATCATGTTATCTTCATTTGAAATAGTTATCATGTACTATACGCTTCCATTGTGGTGTTACTTGCAAACCGTTGCATAGTCAAATTGGAAATTTCTGAACTAATATCTTTTCCAAGATTTTTAATAATAATTTCATCAAAATACCGATAATCAATCTCTGGAATACTGGAGCGATTAATCAAACAATTATATAAAAATTCAGCAAATGTATTGGCACGAATAATTACAATTGGGCAATTACGAATATCGGATAATACGGCAGGGACATAACGTGGTGTGACAACAATTGTGTAAATGGCCTTAATTTTATTTTTATGATCTTCCAATCTTCCTGAATTAATACCTGATAACTTATTTTTAGTTGATTTTGCCTCCACTGCAAATTTTCTCTTTTGCGTAATATATAAGCACTCTAAATCCGTATTACCTGGTCCACCAATTTTTTTAGCTTCTACGTTATAAAACATATTGAACCCCATTTCTAGAACATCTTCAAATAGATATGCCTCTGTTCCATTATTATTATCTGCATATTGTTCAATCAACCTAGGTAAGTGCAATAATTCATATGCTGCTTCATCCTTAAGCTCACCAATTTCCTCCAATAACTCTTTTGGATAGAAGCTATAAATTTCCTTAATGACATCAATTTTCAAACGATCACTATCGTTCAGATTTAATGGCATTTCTGAAAACGAATAAGCACTTTGCAATTTTTTCACAAATTCCTGAAGTTGCTTAGGAATCGAAAACTCACTTGATGTTACTTTACGATATGTTTCGGTCTTACCATGCTTTAGACGGCAAATAATTTTACCATCTGTTTTTTGCAAAACACCTGCATCAGTCAATGTTTTTGAAAAATAAGATTCCCACTCATGTGCTGCATTTACATAAGCATGACTACGACTATTTTCCGCAGTTAATTGATGTTTAATTTTTACTTCAGCACATGTTCGTAACGCCAAAATGTCTTGTACTAATTTTTCATAGCTATTCTGATCAGCAGATTTCACAAATGAAATTAAATAGATATATTCATAAGAAAATAGTTTACAATCCAATCTTTCATCAGATAACAACTTAAATATTAGTCTCATGGGGTATAATTGAATACTTTCATCAGTCTTAATGTACGGATGAGGAAATGGTATCGCCCACAACATAGTAAGAAAAATTTTTTGAATATATTCATTATTATCCAAGTGTTTCAAAAATAAATTACCCAATGGACTGAACAGGAATTTCTGTGTAACTTGCCCACACACATCACGATAACCAAACATATAGAATGATAATTCTTTTATTTTATGAGTAGTAGCATCCAATGATTTACCTGTATTTCGTCTATGGTATAAATCTAGTTTTTCCAATTTTTCAGATAACTTAGCTTTATCCTCTACAGATATAAAAGAATTTGTTTTCAAAATACCTGCAAATTTACATAAAATATGAAAATTCTGTAAATGTTTATCTATTACCCAGCGCGCAGTTGTCATATCTATTTTCCTATTCTCTCTACAATTTTTTTAATTAACAATGGAGGAATAGATTCACCAATACATTGCCGAATTAATAATTCTGATGTATCGTCGGGAATATTCCAATCAATAGGTAATGATGTTAAAAGCATTAACTCTAATGGTGTTAAAACTCTTGCATCTGAATATGTTCCATCAGGCATAGGCCGTCCAGGATGAACATTTAATTGTGAACTGATAGCGTCATTACGAATAGTAATAGTTGGGGCAGGAGCATCCCACTCCATACGGCGATAAGTTGTATTATAACTTTTAATTTTTTCACCATTTTTTTTCTTTGGATAATGTTCTATATTATCAAAAGCAGATCGTCCTGTTGGCGTATTTTTTAGCCATATAATGTGCTCTGGAGCATGTGTACGTGCAAAATGCCATTTCACATTAGACTTTTGTCCAGACTCAATACTAGGCAAAAAACTAATAGCATCACGAACAGAAATGGTTTTTGTAACTTTTTCCGGCATTCCCCAAATAGTTGAATGTTTATTCATACGAATAATAGCTCGTTTACGATGTTGTGCAACACCATAATCGGCAGAATCAAAAATATGAGTTTGAATATAATATTCGCAACCAAATAAATCTTGCAAAATTGCTTCTACTGTTTGTAATGTCCCCTTATAAGGTAACTTAATTTTTAAAAAAAATGGAACATTTTCAATCAAAACAAAAGTTGGGCGTTTTAATAAAATAAATTCGATTACTCTGAATATTAAATGATTACGTTTATCATTAGCCATCTCTTGAATGTTACGATTTTTCCCTGCAACACTCATGCCTTGACAAGGAGGAGAAGCAATTAAAAAATCTAATTGATTCGGCACGCTCTGTATTAAATTTTGAAACACTTCCTCATGAAGTATATCACCTATAATCATTTTACTTTCGGGATATAGAGCTTTATATAAATTAGCACGTTCTGGCACCAATTCATTTGCAGCTATAATCTTAATACCCGCATTATGCAAGTAGGTTTCTGCAATCCCTGCACTCGAAAATAAAGAAGCCCCTATCATCATAGAACCAAACCCAAATTAACTATATAATCTCTACAAAGCAATAAATTATGTCTCTTTAAACAAAATTAGGAATGTAATTTCACAACAAAATATCAAATGTTTTATATCTTACATTTGAATTTTCCTAAGCAGCCTGAAAACCAAGAGTAGGCTGCTTTTCCATATTCAGGCAGTCTGCACGATCATTTCGCAAACTGCTTCAAAAAGTTCAAATCATTATCGAAGAACAGGCGCAAGTCGTTCACGTTGTAACGCAGCATAGCGAAGCGGTCGAGACCAATACCAAAGGCGAAACCAGTATATTTTTCAGGGTCGATATTGACGTTTTTCAATACGTTAGGATGTACCATACCGCAACCGCCTACTTCCAGCCATTTGCCGTTTTCGCCCATGATGTCGATTTCGGCAGAAGGCTCGGTAAACGGGAAGAAAGACGGACGGAAACGTACTTGCAGGTCATCGCGTTCAAAGAAACGACGGATAAAGTCAGTAAACACTGCTTTCAAATCGGCAAAAGTGACACCCTCTTCCACCCACAAACCTTCGGCCTGATGGAACATAGGCGAGTGAGTGGCATCACTGTCCACACGGTAAACGCGGCCGGGGGCAATAATGCGGATAGGCGGCTCTTTTTTGTCGAGCATATAGCGGATTTGGATAGGCGAAGTGTGTGTGCGCAAAACGTCGCCGTTTTCAACGTAGAAAGTATCTTGCATCGCACGCGCTGGGTGATTTGCAGGAATATTCAAGGCTTGGAAATTATGGAAATCGTCTTCGATTTCAGGGCCGTCCGCCACTTCAAAACCCATACCGTGAAACAACTCGACCACTCGCTGCAAAGTCAAAGTAACTGGATGCAAACCGCCATATTCTTGCGCACGGCCCGGCAAAGTAATATCCAAGGCTTCTGCAGCCAATTGAGCTTGCAGCTTGGCTTCATTCAGAGCATCGCGTTTGGCATTAAAGGCCGTCTGAAACTGATTTTTGCATTCATTGATGTGCGCGCCTATGGTTTTACGCTCTTCAGGAGACATTTGACCCAAAGTTTTCAAAAGCCCGGTCAATTCTCCGGTTTTACCAAGATAGCGTGCTTTAATTTGTTCTAAGGCATTGAAGTCTTGCGCGGCTTCAATAGCGGCAATACCTTCTGCAACGATACGGTTTACATTTTCCATATTGGTTTATTGTCTGTTTGTTGATGGCAGGCCGTCTGAAACAACAAAGCCGTCTGTTGGATTTGATTTCAAACCCGTTCAGACGGCCCTTTGTCTTACTGCGGCCAATCCGTTTGATAAGAGAGGCTTATTCTATCGCAAATCAGTATAAAAAAATAGAGTTTAAAGAAAGAAAATCAACTACATAGAGTTTCTTTTGGAAAAGAAAAAAGGAAGCATAAGCTTCCTTTTTAAATAATCTTATCGAATTAAGCAGCCAAAGCAGCTTTAGCTTTTTCAACCAATTGTGCAAATGCAGCTTTGTCGAATACAGCCAAATCAGCCAATACTTTGCGGTCGATTTCGATAGCAGCGCGTTTCAGGCCGTTCATGAATTTACTGTAAGACAGACCATTTTCACGGGCACCTGCGTTGATACGAACGATCCACAGTTGACGGAATTGACGTTTGCGTTGGCGACGGTCACGGTATGCATATTGACCGGCTTTCATTACCGCTTGTTTGGCAACACGGTAAACGTTTTTACGACGACCGCGATAGCCTTTGGCTAACGCGAAGACTTTTTGGTGACGAGCACGAGCGGTAACACCGCGTTTTACGCGTGGCATATTCTAAACTCCTTAAGCGTAGGGCAACATTTTAGCAACAGAAGCCAAATCGCGTGAATCCACCATAGCGGTGCCGCGCAATTGACGTTTAGTTTTAGTGGTTTTTTTGGTCAGGATGTGACTTTTGAACGCATGACCGCGTTTTACACCACCGTTACCCAGTACTTTAAAGCGTTTTTTCGCGCTAGACTTGGTTTTCATTTTAGGCATTGGAAAACTCCATTCGTTATTAGATAAGGTATAAGGGGGTTTTGAAATAAATTTCAAACGCTTGAAACCCAAAATACCACGGTTTTTGCCGCTAATTAAACCTTATTTCGAGCGGCAATCGAAATAAGCCTTGGATTATAGCTTTATTTTTTCTTAGGCGCAATCATCATCACCATTTGGCGGCCTTCCATTTTAGGGAAAGACTCGATTTGCGCTACTTCCGCCAAATCTTCTTTTACGCGCTCAAGCAGTTGGGCACCCAGTTGTTGGTGGGCCATTTCACGACCGCGGAAACGCAATGTTACTTTGACTTTGTCACCATCAGCAAGGAAACGGTTGATGTTGCGCATCTTGATTTGATAGTCGCCTTCATCTGTACCCGGACGGAATTTAATTTCCTTAATTTGTACCTGCTTTTGGTTTTTCTTGGCTTCGTCGCGCTTCTTGGCTTGTTGGTATTTGTATTTACCGTAATCCATCAGTTTGCATACGGGCGGTTTGGCAGTCGGGGAAATCTCTACCAAATCGACATCCTGCTCTTCGGCCATAGCCAGAGCCTCACGAACTGAAACGACACCAAGCTGATCGCCTGACTCACTGATTAATCGCACTTCTTTGGCGGTAATTTCACCATTGATTCGTGCTTCGCGTTCTTGAGCGATGATGAATACTCCTATAAAAATTAATGATTGACGAGGGCGTCAGTGATTTCTTGCTGCAATTGTGCAATGAAATCATCGACATTCAAAGAACCCAAGTCTTCTGCTTTGCGGCGTACCGCAACTTTGTTTTCTTGTTTCTCTTTATCGCCGACAACGATTTGGTAAGGGAAGCGGTATTGGCTGTTGTCACGGATTTTGTAACCGATTTTTTCGTTACGCAAATCCAATTCGACACGGAAGCCTGCCGCCTGCAATTTGGCAGCCACTTCGCGACAATAATCTGCTTGGTTTTCAGTGATATTCATAATCACCATTTGAACCGGCGCAAGCCACAATGGGAATGAACCTGCATGGTTTTCAATCAGAATACCGATGAAGCGTTCCAATGAACCCAAAATTGCACGGTGCAACATTACAGGACGCGCACGGTCGTTATTTTCGGTTACATATTCGGCATTCAAACGCTCCGGCAATACGAAGTCCAATTGCAGGGTACCGCACTGCCAAGAGCGACCCAAGGCATCTTTGACATGGTACTCAATCTTAGGACCGTAGAATGCGCCTTCGCCAGGCAATTCTTCCCACTCTACGCCGCAAGCGGTCAACGCATCACGCAGACCTTGTTCGGCTTTATCCCAAACTTCGTCAGAACCTGCACGTTGTTCAGGGCGGAGGGACAACTTCACGGCAACATCATGGAAACCGAATTGTTTGTAAATGCGAACCAGCAACTCATTGAATGCGCGTGCTTCATCAACGATTTGATCTTCGGTACAGAAGATATGCGCATCATCTTGCACAAAACCGCGAACACGCATCAGACCATGCAACGCACCGCTTGGTTCATTGCGGTGGCAAGAGCCGAACTCAGCCAAACGCATCGGTAAATCGCGATATGAGCGCAAGCCGTTATTAAAAATCTGAACATGACCCGGACAGTTCATCGGTTTAACCGCGTATTCGCGTTTTTCGGAACTGGTCACGAACATATTGTCTTTATAATTTTCCCAGTGGCCGGATTTTTCCCAGAAGGTTTTATCCATAATCTGAGGCGTTTTCACCTCTTTATAACCGGCAGCATTCAGCTCTTTGCGCATATGCTGCTCAATCACTTGCCACAAAGCCCAGCCTTTAGGATGCCAGAACACCATACCCGGCGCTTCATCTTGCAGGTGGAACAAATCCAATTGTTTACCCAGCTTACGGTGGTCGCGTTTTTCCGCTTCCTCGATGCGCTGGATATAGGCTTTTAATTCGTCTTTACTTGCCCAGGCTGTACCGTAAATACGTTGCAGCATTTCATTGTTGCTGTCACCGCGCCAGTATGCGCCTGCCAGTTTGGTCAACTTGAAGTTTTTCAAGAAACGGGTATTGGGAACGTGAGGACCGCGGCACATATCGACGTATTCTTGATGATGATACATACCCATTGCTTCCACTTCAGGCATGTCTTCAATCAGACGCAGTTTGTACTCTTCGCCGCGATCTTGGAAAATTTTGATGGTTTCTGCACGGGGCGTCATCACTTTAACAACGTCATAGTCTTGTGCAATCAATTCTTTCATGCGCGCTTCGATAGCGGCCACATCATCAGGCGTAAATGGTTTTTCAGTTGCGATATCGTAATAGAACCCGTCTTCAATCACCGGGCCGATAACCATTTTAGCATCAGGGTAGAGCTGCTTGACCGCATGACCGACCAAGTGCGCGCAGGAGTGGCGGATAATTTCCACGCCTTCTTTGTCTTTAGGCGTAATGATTTGAACGTGGGCATCTTCGGTAATCGGATCGCAAGCATCCACCAATTTACCGTTAACCTTGCCCGCTACCGTTGCCTTTGCCAAACCTGCACCGATAGACGCTGCTATTTGCGCCACGGTAACGGGTGATTCATATTGGCGGACTGAACCGTCCGGCAAGGTAATGTTCAACATCAGAAAGCTCCAAAACATTAAAAAATAACGGCATAAAGCCGTTATGGAAATTTGGTAGGCACAATTGGACTCGAACCAACGACCCCCACCATGTCAAGGTGGTGCTCTAACCAACTGAGCTATGTGCCTTCATCTAAGTCGCTTATTGTAACGAAGCGTGTTCCCTTTTGCAAGCATCTGTAAATACTTTTCAGACGGCCTGGATATTTTTGTTTGATTTATGCCTCATTTTTTATTTCTTCTATTATTCAGGCCGTCTGAAGCATTGTTTTGACAAAGATAAAATCCAGCCGTCAACCAACGAAAAATCCTTTATAATCTGCCCTTTCATTTCGCACACACGCGAACGTCCAATCTCTTATTATTATGCTCAAATTTACCTTACACAAAAAAGACGGTCATGCCCGACGCGGTACTTTGGAACTGAACCACGGCAAAATCGAAACGCCTGTATTTATGCCGGTCGGCACTTACGGTTCGGTCAAAGCGATGAACCCGCAAAACCTGCATGACATCAAAGCACAAATCATCTTAGGCAACACTTACCATCTGTGGCTGCGCCCAGGCTTGGAAGTCATCGAACAATTCGGCGGCCTGCACGGATTTATCGGCTGGAACAAGCCGATTTTGACCGACTCGGGCGGCTTCCAAGTATTCTCGTTGTCCGATATGCGTAAGCTGACCGAAGAAGGCTGTACATTCCAAAGCCCGATCAACGGCGACAAACTATTCCTCTCGCCCGAAGTGTCGATGAAAATCCAAACCGTGTTGAATTCCGATATCGTGATGCAGCTGGACGAGTGCACCCCGGGCGAAGCAACGCACAGCCAAGCGCAAAAATCGCTGCAAATGAGCCTGCGCTGGGCGGAGCGAAGCAAAAAGGCTTTTGAAGACCTGAAAAATCCGAATGCGTTGTTTGGCATTGTACAAGGCGCGATGTATGAAGATTTGCGCGAAGAATCGTTGAAAGGTTTGGAAGAACTCGACTTCCCCGGCTTGGCCATCGGTGGCTTGTCCGTTGGCGAACCCAAGCCCGAAATGTACCGCATGTTACGCGCTGTTGGCCCTATCCTGCCGGAACACAAACCTCATTATTTGATGGGCGTCGGCACGCCTGAAGACTTGGTGTACGGCGTGGCACACGGCGTGGATATGTTCGACTGCGTCATGCCCACCCGCAATGCGCGTAACGGCTGGCTGTTTACCCGTTTTGGCGATTTGAAAATCAAAAACGCCAAACACAAACTCGACAAGCGTCCGATTGATGAAAGCTGCACCTGCTACGCCTGTCAGAATTTCAGCCGCTCCTACCTGCACCATCTACACCGAGTCGGCGAAATCTTGGGCGCACAGCTCAACACCATCCACAATCTGCACTTCTACCAAGTCATCATGGCAGAAATGCGCGAAGCCATCGAACAAGGCAAATTTGCCGATTGGCAGGCGCAATTCCATGAAAACCGCGCCCGTGGTGTGGATTAATCCTTTTAAAGGCCGTCTGAAACCAGGCTTTGAGTCAAACTACTTTTCAGACGGCCTCAATATTCATCATTAATAAAGCACAACCATGTCCCGTTTCCATACCGAACCGGCCCTAGCCTATACCGCACAAAACCGTACTGCCGTCCTGCTGCTCAACCTCGGCACGCCTGACGCGCCCACTGCTGCCGCAGTCAAGCCCTACTTGAAAGAATTTCTGTCTGATCAACGCGTTGTCGAATTACCCAAGCTCTTATGGCAACCGATATTGCGCGGCTTGGTATTGACCTTTCGCCCCAAAAAAAGCGCGCATGCCTATGAAAAAGTTTGGTTTAAAGAAGGTTCGCCGCTTGAGGTTTACACACACCGCCAAGCAGAAGCCCTGGCCAAACATTTGCCCGATGTCATCGTCCGTCATGCCATGACTTACGGCAACCCGAGCGTTGCCGACGTTTTGGCGGAACTCAAAGCCCAAGGCGTGGGCAAATTGCTGGTCATTCCGCTCTATCCGCAATATGCCGGCTCTTCTACCGGCGCGGCTTTGGATAAAGTGTTTCAAGAGTTATTGCTGCAACGCAACCAAATGAGCATCCGCACTGTTTCCCGTTATTACGACGATGCCGCTTATATCCAAGCCATGAAGCAGCATATTGAAGCCTATTGGGCCCAAAACGAACGCGGCGAAAAACTGATGTTGAGCTTCCACGGCATTCCGCAAAAGCATCACGACGACGGTGACCCCTATCCTGACGAGTGCCACCATACTGCCAAACTGCTCGCGCAGGCATTGGGCTTATCCGAACAAGAATACATCGTTTCTTTCCAAAGCCAGTTTGGCAAATCCCAATGGGTCAAGCCCAGCACGCAAGCCTTGTTTAATGAACTTCCGAAACAAGGCACGACCAAACTCGACGTCTTCTGCCCCGGTTTCATGGCCGACTGCCTCGAAACCATGGAAGAAATCGCCATTATGGGACGCGAACAATTCCACGCCGCGGGCGGCAAAGAATACCGTTACATCCCCTGCCTCAACGATTCCGCCGACTGGATTGCCGCACTTGCCCAATTAAGCCGGGCCAATCTGCAAGGCTGGATTTGACCTAAACCAAAGGCCGTCTGAAAAATCCACTTTCAGACGGCCTTTAGCGTTATCATCAAGTTATTCAAACGCAAACCAAGCGTGTAGCCATCAAAAACACGACTCAAAAAGGAACACATCATGACTGCACTCCGCCCTATCCTGCTCCTTCTGACCGCACTCAGCCTCCCAACCGCTTTTGCCGCTGATGCCACGCTGATGAGCAAAGGACAAAAGATTTACGAAACCAACTGCGCCGCTTGCCACGGCAAAAAAGGCGAAGGTCGGGGTGCCATGTTCCCGCCACTGTTCCAGTCCGACTATATCAACAAAAAACCGCAAGTCCTGTTGCAAAGCATGACCAAGGGCATCAACGGCCCGATTAAAGTGAACGGCAAACCTTACAACGGCTTCATGCCTTCTACCGCCATCAATGATGCCGATGTTGCCGCCGTTGCCACTTACATCATGAACGCCTTTAATAATGGCGGCGGTACGATTACTGAAGCAGATGTCAAAAAATCTCACGGGAAAAAATAAAACGTCTCTCCCCTAAAGGCCGTCTGAACATTTCAGACGGCCTTTTCGATATGAAACACATTTTTGTTTCCATATTTATGGTTACGCAACATCAACAAACATACGCAAAAAACCGTCAAACCAAAAAAAGCATATGCGTTTTGTGTTAAAGTAAACATTATTTATCGGCTGTTTTGCGTCCAGGCCGTCTGAAAGGTTTTATGTGATGAACTTTTTCCGCAAGACTGTTTTATTTTTAGTCGTCCTCTCCATATTTGCCGCCTGCGGCTCCTTTATTTCCCAATACGTTTTGGGCATGAACCCGTGCGTATTGTGCATCCTGCAACGCTTGTGCGTATTGGGTGTCGGGCTGTTGGCAATTGTTACGGCGTTCAGTTCTCAATCTTCCAAATTTGCCCGTTCGCTCTCGGCATTGTTGATTGCCGCTCCGGCCGTTTACGGCGCTGGTGTCGCCGCCTATCAAATTTGGTTGCAAAGCCTGCCGCCCGGCACCGCTCCTTCTTGCGGCGCACCTTGGACCTTCCGCCTGCGCGACTGGCCTTTGTTCGATTGGTTTGAACCCATCGTCCGCGGCTTTGGCAACTGCGCCGAGCCGGACTATCTATTCGGCGTTGCCCTGCCGGTGTGGAGTATTTTGTATTTCAGCTTCGTGGTATTGCTGCTGCTTTGGGCTTGGTTGAAAACCAGAAAAATCTGATTGGTTTCAATATAAAAAGGCCGTCTGAAATTTCAGACGGCCTTTTATTCTTTAAACCATTAGTCCAGATTTAACACGGCAGAAGTGTAAACGTCTTGTACGTCGTCCAAATCTTCCAATGCGTCAATCAGTTTTTGCATTTTAACCGCATCTTCGCCGCTCAACTCGGTTTCGTTTTGGGCGCGCATGGTAACGTCGCCGTCAACAGATTTGTAACCTGCCGCTTCCAAAGCCGATTTCACACCGGCCCAGTCGTTCGGCGCGGTAACCACTTCGATGGAACCGTCGTCGTTGGTGATGACGTCTTCCGCACCGGCTTCCAAAGCCGCTTCCATCAGCGCATCTTCGTCAACGCCCGGTTCAAACACCAAATAGCCTTGATGAACGAAGTTGAACGCTACGCAACCGTCGGTACCCAAGTTACCGCCGTTTTTAGTGAACGCATGGCGCACATCGGCAACGGTACGGGTTTTGTTGTCGGTCAGACAGTCCACCATCAAAGCCGCGCCGCCAATGCCGTAGCCTTCGTAACGCAACTCGATGTATTCCACGCCTTCCAGATTGCCCGTACCTTTATCGATGGCACGTTGCACGTTGTCTTTAGGCATATTGTTTTCAGCGGCTTTTTCCAAAGCCAGGCGCAGGCGCGGATTTGCACCGGGGTCGCCGCCGCCCATACGGGCAGCAACGGTAATTTCTTTAATCAGACGGGTGAAGATTTTGCCGCGTTTGGCATCTTGTCGGGCTTTTTTGTGTTGGATATTTGCCCACTTACTATGGCCTGCCATATTGATTCCTTTCGTTTTTTCACGCGCTGAGGCGGGATGTGCTTTATTTGTAAGGCGTGCATTTTATCATAAGTTGCCTTTAGCCAAAATATTCAGACGGCCCGAATATTTGCAAAAACAGGCCGTCTGAAAAACAAAGAATCTTTTTTAAAGATGCATATTTGCTGCAAACCTTAGTCAGTTTTTCGTTTTAATTCACGAAGGTTTACGGTATGATGACAAAATCGGTCAGGATTGTTAACAACTTAACCGGTATTAAACGGCAAAACGGCCTGCTCGCCCTTGTTGCCAACCGCGAAAATGAACGGGAGTAGTTGCCCGTATCATTTTCTTTTTATTTGTTTTTCTTAAAGGTTATATTATGGAAGAAATATTGTCTGCTCTGGTGGGTGCAGTCAATCTGGTTCTTTGGGACTACCTGCTGATTTATGCCTTAATCGGCATCGGCCTGTTTTTTACCCTGTACTTGGGCGCACCGCAAATTACCAAATTAGGAACAGGTTTCAAATCTGTTTTCGGCGGCTTGTTCAGCAAAAAAGACAAAGACCACGAAGGCAAATCCCTGTCTCAATTCCAAGCGCTTGCCGTGGCGATTTCCGCGCAAATCGGTACCGGTAACGTTGCCGGCGTGGCCACTGCGATTACCGCCGGCGGCCCGGGTGCCATTTTTTGGATGTGGCTGTCTGCCATTTTGGGCATGTCTACCATTTTTGCAGAAGCCGTTTTGGCGCAAAAATACCGCGTGGTCAGCCACGGCAAATACATCGGCGGCCCTGCGTTTTACATCACGCACGGCCTGACCCCGAAAATCGGCCGGGGCGCGGCGCGTTTCCTGTCCGGCTTTTTCTCCATCGCCTTGATTATCGCGCTGGGTTTTATCGGCAACGCGACCCAATCCAACTCCATCGCCTCGGCCATGAATTTGGCTTTTAATATTCCGCCGATGGCAGTCGGTATTGCGGTGGCCGTACTTGCCGGCCTGATTATCATCGGCGGCATCAACCGCATTGCCGGTATCGCGCAATTTGTCGTGCCGTTTATGGCGGTAATTTACATCTTGTGTGCCGTGATTATCTTGTTCAAATTCTCCGACCACATTATTCCGATGTTCAGCCATATTTTTGTTGCCGCCTTTAATCCTGAGGCGGTATTGGGCGGTGCGGCCGGTATCGGTATGCGCGAGGCCGTCCGTTTTGGCGTGGCACGCGGCCTGTTTTCTAACGAAGCCGGTATGGGTTCGACCCCGCACGCTCATGCGACCGCCAACGTCAAACATCCTGTGCAACAAGGTATGGCCGCGTTTATCGGTATCTTTATCGATACGCTGATGGTCTGCACGGCAACCGCGCTGATTATCCTGCTGACCGACGCCAACCTCTCCGGCGAAACCGGCGCGGCGGTTACCCAACTGGCTTTTAACAAAGCCTTCCCGGGTTTCGGTTCGCAACTGCTCGCCGTCTGTCTGACCTTCTTCGCCTTCACCACTATCATCGGCTGGTATTACTTTGGCGAATCCAATATCCGCTTCCTGTTCCGCGGCAAACACTTGGGCATCTACCGCACACTGGTTTTGGTGGCCATCGTATTGGGCACATTGGGCAAAGTGGATTTGGTTTGGAGTATGTCCGATATGTTCAACGGCTTTATGGTCTTGCCGAACTTAATCGCCCTCTTCCTGCTGCGTAAGGAAATCCGTGCGGTTTACGACGATTATCTGGCGCAAACCAAAGCCGGCAAAGAGCTGACCTACAACTATGAATTCCACGAATTCCACGACAAAAACCCAGGTTAACGACAAACAAAAACCTCTCAGTCAAACTGAGAGGTTTTTTATTTCAGGCCGTCTGAAACTACAACACATAAAAATAAATGCTGATAAATTGCGTCAAACTGCCTGCCAAGACAAACAAGTGCCAGATACCGTGGCCGTGGCGGATTTTAGTATCATTGATAAACCAATAAATCCCCGCGCTATACAACACGCCGCCCAACACTAACCAAAACAATCCGCCCGCCGAAAGCGATTTTATCAGCGGCCACACCGCCACCACAATCAGCCAGCCCATCAACACATAAATCACCATCGACAGCAGCCGTTTCTCGCTTTTGCGCCCGATCGTCAGCTCCTGAACAATGCCCAGCAAAGCCAGCCCCCACGACACGCCGAAAAGCGACCAACCCCAGCCGCCGTGAAGGGTAATCAGCGTAAACGGCGTATAGCTGCCTGCAATCAAAAGATAAATCATGCAATGATCAACCTTTTGCAAAATTGCCTTGGCCTTAGGCTGCGGAATACTGTGGTATAAGGTTGAGCCCAAATACAGAAGCAGCAGGCAGACTCCGTAAGTCAGTGCACCGGCAATCCGATAGCCGTCCGCCGATTCCACCGCTTTCACCAGCATCAGCACCAACGCCGCCACTGCCAATAAGAAACCGGCCAAATGGCTGTACGCATTAAATCTCTCGCCGTGATACATAAACCATTCTCATTTCTAAAAAACCAAAGTGTACGCGAAGACAGGCGCTTCGTCAGAGAAATCGGGTTAAAAATAAGTTAAAGCGCAAAGGCCGTCTGAAAACACACTCGGGCAATATAACAAAAACATCTTTGCAACAAACAAACCATTCTTTCCCTTTTTCAGACGGCCTCACTAAAGTATCGGCTATCGCCAAGATTGCAAAGAGAGAAAAATGTCCATCCAAAACCACCACCTCGACTGGCTCGAAGCCGAGTCCATCTACATCATCCGCGAAGTGATTGCCAACGCCCAAAACCCGGCCCTGCTGTTTTCCGGCGGTAAAGACTCCGTCGTCTTGCTGGCGCTTGCCGTCAAAGCCTTCCAAATCGAAGGCCGTCCGCTGAAGCTGCCGTTCAAACTCCTGCACGTCGATACCGGCCACAACTACCCCGAAGTCATCCAGTTCCGCGACGACACGGTCGCACGCACCGGCGTACAACTTGTGGTCGGCAGCGTAGAAGAGTCCATCCGCAAAGGCAGTGTCGTCTTGCGCCGCGAAACCGATTCGCGCAACGCCGCCCAAGCCATTACACTGGTTGAAACCATCGAAGAACAAGGATTTGATGCACTAATGGGCGGCGCACGCCGCGATGAAGAAAAAGCGCGCGCCAAAGAACGCATCTTCTCTTTCCGAGATGAGTTCGGCCAATGGGATCCTAAAAACCAACGTCCTGAATTATGGTCGCTCTACAACACGCGCCTGTTCCAAGGCGAAAACATGCGCGTATTCCCGATTTCCAACTGGACGGAATTGGACATCTGGCAATACATCGCACGCGAAAAACTCGCCCTGCCGCCGATTTATTACACCCACAAGCGCGAAGTTGTCGAACGAAACGGCCTGCTCGTTCCCGTTACCCCGTTGACCCCCAAACGCGAAGGCGAAGTTGCCCAAATCCGTGATGTCCGTTTCCGTACCGTCGGCGATATTTCCTGCACCTGCCCGGTTGCCAGCATCGCCGCCACACCCGAAGACATCATCGCCGAAACCGCCGCCGCGACCATTTCCGAACGCAGTGCCACACGCATGGACGACCGCGTATCGGAAGCGGCAATGGAAGAGCGCAAAAAACAAGGCTATTTCTAAACCGGTTTTTCAGACGGCCCATATATATTTCAAACCCGAACAACACGGCAACTCCATCCGCCCCTGCCGTGTTGTTTGCTTTATTATTCTTGCAAATATCATTTAACAACAAAAACTTAATCAATCATCCTTACCAAGCGACAAACAATAAAACATAAACAAACATGGTATAATAAACGCTTATAGGCAGAGATTTAGACAAAAGTCTCAGGCCGTCTGAAGGAGGAAAAACATGAATCGACGCGTTTATATCGTACATGGCTTTGAAGGCAATCCGCACGGCAACTGGTTTGACTGGCTTTGCGCCCAAGTCAAAAGCACCGGCGCACAAGCAATCTCCCTCGCCATGCCCAATCCCGACAAACCAAGCACGACCGCGTGGCAGTTTACCCTTGACCAGCACATCGGCAAGCCCGATGCCCATACCTTCCTAGTCGGCCACAGCCTCGGCTGCATTACCCTCCTTCACTTCCTCAGCCGCCAACAGCCGCAAAAAATCGGCGGTCTGCTGCTTGCCGCCGGTTTTGCCGATACGTTGCTGCCCCTGCCCACACTTGATGCCTACATTAAAGCAGCATCCCCCGATTTCGACATCCTGCGCAAAATCGACATGCCCAAACACTGTCTGGTTTCCGACAACGACACCCATGTTCCGCCCGAACTGACTTTGGACATGGCAACCAAGCTCAAAAGCCCTGTTACCCATATTCCCGAAGGCGGCCATTTGATGGCTTCAGACGGCTTTACCCAGCTGCCGCAGGCTTGGGAAGCGCTGAAACCCATGTTGACCGAATAAACACACACTCTAATCCGGTTTTCAGACGGCCTAGTGAGCCTCCCTCCCCATGACAGGCCGTCTGAACGACAATAAAAAAACAACCTGCCCTTTCAAGCAGGTTGTTTCTTTTTATGCCTCATTGACGGCAAATTTAATATTGCACCGTCCATTCAATCTCGCCGCAGGCCCTCATCGGCACAAGCTCGCCATCGCCGTAAGGTACGCTGGCAGGTACGGTTTGCGTTTGTTTGACCAGTGTGATGGTATCGGAATTTTCAGGCAGACCGTAGAAACGCGGGCCGTTTTTAGAAGCAAAGGCTTCCAGTTTGTCCAACGCGCCTGCTTTCTCAAACACTTCGGCATAAAGCTCGATGGCAGTCATCGCGCTGAACATACCGGCGCAACCACAAGCATTTTCTTTGGCAGTTTTGGCATGTGGCGCAGAATCCGTACCGAGGAAGAATTTGTGCGCCTTATCGCCGGTAACGGCGGCAACCAAAGCCTGACGGTGGGTTTCGCGTTTGAGTACAGGCAGGCAGAAATGATGAGGGCGCACGCCGCCGACCAAGAGGTCGTTGCGGTTGAGCAGCAAGTGTTGCGGCGTCACAGACGCGGCCACATTATCGCCTGCTTCCAATACCAGTCGGGCTGCTTCGGCAGTGGTGATGTGTTCAAACACGACTTTAAGATTCGGCACTTGCGCCAAAACCGGCTTCATCACGCGCTCGATAAAGGCGGCTTCGCGGTCGAAAATATCAATTTCAGGATCGGTGACTTCGCCGTGAACCAAGAACAAAATACCCTGTTTCGCCATTTCTTCCAACACGGGAATCAGTTTGAACAGGTCGGTCACGCCGGAATCGGAATTGGTGGTCGCGCCTGCCGGATAGAGTTTGAAAGCCACGATACCGGCAGCCTTGGCTTCGCGCACGAGTTCGGGAGTGGCATTGTCGGTCAAATAAAGCGTCATCAACGGCTGGAAGGTACTGCCTTCAGGCAGGGCGGCCATAATGCGCTCTTTGTAGGCTTGGGCATCGGCAACGCTGACAACGGGCGGCTTCAGGTTGGGCATGATAACCGCGCGGCCCATTTGTCGGGCGGTGTACGGGGCAACGGCTTTGAGTGCGTCGCCGTCGCGCAGGTGTAAGTGCATATCGTCGGGGCGGATGATGGTCAGGGTTTGCATAGCTTACTTTCGAGTGGTTTGGTTTGATAATGTTTCAGACGGCCTTTATTCGGCGGTAACGGTTTCTATCGATTTGATGTTTCAATCGTCAACCGGCCTAAGGCAAAACGGCGGCCTTATTGTCGTAAGAATGATGGGTCAAATAAAAAACAGCCTGTACCGGAAAATGCTCGGACGACGTTGTTTTAACGGTCAGCAAGGTTTCTTTCGGACTGCCGGACGCGCGCCATGCGTAGGAAATCTGACGCATAGGCAACGGGGTTTCCGCCAAATTATCGGCACGCAACTCAGCGTTCAAACCTTGCGGCGGATTTTCTGCCAAAGCCAAAAATTGTTTAAAAATCAGATGGTCGTCGGCTTTAGCCGTGCGCACGCTGCAACTGTCTTCAGTCAGGCTCAAATAATAATCTGCGCCGTTTTCCGTTTTCTTCCAAATGCTTAATGCCTCCAAATCCATCATTCCGGCAGGCAAATCGGCAATATCTTTTTTCGACAATAAAACCAGTTTGTTGGCATTGGCAAACTCGCCGACAAGGGCGACATCTCCGTCTGCGGACACGCAGCTTTGGCGGAACAAGTCGGTTACATTTTGGGCATAATCGGCAGCGTTCTGCGGCGAAACGCCTTCATTACCGCATGCACTCAGGCAGACGGCCAATACAGCGGCAGACAACGCGACGGCTTTAGACATTTCAGACGGCCTTTATTTGTGCTTCAACACCAGCTTGAACACGCCGTCGGCCTCGCTCGATTCCAACAAAACATGTCCAGTCTGACGGCAAAACGCTTCAAAATCGCCGGGCGCGCCGCCATCGGTGGCCAATACGGTCAGCACTTCGCCTTCCTGCATTTGCGCCAAAGCTTTTTTGGCACGCAAAATCGGCAGAGGGCATTTCAAACCGATGACATCCAGAGTTTGTGTATTCATGATGAAAACTCGTCATATTAATCAGAATTAACGTCAATTATACCGCACTTACTTGCACCCCACCCTGCAAGCCCATAAAATAAAGCCGTTTTTCACTTTGGAGCTGTCTATGCGCCGTTTTGCCCTTCTCGCTCTCAGCCTTGCCGCGACTCAAGCATTTGCTTTGGGTTTCAGCCAAAAGGATACGCTGACCAACACGCGTTATCAGGAAAGCCCTGAAGAAGTTGCCGCACGCGAGTTTAAAGAACACAAAGCCGAGTTGCCGCCCCTGCCCGATACCCAATCGGGCGATTGGTTCGACCTCTATGTCAACGAAACCTACGGCAAGCAGCCTAAAATCCTGCTCAGCAGCCTGCAAATTATGCCTGCGCCTGACAACAGCATCCGCTACGTCTTGAATGTGCGCTCCGACAAAGGCTACGACAACCTCTCCGTCGAAGGCCTCTATTGCGCCCGCACATCCTTTACTTACAGCAAAGACAAACGTTCGTCTTACAAAGTATTCGCTTACGGCGACACAGTAAATCACCGCTGGATTGAGCCGCGCAAAGGCGATTGGAAGCTGATCGGCAATGCGTTCAGCCGCAACGACGCCCTGCACACCGCCCTGTATCAGGCATTCTGTATCGACGGTATGCCGACAACGGTTGAAGGCTTGGTACAACGTTTGAAAGAACGCGGCGGCCGTCACGGCACAACGCTGACCAAGCACGACAAATAAACCGCTTTAATCAACAAAAAGGCCGTCTGAAATTTTTCAGACGGCCTTGTCTTTCAAGACGGCTTAGAATTTGTGATACAGGCCCACAGAAGCGGCTTTTTGTTCAACGCCGCCTTTGTTGGCCGCAGTCAGACGGGTTTTGTTGCCGACTTTCAGATACGCCAGTTGGGCAACTACGCCGGTGCGTTTGCTGAAGGTGTATTGGCCGCCGACAACGACTTGGTCGAATTTATCCACCAATTTTTCGCCACTGTTCACGCCCTTGGCAGGCCAGCCGTGCGCGTAAGTAATGCGTGGGGTCACATTACCGAATTTGTAGCCGACAGTTACCGCTGCATCAACCACTTTCACGGCTTCAGATTTGCCTGAATCAGCAGTGATGTCACTACCCTTGTACTCATTAAAACCATCAGTGAAATAGCCTAAATATTCGTTGCCTGTCTCATGGCCTTTGGCATAGTGTACGCCGCCGCCGACAAAGAGATTGTCTTTATCGTAATAAGTTTCGACTTTGGCAATTTGCGCCGCTTTGACTTTGCCTGATTTGTCGGTGTACGCGCCGTTGTAGTGGCCGTAAGCCGCATTGGCGGTAAAGCCGTTTTTAGAGAAACTCACGCCACCGGTGTATTGGTCTTTGGCCGGTTTGGTGTGCGTGTATTTGTCTGAAGGATTGCGGTTATCGCGCGGTGCGTAAGACACGTTGAATTTGAATCCGCCGAAATCCGGGCTGTCGTAGCGTACAGCAGCGTTACGGTTGCCGGTACGGGTAAAGATGCCCAAGCCTGCGGCATTGGTTTTGTACATCCATGGATCGATGGTGTCCATTTCGTTCAGCATATTGCTGAGTTTACCGGCGCGAATCTTACCGAATTTACCTTGCAAACCGATGAAGGAATCACGAGTGGCAAAACCTTGGGAACCGCCCGTGATTGCTGTTTTTTGTTCAACTTGCCAAATGGCTTTCAAATTGCCGCCCAAGTTCTCGCTGCCTTTGAAACCGATACGGGAAGTATTGTCATTGATGCTGGTTGCGGTAGAGCTGGTTTCAGAACCTGCATCACCTTTGATTTTTACTTGACCGACGGTCACGCTGCTTTTGATTTGACCATACAGAATCACTTCTGCAGAGGCAGCCAGTGGCAAACCGGCAATAACCAAAGCGATAATCGATTTTTTCATTATTCTCTCCAAAACAAAGTTAAAATCTCGTGAAAACACGTTTGGCAATATTAATGTTTTCCAACGCTACAAACAACTACTTTCATCTTGATAGACACTTTTATTCATTAGAGTTTAGACTTTTTACAACATTTTCAAATAAAACAGGCCGTCTGAAAGCAATTTCAGACGGCCTTTCCTATTTGCAGCGAAAACATTACTTGGGTTGTCTTAAAAACTCCGGTTCAGGCAGATGCGGCGCAGTTTAAAGCCATACGCGACATTATCGGTGGCGAAAACAACCGTCCCGTACAACCTTTGAACGAGCGCGAAGTCAATGAAGACAAATAACTTCTAAGGCCGTCTGAAAACAAAAAAGCACCCGGAAACGGGTGCTTTTTCAATCACATCAATCAGGCTTTTTTGTTACCCAACGCAGCTTTCACAAATGCGCTGAACAAAGGATGGCCTTTGCGCGGATTGGAAGTAAATTCCGGATGGAACTGACACGCGAAGAACCAAGGATGATTTGGCAATTCGATGGTTTCAACCAAACGCTCGCGGCCTGCGGATACGCCGCCAATGACCAAACCGGCTTTTTCCAACTGAGGAACGTAGTTGTTGTTAACTTCGTAGCGGTGGCGATGACGTTCGCGGATATGTTCGCTGCCGTAGATTTTTGCAGCAAGGCTGCCCGGTTTGAGGTCAACTTCTTGCGCACCCAGACGCATGGTGCCGCCCAAATCGGCAGATTCGTCACGGGTTTCTACGCTGCCGTCGGCAGTTTGCCATTCGTCAATCAGGGCAACGACAGGCGCGGCGCATTTCAAGTCAAACTCGGTAGAGTTCGCACCCTTCAAGCCTGCAACATCGCGGGCGTATTCAATCAGGGCAATTTGCATACCCAAACAGATGCCCAAATATGGTACGTTGTTTTCACGCGCATAGCGTACGGCGGCAATTTTGCCTTCTACGCCGCGTGAACCGAAGCCGCCCGGCACCAAAATCGCGTCCATGCCTTTGAGCATGGAAACGTCGCCATTGCCCTTCTCGATGCTTTCGCTGTCGACAAAGGTAATTTGTACGTCGGTTTCAGTGTGAATACCGGCGTGTTTCAGGGCTTCGATCAATGATTTGTAGGACTCGGTCAAATCAACGTATTTGCCGACCATCGCGATTTTGACGGTATGTTTCGGATTTCGAATCGCGTGAACGATTTTCTTCCATTCGGTCAAATCGGCTTGTTTGACATTCAGCTGCAACTGCTCGGTAATAATGCTGTCGATGCCTTGGTTGTGCAGCATTTCAGGGCATTCGTAGATGCTGTCCACATCGTAGCTGCCCACGATGGCACGTTCTTCAACGTTACAGAACAAAGCAATCTTACGGCGCTCGTCCGCAGGCATTTCTCTGTCCATACGGCAGATCAGGATGTCCGGTTGCAAACCGATGCTCAACATTTCTTTAACGGTATGCTGGGTCGGTTTGGTTTTGATTTCGCCGGCGGCGGCAATGTAAGGCACATAGCTCAGGTGGGCAAACAATGTATTGTTGCGGCCGAGCTGGCTGCGCATTTGGCGGATGGCTTCCAAGAAAGGCAACGATTCGATATCACCGACTGTACCGCCGATTTCAACAATCGCCACATCATAACCAGCCGCGCCTTCATGGATACGGCGTTTGATTTCATCAGTAATGTGCGGAATCACTTGTACGGTACCACCCAAATAGTCGCCGCGGCGCTCTTTGGCAATCACGTTTTCATAGACTTGGCCGGTACTGAAGCTGTTACGGCGGGTCATGGTGGCGTTGATGAAGCGCTCGTAGTGACCCAAGTCGAGGTCGGTTTCCGCGCCGTCATCGGTCACGAATACTTCGCCGTGTTGAAAAGGGCTCATGGTACCCGGGTCAACGTTGATATACGGGTCGAGTTTAAGCATGGTCACGTTCAAGCCACGCGACTCAAGGATAGTAGCAATAGAAGCGGCGGCGATACCTTTACCCAAAGAAGATACAACGCCGCCGGTTACGAAAATAAATTTAGTCATGATGTGATACCCATGTTGGAATGTGTGATTTTAACTTGAAGCAGCATATTCTGGCAAACGGCAAAAGCTTCAGGCCGTCTGAAAACAGCGTTTTCAGACGGCCTTATCATACTGATTCTATATATCAGCGCAGCTCGCGGCGCAGGATTTTGCCAACGTTGGATTTTGGCAACTCGTCGCGGAATTCGATGTCTTTCGGCACTTTATACGCCGTCAGTTCTTTGCGGCAGAAATCGATCAGCTCTTCCTTAGTCAAAGACGGGTCTTTGCGTACGACGAAGACCTTAATCGCTTCGCCGGTTTTCTCACTTTTCACGCCGATACAGGCGACTTCCAAGACTTTGTCGTTTCCGGCCACCACTTCTTCGATTTCGTTCGGATACACATTGAAACCGGATACCACAATCAAATCTTTTTTGCGGTCCACCAGCTTCAACCAGCCTTTTTCATCCATCACAGCAATATCGCCGGTCTCTAAAAAGCCGCGTGCATCGATTGCTTTGGCGGTTTCTTCCGGACGGTTCCAATAGCCTTTCATCACTTGCGGGCCGCGTACCCACAATTCGCCCGGCTGTCCGATAGGCACTTCTTTGCCATCCGCATCACGCAATTCGACCTCGGTTGAAGAAACAGGCAGACCAATACCGCCGCTGTAAGCTTCGATATTCAAAGGATTACAACATACGCCCGGGCTGGCTTCGGTCAAACCATAAGCTTCCACAATCGGCGTACCGGTAATTTTTTTCCATTTTTCCGCCACGGCTTTTTGTGTTGCCATACCGCCGCCCAAAGTCAGCTTCAAACGGGAAAAATCAACTTCGGCAAAATCCGGACGGTTGACCATCGCATTAAACAGGGTATTCACACCGATGAATACGCTAATCGGCTCTTTTTTCAATTCACCGATAAACCCTTTCATATCGCGAGGGTTGGTAATCAGGATGATTTTAGAACCGGTATTGGCGAAAATCATCAGGTTTACCGTCAAGGCAAAGATATGATAAAGCGGCAACGCGGCAATGACCGTTTCTTTGCCTTCGTGCAGGCTATTTTTAATCCATTCTTTCGCCTGAAGCATATTGGCGCAGATATTGCCGTGACTAAGGACGGCGCCTTTCGCCAAACCGGTTGTACCGCCTGTATATTGCAGCAAGGCAGTATCGTCGCGCGTCAACTCGACTGGTTTGAGCGTATTTGCTGCACCTTGCTTCAAGGCCGTCTGAAAAGTCACGGTATTGGGAATGCGGTATTCCGGCACCATTTTTTTCACTTTGCGGATGACAAAGTTCATCAACACGCCTTTAATCATGCCGAACATCTCACCGACCGACGCGACAATCACATGTTTGATTTGTGTACGCGGCAACACCAATTCCAGCGTATTGGCAAAGTTCTCCAACACGACAATCGTTGTCGCGCCGCTGTCTTTCAACTGATGTTCCAACTCGCGCGGCGTATAAAGCGGATTCGTATTCACTGCCACCAAACCTGCCTGCAAAATACCGAAAAGCGCAATCGGATATTGCAAAACGTTCGGCATCATAATCGCCACACGCTCACCGCGCGGCAGTTTCAATACATTTTGCAGGTAAGATGCAAAATCGGTCGCCAACTTGCCTACTTCGGCATAAGTCAGTGTTTTGCCCATATTTTGAAAAGCAGGTTTATCTGCGAATTTCTCGACACTTTGACGGAATACGTCGCTGATGGAGCTGTATTGAGAAATATCGATTTCAGGGTTTACGCCTTGTTCGTAGCTTTTGAGCCAGAGTTTTTCCATATTAATCAGTCTTTTATTGAGTCGTTTTTTGAAATCGAGGCCGTCTGAAGGCTTTATTCAATCTGCCGCTTCGTTTTCAGACGGCCCTTGTGTTAAGCAGTAATGATGACAGGCTTGTCGGTGGACATGATGATGCCGCCGCCCAAGCACACATCGCCGTCGTACAGTACCGCTGATTGTCCGGGGGTTACCGCCCATTGCGGCTCGTCAAAGATAAGCTCGATGGTTTCATCATCTAAGTAACGCAACGTGCAAGGCGCGTCAGCCATACGGTAGCGCGTTTTGCAGGTATAGCGGCCTTCTTTCGGACGGTCGGGCAATGTGAAACTCAAATCGTTCATAACCAGGCTTCGAGTATAAAGCAAAGGATGGTCATGGCCTTGTACGACAATCAGTTCGTTTTTGGTCAAATCCTTGGCCGCGACAAACCATGGTTCGCCTGCGCCGCCGATACCCAAGCCTTTGCGTTGGCCCAGCGTGTAAAACATCAAGCCGACGTGTTCGCCAACCACTTTGCCTTCAGGGGTAACCATTTTGCCATTATTGGTCGGCAGGTATTTTTGCAGAAATTCGCGGAACGGGCGTTCGCCGATAAAGCAAATGCCGGTACTGTCTTTTTTGGTTGCAGTCGGTAATTTGAATTCTTCGGCAAGACGGCGGACTTCAGGCTTCTCCAACTCACCCAATGGGAAAATTGCGCGCTCAAGTTGGAAAGGTTTGAGGCGGTACAGGAAATAGCTTTGGTCTTTGTTTTGATCCAAGCCTTTGAGCAGGTAATGCACGCCGTTGCGAACTTCTTTGCGGGCATAGTGTCCGGTGGCAATGGTATCGGCGCCCTGCTCGATGGCATAGTCCAAAAAGCATTTGAATTTGATTTCGGCATTGCACAAGACATCCGGGTTTGGCGTGCGGCCTGCGCTGTATTCTTTGAGGAAATAGGCAAATACGTTGTCTTTATATTGTGCGGCAAAATTGACGATGTCGATATCGATTCCGATGATATCGGCAACGGCAATGGCATCAAAGGAGTCTTGTTTGATGCTGCAATACTCGTCGTTGTCGTCATCTTCCCAGTTCTGCATGAACACGCCGCTGATTTGATGGCCTTGCTGCTTGAGCAGGGCCGCGGTAACGGATGAATCGACGCCGCCGGAAAGGCCGACGATGATGTTTGTTGGTGTGTTGGTAGTATTCATGAGCGGAATGTGGGTTTCAAATGCATTTTTTAAAGCGTAATTTTAGCACATTTTGATTTAACGACAGAAAAGGCCGTCTGAAAGCCCAATGACTTTCAGACGGCCTTTATATGCAAATTCAAGCAATTAGTGCTGATGCGCGCCACCGTGACCATGGCCGTGACCGTGATCCATGCCGGATTGCGGTGCGGTTTTCACTTCCAGCTCGACAGTTTGGGGTTTCGCGTTTTTGAATTTCAGGGTTACAGGTACTTTTTCGCCTTCTTTCAATTGTTTTTTCAGACCCATGAACATAACGTGGTAGCTGCCTGGTTTCAGTTCGGTTACGCCTTTCGCAGCCAAAGGCACGCCGCCTTTAACTTCGCGCATGCGCATAACGCCGTTGTCGTTCACGTGAGTGTGTACTTCAACACGTTCGGCAACAGGGCTGCTGCCGCCTACCAAGAAGTCTTGTTTGGCTTCATCGTTTTGGATTTTCATGAATGCGCCACCCATTTTCATACCTTCAACGGTAGAACGTGCCCAACCGTCTTCAATATGGATACCGGCTGCAGATACGGAAGTTGCCAAGCCTGCCAGAATCAGGGTTGCCATTAATTTTTTCATGTTTTGCTCCTTATGTTTGCCACATGGCTGGAATATACGGCCTTCATCTTACAACCGAAGGCCGTCTGAAAACTTTGATATAGATTAACTAATACTATCTAATCCTAATGAATTACCATATTACCACATTTCTAAGCAGTTAATGCAACAATCCAAACAATAAATAACATGAACAAAGCCATCAGTTGCGCGGCCGAGCCGGCATCTTTGGCACGCTTGGCCAGCTCGTGTTTTTCAGTAGAGGTATGGTCAACGGCTGCCTCGACGGCGGTATTAAACAATTCGGTAATCAGTGAAATAAACGATGCGACAACAAGCACCATTTTAGTGAGCGGGCCGAAATCAAGGAAGAAAGCCAAAAAAATTAAAATCAGGTTCAACCAAAAAACTTGGCGAAATGCACTTTCATAACGGTACGCGGCAGCCAGTCCGTCTTTGGAATAACCGAACGCATTAATGATGCGCTTAATGCCGTTTTTACCTTTTTTTTCAGATGCGTAGGAAGATGGTTCCATCATATTCTCAACATAAAAAGGCCGTCTGAAGAGAAACGGTCGGGTCAATCTTCAGACGGCCTTTGGTTCTATTGTTTTGCCCAAGATGCAACGGCATCTGCGAACATGGCGGCAACGTCGAAATCTTTTTGCTTCATGATTTCTTGGAAGCCGGTCGGGCTGGTTACATTGACTTCGGTCAGGTTGCTGCCGATGACATCCAAACCGGCAAGCAAAATACCGCGGCGCTTCAATTCAGGCGCAAGGGTTTCTGCAATTTCACGGTCGCGCTCGCTCAATTCCTGTGCCACGCCGCGACCGCCGGCAGCCAAGTTGCCGCGTGTTTCGCCGTTTTGCGGAATACGCGCCAAAGCATACGGAACAACTTCCCCGCCAATAATCAGAATGCGCTTGTCGCCATGTACGATTTCAGGAATATAACGTTGCGCCATGATGGTGCGTGAATCAAGCTGCATCAGGGTTTCAAGGATACTGCCGATATTGGGGTCGGATTCGGTCAGACGGAAAATGCCCATACCACCCATGCCGTCCAACGGTTTGATGATGATGTCGCCGTGTTCTTTCAAAAAGGCACGGACATCGGCGGAACGTGTGGTAACCAAAGTCGGCGCGGTAAACTGGCTGAAGTTCAAAATCGCCAATTTCTCATTGAAATCACGCATTGCTTGTCCGCTGTTAAATACTTTTGCGCCCTGCTGCTGTGCCAAAGTTAAAAACTGGGTTGCATACAGATATTGCATATCAAACGGCGGATCAGTGCGCATAATGACCGCATCGAAGTCTTTCAAGGCCGTCTGAACTTTTGCCTCTGCTTTAAACCATTCGTGATCGTCATCGTTCTTCGCGCCGACAAACTCAAATGCCGCTGCCTGAGCCACTACCAAACCTTCACGGACGGACAATTCTCCGCTCAAGGTATGAAAAAGCTGCCAACCGCGCTTTGCCATTTCACGCATCATGGCGTAAGTAGTGTCTTTATAGGTTTTAAAACTTGCCATCGGATCGGCGATAAACAGGACTTTCATCAAAATTTCCTTGTAAACAGACGATATAATCATACCTTGTATTCTGCCTGCCTGAAAAGGTGGCAAAATATAGAAAAGGCCGTCTGAATCCTATTTTCAGACGGCCTTGAAGCTTTTAGGCGGCTGCCAAATGCAAGAGTTCGGCGGCATGGCTGCGTGTGGTATCGGTAATGATTTCGCCACCCAGCATACGCGCAATTTCCTCAATGCGCTGATGATGGTTCAAGACGCTGATTTCGCTAACGGTTTGTTCGCCTTCGCTATGCTTGCGCACCTGCCAATGGTTTTCACCGCAAGAGGCGACTTGAGGAAGATGGGTTACCGCCAAGACTTGATGTTTTTTACCTAAGGCACGCAAAGCTTTACCGACCATTTCAGCAACACCGCCACCAATACCGGTATCCACTTCGTCAAAAATCAATGTCGGCACTTGCGTGTATTGGCTGGCAACCACTTGCAAAGCCAAGCTGATACGCGCCAATTCGCCGCCGGAAGCCACTTTGTTCAAAGGACGGGACGGATTGCCTTTATTCGCTGCCACTTGGAATTGCACCTGTTCCAGACCATGCGCGGTCGGCGAAGACGGCAACAAGACGATGTCAAAACGTGCGCCTTTCATGGCCAAATGTTGCATATGCTCGGTGGTCTCTTCACCCAAACGGCCGGCTGCCTGATGGCGCATGGCAGAGAGAATATGCGCGGCTTCATGGTATTCGGCAAGATTGCGTGCGACTGCATTTTCCAAGGCTTCCAAATCAGCAGCCGCGTGCAGGTTTTGCAAGCGCTCGTCGATTTCCGCCAACTTTTGCGGCAACTCTTCCGGCTCAATGCGGTATTTGCGCGCCATACTCATCAATTCGCCCATACGGCTTTCTTGTGCGGCCAATTCATTAGGATCGATGTCGCTGCGACCAGCCACATCGCGCATATTGGCACTGATTTCACCCAATTCTGCTTCAATACTTGCCAACATATTCAGGCTCTCGGCAAAGCGCGGCTCAATGTTTTGCAGATTGCCCAGCAGTTTTTGGCATTGATAGATTTGACGTTGGATGCCGTTGTCTCCGTCTATACTGTCGCCCACCTGCTCGGCGGTTTGCAGCAATTCGGCCGAATGCGCCAGGCTGTCATGGCTTTGGCTTAAGGTTTCCCATTCGTTGGGTTTGAGCTCCAATTGGTTCAATTCATTAAACTGCCATTCCAAACGCTCGCGTTCGATGGCCATGGTTTCTGCCTGCTCTTGTGCTTCTTGCAGTGCCTTTTTCGCATTGACCCAATTTTGATAAAGCTGTTTGACCGTTTCTGCCTGCTCTTTGCTGCCGGCAAATGCGTCCAACAACTCGCGTTGCGCAGACTCTTGATTCAACGAATGATGGGCATTTTGGCCGTGAATATCGATTAACTGCTCGCCAATGGCCTTCAGCTGCGCCAATGTTACTGCCTGATTATTGATATAACTGCGGCTTTTACCCTTGGCATCGATAATACGGCGGATGCTGAGCTCTTCCGCATCTTCTTCCAAAAGGCCTTGCTCCTGCAGCTGCGCTTTCAGTTCAGACAAACCGCTGATGTCGAACAAAGCCGACAACTGCGCTTCTTTGGCACCGCTGCGCACTTGGCTGTAATCGGCTTTATCGCCCAACAACAGGCCAATTGCATCCAGAGTAATCGATTTGCCTGCGCCGGTCTCGCCCGTCAATACGGTAAAGCCGTTTTGAAAATCAAGATTCAGGTTTTCAACAATGACAAAATCACGCAAAGAAAGTGCCAACAGCATTGCAGTATTCCTTAGTAAATTACCCGCAACCATGCGGAATAGCTTTAGATAAGCTGATTATAACTAAGATTTTTTATAGTTTAAATCAGATTTTTCTTATGATTTATCTAAGATATTTATTTTAAACAAATTATTTTTTAAGAAACTGCTAAACGCACCACGCCATATTGTTACCCTGGCTGGCTTATTCAATGATATAAAGCGTTCATTTAATACTATAAAACGCTAGAATAACTAACACAAAGGCCGTCTGAAACACAATTATTTCAGACGGCCTTTACATTCAAATCAGTTAATCAGTCTGCTTCCTGATTCTACTGCTTCTTCAGCCTCCTCATCGCCTGTCGGCGGCGTTTCCATCAAATCAGGCAACACCAGCTCGCCCAATTCAGTCAGTGGCGGCAATTCTTCCAAACTTTCCAAACGCAAATCGCTTAAGAATGCTGCCGTTGTTGCCCACAATGCCGGACGGCCGACAGAATCACGGTGGCCGATGACTTCAATCCAGCCCCTATCCTGCAAGGTTTGCATGACATTTTGCGACACCGCCACGCCGCGTATGCCTTCGATATCGCCACGCGTTACCGGTTGCTGATAGGCAATAATCGCCAGCGTTTCCATCACGGCGCGGGAATAACGCGGCGCGCGCTGCTCTTGCAGGCTGCCCAGTCGTTCAAACGCGGCTTGGGCGATTTGGAAGCGCCAGCCCTCATGGGTATGCACCAGTTGCAAAGCCCTGTCCTGCCAGCGAGCCTTCAGTTGCGCCAACACATCAATCAGCTTGTCTTGCGACAACGGCGGCACGCACAATTCGCGCATGGCTTTTTCGTTTAAGGGTTCGACTTGTGTCAACAGCGCCGCTTCAATCAGCGCATCGGGAGAAAGTTTTTCAGTCATAATAAAATCAATGTTCAGACAGCATAAATAGCCAAAGGCCGTCTGAAATACAATATAGTCAACAGTTTGTTATGCACTCAAATGCGCTTTCAGTTTTTCCTCGTCCAAAAACCAATGGCAAATTTCGGTATCGCCATCCAGCAAAACAGGCACCAGCTCATTGTACTTTTCTTCTAAAACCGGATCGGCATCGACATCAACAATATCCAGTTCAAATCCAAACTGCTCCTGATAAGGCTTTAATTGTTCGCGCATTTTGTGGCACAGGCTGCAATATTCCCGAAACATCAAGGTCAGTTTCATGGCGGTTACTCTCGGAGGGACAAAAGCGGCCATTGTATAGCAAAATGCCGCCAAACCATACAGGCATAACAAAGGCCGTCTGAACAGGCGCGAGATAACGCCTTCAGACGGCCTTTGTGTGTATTCTGAAATTAAGACTGAACGTTAATACCTGCAGTCACGGTATTTTGGGCACTGCTTGCTGTCAAAAACGATGCAGCCAATTCGCCGCAGCAACCGCAACAAGTCGCCACGCCCAATTGAGCCTGCAAATCGCTCATGGTGGTTGCACCGGCGGCGATGGTCTCTTTGATGTCGTGGTCAGTAATGGCGTTGCAGATGCAGACAAACATGATGTGCTCCAATAATTTTGTTACCCTCTGTAATTGAGAGTAGGATTTATTCTTGAACGTAAATATAAATAAAAACGGTTTGCATTGCAATATTGGCACTGTCCTTTTGTTTTGAAATTTTTCTATGAAATTTTATATTATGATTGATATTTTATAATTTTAAATTTTGATAACCTTTCAGACGGCCTCAATAACAAAAAGCGGCATCTTCGAGATGCCGCCTTTATTTATGAACGGGAATGGTGTTCATCGACCATGTTTTTCAAACGGATATTGGCAACATGGGTATAAATCTGCGTGGTGTTGATATCGGAATGTCCCAACATCATCTGGACCGAACGCAAATCGACGCCGTGATTGACCAAATGCGTGGCAAAAGCATGGCGCAAACCGTGTGGGCTGAGCGAAGCAATACCGGCCGCTTCGGCATATTCTTTGACTATCATCCATGCAAGCTGACGGCTGATGCCGCTGCGTTTCTGGCTGACAAATACTTCGTCGCAAATTTTGTTTTTCAGCAACAACGGACGCGATTCGTTGCAATAGCGTTCCACCCAATATGCCGCTTCCTGTCCCAACGGAACCAGACGCAATTTGTCGCCCTTGCCTATGGTACGGATACTGCCGCGATGTAAATCGATATCGCTGAGCGTCAATTTGACGGCTTCGGTCACGCGCAAACCTGTTGCATACATGACTTCAAGCAAGGCTTTGTCGCGCAGTCCATGCGGCGTTTCCACATCCGGCGCAGCCAGCAGTGCGTCGATTTGGGCTTCGGTAATCAGCGTGGGCAGTTTGCGTTCCGATTTCGGCGCCTTGAGAAAACGGGTGGGATTGTCTGCTCTTTGGCCTGTTTCTTCCAACCAGCCGTACATACGCTTGCAAGCCGACAATGCCCGCGCTTGGGACGTGCTTTTTTCCCCCTCCGCATACACGGCATCAGACAGGGCAAATTCATCAGCACTCAACCAATCCTGCCCGCACTCGGCCAAACGCTCTGCGATTTTAACCAAATCACGGCGGTAACTTTGCAGCGTATTGTGGCTGAGCCGGTCTTGCAGCCAAAGGGATTCAAGCAGCTTGTCTATTAAATCGTCCATACTCATCAAACTGTATTGAAAGGCCGTCTGAACGGCATAACTTTACATCCGTTCAGACGGCCTTAGGTTTTCAAAGCCCTATTTAAGAGGCTTGAGAGATTGTATCCAAAACTTCCTGCGCGTGTCCGGCCACTTTGACTTTGCGCCACTCATGGGCAATTTCGCCGTTTTCGTCCAACACAAACGTGCTGCGCTCAATGCCGAGGGATTCTTTGCCGTAAAGCTTTTTCAGCTTGATCACGTCAAACAGTTTGCAGACGGTTTCTTCTTTATCGCTCAACAATTCAAACTGGAAGCCTTGTTTAGCGCAGAAATTCTGATGCGATTTAACGCCGTCACGCGAAATACCGACAACGGTATAGCCCAATGCTTTGAATTGTTCCAATCGGGCATTGAAATCCAAGCCTTCGGTGGTACAGCCGGGCGTGTTGTCTTTAGGATAAAAATAGACAACCAACGGCAAATGTTCGGCGGAGTTAAAATCGCTACCGGAAGAAGATGGGAGTGTGAATTGATATTTTGACATATTATTCCTTTCAGACGGCCTAAACCTAGCCTTCGTTTATTTTTCGCTTAAATTCAAATAACTGCGCGTACCTTGAAAATCTTCCAATGCGCGCAACAAAAGCTGGAAGTGGTCGTCATTGCCGGCCAAATCCAACTCATCGGCATTGACGGTCAGCAAAGGCGCGCTTTGATACAAATGGAAGAAATGGCTGTATTCGTCATGCACCCGTCCCAAATAGCCTTCGGGAAACAAGCTGATGATACCCTCTTGACGTTTTTGCAGGCGTTTGCGGTTGTTTTCGACAGCGGTTTGCAGATAAATCACCACATCAGGTTCCGCGTATTGCGGCAAAATGCGTTGCTTTATATCAGCAAAAAGCTGCCGCTCGTCATCATTCAAAACGATGGGCGTAAAAATGCGGTCTTTTTCCGGCAGAAAATCAGCCACAACCATTCCACCTTGTGCGCAATGATCTTCAATAATATTCACGCTTTCAGCGCGGCGCGTCAGGAAGAAAAGCTCGGCGGCCAAGCCATTATTGGAAACATTGCTGTAAAACTTCATGAGAAACGGATTGTGATCCGGATTCTCCGACAACAGCAACGCGCTGAAATGCTCTGCCAAGCGGCGGCTCAAAGCAGTCTTGCCGCTACCGATGGCGCCTTCGACAACAATATAACGAGGATTCATAGTAACTCTTTGTAATGTGTTTCCCAACAATATTTTATAGCAAAAAAGGCGTGTCCAACACGCCCTTTCTTGTTTCAGCCTGTTTTTCAGACGGCCCTTATTCTTTTAACAGGCAAATCCCCTGCCCGCCCAAAGCCTGAGCCAAATCAGCCGCACGGCCATGCTCGCCCAACTCGAAATCCGGAAGAATTTCGGCCAACGGCAACATCACGAAACTGCGCTCATGCGCGCGCGGATGCGGCAAGGTCAGATGCGGATCATCGCTGCGGATACCGTCAAAATCGATGATGTCCAAATCCAAGGTGCGCGGCGCATTACGGAAGCTACGCTCTCGCCCAAATTCCGCCTCGATGCGGTTTAACTCCGCCAACAGCGCCACGCCGTCCAATGAAGTTTTCACGGCACACACGGCGTTCACAAAATCGGGCTGATTGTCATAGCCGACCGGCGCAGTCAGATACAGGGAAGAAGCCTTTTCGAGCCGGATATGCGGATGCGCGTCCAATTCGGCCAAAGCGGCGCGCACCTGTTCGGCAGGATTGGCAAGATTGCTGCCCAAAGCGACAACGGCAAAATGCGGATACATTTCAGACGGCCTCTTTTAAAACGGCAGTGTTTTGGTTTTGGCAAGGAAAACAATCGTGGCAACACACGACATGGCCAAAATATAGACGATATAGAATTTCGGCGAACGCGGACGCGAACGCATCATAATCATGCCCAACACAATATAAACCAGCAACAGCAGGATTTTCATGCCGAGCCACGGCGCATTGAACGGCGAAAAATGGGTAATCTTCATCAGCCACAAGCCGGTAAACAGCAACATGGTGTCGTTCAAATGCGGCATGGCTTTCCAAATGCCTGCCAACGGTTTTTCAGGATGACGCCAAAGCATGAAAAAGCGGATGTTAAACAGCAAAATGGTAATGGTTACAAAAATCTGGTGGCTGTATTTGACAAACAGGTATTGCATAACAGTTTCTTGTCGGTAGAAGGAATGAAAGCAGCTATTTTACCGCAAACATCTATTTCTGACGCAACTTTTCAACCGCCAGCAGATAGGGCGGCGCATTGCGGCGGTTGACAAAGCCATAGCGCAACACGGCAAAAGCTTCCTGTGGCAAAGTTTCCGCCCATTGTACAATCGCCTCAGCTTCTATTCGGCCGGCTTCATGCCCCGGATACAATACCGCCACGGCAAGCCCGCCCTCTTTCAGCAAATCCAAAGTATCCGTCAGTGCACGGATGCTGCTTGCCGCTTCAGTCGTACAGCTTTTATCGCCGCCCGGCAGCCAACCAAAATTAAATACCGCGGCATCTAAAGGCTCGTCGATATAAGATAAAAGGTTTTCATGGCCGTCATGTATCAGGGCTACCCGACCATCTACGCCGTTTTCTTTCAGACGGCCTTGAGTCTGCGCCAGTGCTTTGGGTTGCACATCAAACGCCCACACCCTACCCGTCTCGCCAACCAATTGCGCCAACAGCAAAGTATCATGTCCGTTTCCAGCCGTCGCATCCAAAGCGCGGCCGCCTGCTTTTAAGGCTTGTCGTAACAGGGAGTGGGCAAAGGGAAGAATGTTTTCAAGCAGCATGATAAAGATCGTCTGAAAATAAAAATACCCTACCGCAAAAGCGGTAAGGTATTGAAAAACAGGAATGCGTTACATCATTTATTCGGCAGGTTGCTGCACAGTCTCAACTTGAACCGGAGCAGCTGCGGCAGCGGCTTGAGGTTGTTTGTTTTCGTGTTGCAGGCTGACTGCGCGTGCAGGAACGATTGTTGAGATAGCGTGTTTGTAAACCATTTGAGTGACGGAAGTATTACGCAACAGAACAACGTACTGGTCAAATGATTCCACTTGGCCTTGCAGCTTGATGCCGTTTACCAAGTAGATTGAAACCGGAACGTGCTCTTTACGCAACGCATTCAAAAAAGGATCTTGTAACATTTGTCCTTTAGCTGTCATATTCTTGAGCTCCATTATTATGATTGTAAAGACACCAAAATCGGCGTTTGATGGGATTGTAGCCCTGAATAGAATAAATTACCAACTATTTTTTTCTATCACACCGTTTTGAATTCCGGCAATAAAGGAAGTTCACAACAAACCGACTGTTTCGTTTTCATCTTCACAACCTTTCCCAACCTTGATTTTATGTATTTTGATTCCGATAAATTCAATCGATAAATATCATGAAACATGAATAACTTACATTCCATCATAAAAGGCCGTCTGAAATTGTCCAGACGGCCTTTATGCTTATTTGCTGAATTGTTTTTTCACGCTGACTTTGGTTTTCTTCTTGAAGCGGTTTTTCTCTTCCTTGCGGCCCTCGCGTTTCTCAATACGGTTGCTCAGGCTGACACGGCGCAGCGGTTTTTTCTTCGGTTTGTCTTCCGCATTTTCATACGGGTTTTCCGAAACATTGTATTGAATTCTGAGCGGTGTACCTTGCAGATTGAAGGCTTTGCGGAATGTTTGGGTTAGATAGCGCGTGTAGCTGTCAGAAATGGCGTGCAGCGAATTACCGTGTACCACAATCACCGGCGGATTCATGCCGCCTTGGTGGGCATAGCGCATTTTCGGACGCACCAAACCTGCACGCGGCGGCTGTTGACGTTCAATCGCGCTTTGCAGGACACGCGTGATTTTCGGCGTCGGCATCTTAATCATTGCCGCATTATAGGCAGCCTGAATGCTTTCAAACAAACCGTCTATACCGCGCTCTTTCAACGCGGAAATAAAGTGAAACTTAGCAAAATCAAGGAAATACAGTTTGCGGTTGATATCGCGTTTCACTTGCTCGCGCCGCTCTTCGCTGATGCCGTCCCATTTATTGACCGCCACCACCAAAGCACGGCCTGCTTCCAAAGCAAAACCTGCAATCGTCGCATCTTGATCGGCGATATCTTGTTGCGCATCCAACACCAAAACAGCAACGTTTGCCGCCTCAACCGCCTGCATGGCTTTGATAACGGAGAACTTTTCCACCGCTTCATCCACTTTGCCGCGACGGCGCACACCTGCGGTATCGATGATGGTAAACGGTTTACCTTCGCGTTCAAAATCGATATGGATACTGTCGCGCGTCGTGCCTGCCATATCGAAGGCAATCACACGTTCTTCGCCAAGGATGGCGTTTACCAAGGTTGATTTACCGACATTTGGACGGCCGATTACAGCAAAAACAGGATGTTTCGCTTCTTCCTCTTCCTTTTCAGGCTCAGGGAAGGTTTCCAAAATATCTTCAATCAGATAATACACGCCATCGCCGTGCGCACCTGAAATAACATAAGGGTCGCCCAGGGCAAGTTCGTAGAACTCGGCGGCAAGCACGGCCCTATTGCCGCCCTCGCCCTTATTCACCGCCAAATAAACGGGACGCGGGCTTTGACGCAAACGGTCGGCAATAATTTTGTCTTGCGGCGTCAAACCGGTGCGGCCATCCACCAAAAACACAACCGCATCAGCTTCATCGACAGCCTGCAAGGTCTGTTTCGCCATTTCGTGCAAAATGCCGCTGTCCACAACCGGCTCAAAACCGCCGGTATCGATGACCAAATAAGGTTTGCTGCCGACTTTGCCATGACCGTAATGTCGGTCACGCGTCAGGCCGGGCAAGTCATGCACGAGCGCGTCTTTGGTACGCGTCAAACGGTTGAATAAAGTAGATTTGCCGACATTGGGGCGGCCGACAAGCGCGATGGTTGGTTTCATGATGGAGTCTTTCTGTGTCAAGTGCCGCCTAAAAACGGGAGCGGAACACAAGCAGGTGTTTTAAAAACACGGTTGATAAGGATAAGTGTAGGCCGTCTGAAAAGTCATGGCAACTTCAGACGGCCTTGATTTTAAAAAAACTTATTTCAAGCTGTCGATTTTCATTTGCAGCAATTCGCGGCCCACGGCAGTTTGCGGCAATTTACTCAAAGCAGCTTCGTAGCTTTGTACGGCTTCTTTGGTTTTATTTTGGGCAACGTAAACATCGCCTTTGGTTTCCAGCATCAAAGGCTCGAAATCAGCCTCAACCTGAGTATTCAGGGCATTGATGGCGGCATCGTATTTTTTTTGCTGCAACAGGACAACGCCCAAACGCTGGGCTGCCAAAGCTTGAACTAGCGGTGCGTTTTGGTTTTTCAGTACCCAATTCAAATGACCTTCCGCCACATCATAACGGCCGGCATCAAACTCTGTCGCCGCTACCATCAAGGTAGCTTGGGCTGTCGAAATGGAATCAGGATAGTTTTTTTGCAATTCAGCCAAATCGGCGTTGATGGCTTTGGGGTCGGTTTTTTGCTGCGCCTTTTCCACCATTTGCGCCAATACAGCGGCGGCTTCCTGATCTTTTAAAGCTTTTTGGCCTTGGTAAATGGTGTAACCCAAATATCCCAAAGCCGCCACGATCAGCAAGGCAAAGATCCAACGGCCGGTGCGTTTCCAAAAATATTTAAAGTTGTCTAACTCTTGTTGTTCTTCCAAATGGGCTGCCATTTATGCGTTCTTCCATTGTTGTAAAGTGTCTGTCAAATCAGCGGCGGCAACGGTTTTCTGTTCGTGTTTGCCCTGCATATCTTTCAGGGTAACCGTACCGTTTGCCAGCTCATCCTGAGCCACAATCAGGGCAAAGCGTGCGCCACTGTTGTCTGCTTTTTTCATTTGCGCTTTCAGGCTTTGATAGCCGGAATGCTGCATCACATTGAAACCTTGTGCGCGTAAGGCTTGCGCGTATTTCATCACCTGCAAGTCCGCACCTTCGCCTTGGTGCATTGCATAGACATCAGGCGCAGCGTTCACTTCCAGCGAGCCGTATTCACTCACCAAAAGCAGCAAGCGCTCAATACCCATCGCAAAGCCAATAGACGGCGCAGGTTTGCCGCCAAGTTCTTCAATCAAACCATCGTAACGGCCGCCACCGCACACAGTCGCCTGCGCGCCGAGTTTGTCGGTCGTCCACTCAAAAACCGTCTGATTGTAGTAATCCAAACCGCGTACCAAGCGCGGATTTTCAACATATTGGATACCCAAACCGTCCAACATCGCCTTGAAGCGTGCATAGTGGTTTTGCGAAGCCTCGCCCAAGTAATCCACCAAACGCGGCGCCGCGTTGCAGATTTCCTGCAAATCAGGGTTTTTCGTATCCAAAACGCGCAAAGGATTGGTTTTCAGACGGCGTTTGCTGTCTTCGTCCAGTTGCGCCTCATAGCGGGTCAAATATTCAACCAATGCCGCACGGTGTGCCGCGCGTTCCTCACGGTTACCCAAGCTATTGATTTCCAAAGTCAGGTATTCGCGAATGCCCAATTTTTCCCACAAATCGGCTGACATCGCGATGATTTCCGCATCGATATCCGGCCCTTCAAAACCCAAAGCCTCGATACCGACCTGATGGAACTGACGATAACGGCCTTTTTGCGGACGCTCGCGGCGGAACATCGGCCCCATATACCACAGCTTTTGCGGGCTGTTGTACAGAAGGTTGTGTTCGACCACCGCACGCAGACAAGAAGCCGTACCTTCAGGACGCAGGCTCAAACTCAAAGAATCGTTTGAATCAGAGAAGGTGTACATTTCCTTGCCGACCACATCGGTTTCCTCGCCGATGGAGCGGACAAACAAACCGGTTTGCTCGACAATCGGCGTACGGATTTGCTGATAGCCGTAAGCGCGTGTCCAACAACTAACCGTATCTTCAAACGCCTGCCAAAACGCAGCCGTCAGTTTGAAATCTTTTTGTTCGACAGGTAAAAGGTCGTTCATACCTTTTACAGATTGAATTTTTTGTGCCATTTCAATATGGGATAAGCGAAAATCAAATAGTTGGGCATTATAGCTGATTTTTAAGGGTTTGTGAGGTTGGGAACAAATCAAAAGGCCGTCTGAAAATCGGTTTTCGCATTCAGACGGCCTGTAAGCAGATTACAGAATCATATTCAATGATTCCCATCCTTCCCCTGCCTTTCAACTTAAATTTCTTAAAAATATATTCAATATAGATTCAATGTCGTTATACTTAGATTCTTTTCATCTCATCCCTATGCACATCATGAAAACACTGCGCTCTCTTTTTGTTATCGGCTTGTTGACTACCAGCCTATCTTCTCAAGCGATGGCTGCAAATAACGCCACAAATAATCAAGCCAAAATAGATTTAGTCAAAAAGGTTTATCTGTCTAAAGTGGATTTAGGCTCTGAACACAAACGTATTACCACGCCTGAACTACAAAAAATCATCCGACAATTCAATAAATTTGACACTAATATCCGTAAGCAACCCGATATGGAGATGGGATGTGACATGCCGATACATTACTACTTGGGATTTGGTCAGGATCATCCTGACAACTTCCATAAAACCTTGCAAGTCAAGGTCACTTCTCCCCATACCGTCCGGGCAACATTTAAACAATTTGACGGCCATAGAGTCGGTGCAGATTTCACGTTAAAATGTATAGAAGACCGTTGTTTGATAGATGATTTTAAGATGATTGGCGATCAAACCAGCATCAAAACTGATTATAAACTTGTTTTACGCAAACAAAAATGTGAGTGAGCCAACAAAACAAAAGGGCTGTCTAAACAAATGGAGCAGCCCTTTGATTTTGTAATCAAGGTCGTGAAGGATGCGGATTTAAGCGTACAGGCGGTAAATTAGGTTTTCCGTATTGGGAAACAGCTTGTCTGCCTGAAGCAGCTTTCCCTGACTGCATAACGCCGCTATCGTTACGTATTGGATGTGCGGCATACTCGTCTTGATTTAATTGTGAAACTTCTTCATTTACTTCATGCTCTACCACAAGTTCATACTCATTATCGTATGCCTTATTCTTACCAAGCCGAACTTCCCCGCCCGCCATAGCGGACACGGAAAACGCGGATAACATGATGATTATGCAGATTTTTCTCTGCATAATATTCTCCTTTTCTTAGATATTGCTTCTTTATCATTTCTTCAATTCATGCCATAAAAGCAAGCTCAAACAAAACCAGTTTCTCTGCTCGTTTGAAGAATCTATTTAAACACAAAACCTGCATCAATACATATCTATTATTAGGAACTTATTTTCCATAAAAACAAGGCCATCTGAAAAAATCCTAAAAACCGAGTACAATCCGCCGCATGAAAAAACGTACCAATCCCCTACCCCTTTTAGACGGTGTCAAACCCAGTTATTTGGTTTTACCGCATGAAAAGCAATTTTACGGCTTGCCGCTGCTGCATTTTCTATGCGCTCATTTTCCCTTTGTCGGTGAAGAAAACTGGCGGCGGCGGCTGAATAGCGGTTTTGTGGTGGGCGCAGATGGCGTACCGTTTGATGAGAATACCTTGTTCGAACCCGGTAAGACGATGTTTTATTACCGTGAAACCAGCCGTGAGAGTGAGCCGCGTATTCCGTTTGAAGAAAAGATTTTGCATATTGATGAGCATTTGCTTGTAGTGGACAAACCGCATTTTCTGCCCGTCATCCCCAGCGGCAGGTTTTTGCGGGAAACGCTGCTCACGCGCCTGCGTTTGCGGTCGGAATTGCAGCATTTGAATGTTGAAGACATTACGCCGATTCATCGTTTGGACAAAGATACGGCAGGCGTTATGCTGCTTTCGCTCAACCCTGCCACGCGTCGCGATTATCAGACCATGTTCCAAGAAAAAACCGTCCGAAAAACTTATGAAGCGGTGGCGCCGACGCGGACGGATTTGGACTATCCGCTGGATATTTCGTCACGAATGGAACGCGGTGAAAAATTCTTCCTCACGCGCGAAACGGAAGGCGAACCCAACGCCCACACGACCATCGAGCTTATCGAAAACCGCGGCGCATTCAGCCTCTACCGCCTCACGCCGCATACCGGGAAGAAACACCAGCTGCGCGTGCATATGATGAGTTTGAACATGCCGCTGATGAACGATGCGCTTTACCCTACCCCATTGGCGGCCGGCGAGGAAGACTACGACAAACCTTTAAAACTTCTGGCCAAAAGAATTGAGTTCACCGATCCTGTCAGCGGAGAAATCCGCGTATTTGAAAGCGGTTTTGCGCTTTAAGTTATCCAATCCAATAAAAAAAAGGCCGTCTGAAAAGTTTCAGACGGCCTTTTTGTCACGGAATCATTTGATTAGTGATGAATGCAGCTGCACTCTTTGTTCATATCAATCACCATACGGCCGGTAATTTTACCTTCGCGCATTTCTTGGAAGATGGCAGGCGCTTCATCCAAAGCACGCAATTCGACTTTAGGTACAACCAAACCTTCTGCGCCGAATTGGAATGCTTCTTCCAAATCTTTGCGGGTACCGACCAGGGAGCCGACCACTTCGATGCCGTCCAATACCAAACGTGGGATAGACAAGTCCATAGACTCAGGTGGCAAGCCGACTGCAACAACACGACCGCCTGCGCGGACGCAGTTAACGCCTGAATTGAAGGCAGCAGCGGATACGGCTGTGACAACAGCTGCGTGTGCGCCGCCGGTTTTCTCTTGGATGACTTGAGCCGCATCTTCTTTGGCGGCATTGATTACCAAATCCGCACCGGTTTCTTTGGCAAAAGCCAGTTTGTCATCGTTGACGTCAACGGCAACAACGTGCGCGCCAAATACTTTTTTCGCGTATTGAACCGCCAAGTTACCCAAACCGCCTGCGCCGTAAATCGCAATCCATTGGCCCGGACGGACGCCGGAAACTTTAATGGCTTTATAAGTGGTCACACCGGCACAAGTAATGCTGGAAGCTTGCGCAGGATCCAAACCTTCAGGAACTTTGACCGCGTAATCGGCACTCACGATACAGTGGGTCGCCATGCCGCCGTCGGCAGTATAGCCTGCGTTCAATACAGAGCGGCACAAGGTTTCGCGGCCGGTATTGCAGTATTCGCAAGAACCGCAGCTTTGGAACAGCCATGCAATGCTGACACGGTCGCCGACTTTCAGATTTTTCACACCGTCGGCAACTTCTTTAACTAAACCGATGCCTTCGTGTCCCAACACGCGACCCGGTTTGTCGCCGTAATCGCCTGCCGCAACGTGCAAGTCGGTGTGGCACACACCGCAATACTCAACTTCCACCAACGCCTCGCCGTATTCCAGCGGACGCAGTTCGCGTTCAACAACTTCTACATCACCTGCTACATCTTTGTTTACTACCACAGCATGCATTTTCATGGAGTGTCTCCTAGAGTGTCGAAAAAACTGTTTAGCTATAAATGAGAATACTCCCCATGTTCGAAGCCGTCAACCCATAATCTTTTTCAAAACAATGAGTTATGATGTTATACCATAACAAATCCTATTCAGGCCTTCTGAATCTTTAAATATATTAACAAATGCACTTTCATTTCAATCAAATCCTTTATTTTTCAGACGGCCTGCTACATGAAACAACATTGCAAACGTAAATTTTGAGAACATTCTCATTTTTAGTACTTGAACCTAAAAAGAAAAAAGCATAAGCTGTTTTTATGGCGCAGAAACACGCCTTCCCATTCATTAAGGAGACAGCATTATGGCAAAAGATTTAAATGTGTTTGATAAAGAATACGGCCTTTTAATCAACGGCGAATGGACGAAAGGTAGCGAAGGCAAACTTTTATCCTCTTACAACCCTGCCAATGGCGATGAGTTGGCCAAGTTCACAGACGCAACCGACGCCGATGTCGATGCTGCCGTGGCCGCTGCGCAAGAAGCGTTCAAAACATGGCGTAAAACCACGACTGCCGAACGCGCGGCCATTTTGAACAAAATCGCCGATGTAATTGACGAAAACGCCGAATTGTTTGCCCTGCAAGAAACCTTGGACAACGGCAAACCCATCCGCGAAACCCGCGCCGCCGACGTACCTTTGGCTTCCGACCATTTCCGCTATTTCGCCAGCGTTATCCGCGGCGAAGAAGGCACGGCAACCCAGCTTGATGCCGAAGACCTGTCCATCGTTTTGCGCGAACCGATCGGCGTTGTCGGCCAAATCATTCCTTGGAACTTCCCATTCTTGATGGCCGCATGGAAAATCGCGCCGGCATTGGCCGCAGGTTGTACCATCGTCATCCACCCTTCTTCCAGCACCTCATTGAGCTTGTTGTCCTTCGCTCAAAAAATCAACCACTTGCTGCCTAAAGGCGTGTTGAACGTGATTACCGGCCGCGGTTCCAAATCCGGCGAATACATGCTGCACCACAAAGGCTTCAACAAACTGGCCTTTACCGGCTCAACCGAAGTCGGCCGCCGCGTCGGCATCGCCGCCGCCGAATTACTGATTCCGTCCACTTTGGAATTGGGTGGCAAATCCGCCAACATCTTCTTCGACGATATGCCTTTCGACAAAGCCCTCGAAGGCGCGCAAAAAGGTATTTTGTTCAACCAAGGCCAAGTGTGCTGCGCCGGTTCGCGCATTTTTGTACAAGAAGGCATTTACGACAAATTCGTCAATGCTTTGGCTGAAGAATTCAAAAAAATCAAAGTCGGCCTGCCTTGGGAAGACGACACCCAAATGGGTTCGCAAGTCAATGCCGGTCAACTCGAGACCATTTTGAAATACGTCAAAATCGGCGAACAAGAAGGCTGCCGCATCATTACCGGCGGTAAAAAAATCGAAGGCGACTTGGGCAAAGGCGAATTTGTCGAGCCTACTTTGATTGAGGCCAGCAGCAACGAAGCCCGCGTTGCCCAAGAAGAAATCTTCGGCCCGGTTGCCACCGTGATTAAATTCAAAACTGAAGAAGAAGTCATCAAAATGGCCAACGACAGCGAATACGGCTTAGGCGGCGCAGTGTGGAGTACCGACATCAACCGCTGCCTGCGCGTTTCCAACGCATTGGAAACCGGTCGCGTTTGGGTGAACTGCTACAACCGCCTGCCTGCCGGCGCGCCGTTTGGCGGCTACAAAACTTCAGGTATCGGCCGCGAAACCCACAAAATGATGCTCGCCGCCTACACCCAAGTGAAAAACATCTACATCAGCACCCGTGAAGAACGCGAAGGCTTCTATTGATTCGGCAATTCACATTAATCTGATTTAGAACATAAAAGGCCGTCTGAAACCTGTTTCAGACGGCCCTATCAATTACACAATAACTTTTTTAGGAGATAAATTATGTCGAAACACAAAATCCGTTACATTCTGCCACTGCTAGCCGTGATGGTATCCGCTGCCTGTGTCGGTGCGTTGAGGCCGTCTGAAAAAACTAACGAAAAAGATGCAAAGCAACAGAACAGAGCTATTTGTCCAGAGCCTGTCAATCTGATGAGCGATGATTGCTTGAGTATTACTTTAGGGAAATTCGAGGATAAGTTGAATAAGAAGTATGAAGAACTGTTCCGACGGACAGCAGCCAAAGACCAAAAACTGCACGGATTGTCCAAACAGTATTTTGCAAGCGTCCGCTCGAAATGGGAGGCTTACAAAGAAGAACTTTGTGACGACCCGACGGTAACGACCGATTTGAAAACACCTGCTGACAGGATTTATTCTCTTTGCGCCATTGAACAGACGAAACTTCATTTAAAAGCATTGGAACGTTTTTAATTTTTTAGGAAACTGATATGCCGAAACACAAAATCCGTTATATTCTGCCGTTGCTGGCAATAATGACATCCGCCGTCTGTGTCGGTGCGGCAGGGCCGTCTGGAAAAGCTGCAAATGCCGTTAAACCGAAACAGGAAAAGAATCTTTGTCCCGAACCTGTTGACCAAATGGATGAAGATTGTTTAGAAATTACTCTGCTGAAACTTGAAAACAAACTGGACATGAAGTACAAAGATTTATTTCGACGTGCCGCTACCAAAGATTCAAAGCTACATGGGCTGTCCAAACAATATTTTATAAACGTCCGTTCAAAATGGAAGGCTTATAAGGAGGAACTTTGTTCCGACCCGACAATCACAACCGACTTGAAAACTCCTTCAGACAAAATCCTCTATCTGTGTGACGTTCAACAAACACAACACCATTTAAAAGCATTGGAACGTTTTTAATTTTTTAGGAAACTGATATGTCGAAACACAAAATCCGTTACATTCTGCCACTGCTAGCCGTGATGACATCCGCCGCCTGTGTCGGTGCGGCAGGGTCGTCTGAAAAAGCTGCAAATGCCGTTAAACCGAAACAGGAAAAGAATCTTTGTCCCGAACCTGTTGACCAAATGGATGAAGATTGTTTGAGGCTTACCCTGTTAGATTTTGAAATTGCATTAGATAAGAAGTACGAAGATTTATTTCGACGTGCCACTGCCAAAGACCGAAAACTCCATGGCATGACAAAACAGTATTTTGCAAGCATCCGCTCAAAATAGGAGGCTTATCAGGACGAACTATGTTACGACCCGACGGTAACGACCGATTTGAAAACACCGGCGGATCGGATTCACACTCTTTGCGCCATCGAACAGACGCAGCTTCATTTGAAGGCATTGGAACGTTTTTAATTTTTTAGGAAACTGATATGTCGAAACACAAAATCCGTTACATTCTGCCGTTGCTGGCAATAATGACATCCGCTACCTGTGTCAGTGCGGCAGGGTCGTCTGATAAAGCTGCAAATGCCGTTAAACCGAAACAGGAAAAGAATCTTTGTCCCGAACCTGTTGACCAAATGGATGAAGATTGTTTAGAAATTACTCTGCTGAAACTTGAAAACAAACTGGACATGAAGTACAAAGATTTATTTCGACGTGCCGCTACCAAAGACCAAAAACTTCATGGCATGACAAAACAGTATTTTACAAGCATCCGCTCAAAATGGGAGGCTTATCAGGACGAACTATGTTACGACCCGACGGTAACGACCGATTTGAAAACACCGGCGGATCGGATTCACACTCTTTGCGCTATCGAACAGACGCAGCTTCATTTGAAGGCATTGGAACGTTTTTAATTTTTTAGGAAACTGATATGTCAAAACACAAAATCCGTTACATTCTGCCGTTGCTGGCAATAATGACATCCGCCGCCTGTGTCGGTGCGGCGGGGCCGTCTGAAAAGGCTGTTCCAAAGATAACAATGCAAAAACAGGACAATAAGGACATTTGCCCTCAGAGCATGATGAAAGACATAGACGGACAAGGCTATGAATGTGTGGATATTTTCAGTATGAGGTTGGAAAAGCAATTGAATAAGAAATACGAAAATCTGCTGCACCGTATCGATTCAAAAGACCCCAAATTGAATGGAGTATCCAAAGAATATTTTTTGACTATCCGTAAGAATTGGGAAAGTTATACGGAAATGCTGTGTTCAGACCCATCCGTTGCGACGAAAGTTCGTCCTCTTGCAGGACGCTACATACGTATTTGCAGGTTCGAACAGAATTTAAACCATTTGAAAGCGTTGGAACGCTTTGAAAATTCTTTATAAAACTGATAGATAGTTAGGAGACTGATATGTCGAAACACAAAATCCGTTACATTCTGCCGCTGCTGGCCGTGATGGCATCCGCCGCCTGTGTCGGTGCGACAGGGTCGTCTGAAAAAGCTACAAATGCGCTTAAACCGCAGAAGGAAAATAATCTTTGTCCCGAACCTGTAAAAGAAATGGACGATGATTGTTTGAGGCTTACATCAAGGGAGTTCGAAGGCAAATTGAACACAAAATATAAAGATTTATTTAGGCGGGCTGCCACCAAAGACAAAAAACTGCACGGTTTATCCAAACAGTATTTCACAAGCGTCCGCTCAAAATGGGAGGCTTATCGGGACGAACTCTGTGATGATCCGACGGTAACGACTGATTTAAAATCACCGGCGGATAGAGTTTTTTATATGTGTTATATCGAACAAACACAACATCATTTGAAGGCATTGGAGCGTTTTTGATTTTTTTTAAGAGACTGATATGTCGAAACACAAAATCCGTTACATTCTGCCGTTGCTGGTAATAATGACATCCGCCGCCTGTGTCGGTGCGACAGGGTCGTCTGGAAAAGCTGCAAATGCCGTTAAACCAAAACAGGAAAAGAATCTTTGTCCCGAACCTGTTGACCAAATGGATGAAGATTGTTTGAGGCTTACCCTATTAGATTTTGAAATTGCATTAGATAAGAAGTACGAAGATTTATTTCGACGTGCCACTGCCAAAGACCAAAAACTTCATGGCTTGACAAAACAGTATTTTGCAAGCATCCGCTCAAAATGGAAGGCTTATAAGGAGGAACTTTGTTCCGACCCGACAATCACAACCGATTTGAAAACTCCTTCAGATAAAATCCTCTATCTGTGTGACGTTCAACAAACACAATATCACTTAAAAGCATTGGAACGTTTTTAATTTTTTTAGGAGACTGATATGAGTCGTTTTACAGGCGGAGACCATCTGAAACCGGAAGACGGTTTGAAATACTATATCCATCAAGCCATGATGGTAAACGAATTGTCGGGCGGGCGCGGCGCGTACAAAATATCGAATGCGGAGAAGGCTTCCAGCGGTCCGAGTTTCGGCCCCATCCAGTACGACATAGGCGGCAATAATGAAGGGAGGAATTTGTTGGAACGGATTGCGCGAGAGGCAACAGACTCAAAAGGCAACCGTTTTATTTCCGATAATGAAATAAAGCAGATGCAAATCCATCTATACAAGCCATTCAATAAAATGTCTGCCGAAGACAAACAGGTGTATCAAAATCTGAAACCGAAATTGAATCAGGCTTTGGCTTCCGAAACCGGTATCTCATTAATCAATCGGGATTATGTTAAAGTTCTTAATAAAAAAGTTGGTGAAGTCCATAAAGTTATTTCTAAAATCACAAATCTTGAAAACAAGCAATTCCTGCAATCCAATATGCAGGCACAAGTCTTTATTGCCGATATAGGCAACCAATATGGCAAAAAAGTAAACGAAGCTTTGGTGGAGTTCCTCAGCCAGAGTAAAGAAGATAACGGAGTAAGGCTGCCGGGAGGACGACAGGTCAAAGTCGAAGGCAAACTGGATATGGAAGATTTAAAAAACTTCCGTATGAATACGGCTTACGGTGTCAAACATCCCGCCGATGCCCGTCGCAGAGACAAACACATCGAGGATGTTACCGCTCCGACCCGCGAAAAATCGCTATCCCAAGCAGATAAATTCCATGCCTTGGTTCAAGGCTTGCTCAACGATAAGGACAGCTCTTTCGCCGAACAAGTTTTGGCGGAAAACCGCGAAGTTGTTGATGCTTTCAATGCCAAAGTGCAGGAAAGAATGGAACAGGAACAGCAACAAACGGCAGCGAGGGAAATTTCTGTGCAGCAGAATCCTGCGGAAAGGGAATTTGGTGGGCGGTCTTTCGGCTGATCGTTTCACATGAGGCCGTCTGAAACCTGGTTCAGACGGCCTTGTTTATTCTGTTTCGCAATAAATGCTTTATATCTTTCTCAAAAAAAGCCCCATCACTTTCTCTCCGGCCACAGCCAGCAATGCCCCGGCCACAACCACCATGGCACCCACATAGCTGACGATATTCATATCCGAAGCGGCAAAATAATCAGGGGCAAGGTAATGACCGATGGTGGAAAATATCATGGTAAATACGGGTATCAGCGTGGTAACAATACTGACTTTTGAAGCGTCCCAATGATTGAGCGCTTCGCCGAATGAACCGTAGCCGATCAGCGTGTTTAAGCAGCAATAGATAAAGCAGCCCCATAAGAACGGATTGCCGATATGGGCGATTTGCGACGGTTCGGCAAACGGCAGGAAAACAAAGCTGCTGCAAAAATAAATCATGAGCAGGATTTGTTGCGAATTGAAATGTTTGGACAGAAGTTTTTGCGCCACGCCGTAGCACACCCAAATCATGCTGCCCGAAGCCGCCATGATTACCCCGACCGCGTAGCTGCCCAAGCTAAAAAGTTCGCCGAATTTATCGTTGAAAAACATGACCAAACCCGTCAGCAAAAGCATCAAGCCGATTTTTTGCCAATGAGTAAAGGCTTCTTTAAACACGCCAACGCCGACCAAAATCATGGTAAAGGGCGAAAGCTGCCACAACACCTGCGTAGTTGTCGGCGAAATATAGTGCAAACCCATGGCAACAAGCACGAAGTTGGCGGAAATGCCGATAATGCCCAACACCAATAAAAACAAGGTTTGCTTGGAAAATTCAGACGGCCTCGGCAGCTTGCCGGTCAGCCCCAACAACGCAAACAACACCAGCGAAGCCACTAAAAAGCGTATCCACACCAGCGTGGGCGCATCGACGGCTTTTAAGGCTTGTTGAGCGATGACCGGCAACGAGCCCCAAGTCATGGTGGCAAGCAGCGCCAATGAAAAGCCGAGCCAAGGTTTTTGTTTCTTCATCCTCAGACGGCCTTTATTTACGCGGCTTCCCAGTAGTCGATATAAAGCTGCAATTCGAGATTGTTCCGCCATTCGTTGGCAACGGGGCGGTACACCGTGCGGATGTATTCAGGAATGTCTTCGCTGCAACGCCAGAACATGGCTTCAAATTCGTAGCCGTCTTTTTGCAGCCAGACTTTTTTGTGTTTGCCCTCCGCGCCCAAAGGCTGCTGGCGGATGACGTGAAATTCGTCGGTAAAACTCGGCGGCGCGAAGCCCTGCCCCCAAACATGCCGGGCAAGGTTCTGCGCCTGTTCCAGCGTAATATCGCGGGCGGGCAGGCTGCCGTCGGTAATATAGGTTTGCGACAAATCGTCTTCGCACACCATCTCGCGCACGGCTTCTTCAAAGGCCGTCTGAAATGCGGGAATATTGTGTTCAAGTATGCTCAAACCCGCCGCCATCGCGTGTCCGCCGAATTTCAAAATCAAATCGGGATGGCGTTTGGACACCAAATCCAAAGCGTCGCGCAGGTGCAGGTTGGGAATGGAACGCCCCGAACCGCGCACTTCGCCGTTGTCCGCAGGCGCAAACACGATGGTCGGACGATAAAAACGGTCTTTGAGACGGCTGGCAACAATGCCAACCACGCCTTGATGGAAGTCGTCGCGATACGCCACCAAAGTCGTCTGCCCTGGAGGCAAGGTTTCAGGAAAATCATTCAGCGCGTCTTGCAGCATAGACTGCTCGATTTCGCGGCGTTCGATATTGAGGTTATTTAACTGGGCCGCCAGTTCCTGTGCTTCGGCATCATCTCGCGCCAACAGGCAGGCAATGCCGACCGACATATCGTCCAGCCGTCCGGCGGCGTTAATGCGCGGCCCCAACGCAAAGCCCATATCAAACGGCTGCGCCTTGCGCCAATCGCGCCGCGCCACTTCAAACAAAGCGCGGATACCGGGGCGCATCTTGCCCGAACGCATCCGTTTCAAACCTTGCGATACGAGGATGCGGTTGTTGTGGTCGAGGGGGACAACGTCGGCGACGGTGCCGAGTGCGACCAAATCCAAAAGTTCACCCAGATTCGGCTCTTTCATGCCGTCTGAAAAATAATTGCGGCGGCGCAGTTCGGCACGCAAAGCCATTAATACATAGAAAATCACGCCCACGCCCGCCAAGCTTTTGCTTTGGAAACCGCAGCCTTTTTGGTTCGGATTGACAATGATGCAGTCGGGTACGGTCTCGGCAGGCAGGTGGTGGTCGGTTACAATCACATCCAAACCCAACTCCTGCGCACGCGCCACGCCTGCAATGCTGGCGATACCGTTATCCACCGTTACCAATAAATCCACGCCTTGCTCTGCCGCGATTTCGGCAAGCTCGGGCGTTAAACCGTAGCCATGTTCGAAGCGGTTGGGTACGAGGAAATCCACCGCCGCGCCCATCGCCGCCAAGCCGCTCATACCGACGGAACACGCGGTCGCGCCGTCGGCATCGTAGTCGGCGACAATCAGGATTTTTTCCTTGCGCTCGATGGCATCCGCCAGACGGCGGGCGGCGGCTTCGCAGTTTGTCAGCGTTTGATACGGCAAAAGCGCAGCAAGCTTGTCATCCAACTCGGCCGGACTTTGCACATCACGCGCAGCACACAGCCGCGCAATCAAAGGATCGGTACCGGCAGTGAGCAAGTCGTTGAAAACAGTCGGATTAATGGAACGTGTTTGGATTTTGACAGACATGGTGTGTGGGTTTAAAGAGAAAAAATTAATATTTTTAAGCGTTTATTTTAAGGAGGAGGCCGTCTGAAACCTGCAATCCGTTTTCAGACGGCCTTGGATATTATTTGCGTGAAGCATCGATAATTTCACTGACTACGACATAGGGGACTGCTATCACTGCGCCGACTGCGTCCAAAGCCAATGTAAATGGTGTTTGCAGGATATTCTCCGTCAACTTCTGAACGTCTGTGCTTTTTTTGGTTTCCGTATAATAAATTCTGACCGGGACGGCAGTGTCAAAACGGCGGTCTTCGGCAACATTTTTCGGCGTCGCATAATAATGACCTTCGGTAGAAATACACCGTGTGTAGACAGTTTCGTCATCGAGTTCGACCGGCTTGAACGCCAACTGTTTCAACTTGGCAATCTCGGCAGCTTTTTGAGTATCGTAACGCAGGCAGAATTTTGAACGGAACGTTTGCGCTTCAGGGGATTTCAATTCGACCGGCAAAGCCTCATACGCATATCTTGGGTTTTGCTGAACCATTTGAAACTGTTTGTCCAATTTAACATCCAAGACCGCCTTCAACTTGGCCGAATCTTTAGGATTAACGACAAACCAATATTTTTTGCCCATCATGACCAAGCTGCCTGTTTCCAATTGCGTATTGTCTTTGGCAACCACGCCAAATGCGTGAATCTTGTCTTTGGCAACGGTTTTTTCGGTTGTGGTTTTATGGAACGGGTTGTTGCCTCCCCAAAGAAAGGCAGTACAACCATTCAGGGTTAGTGCACTGATTAACAAAGCAGGTACAAAGTAGCGAAATTTCATGGTCATCCTCCTTCGGTATTACGATACAGGCCGTCTGAAAACCGCAATCCGTTTTCAGACGGCCTTAAGGTTTATTCCTCCCAATCCTGCCCTTCTTCTGAAGCATCGGATTGACCGGCCTCCATCACTGCTTTAATTTCTTGGAACAGCGCGCGGAAGTTTTTCGGCGGTTTGTTTTGTTCCTGCTCTTTTTTGGTGTTGCGGATTAAGGTGCGCAATTTACCGGCGTCGGCCTGCGGAAAATCGGCCATAAATTGGGTAATCGCACCATCGTCTGCCAACAGTCGGGTACGCGCCTGCTCGACGCGTTGCAAAAAGGCATTGTGTGCTGCATTGTCACCGCGCAGTTTGGCCAAATAGGCTTCGATGGGTGCGGGGTCGGTATCGCGCATCAGGCGGCCGATAAATTGGGCTTGGCGTTTGAGCGCGCTGTTGGACGTGATTTTTTTATAGGTGGCAATGGCCTCGAACAGCTCTTCGTCCAAGCCGATTTTTTTCAGCGTATCGCTGGAGAGCTTGGTCAGTTCCATACCCAAAGCCTGCAAATCGTTCATTTGCTTTTTCATTTGGGTTTTGCTGACCCATTCATCTTCTTGTTCAAACATTGTGTTTACCTGATTTTCTGAATCTGCCTATTTTATCAGTTTTCAGACGGCCTTTCCGTGCGATTTTTGCAGTGGCCGTCTGAAACGGTTAAAATGCCGCAAAACCCTGTCAGGAAACCTTTTTATGCTGTTTAACCACACACCGGACGAGCTGTTGCGCTTGTGCGGACACACGCTGGATTTGGCCAAACAATCCGGCGCCACCTCGGCCGAAGCCGATTTCAGCGAGTCGCTCGGCCAAAGTGTCAGCGTGCGCCTGGGCGAAATCGAACAAATCGAGTTCCAACAAGACAAATCTTTAGACATTACGGTCTATGTCGGCCAACGCAAAGGCCGCGCCAGCACTGCCGACTTCTCCGAACGCGCCCTGCAAGATACGGTCAAGGCCGCCATCGATATTGCGCGCTATACCGCCGAAGACGATTGCGCCGGCCTTGCCGATGCTGCCTTGATGGCAACCCATATCGGTGACCTCGACCGCTACCACGAATGGGATTTGAGTACCGAATCCGCCATTGATTTGGCCAAGCAATGCGAACAGGCCGCGCTGTCAACGGACAAACGCATTGAAAATTCCGAAGGCGCATCGGTTCATACCGGCCATTACCAATACGTTTACGGCAACACCCACGGCTTTGCCGCACATCAGCAAAGCACGCACCACAGCATTTCTTGCAGCGTAGTCGCCAGCGACGAACACGGCATGCAGCGCGACTATTGGTACGATTCTTCCTGCCGTCACGAAGACATGGACGCGCCCGAACTCATCGGCCAAACCGCAGCCGAACGGACTTTACGCCGTCTGAACAGCCGCAGCGTTCCGACCGGCAGCTATCCCGTACTGTTCGACACCACTGTCGCCGTCGGCTTAATCGGCCACCTTATCGGCGCACTCAGCGGCGGCGCGCTCTACCGCCAAAGCAGCTTCCTGATTGACAGCATCGGCAAACAGGTGCTTCCCGAGTTTCTCAGCCTTCGTGAAGAACCGCATATCCTGCGCTCGTTCCGCAGCACTTATTTCGATGCCGAGGGCGTGGCCACGCAGCCGCGTTTTGTGGTGAAAGACGGCGTCGTCGAAGGCTATTTCCTCAGCAGTTACAGCGCGAAAAAACTCGGCATGCAGACAACGGGCAACGCCGGCGGCGCGCACAATCTGTATCTGAACCACACCCACGCCACGCAGGCCGACCTGTTGAAAGAAATGGGGACAGGTTTGCTGGTTACCGAATTGATGGGACAAGGCGTCAACACCATTACCGGCGACTACTCGCGCGGCGCGGCCGGATTTTGGGTGGAAAACGGCGTCATTGCCTATCCGGTTCAGGAAATCACCATTGCCGGACGTTTGCAGGATATGTACCGCGACATCACCGGCGTGGCAAACGACGCATTACGCCGTTCGTCCAACCAAATCGGCTCCGTCTTGGTTTCCAAAATGACGGTTGCCGGCAACTGATTGAACTAAATATACAAAAGGCCGTCTGAAAGATATCTTTTCTTTTCAGACGGCCTCGCCGTTATCTACTTCCATAAAAAACACATCATGCATATTGTCGTCATCCCCTCTTGGTACCCCTCTTCCGAAACCGACGTGGACGGAATCTTTTTCCGCCTCCAAGCCCAAGCCCTGCAACGCGAAGGCATGAAAATCGGCATGGTCGTGCCCATGTTCCGCTACTTGAGAAGTCAGCCGAAAACCATCTTCTCGCGCTTCTACGGCCTGCGCCGCCATCAGCAAGGCGGACTCAACACTTACGCCTACGACAGCATGTATTTCTTCCCGCGCTGCCCGGTTGTCGATATCGACCGCATCCGCTGGGTCAACGCAGGCATGAAAGCTTTTGAAGCCTATATCGCCGACAACGGCAAACCCGACGTGATTCACGCCCATTGCGTCAACTACGCCGCCATTTTGGCCTGCGCCATCTTCAAAAAATACGGCATTCCCTATGTGATTACCGAACACAGCAGCGCCATTTCACGCGGCCTTGTCCGCAAAAACCAATGGCCGTCCATGCACGAAGCCGTGCGCCACAGCGCGGCACGGTTCGCCGTCAGTCGTGATTTCTGCCGCATTCTCGAAAAAACCTACGCCGGTACAGACTGGCAATACCTGCCCAATATGCTGGGCGGCAATTTTGAACAGGATTTCGAGTTCCCCGAAAAAAACCATCAAGACTTCACCTTCTGCAGCGTCTCCCACCTGCGCCACCTCAAAGGCCACGACCTGCTCCTGCCTGCCTTTGCCGAAGCACTCAAAACCTATCCGCAACTCAAACTCAAAATCGGCGGCGGCGGCGCAGAAGAAGGCCGTCTGAAACAACTGGCAAGCGACTTGGGCATCAACCACGCCGTTACCTTTACCGGCGCATTGACCACCGACCAAACCCTAGACCTCATGCGCCACAGCAACGCATTCATCCTCGCCAGCCGTACCGAAACCTTCGGCGTCGTCTATATCGAAGCACTGTCGCAAGGTTTGCCCGTTATCGCCACACGCTGCGGCGGCCCCGAATCCATCGTTACTTCCGACAACGGCCTGCTGGTGCCAATCGAAAACATACCGGAACTGACCAAAGCATTGCTCACCCTCTACGAAAACCATGCACACTACGATCCCGTCCGCTTGCGCCAAGATTGCCTGCAACAATTCGGCAGCCGAGCCATAGCGCAACACCTGATCGACACCTTCCAAAAAGTGCTTAACAAATAGGCATAAACCATGCAGGCCGTCTGAAATCCTTCAGACGGCCCGCCTTCTTCCAACAAAATAAATCTAGTGTAAAATTAAGACAATAACTAAACTTTTTGATTTAAAATCAGTCAAAAGAAAAACTGTTACCTATAATAATATCCCCACATACATTATGCGCTATTACGGAACGATTACTCGCTGGAACAGCAAGCGCGGCTTCGGCGCCGCTACCATAGAAGACACAGGCCAAGAAATCTTTCTTGCCCTTGCCGCCTTCACCACCCTTACCCGCCTTCCGGCCGAAGGGCAACACATCTCCTTCAACATCACAGAAGGCCGACGCGGCCGCAAAGAAGCCGAAAACGTCTGCTTCGCCCTCGATTGCGCCGACTGCTTTGACGTCCTCGTCCCTCCCCCCGAAAAACCCCTCGCCGGCAAACAAGCCATCGTCGGCTTGATTGCCGTGATCTTCGTCTGCAGCATTTTCGCCGCCTTGTGGTACGGCCTCCACTTTTCCGACAACACACCAAAAGAGCCGGCCGTCAAAAAACAAGAAACCATGGTTCACGAAGTAGCCGCCAAAATCGAAGCCGAACGCAAAGCATGGCGCGATGCGGTCAACCGCAGCAACCAACGCGCAAAGCAACCTCAACGCGCAAAAGATAATACATCGAAACAATAACGCTTTATCCAATACAAAAAGGCCGTCTGAAAAAATGGGAAGATGAAATGATAGATTTCTTCCTCATTCTTTCAGACGGCCTTTATTCTTACCTCAATTCGGTTCGGCCATTTCCAACGCCTGTTTGATGTCCACGGCAACGACGCGTGATACGCCTTTTTCCTGCATGGTTACGCCGACCAGCTGCTCCGCCATTTCCATGGTCAGGCGGTTGTGGGAGATGTAGAGGAACTGGGTTTGCGCCGACATTTCTTTGACCAGGTTGCAGAAACGCGAGGTGTTGGCGTCGTCCAGCGGGGCGTCGACTTCGTCCAAGAGGCAGAAGGGGGCGGGGTTGAGGCTGAACAGGGCGAACACGAGGCTCATGGCGGTGAGGGCTTTTTCGCCGCCGGAGAGAAGGTGGATGGTGCTGTTTTTCTTGCCGGGCGGGCGCGCCATGATGGACACGCCGGCGGTCAGGAGGTCGTCGCCTATCATTTTGAGGGTGGCTTCGCCGCCGCCGAACAGGGTCGGGAAGAAGGTTTGGACTTTGCCGTTGACGGCATCGAAGGTTTCTTTGAAACGCGCTTTGGTTTTGTCGTCGATTTGGGCGATGGCTTCTTCCAAAAGGGTGATGGCGGCCTGCACGTCTTCGCTCTGGCTGCGGTAGTAGCCGTCGCGTTCGCGCGCTTCTTCGAGTTCTTGCAGGGCGGCAAGGTTGACGGCGCCGAGGGCTTCGATTTGCTGGGTGAGGCTGCCGATGCTGCTGTTCAATACTTTCGGCGATTCTTTCGCCAACGCTTCGAGCGCGTCCAAATCGGCGGCGCGTTCGGTCAGGTTTTGATGGTAGCGTTTGGCGTTAATCAGGGCTTCCTGCTGCTGCAACAGGGCGGTTTGGGTGGCTGCCTGAAGCTGCGGCAGCTTGGTTTGCAGGGCTTGTACGCGGGCGTATTGTTCCCTGCCCTGCTCCTGAATCTGCGCGAGTTTTTCCTGCACGGCGATGTATTCTTCGTCCAGCGTGTGTACGGCTTCGGTCAGCTCGTCGAGCTTGATGTGCTGCTCGTCGTTTTGGAACTCAGTTTCATAGGCAAGGGCAAGCTCTTGCTGGCGTTCCTGCCAGTCTAGGGTTTGCTGTTCGAGCCGGGCGATTTGCTGCTGGTAGTTTTGTTTTTGCTGGTTGAGCTTGTGGACGGCAACTTCAGCCAGCCCGTATTGGCGGTTGGCTTCCAATAGGGCAAGCTGCGCCTGTTTCAGACGGCCTTGCTGCTCTTGGCGGCTGTGCGCGGTGGTTTGCTGTTGGTGTTCGAGTTCGGCGGCGGCTTCCTGCAAAGTAGCGATGTCGTCTGAAAGCCCGTCGGACGTGTGTTGCAACACGGTCTGCTCTTCCGCCAACTGCGCCAGTTCGCGCTCGATGTGTTCGCGGCGGATTTGCCCTTGGTTGGTGCGCGCCAGAAGTTCGGCGGCGCGTTGCTGCGCCTGGCTGTACTGGCGCGTGTGCTGCTGTTGCTGCTGCATCAGATTTTTATGTTGCACTTCGGATGAGCGCACGGTGGCCTCCGCCTGTTTGAACGCGGCTTCGGCGGCGGAAAGTTCGGGGGCGAGGTTTTCCAGTTCGGACGCGATGCCGTCGAGACGCGCTTTTTGGGCAATCAGGCTTTCCTGCGCGGGTTTGGCATAGAGCAGGACGCTAACTTTGTCGACCTGATGGCCTTCGGGCGTGAGCCAGATTTGGTGTGCGCCCAAATCGTTTTGATGCGCGAGGGCGTAGCTCAAATCGGGCGCGCACAATACGCCGTCGAGCCAGTGGTGCAATACCGTCTGAAACGGCGGCTGCGCTTGGATTTGGTTCAGCAATGCCTGTACGGGCAGGGATTTTTTGATGCCGCCGGAGAGGTCGTCTGAAAGCCATGCCGCCTGCCCTTGCGGCAAAGGCGCGGGAGGCACGAAACCGTGCGGCACGGCGCGGGCGTGCAGGCGTTCGGCAAGGATGACGGACAAGGCGTGCTGCCACTCAGCGGGCGCGGTGATGTGTTGCCACAGTTGCGGCGCGGCGGCGTGGTCGGTTGCCTGCCAGAAGTCGGCGGCTTCCTGCTGTTGCGACAGGATTTGCGACAACGCCTGCTGCTGTGCCTGCAAGGTGATGTGTTGCTGCTTCAGGCTTTGGAAACGGTTTGAGGCCGTCTGAAACGCCTCGCGGACGGCGTGTAAGGCTTCTTCGGCGGCAATGATTTGTTCTTCGTAATGCTCTTGCTGGCTTTGTAACAAGGCGGCGGCTTCTTGTGCGGCGGCGGTTTCGGCTTCGTCGGGCAGGTTCAGGGCTTGGTTTTCCTGTTTCAGACGGCCTTTGCGCTCTTCGTGCTTGGCAACGGTTTGTTCGGCATGGGCAAGCTGCTGCTGCTTCAACGCCAGTTCGCGACGGATGCGGTTTGCCTCGTCCTGCTGGGTTTGGAAGGCGGCGTTAAGCGTGGCTTGGGCTTCTTCCAATTCGGGCAGACGCTCTTCGTGTTCGGCAACCTGCATCGCCCACTCTGCCAATTCGGTTTGCTTTTCTTCTACCAGCAACTCGTTTTCTTCCAGCTTCACGCGGATTTGCTGCTGCTCCTGATGGATGCGTTGCAACTGCGCCTGAGCCGCCTGCTTGTCGCGTTCGATGCGTTGGTGCAGGTTTTGTTGATGGCGGATTTGTTCTTCCAAACGGGCAATCTGCTCGCGCAACACGCCGCGTTTGTTGCTCAATTCGTGTACTGCCTGCTGCTGCGACTGCTCTGCAGTCTGCAAGGCGTGTACTTCGTCATTTAACGCCTGAACCTGCGCGGCGGTTTCGTCCTGCTGCGCCTGCAAAGACTGATGTTGCGCGGTCGCCTTATCGGCGGCGGCAAGCGATTGCTGCCATTGGGCGTAATCGAGCAAATCCTGTTGTTGGTTCAACTGCGCGGTCAGGGATTTGTAGCGTTCGGCAGTTTCGGCTTGTTTTTCCAGCTTCTCCACCTGACGCGCCAACTCGTTCTGCAAATCGCCCAAACGCTGCAAATGCTCGCGCGTGTCTTTCAGACGGCCTTCCGTCTCCTTGCGGCGTTCCTTATATTTGGACACGCCCGCCGCTTCCTCGATATAGGCGCGCAACTCCTCCGGCCGCGCTTCGATGATGCGCGAAATCATCCCCTGCTCGATAACGGCATAACCGCGCGCACCTACTCCCGTACCCAAGAACAAATCGGTAATGTCGCGGCGGCGCACGGTCTGATTGTTGATGAAATAAGTCGATTCGCCCTGACGCGTCAGCTGCCGCTTGATGCTCACCTCGGCATACTGCCCCCACGCACCCTGCAAACTGTGGTCGCTGTTGTCAAACACCAGCTCCACCGAAGCCCTCGGCGCAGGACGGCGCGTCGCCGCACCGTTAAAAATCACGTCCTGCATACTCTCGCCGCGAAGCTGCTTCGCCGAAGCCTCGCCCAACACCCAGCGCACCGCGTCAATCACATTCGACTTGCCGCAGCCGTTCGGCCCGATAACCGCAACAAGCTGCCCCGGAACATGAATCGTGGTCGGGTCGGTAAAAGATTTGAAGCCGGAGAGTTTGATGTGGGTCAGGCGCATGGCAATGTTTCGAATCGGAAAAGAAGGCGTATTTTAACGGAAATACGCTTATCCGTTGAGAGAAAATCTGACAACTCAAATCAAATAAAAAGGCCGTCTGAAGTTTCAGACGGCCTTTTGTTTTTTAACTTGGATTACACCGATACGGCTGCTTTGATGTGCGGATGCGGATCATAGCCTTCCAGCTCGAAGTCTTCAAATTTGAAGGCAAACAAGTCTTTGACTTCAGGGTTGATTTTCATGGTCGGCAGGCTTCGGAAATCGCGGCTTAATTGCAGTCGGGCCTGCTCGATATGGTTGCTGTACAAATGGGCATCGCCAAACGTATGGATAAACTCACCGGCTTCCAGGCCGCACACTTGCGCCATCATCATGGTCAACAATGCGTAGCTGGCGATGTTGAACGGTACGCCAAGGAAGATATCGGCGCTGCGTTGGTAAAGCTGGCAGGACAGTTTGCCGTTGGCAACGTAAAACTGAAACAGCGCGTGGCAAGGCGGCAAGGCCATTTCATCGACCAAAGCGGGATTCCATGCGGACACAATCAGGCGGCGCGAGTCGGGATTTTTCTTGATTTGTTCCACCACATTGGCAATTTGGTCGATATGGCGGCCGTCGGGTGCGGGCCAGCTGCGCCATTGGTAGCCGTAAACCGGGCCTAAATCGCCGTTTTCATCCGCCCATTCGTCCCAAATGGAAACGTTGTTGTCTTTCAGGTATTTGATGTTGGTATCGCCTTTGAGAAACCAAAGCAGCTCATGAATAATTGAGCGAAGATGCAGTTTTTTGGTGGTCAACAGCGGAAAGCCTTCACTCAAATCAAAACGCATTTGGTAACCGAACACGGAACGCGTGCCGGTGCCGGTACGGTCGGATTTGTCGATACCATTGTCGAGGACATGGCGCATAAGGTCGTGATAGGCTTTCATGAGTTTCCTTAATGTATGTGTTGTGGGAATTTGATGCGTATTGTACCGAATTTTCAGACGGCCTGCCTCTTTGTCTGCAATGGGCCAACCCTTCCTCTAGGCTTAGCGTATATCCGTTAATAATGTTGACAATTTAGCATTTATTTACAAGAAATTTTGAGCCAAATAAAATTTTTACAAAAAAAATTTTGAAATTTTCTAGTTTAATTA
>NZ_JBQCXE010000004.1:0-218339 GCF_051956675.1 Neisseria sp. P0022.S009
TCCACCTTATCAGCGGCAACCATACCGACATTACCGCCGGCCAAAGCCTGACCGCCCATGCGGCAGAGAGCGTTAACCTGTTTGCCCAAAGCAGCGGCATCAAGATGCAGGCCAATCAGGGTGCAGTCACTGTACAGGCACAGAATGACGAGTTGCAGCTGAACGCCTTAAAAGACGCCACCCTGACCAGCAGTGCAGGAAAAATCACCATTGCGGCGAAGGAAGAGATTCTGATTACCTGCAAAGGGGCGTATATCAAGCTGAGTAACGGGGAAGTTGAGATCGGGAGTCCGAAGGTGGTAAGGGTGAGGGCGCCGCTGGTGGTGAATGGGGCGAATGGGATCAATGCACGGCTACCATTACTTCCACAAACAGGTTTGTTTAGTAGGCGTTTCGATTTTAGTAGTGTATTCACTTCTGATTTTTTATCAGGAGGTATTAGTTATAAAGTAATTAATAGGGGGCAAAATTCAGAGCGTATAGAAACTTTTGATAAAAATGGGAGAACATCAAGATTTTATGGAGATTCGAAAGATGAAATCGAAATTTCTGTGATAGGTAAGCTGACCAAAGAGCAAAAATGGGCTCTCATCCCAGATAATGAGACAGAACATGAAGATCACTGTTGTGCCTGTGATGAAGAAGATCATGATTGTGAAGAAATATCTGAGACAGAAGAAGTCGTCGAGGATAATTTATTAGAAGATTACAACCAATTCGGAAATTAATATACTTAGAAATACTGTTTTAGGAAAATATTAAATTTATTATTAATAATAATTATTTAGGAAATTAATTATGAGAAAAAATAAGGCTGTATTTGACATATCCTATCCTTCTAATAGAAAAGGGTTCATTTATGCATTAGCACGAAGAGAAAGTGGTGCTGATTTAAATCAGAACGATTTAGTAAACAAAAAAGCTATTCATGAAATTAACGAAAGAGGGTATATTGGTTTGTTCCAGTATGGAGAAGGCGCTCTAATTGATATAGGATATAAAACAAAACAAGGCGAATGGACAGGAAAAAATGGAGCAGTATCAGAAGAAGCATTTAGATCATCTCGTGAAATTCAAGTAGCAGCAATTAATTTATCTATTGATTTATGGTGTAAAAGATTACGGGTATGGGGGTTTAATGAGTATTATGGAAAAATTGTTAAGGGGATAGAAATTACCGAATCCGGTTGTATTGCCGGCTGCCACCTAGTTGGTTCTGGTGGTTTAGCATCTTTTTTAGATATGCCTGGAAATTACAAAATTGATAAAAAAACAGGAAAACGACACAGCGAGTTTGATGGCAATAAAACTCATATCAGCGAATATTTGAAATTATTTGCCAACTACGATTTGGAAACCTGTTGCAAACGTAAAATTCGAGTAAAACTGCAAGATGTTGACGGCCTTCCTTTAAAAGATAAGACTGTTAAAATACTATCTTCATATGATGGTAAACATTTAAATAGCAAATTTGAAGTTACCCATAAAACTGATACAGATGGGGAGTTGCCCGTTATAGTCAGACATCCTGGCGCTGAAATCATTTTAGAAATTGATGGTCGCGAAAGTGAGACAATTTCTCAAAAAGCGGATCAGGTACAGCCATATACAATCACAGCTTCGGATATGAAAGTTTCTGCACCATTGGCTGCAAAAGGCACTCCTGAGCCTAAAAAACAAGATGAAATGGAACAGCAGCCACAACAGCCTTCTTCAGATGCGGAAAATAATGCGTCTAAAGATGTTAACTTCCATCTCAGCCTTTTAGAAGGAGATACAAAAAAACCAATAAGTAATGTGAAATTCACTTTGGTGTACAAAGGGAAGCCCAAACAACACATTACAAATACACAAGGAATTAAAGAAAATATTATTGCGGAAATAGGACAAACTATTCAGATTTGTATGGCAGGTGAAGGCAACCTCCAGCCGATTAAATCATTTACGGTTACAGAAAGTCTACGTGATACAGTAGTGAAGGTTTCGCTTCCTGTACACACGTTTACAATTACGGTTGTAGATACTAAAGGGAAAGCTGTTTCCAATACAGAATTCAGTATATTTTATAGGCAAAGAGAAAAAAGCAAAAAAACTGATCATGAAGGCCGTTTAAAAGTAAAGGCCTTAGTCGGTTTCGTATATGGGTTTGGAAATAAAGGTAAACCGCTTTTACACTTACGATGTCTGCAATCTGTCTCGATTAGGCAGATTACTGTTAATCAGACAGCAATACAGAACGCACAGGGTGCTTTAGGAACAAATTCAATAACAGCTGTAACACAGGTGGTGCAACAAGCTGCTTTTAATACTATTGGGCAGGTATTGAAAAATAATCCTTCACAAAAACAACCAACTACGACACAAAAAACTCCCCCGCCAAAGCAAGAAGAGAAAGCTAAATCTCAACCTCAACCTCAACCTCAACAAAAAGAACCCCCCCGTCAAAAAAATATCCACACAGAACAGGGAGGAAAACCGTTAACAGTCGTTGGAGATCAAAAAGCTGCTAAAGATACAGTTCGCTATCATATTTACTATGATGGAACAATCAAAAGAGAAAATAAAAATGCAACTGGTTTTGTAGAATTTATTTATTATGATGAGCAAGGAAACCAACATCTTTTACAAAATGAACGGTCAGCATTATTTCTTGCATATAAATGGAGAAAAAAGAATCAAGAAGCAACACCAAGAGAAACTATATATTTGGTTAACCAACGGAGACATCAAAGTTATGTCAGTAAAAACGGGAAAATTAGCTACAAATGGGAAATCAGAAGTAAAGATGGGCGTTTTTATCTAAGTGGACTTTCTCTAGCCGCTGTTCTAGGGGCCTTGTGCTCCCTAGGACATGTAGCTTGCGTAGGAAGCGGATTCAGTACTAAAAATGGTGGACCTGGAGTAAGTGTATCTCATTTAAATGGGATTAATGGTGATTTCCGTTACTTTGCTAAGAATGATGCGCATCTTGGTGGAGGTGGGATTCACACAACTGCTAATAATTTTGACTGGGATGCTAATGTAAGATTCGTGGAAGCTCTTTATAAGTTTGGATATAAGCATTTTTTATCGTCCCCAGTTAAGGTTAATGGTAATAAACTCCTACCTCATTCTTCTTCTCATAAGGATCATTACCATCATTTGCATATCCAAGGGTTTAAACCAAAAGTAATTGATATTTAAGGAAATGTATGATTCATTCTAAACCTAATCATGTAATATTATTATTATTTTTACTAACGGCTTTAGCTGGGTGTGGACAAGGAGCAGTAGTTACTAAAGAGCCCCTTGCTGATAGAAACATCAAAGAAGAGCCTGTTGTATCTCTTCAAAAAAGCAGTAGGGATAATTGTTATATTAATTATCCTAAGGAGCAGGGACATTTGGCGGAGGCGGAATGTTTAACGTTACCGATTTCATCTAAAATCTGGTTTCAGTCCTATCCTAGATTATCAAATGGTTTTCTTGATTTAAATAAGATTAAGGCGCCTAAGGATTCTAAAGAATATATATATGCTGTTCCAACAAGTATCCCCGAGTATGCAAAAGTTCTGGGTGTGATTCCCTATAATGATTCATTTGCATGGCTTGTTGTTGCAACTAATAGAGAGTCAGAAGAGTCTGAAGAAAATAGTATTATTGAGCAAAATTATAATATTTATTTGATTAATAGAAAGGATGGAAGCATTGGCCAAGACCATACCGGCCTTCCAAGTTTAGGCTCAATAGATTTGGTATACGAATCATTCTATGATAATAAAAAGTTGTTGCGTCCGCCCTTCAATTTTAAAAAAATAGATGGAATACTGAGTTACCATGTAGAAGATACCTTGTCCTTGAAGCTGCAAGGAAAGTGTGTGATGGAATTTGAACTCAGCAAAGAGTTTGTATTAAAAACAGATAGGGTCTGCTATGAATTTCATCAGGGTAAAAAATCCATATCTTCTACAAATAAGACTACTTGGAAGTTAAATCAGAAAAGTATGAAATTTGAAGATCAAGAAATTTCATCAGAAAATTAAAAGCCTGTATTGCATCAATACTCTGTATTTATTGAATTCTGAAAGTCGGATAAGTTTTTAAACTATATAAAACTTGAAATATATGGATGCGTGTGTACAGTAAGCATAGATTAGGTTAAAAATTTAGCTTTCAGAAGGTTTTATTTAAAAAGGGCTCAGGCCGTCTGAAATATTCAGACGGCCTTTTTCCAATCAAAACGGGATACCAAATCTCATCTCAATCCATGTTGGAACGCTTATTTTGTAGAGCTGCTGACTTGCTTCATCCAGGCGAACAGTTCGTCTAAGTCATAATCGCCGCCGTGGCCGACATCCCAAGGCAGGGCGTAGTCGACGGTTTGGCCGTTGTTTTGCAGTTTGGCGGCTAAGACGGCGGAGACTGCCAGTGAGGTGTCGCGGTCGTTGGTGCCGACGCGGATGCGCCAGTTTTGCGGCAGGTTTACGCCCGGTTTGCCGATGTAGTTGAGCGGGTTCATGATTTTGATGGTTTCTTCATCTGCGATTTCGGCGTTGGCGGCGGTGTTGTGTTGCATGGAGAACGCGGTGAAGTGGCGTTTGTCGACGGTATTGGTGCCGAAGAGTTGGTTTTCGCCTGTGCTTAAATCTACGCCGTCAAAGGCCGGCGGTGTTTTTTGGCGGCCGGCGGCTTTGGCGTAGGCATCGAAATCGACGGAGACGACTTTGCCTTTGCGGACGGTCAGCCAAGTGCGGTCGCTCAGGTCTTTGCCTGCATCAAGCTGGGCTTGTGCGGATTTGGCAAGTAAACCGGCAATATGGTTTTTAAAGCTGCCGTTGCCTTGGGCGTCCAGTGTCAGGGGTTTGCCTTCGGGGGATTTCAGGTTCAGGCTGTTGAGGTATACGGGGTATAGGGGTTTGAGGAGGTCGGACAGTTTTTTCTCGTCATCGGTCAGCGTGCCTGCGACCAGCTCGCGTTTGACGCGGTAGTCGAGCATGGAAATGTTCATTTTTTTGTAGTCGTTGATACCGTTGAACTGCCATTCGTAAGCCATATCGGCATGGTCCAAGTCGGTAATCGGACAGTAGGCGGATACGGCGAAAACTTTGTCGCTGCCGTCTGCCGCGCCTAAGGCTTTGAGGTGGCTTTCGTAATCTTTTTGGTCGGCTGTCGCGCCTAAGAGGGCGGACATCGCACCGCCTGCGCTTGTGCCGTTGGAAATGATTTTTTCGGTATTGCCGGGCATGACTTTGTCGTTGGCTTTCAGGTAACGGACGGCGGCTTTCAAATCAACGATGGCGGCAGGTGCTTTACCGGTGGGTTCTGTCCGGCCGCGTGCGCCAGGGGATGCGACGACGTAGCCTTTGGAGAGGGCAACCAGGGCGGCGTTGGGCGATTTTTGGCCGTCGTCAGGCTCGCCGCGTTTGCCTTCTAAAGCGGGTTTGCCTGGTTCGGCAGGCATATAGCCGCCGATTTGATTGGGCAGGAAAATCGGTGCGGTTTCGGCGTTGAAACCGTCTATCTCGCCGCCGTTGTAATAGGCTTCGGGTACATAAATATTGATGATTTCGTGACGGGTATCGACAGGATTGCGGACGTAAACTACGCCTTCGTAAGCGCGGAATTTGATAGCTTGACCGTTCACTTCGATGCTTTGTTCGGTGTATTTTTGTTTGGAGAAGTCTAGGTCGTAGGTGTCTGCGGTTTTGACGGAAGCGCAGGCGCTCAATCCCAGCGCGACAGAAATGGATAAGAGGGTTTTGTTTAGGGCGTTCATCATCATACTTTCTGAAGAGGTGAAAGGAGATGATAACTAATACTCAGGCCGTCTGAAACGCCAAGTCGGGTTTCAGACGGCCTGATTTTTTTGTAGCGTTATGTAGAGTTGTACGTTACGTTGTAAAGTAATATGGGCTTAAATTTCATCTATTTGATAAATATGAATTTAATAAGAAATTACGCCTTAAAAGATCTATTTATCCGGTATCTGTAAAAGTTTGAATCTGTCTTGTAAATCAGTATGCAGGACAGGTATTTTTGCTTTATCCACAGATTGGTTCTACTTGTCAGAACGTTTTGCTCAATTCGATAAACATTTTGGTTTTGCCGTATTCGTAGAATTTGTCGTTGCTCCATGTTTTGTTGTGGGCAATGGTCAGGCGCGGGGTGATGCCTTTGAAATGGAGGGCGCGGTGCCATACGCTCAGGGAGGCGGAGGCTTCTTTGTCGCGGCGGTTTTGTTCGTTACTGAAGAAGCCGGGGGCTTGGTAACGGCGTTGGGCGGCGCTGAGGCGTAGGACGGTGGAGAGGCCTTTGGGCCATTCTTGTCCCCATGTGCCGCGCAGGGCGTAGCGGTTGAAGCTGTCGCTTTTGTCGTCGCGGTTGCGTTCGCGGTAGAGGTCGATGCCGGCTATCCAGTATTGGCGCGCGTTGCGGTAGTAAATGATGGAATTGCTGAGCAGTTGGCTGGTGTTATCGGAATGTTCGCGGCGGCTGTTTTTCAGACGGCCTGCTTCAAATGCGCTGAGGGTTTGCAGCTTGGGTTGCCACCAATGGTTGTAGTGAAGGCGTGCGCCGTTGGTGTAGGTGTAGGGGTCGTTGCCGTAGAAGCGGCGTTCGTGGAACGGGGTAATGCCGATATCGCTGCGCTGGTCGGCATAGCCGAGGCCTGCCGAGAAGCGTGTGGTGAGGTCGTTGTAGTTGGTGTGTTTGGGATAGATTTTGCCGTAATGGTCTGCGCCTGCCGTGGCATAGAAGCCGCGCGGCAACGACCATTTTTTTTCTGCCCCGATTTGGTAGTGGACGGCGGTGGCATCGATGGGTTCTGGGAATGTCCAGCCTCGGAAGCAGTCGTCGTCGGGATAGGCAAGGCGCACGGCGCGGCATTGTTTGTCGCTCAGGTGGTTGCCCAGACGGCGTTGGCCGGGAGCTTGGTTGATGTTTTGCTCGCGCGTGATGTTCAAGCCGGCATTGAATTGCCATGAGTCGCGCTCGCGCAGGGCTTTGCGGTAGTTTTCGATGCGTTCTTGCAAGGCGGGCGGGAGAGATTCGGTTTGCAGTTTGTCGAACTGGTCGGCTGCGGCTTCGTTTTGTTTGTCTTCAAATAAGGCGGTTGCAAGCTGCCAGCGGACGGCGGAGGCATCGGGCTGCTCGGCGATAAAGCGGCGGTAATGGCCGATGGCTTCGGCGGCGCGCCCTTCGGATTGGGCAAGCAAACCTTTGGCATAGCGTGCCATGGCGCGGTCGTGTTCGGGCCATTGTTCGTAAATGGGTAAAACGGCTTTGATGCCGGGGATATTGTGGGCGACGACGGCGGAATACATGGCGCGTGCCAGTAATTCGGTGTTGGCAAGCAGGGTGTCGGCATCGACGTTGATGATTTTTTCAGACGGCCTGTTTGTCTGTTCGGCAGGGATATTGTGCGCTTCGGGCTGTTGGGGTTCGGCAGTGTTGACTTGAAGCTCGGGTTTTACGTTGGGCGGCACATCGGCGGCGTGAAGGAAAAGGGGAAGGATGGCGAGGAGGAGTAGACGTTTTTTCATGGCAATGTTGGGGATGTTATCGGTATAAGTGGGCAGATTGTACAATGTTTTGAGTCGGAAATTTTGTAAACTGACGGTCATTTTATCTGATCAATGCGACAAAAGGCCGTCTGAAACCCGATGGGATTTCAGACGGCCTTTGTTTACGGATCGGATTTAGTTTTCGTCCAGGTCCAAATCGGCTTTGTATTCGATGCGGCCTTGGCCTTTGTCTTCGATGGAAACGTCCAGCTCTTGTTTGCCGCGTTTGAATTTCAGATCGGCATCGTCGCGTTTGATTTCGGACTCGACCACATGGAAACCTTTGCTGCGCGCGTGGGCGATCACTTTTTTGGCCAGGGAAGGAATGGAATTGTGTCGGCCGGAAAGTTCGGCTTCGTATTCAAACTCGCCGTCGCCTTGATGGTCGGCTTTGATGGTGTGTGCGCCTGCCGGACGGTAGATTTCGGAAGGCAGCGGGGAGGCGAATGCCGTGGTGGAGAAAAGAGCCAAAATGCCGGTGGCCAGTAACGATTTTGCTTTGGTCATCGGTTTTCCTTTCTGAAAAGGGTTTTGAGAACGACATCATCTTATCGGCAGGTATGAGGGGCGGCAAGCGGATAAACTTGATTTTACGCGCGGCTACATGATTTGTTTGGAGGGCGTTGATTCTTTGCTTTGGGCTGGTGTTTGCTTGCAGAAAAATGCTGCTGGGAAGACTTAGCCGAGGTGGAACAATTCGCCGCCGTGCGCCTTCAGCCATTGTTCGGCTTGGTCGACATGCGGCGTGAGCGAGTGGGTCAGAGCCCAAAACGCAGGGCTGTGGTCGGGATGGCGCAGGTGGGCGAGTTCGTGCAGGCAGACGTAGTCGGCGACATATTCGGGTGCGCCGATGAGCCGCCAGTTGAGGCGGATGCCGGTGGTGTGGCGGCAAACGCCCCAGAAGGTTTTGGCGTTGGACAGGGAAATGGCGCTCGGGGTCAGGCGGGTGCTTCGGATATGGCTTTCGAGGCGCGGCAGCAGATATTCGTGCGCACGTTCGTGCAGGAAGCGGCGCAGATGGGTCAGTTGGGCGGCGGTTTCTTTTTCGGGCAACAGGATTTCAGACGGCCTGATTTGGATGTGGTTTGCCGTGTGGACGGACAAGGCCGTCTGAACGCCTTGATACCAAATCCATTCGGGAAGCGTATCGGTGGGTGTTTGCTGGGTCGGTGTTTTGTTTAGGGTGCGGCGCAGGATGGCCTCGTTGTCGTTCAGCCATTGGGTAAAGTTGCGCTGGGTCACAAACGGCGGGATATTGATGCTGACGGTATCGGCGGAAACGGGGCGCAAGATGAGGTTTTTCTTGGCACTGCGTCTGAGCTGGATATGAATGGTCAGGCCGTCTGAAAGGGTGTGGGTATGGAGGCGGGGCATGGTGTTTGAGGGAGAGGGGCGGGCATGGCGGCCCACCCGATGGAATAATTTATTTGGTTTGGGGCGCGAACGGACCTTGTCCGGTAATCAGGGGCTGTTGGCTTTCTATCCATTGCTCGCATTGGGCCATGAGTTCGGCTTCGTTGCCGCTGCCGTAGGCAATGGGTTTGCCGATAATGACGCTGACGGTGCCGGGGTATTTGAGGAAGGAGTTGCGTGGCCAAAACTCGCCGCTGTTGAGCGCGACGGGGACGATGTCCATCTCAAACATTTTTGCCATGCGCGCGCCGCCGAGCTTGTAGCGGCCTTTTTCGCCGGGAGGCAGGCGTGTGCCTTCGGGGAAAATGGTAATCCAATAGCCTTCGTTTTTACGTGCAAGGCCTTGTTCTATCAGCTGCCTGTTGGCTTCGCGGCTGTTGCTGCGGTCGATGCCGATGGTTTTAACCAGTTTCAAGCCCCAGCCGAAGAAAGGGATTTTGAAAAGTTCGCGTTTGGCAACATAGACTTGCGGCGGAAAAATTTCTTGCAGGGCGAGGGTTTCCCAGCCGCTTTGGTGTTTGGCGCAAATGATGGCCGGGCGGTCGGGAATGTTTTCTGCACCGCTTAAGGTGTAGTTCAAACCGATGACGTGTTTGAGCGACCAGTTGAGGATGCGTACCCAAACTTGTGCCATTTTGTGCGCGCCGCCTTGGAAGGGCAGGGCAAGCAGCATAAAGGGGAACAGCAAAATAATGCTGGAGGAAAGGATGAACCAGTAAATCAGGTTGCGGATAATCAGCATATCGGGGAAAAGTCTGTCGTTGGAAGGCCGTCTGAACGCCGGTGTGATCAGGTTTCAGACGGCCTTGTTGTCTGTTTATAAGATGGCTTGCGCGGTTTCTTCGATTTGTGTGTTTTCGCGCATGATGTATTGCGAGAAAGCGAGCAGGTTGTCGAAGATTTGAGTGTGTTCGGGCAGGTCTTGCTCATGTTGGGCCAGCGTTTTTTTGCCTTTGCCGGTCAGGACGAGCGCAGATTTTCCGCCTGCGGCATCAATGGCCTGCAGGTCGCGCAGGCTGTCGCCGACCAGCCAGGTTTCGGCGGCATCGGCCTTGAAGCGTTCGATGATGTCGAGAATCATGCCGGGTTTGGGTTTGCGGCATTCGCAGTTGTCGACGGCGGTATGCGGGCAAAACCATATGCCGTCGATGGTGCCACCTGCTTGAACGGCAAGGCGGTGCATTTTCGCATGCATTTCGGTCAGGTCTTGCACGGTAAAGTATTTGCGGCCGATACCGGATTGGTTGGTGGCCACGGCGATGGTGTAGCCTGCCTGCGTTAAAAAGGCGATGGCATCCATGCTGCCTTCGATGGGAATCCATTCGTCAACGGATTTGACGAAATCGTCGCGGTCTTGATTGATGACGCCGTCGCGGTCGAGGATGATGAGTTTCATGGTTCGGGCTCTTATTTTTTTGCTTTCAAACTGCTTTTCCATTTTTCAAAGGCCGTCTGAAAAACGGGTGTCAGTTTGGCGAAGGTTTCCGGGGTGTTTTTGACGTGGTAGAAGCCGCCGAGCGAGGGCGTGTCGAGGGCGAGGACGTAGTCTTCCATAAATGCGCCGTAGCCGTCTTCTTCGTCGGTGTAGTAGAACTCGGTAAACCGTTGGCCGAGTTCGGTAAAGTCGTCCGCCGTCAATGCGCCGTCCATGTGTTTGAGCAGGAAGTGCCGTCCGCTGATTTTGCCCGAGGTCATGGCAGCGAAGTCGGCTGCGGTTTCGGGGGCGGTTTGCCAGACGGGGTTGACGAGGCCTGATTTTGCCGCCCACTGCCAGTACATACCGATGTGGGTGGCGGCGTTTTCGGGCGGTAGTTGGTCGGGATAGTCTTCGTCGAGATGGAAACGGATATTGTCGTACATGGACGGGGTTCGTTGGGGGAAAGGGGGTATTGTAGCGGAAAATAATGAATTAGGCCGTCTGAAAGAGGGTGTTTCAGACGGCCTTAAGGGAATTTAACCTTTAAATACGGGAACAAGCTCCAGTTGGCTCAATATTTGGGCGGCAATGTTGATGACGCCGAAGAGGAAGACCCAAACCATCAGCCAGAATCCGCCGTAAACTTTGTAGTTTTTGCCGGCACCGAATTTATGGCGCGAGCGGTAGAGCAGCATGGCTGGGATGATGCCTGTCCAGATGGTGGCGGCCAGGCCGACGTAGCCGATGGCGGTGACGAAACCGGTAGGGAAAAGCAGGCAGGAAATCAAAGGCGGCAGGAAGGTCAGCGCGGCGGTTTTGGTGCGGCCGGAAATGCTGTCGTTCCATTTGAAGATGTCGGCGATGTAGTCGAACAGGCCGAGTGTTACGCCGAGGAAGGAGGTTGCGATCGCCATGTAGGAGAACAGGGTCAACACTTTGTCCATATTGCCGGTTTGGGCGAACTTGGACAGCGTTTCGATCAGGACGGAAACTTGGCCTTCTGCGGCGATAACCGGTGCGAACTCGCTGCGCGGCAGGTTGCCTTGGATGGCAATTTGCCAGAGGACGTAAATTACCAAGGCAATCAGTGTACCTGCCCACAGGGATTTGGCTACTTTGGGCGCGTCGCCTTTAAAGTATTTGAGCAGGCTGGAGACGTTGCCGTGGAAACCGAATGACGCAAGGCAGACGGGCAGGGCGGTGGCGGCATACATCCAGTAGTGGGTGCTGGCCGGGGCTTGGGTGTCAAACAAAACAGGCATTTTGGCATCGGCAATCAGGCCGCCGGTTGCCCAAATAAAGGTCAATACCATGCCGCCGATGAGGATGCTGGTGAAGCGGTCAACCAAGCGGGCGGATGCCCAAACGCAAAAGGCGAGGATGCCGAAGAAGACGAGTTGGCCGACGGAGAGCGAAATTTCGCCGCCTACCGCGCTGCCGATGCCTTTGGCAGTCAGGTCGCCGCCGACGAAGATGTAGGCGTAGGTGAGCAGGTATAAAACGAAAGCGACGGCAACGCCGTTGATGATGTTCCAAGCCGGGCCGAGCAGGTCTTTGACCATGGTGTCGAAGCTGGCACCGTGCGGATAATGGGTGTTGACTTCCAAGATCATCAGGCCGCTGGAGAGCATGGAAAACCAGGTGTACAGCAACACGGCCAGCGAGCCGGCAAACCAGACGCCAGAGGTGGCGGTCGGATTGGCAAGCATGCCTGCGCCGATAACCGTACCGGCGATAATCATCGCACCGCCGAATAGGGAAGGGGTTTTGGTTGACATTGTTTGTCTTTCTTCTAGGAATGCGTGGCTGCCATTATGCCGTAAAGTGTAAGAAAAGGTAAAGCAAAGGCCGTCTGAAAACCCGATTGTCGTTTTCAGACGGCCTTTTGTGTGTATAAACGCAACTGATTAAATCAATTTTCGCAGTTTCAATTCGTTTTTCAAATAGGCGTAATAAACCGGCGCGACGATGATGCCGCCGATGCCGAAAATGCGTTCAAAGACGACCATTGCCACCAGCAATTCCCACGCGCTGGATTCGATTTCCGAGCCGATGATTTTGGCGTTGAGGAAATATTCGAGCTTGTGGATGACAACGAGGAAAACCAGCGAGGCGAGTGCGACGTAAAGCGATGCGCCGAGGCTCAAAATAATGATGATGGTGTTGGAAATCAGGTTGCCCGCCACCGGAATCAGGCCGACGATAAAGGCGATGATCAGGACGGTCATTTTAAACGGCAGCTCAACTCCGAACAGCGGTAAAACCAAGTAAAGGTACAGGCCGGTCAGGAAGGTGTCAATCAGAGAGATTTTAACTTGGGCGAGGAACACGCGTTCAAAGCTGGTTTCAAAAGTGACGATGCGTTGCACCAATTCGGCTTTAAACAGCGGCATTTTACGGCGGTTTTTGCGCATTTTCAGGCGGTGGAAACTGAGCATGGCGCCGATGATGATGCCGATGAGGATGTACACGAAGGACGTGATGCTGTTTTTACTGATGCGGGTCAGCGCGGCGCGGTATTCGTCAATCAGCTTGATTGCCGAGGCTTTGATTTCGGCCATATTGTTGGGCAGCATATTGAGAATGGCCGCAGGCAGGTCTTGGCTGTTTTTGGTGTCTTCCAAAATCGCCGCCAGTTTGGCCAGCATAAAGCCGACATGGCCGCCGTGTATCAGGTGGTAAATGCCCAAAGACATCATCGCAATGATGCTGAACACGATGGCCAGCGTCAGCGTGGTGGAAATCAGGTTGATATTGTGCGCATTGAGCGATTTATGCAGCCGCGTGTTGCGCGGCAAAACACGGCGGCGGAGTTTGAGGATGACGCCGTTGGTGCGCGTAATAAAGATATAGGTCAGGATAGCCGACAGCAGCAGCGGCAGCAGATGGTAGTGCAAGACAATCAGCAAAGCCAAACCCATCAGGATATAGGAAGCATTGCGGAAAGTCGGGTTGTCGGTGTGGGAAGCGAGTAAGGACATGTGAAGCCGATAAGGTAAAAAAACAAAAAAAACAGGTCAGGCCGTCTGAAAAAACATGTTCAGACGGCCTAATTTAATGACGGCGGTTAATCGTGCAATGAGGCCGCGTGTAGCGTGTTTTCCAACAAAGTGGCAATCGTCATCGGGCCGACGCCGCCGGGAACGGGCGTAATCATGGACGCACGTTCTTTGGCAACGTCAAACTCCACGTCGCCGCACAGGCCGCCATCGTCCAAGCGGTTGATGCCCACATCGATAACAACGGCGCCGGGTTTGACCCATTCGCCTTTAACAAAATTCGGAATGCCCACGCCGACCACCAAAATATCTGCGGCGGCAACTTCATCGGCAAGGTTTTGCGTGGCGCTGTGGCAGATGGTTACCGTCGCGCGGGACAGCAGCAATTCCAACGCCTGCGGGCGGCCGACAATATTGGATGCGCCGACAATCACGGCTTTTTTGCCTTTCGGGTCGATGCCGTAGGCTTCCAACAAAGTCATCACGCCTTTGGGTGTGCAAGGGCGCATCAGCGGCATTTTAACGACCAGGCGGCCGACGTTGTAAGGGTGGAAGCCGTCCACATCTTTATGCGGCTCGATACGTTCCAAAACCGCTTGGCTGTCGATGTGTGCCGGCAGTGGCAGTTGCACCAAAATACCGTCGACGGCAGGGTCGCCGTTCAATTCGTCCACCAGTTTCAACAAATCGTCTTGCGTGGTTTCAGACGGCAGCTCGTAAGAGCGCGATTCGACGCCGCTTTTTTGGCAGGCCAGTTTTTTATTGCGTACATAAACCGCGCTGGCAGGGTCGTCGCCGACCAATACCACCGCCAAACAAGGCGTGTGCAAACCTTTTTCCTGGCGCGCCTTTACCGCCTGCGCGACCGCCTCGATGCGTTGCTGGGAGATTTTTTTTCCGTCTATAAGTTGAGCAGTCATGATTTTCCTTCTAAATAGGGACAAATATTGCGTTCAAATTATCGCATTTTTCAGACGGCCTGACACAAAAGAGTAACCCCGATGACGAAACATAAAAATAAATAATGATTAAAAATAATAAGATAAATAAAAAATAGCAAAATAAAGCAAAGTAAGTGTTGACCGGGATGAAAAGGGTCTGTATAGTTCGGGTCTTCAGTCGGGGCGTAGCGCAGCCCGGTTAGCGCATCTGCTTTGGGAGCAGAGGGTCGTGAGTTCGAATCCCACCGCCCCGACCACAAAATTCTAAGCACGAATCGGCATGAGCGCCCGTAGCTCAACCGGATAGAGCACCGACCTTCTAAGTCGGGGGTTACAGGTTCGATTCCTGTCGGGCGTGCCAATTTTTACGGTGGCTGTAGCTCAGTTGGTAGAGCCCTGGATTGTGATTCCAGTTGTCGTGGGTTCGAGCCCCATCAGCCACCCCAGATGAAAGCCTGCATATTGTATGCAGGCTTTTTTCCGTTTATGCCCTGAATTTTATTCAAGTTTATTGGTTTTCAAAAACAGTATTCATCAAACCGTTCCATCATGGCAGCGGCAAAAACGGTGTCTGCGGTGTCTGTCAAATGCCGATGAATACGCAGTCAAGCCCGAATATCGTACCGTTCGGTATCTTTTTATGGAGTTTCGCCGTTATCCTTTATAATACCCCGATTATTTTCTGTTTTATTTCCAAAGGAACCGCATCATGTCCGAATGGTCAGCTCCAGAATTCGAATCCAAAATCTGTCCGCCCGAAAAGCTGGCGGAGCGTTTGGCGGCATTGCCCCGTCCGCTGGTGTTTACCAACGGCTGTTTCGATATTCTCCACCGAGGCCATGTTACTTATCTGGCGCAGGCGAGATCGGCAGGTGCGGCTTTGGTGTTGGCGTTGAATACCGATGCTTCGGTGCGCCATCAGGGCAAAGGGGATGACCGTCCGATTAATCCTTTGGAAAACCGCGCGGCAGTGGCAGCGGCATTGGCCAGCGTGGATTTGGTCACATGGTTTGATGACGATACGCCGGCCGCGCTGATTGAAATGGTCAAACCCGATGTATTGATTAAAGGCGGTGATTGGCCTGTGGATAAGATTGTCGGTGCGGCCGAGACGTTTGCGCGCGGCGGCAAAGTATTTTCGATTCCGTTTTTACATCAGACTTCGACCACCAAAACGTTGGCGAAAATCCGTGAAGCCGGAGGAGGCGCATGACGGATTTGAACAGCCGCCATTGGGCCTTGCTCGCCACGCTTTCAGACGGCCTGCCACAACACGTTTCTCAGCTGGCGCGTGCGTCCGGAATGAAGCCGCAACAATTAAACGGATTTTGGCAGCAGATGCCGGGCCATATCCGCGGTTTGCTGCGCCAGCATGACGGGCAATGGCGCTTGGTGCGCCCATTGGCTGTGTTTGCCGAAGAATCTCTGCAACAAATGGCCGGGAAACATGGTTTTCGCGCGCAGTTGAAACACGAATGTTCGTCCAGCAACGATGAAATCATGGCGTTGGCGCGCCGGTCGGCAGGTTTGGCGCACAAGGCTTTGTGTGTGGCGCATTTTCAAACCAAAGGGCGCGGACGGCAAGGGCGAAGCTGGGTCAACCGACAGGGCGAATGTCTGATGTTCAGCCTGGGCTGGGCGTTTGACAAGCCGCAGTATGAGCTGGGTTCGCTGGCGTTGGTGGTGGCATTGGCTTGCCGCCGTGCGCTTGCCGATATTGGTTTGGACGTGAACATCAAGTGGCCGAACGATTTGGTCGTGGCCAACGATAAATTGGCCGGCGTGTTGATTGAAACGACGCGGGTGGAAAATAAAACCGTCGCCGTCATCGGCATCGGCATTAATTTTGTATTGCCGAAAGAAGTGGAAAACGCTACTTCCGTGCAGGCTTTGTTTCAGACGGTCTCTAAGCAGGGCGTAAGCGTCGAAGCCTTATTGAATGCGGTGTTGGCGCAACTCGATGCGCTGTTGAATGAATACGCGCAAAACGGATTTGCATCATGTGTCGTCGAATACGATGCCGCCAACCGCGACACAGGCCGTCCGGTCTTGCTGCTTCAAGACGGGCGCGTTGTCCACGAAGGCGTGGTCAAAGGCGTGGATGCGCAAGGCGCGTTGCGTTTGCTGACGGACGAGGGCGAGAAAACCATCGTCAGCGGCGAAATCAGTTTGCGCCCGGATAACCGTCCGGCACAACCCGCCGCCGCCAAGCCGGAACGCTCTTTGCTGCTGGACGGTGGCAACAGTCAGTTGAAATGGGCGTGGGTGGAGAACGGCACATTTACCGAAGTCAGCCGTGCGCCGTATCGTGATTTGGCCAAGCTGGGCGAAGAATGGCTGCGATTTGCCGATGAAAATGTGAAGATTGTCGGTTGCGCCGTGTGCGGTTCGATCAAAAAAGCGATGGTGGAAGAACAATTGACCCGTCCGGTTGAATGGCTGTCTTCCATGCCGCAGGCTTTGGGCATCCGCAACCATTACCGCCGCCCTGAAGAACATGGCTCCGACCGCTGGTTTAATGCGCTGGGCTGCCGCCGCTTTACGCAAAACGCCTGCGTCGTCGTCAGCTGCGGCACCGCCGTAACCACCGACGCGCTGACGGAAGACAATCATTATCTCGGCGGCACCATCATGCCCGGTTTCCACTTGATGAAAGAGGCGATGGCGCTCAAAACCGCCAACCTCAACCGCCCCATCGGCAAGGTATATCCGTTCCCGACCACAACGCCGAACGCCATTGCCAGCGGCATGATGGATGCCGTTTGTGGCGCGCTGATGATGATGCATGGCCGTCTGAAAGACAAAACGGGCGGGGGCAAACCGGTCGATATTATTATCACGGGCGGCGGCGCGGCCAGAGTCGTGCAGGCGCTGCCGGAGTCATTCGTTCATGACAATCAAGTGAAAATCGTCGATAATCTCGTGATTCACGGGCTCTTGCATTGGATTGCCCATCGCAACGGACAATAAAAAGGAAAACGCATCATGAAATGGCTGTTTGCGGTCTTGGTCGCACTCAACATCATTGTTTTTGGCAGCATGGTTGCCTATCGGACACAGCATAAAACTGCCAAACCCGAATCCGCCTTGGAAGGCGGCACGCACGAATTATTGCGCCCGTCTTCTTTGGACGCACCCAAAACCGAGCCGCAGCAGGCATCGCAGCCCGATTGGGTGGCGGATGAATCAGACGGCCTGATCATGGCCGAACCCGAATCCGAAGAAGCAGAAGCCTTGCGTAAAAAACAAGAAGCGCAGCAGTTGAAAGAGAAAAAAGAAAAAATGCGCCGCGAGAAAGAAGCGCAAGAACGCCGCGCCGCCGAAGAAGAGATGGACGCGGCCGGCGTGGAACGCTTGTGTACCAGCAGCGCCACCGTAGTGATGGATGAAGACGATTACCACCGCATCAAAGGCCTGTTGGGCAAATGGCCCCATGCGGCCAGCCGCAGTATCGAAAAACGCAACGGCGCATCCGGTGGTGAAACTTCTTCCAAAACCTTCCGCGTGGTCTTGCCTGCCGACGGCGACACTTCTGCCCAGCTTGACGCCTTGGGCAGCCGCGGCTTTAGCGGCAGCATTCACAACGGCGAAATCAGCATTGACGTAACACGCAGCCGCTCTTCCGCCCAAGTTTTGATTTCACGCTTGTCCAGCGCAGGTTTCGGCGGCGCACGCATTGTCGAACAGGAAGACAGAAGCGCACCCGATACCGGTTTGAGCGTAGCGCGCATGACTGTGGTCTTTATGGCGGTTGATGAGCGCGATGCCCAAGACATCAGAAACATTGTCGGCCGTTATGGCAAGTTGAACATGAAAACCTGCCGATAATCAGGCCTGTTCGGTTTCAGACGGCCTGATCAGCAGTCGGCCAAGCCTGATAAACCGAACGCTGCAAAACATGAAACCCACTGTATCGGCAGTGGGTTTCATGTTTTTCGGTTTTGAGTATCTGATATAAAGGGGAACAGGTATGTTTCGTATATGCGCACTCCGAGTATCAAGAGATAATGGGGAAGAGGGGGATAAAATCTGTCGTTTAATGGCTCGGATTAGGACGTCTTCCGAGTGGATTTAATTATACGCTAATAATAACTATTATCAATAGCAAAACTAAAAAAATAAGGGATTTTTCTATAATAGATTGTTTTGTATGGGAATTAAGTTTCGGCATTGGCTTTGCCGTGATTGAAAAGGCCGTCTGAATAAAGCCGGCCTTTTGTCTATTAGAATTTAGGCATTGAGCAGCCTTCGGTAGCAATAATTCTACATTGTGCTTTTCTATTTTTTTGGCATTTTTCTAAGGCTTCATCTTCAGCTAGGCCAGGGGTAGTTGATCCGAAAAAAATTGTACCATTTTGATCTTGGGCAACGGCAAGACAGCCATTCCTGACCCAAGCATAAATTTTACACGGTTTATTTTTCCCACCTAGTTCACAAGTTTTAATGGCTTCTCTTTTAGCAGCATCAAGTGAATCCATTTCGAGTGCCCCACCTGATATACCAGTTTTAGGGTTAGCTGCCCATGCACCGTATTTTGAAGGAACATCGATGTTGATAATTTCCTTAGGCTGGTTCCGTTGGTGCTGACGAGATGACGCGCAGTTAGGATTGTATCCGTATTGACATAAACCAGGGTCATTTTGTAATGCGCCCCTAGTCGCATCATAGGTAGGATTGGCAACGCAAACATTAAGACTTGCCAGTCCTAATAATACAAAAAGCATTTTTTTCATTTTAAGTCCAATTTATTTATGATTTAAATCTTTATCAGTCTGCCGTTGCATCAATCATACGATGATTTGTTATCTTCTTTACGCGGCTGACGTTGAAATAGGATAAGGCAAACATTTCGCCCCTATATTTCAGACGGCCTTTTGATTTGTTTTAATCACTCATAAACCCAAGCAATCAACATATCCAAAGCCATATAAAATACCGTATAATCAAGGCCAAATTAACTTTGCCTGCTCGTCGGGCCGTCTGAAAAATTATGCAACAAACCTACGCCGCCGTACAGCGAGATTTGCTCGAAGCCAACCATCTTTCCCCCGATTTGCTTGCCCAAAGCCTGAGCATTATCGGCACCAACCATGTCGATTATGCCGACATCTATTGTCAGCGTACTGCCTATGAAAGCTGGCATTTGGAAGAAGGCATCGTCAAATCGGGCAGCTTCCAAATCGATCAGGGTGTGGGCGTGCGTGCCGTTTCGGGCGATAAAACTGCTTTTGCCTACGCCGACAGCCTGTGTATCGATTCGATCAACCGCTCTGCCAAAGCCGTGCGCGTGATTGGTGCGGCCGGCGGCGAGGCCAGCGTCAAAGTGCCAACACCTGCCTACGGCAAGCCTGTCCACATGGCGATTGACCCTATTGCCAGCCTCGATTCTGCTGCCAAAGTCGCGCTGTTGAACAAAGTCGAAACGCTGGCCAAAGCCACTGATCCGCGTATCGTGCAAGTGATGGCCGGTTTGACCTGCGAATATGACATGGTGTACATCGCCCGTCTGGATGGTAAACACGCTGCCGATATCCGCCCGATGGTGCGCATGAACGTTACCGTCATTGCCAAGCAGGGCGAGCGTCGCGAGCAGGGCAGCGCGGGCGGCGGCGGACGTTATGATTTGGCGTATTTCGATGAAAACTTGGTGCATCGGTTTGTCGATTCCGCCGTCAAACAAGCGCTGACCAATCTCGAATCCCGTCCTGCGCCTGCCGGCGAGATGACCGTCGTTTTGGGCAACGGCTGGCCGGGCGTGTTGTTGCACGAAGCGGTCGGACATGGTTTGGAAGGCGATTTCAACCGTAAAGAAACCAGCGTTTTCTCCGGCCGAATCGGTGAGCGTGTCGCCGCCAAAGGCGTTACCGTTGTGGATCAAGGCGATATTGCCGACAGACGCGGTTCGCTCAATATCGACGACGAAGGCAATGAAACCCGCCGCACTGTATTGATTGAAGACGGTATTTTGGTCGGCTATATGCAGGACGAAACCAACGCCCGTCTGATGGGTACGCAATCGACCGGCAACGGCCGCCGCGAAAGTTACGCCTCCGCACCTATGCCGCGCATGACCAATACTTTTATGGAAAACGGCGGCTATGAGCCGGAAGAAATCATCGCTTCCATCGATAAGGGCATTTACGCCGTCAACTTCGGCGGCGGACAAGTGGACATTACCAGCGGCAAGTTTGTGTTCAGCGCATCCGAAGCGTGGTGGGTGGAAGGCGGCAAGTTGCAATACCCTGTCAAAGGCGCGACCATCATCGGCAACGGCCCCGAAGTGTTGAAACATGTTTCCATGATAGGCAACGACTCCGCGCTCGACAGCGGCATCGGCGTCTGCGGCAAAGAAGGGCAGAGCGTTCCTGTCGGCGTCGGACAACCGACCCTGAGGATTGATGCCGGACTGACCGTCGGCGGTAGCGAAATTTAAACGGCAGGCCGTCTGAAAGGTTTTCAGACGGCCTTTTACATTAGGATAAAACCATGCAGGAACAGAATCGGAAATCAAGTTTTCCCATAGTGATGTTGCTGGTGTCGGTTGTCCTGTGGATAGCGTCTTTGTCCAATGTTGCATTTTATTTGGGCAATCATGAAAGCATGAAGGGTGTGACCGTTTTGATTTTGGGGTCGATATTTGCTCCTTTGGATATCAGATATTGTGCGGCCTATGCGAATTATGTTTGGTTGGCGGCCATTGTGTTGCTGGCGTTGCGGAAGAAGGTCGTGCCTGTCCATGCGGCACTTTGGGGCTTGGCGCTGGTGGCTTTCAGTGTGAAAGCCGTACATGTCGATGAAGCAGGAAATACGGCGGATATCGTGTGCTACGGTGCCGGATTTTATTTGTGGTATGCCGCATTTGCGGTTGCCACCATCGGTACGTTTGCCGGAAAGAATAAGGAAAGAAAAGCCACAACGCTGGCAGATGGGACGAAAAATGATGCTTGATGAATGGTTGCGCCAATCGGTACTGCCTAAAAATGAAGCGCGGATGTTGTTGCAATATGCGCTGGGTTACACGCGCGCGCAGCTGGTGACGCGTGGTACGGACGATTTGGCAGAATCCGCCCTGCAAACCTTGGAGATTTTGACGCAACGCCGTCTGAAAGGCGAGCCGATGGCCTATCTGTTGGGTGAACGCGAGTTTTACGGACGACGCTTTGCCGTCAATCCCCATGTGCTGATTCCACGCCCTGAAACCGAGCATTTGGTGGAAGCTGTGCTCAAACGCTTGCCGCCGCAAGGCCGCGTGTGGGACTTGGGAACGGGCAGCGGCGCCATTGCCGTGACCGTCGCGCTTGAACGCGTTGATGCCGATGTTCGCGCATCCGACATCAGCGTCGGTGCTTTGGATACTGCCCGTCAAAATGCGGCCGAATTGGGCGCAAAAGTCGAATTTGCGCGGGGTTCGTGGTTTGATACCGACAGGCCGTCTGAAGGCCGATACGATGTGATTGTTTCCAATCCGCCGTATATCGAGGATGGCGATGAACATTTGTTGCAAGGCGATTTGAGGTTTGAACCGCAAAACGCGTTGACCGACTTTTCAGACGGCCTCAGCCATATCCGCCACATTACCCAAGAAGCCCCCAAATACCTGAAAGCCAACGGTTGGCTGCTGTTTGAACACGGCTATGACCAAGGCGAAGCAGTGCGGAACATTATGCTGGAGAACGGTTTTGTCGAAGTGGCAACAGAGCAGGATTTGGCAGGATTGGACAGGGTAACGCTGGGGCGTTTGCCTGCTTAGTGGGCATGGTTTGTCGGAATATAAAAAAGGGCGTGTCGATCACGCCCTTTTGGTTTTCCGGTTTGGCTGTTCAGACGGCCTGGTTTAACGCCAAGCGGCGACGAACTCCGCCCAGTGTTGTTTTTCTTCGGCTTGTGCGGCCAGATAATGTTTGATGCGTTTGATTTCGACTTCGTATTCGTCGGCATCGAGCGCGCCGCTCATCATGCGAAAGCGCATGTACATCAGGTAGGTATTGGCGGCATCGGTTTCGCAATAGTCGCGGATGTCTTTCAGACGGCCTGCGTGATAAGCGTCCCAAACCTTGCTGCCGTCCATACCCAGTTTGCCGGGGAAACCGCAGAGTTTGGCCATATCGTCTAAAGGCACGCTGGCACGCGGTTGGTAGAGGGCGAGCAAATCCATCAGGTCGCAATGGCGGGTGTGGTAGCGGCTGATGTAGTTGTTCCACTTAAAGTCGCGACTGTCGCCAAAGTCGCCGTCGCCCATGTCCCAGTAGCGGGCGGCACTGATGCCGTGTATCAGGGCGCGGTAGTGGAGGACGGGCAGGTCGAAACCGCCGCCGTTCCAGCTGATGAGTTGCGGCGTATAGTTTTCGATGACCTCGAAGAATTTGGCAATCATGACTTCTTCGCTGTCTTCGGGATCGCCGATGGTGCTGACGCGGATTTTGTCCTGACCCCAGCGCATACAGCAGGAGATGGCGACGACTTGGTGCAGATGGTGTTGCATAAAGTCGCTGCCGGTTTTGGCGCGGCGTTGCTGTTGGGCAAACAGGACGACTTCGTTGTCGGGCAAATCGGCAGGCAAATCGTAAAGCAGGCGGATGCCGTTTACGTCGGGAATGGTTTCGATGTCGAAGGCGAGTATCGGAGTCATGGCGTGATCGGGTTGGATAAGGAATGATGCCATTGTGGCATGACGGCGCAGATAAAAAAAGAGGCAATCCCCCACAGGATTGCCCCAATACCTCAAATCAGAGATTTACGCTTCACAAACAATACAGGCTTTCACCTGCGGCTTTACAGATGCAGCTCAACTCTGCACCGGTAAACTTTCATTTCGGGTATTCGCCGAAATCCTCTAAAAATACTGCAATTGCTTGCAATATCAGAAAACTGCTTACAAAAACATTTAAAACCGGCTGAGGCCGTCTGAATGTCTTGTAATTTGATGTAGTAAAATTTACGCGAAATTTTACAGTTTGCCAAGTGTTTTTTCTGAAGGTTTGGGTTAGGGTAAATTGCAGTTATTGTCATATTTTTGCAATTAAATTTCATAATTAATTTAAAATTAGATGTTTATTTTGTATTTCTTGCTTTAAATTTAATTTAATTTCATATTTCGAATGATTAAAATTTGTTTTATTTTAAAGGTTATTTTATAACATTTTGTTTTTAAATGAAATTAAATTTAACATATAAATGAAAAGGGTATTGAATAGAGCATTTTTTATTTGAGAAAAAATATAAGGTTGTTTGAAAGTTTCAATTGCCTTGAAAAAAGTTGTTTTTAAAGCATTTAAAGTGGAATTTGATTTGATTGTTTGAAATTGAAGCTGAGCTTGGATTTGATACAATTAAAATGAAAAAGCGGCAAAAGAAAGGTTTTGCCGCTTTTTCATGCTTAAATTGTAATTTTATGTAGTCAGTAAAAGCTGCTTTCGCCTTCGGGACGGGTTTTGAAGCGTTTGTGCAGCCAGAAATATTGTTCGGGATGCTCGCGTACCCGCTCTTCGATGAAGTCGTTCATGCGCTGGGTGTCGGCTTCGACATTTTCGGTTGGGAAATTGTCCCAAGCCGGATAGAAGCGCAGGGTTACGGTATTGTCGGCTTCACGCGTGGGGATGGCGGGAATGATTTTGGCTTTGGTCATGCCGGCGATACGGCTGAGGCCGGTAATCGTGGCCGTCTGAATGCCGAAGAAATTAACGAAAATGGAATCGTTGCGGCCGAAGTCTTGGTCGGGCAGATAAAGAAAGGGCGCATCGCTTTTGCGCAGGTGTTTGATGATGGCGCGCAGGCCTTCTGTGCGGCCGATCAGGAAAACATTGTTGTAGCGGTGGCGGCCTTTCAGGATTTGCTCGTCCAGGGCTTTGTTTTTTTGGTGCGAATACATGCTGGTCAGCGGCACATCCTGATTGAGCGTGTAAACCGCCATTTCAAATGCGGTAAAGTGCGGATAGAGGATGATGACTTTTTCGCCGGCGGCGAGGGCTTCGTCAAGATGGTGTTTGTCTTGATAGCGCACCAACGAGCGCAGCTTGTCCGCAGGCGCGTACCAGTAGAGGCCGTATTCGAGCATCAGCTTTGCCATGTGTTGGAAATGGCGTTTGAGCAGGGCGGTGCGCTGGCTGTCGTTCAGTTCGGGAAAGCATTTTTTGAGGTTGACCTCACCGACTTTGCGGCGCGGTTTGACTGCGTAATAAGCAAGAATGCCGATTGCGTCGGCAATCTTGTGCAACACGCAAAAAGGCAGCAGGCGGATGAGGTAGAGAAAAAGGAAGGCGGCTTTCATGAAGGCTCGCTGTATGTGGGCAAAGGGCTATTATAACCGAAAGGCCGTCTGAAAACGGGCTGGAACACGATTTCAGACGGCCTGAATGTCGGCTTACCATTGGAAACGGCCGCGTTTGACCTGCAGGCCGTCGGGATTGAGTTGAGAAGCCAATCCGTGATTGCGCAGGGCGTGGGTGAGGGCGACGGCGAGTCCGTCGGCGGCATCGGCTTGCGGCGTGCCGGAAAGTGCGAGCATTTGGACCACCATATGCTGCACCTGCTCTTTGGCGGCCTTGCCCTTGCCGACCACCGCCTGCTTGACCTGAAGCGCGGTGTACTCAAACACGGGCAAGTCGTGCATGACCAAAGCGGCAATCGCCGCACCGCGCGCCTGACCGAGCATCAAAGTCGCGGCCGGGTTGACGTTGACGAAGACTTGCTCGATGGCCGCCTGATGCGGCTGATAGTGGCGGATAATTTCGTCGATATGGCGGACAATCACAGCGATGCGTTCGGAAAGCGACGCGCCGGTCGGCGTTTTGATACAGCCGGAAGCAACATAATGATGCTCGCGGCCGTGGACATCGATAACGCCGAAGCCGGTCACGCGGCTGCCGGGGTCGATGCCGAGAATGCGTGTGGGTTGGAACTGGGACATAGTGCGTGTTTAAAGTAATCGGTGTTTCAGGGCAGGCAGGCGCGTGCGCACGCTTTGCAGGCGCGCGGTATCCAAATCGGCCAAAATCACGCCTTCGCCTTCGGGCAACGTCGCCAACACATCGCCCCAAGGGTCGATAATCATACTGTGGCCGAATGTGCGGCGGCCGCTTTCATGCAGTCCGCCCTGTGCCGACGCGATGACGTAGCATTGGTTTTCCACTGCACGGGCGCGCAGCAGTAATTCCCAATGCGCCTTGCCGGTCGTGTGGGTAAACGCGGCTGGCAACAGCAAAACATCAAATGGCTGCTGGGCGCGGAAAAACTCAGGAAAGCGCAAATCGTAGCAGACCCCGGCCGCCAGCGGAACATCGTCCACGCTCAGCTTCGGCACATCGCTGCCCGCCAGTATCGTATCGGCTTCGGCGTAGCGTTCGCCCAAACCGGAAAAGCCGAAAAGGTGCATTTTGTGGTAAAGCCCGATTCGTTTCCCGTCGCGGTCATACACCAGCATCGTATTCATCACCTTGCCTGCGTCTGGGCTTTGCAACGGAACCGTGCCGCCAAATAACACCACGCCGCATTCCCTTGCCGTTTCGCTTAAGGCCGTCTGAAAACGGGTGTCGCAGGTTTCGCCGACGCCTCCATCGTCCAAAGGCTCGGCAAATGCCAGCTTGTCCGTATCGTTTTTGCCCATCAGCGGCCAATATTCGGGCAGCAACACCCAATCCGCCCCTTGTTCGGCAGCCTCGTGGACAAGGCGTTTCATCGTGGCAATATTGGTTTCGGGGGCGGTGGACGACACCATTTGTACAGCGGCGGCGCGTAAAGAGCGCATCATCAAAACTCCTGTCAGATTTTGCAAGAATTGTAACTTGTTTACGCACAAGGCCGATACAATCGCCTCACAATTCCTCTCCAAAAAAAGGATAAACCATGAACTTGAAACTTCTCCTCACTGCCGCACTTCCCACCGCCGCATTCGCCGCACATGCCGATGTACAGCTTTACGGCAGCATCAAAAGCGGCATCGAAACCTCGCAAACCCGTTTCGGCGGCCAAACACGCAGCAGCACCGCCGTTGCCGACCAAGGCAGCCACATCGGTTTGCGCGGCTCGCATCCAATTGGCGGCGGAACGAATTTTATTTGGGAAGTCGAACAAGACACGCCGGTCGGCAAAAGCGGCTCCATCCGCCAAGACTGGCGCGAACGTCGAGACAATTTTGGCCGTTAAAGGAAGGATTGAATAGTAAAGGCTGTCTGAAAATCAGGATAACTGGTTTTCAGACGGCCTTTGTTCTTATAATAGCGGTTTATTGTTTTCACACACCCAGTAACGGAGTTTCCATGCAGTTTTCAGCATTCGGCGAAAAATTCACGCAACACAGCGGCATTTTGCAATTGATGGACGATTTGGGCGACGCGCTCAAAAGCGACAAGCCCGTCAATATGCTTGGCGGCGGCAATCCGGCGAAGATTGCTGAAGTCAATGCGGTGTTCGCCGATGTGTTCTCCAAACTGGCGGCGGAACACGCTGTTGAGAATATCGGCAATTATTCCAATCCGCAGGGCGATGCGGCGCTGATTGCGGCTTTGACTAAGTTTCTTAACCGCGAATACGGCTGGAATCTGACGGCGGACAATATTGCGCTGACCAATGGTTCGCAAAACGCGTTTTTCTATTTGTTCAACCTGTTTGGCGGCAAATTCAATCTTTCAGACGGCCAAACGGCTGAAAAAGCCATTTTGTTGCCGCTTGCGCCTGAATATATCGGTTATGCCGATGTGCATATCGAGGGGCAGCATTTTATTTCGGTGAGGCCGAAAATCGAAAATGTCGAACACGAAGGCGAAGCAGGCTTTTTTAAATACCGTGTGGACTTTGACGCGCTGGAGAGCCTGCCTGAATTGAAAGCGGGCAAAATCGGTGCGATTTGCTGTTCGCGCCCGACCAATCCGACCGGCAATGTGCTGACCGACGACGAAATGGCGCGTTTGGACGCGTTGGCGCAGGAACATGGGATTCCGCTGATTATCGACAACGCTTATGGAATGCCGTTCCCGAATATTATTTACAGCGATGTAACGCTCAATTGGCACGAAAACATCATCCTCTGCTTCAGCCTTTCTAAAATCGGCCTGCCCGGCGTGCGTACCGGCATTATTATCGCCGCGCCGGAAGTGGTCAAAGCCGTCAGCAGTTTGAATGCGATTGTGAACCTGTCGCCCACCCGTTTCGGCGCGGCGATTGCGGCGCCGCTGTTAAACGACGGCCGTCTGAAACAGTTGGCCGACCAAGTGATTCAGCCGTTTTACCGTCGGCAGGCGCAAACGGCGGTTTCCCTGCTCAAACGCGAATTGGGTGCGTATCCGTTGAAAATCCACAAGCCCGAAGGCGCGATTTTCTTGTGGCTTTGGTTTGAAAACCTGCCGGTTTCGTCGCAAACCTTGTACGAAATGCTCAAGGCTGAAGGCACGCTGATTATTCCGGGCGAGCATTTCTTTGTCGGCATCGATACGCAAGATTATCCGCACGCGGGCGAGTGCATCCGCATGAGTATTGCGCAGGATGCGGAAACGCTGGAAAAAGGCATTACTGCGATTGGTCGCGTGGTGCGCGGTTTGTACGATAAAAAATAAATGCTTTGAATAGGCAAAGGCCGTCTGAAACGTGGGGAATCGGGTTTCAGACGGTCTTTTTTATTGGGTTCAAACGTGGTGGATAACCAGTTTTTTGCCTTCGTAATCGAGGACGTTGACGTCCATATCGAATAGGGATTTGATGTTTTCGGCGGTGAAAATGTCGTTGGGTGCGCCCTGCATGGCGACTTGGCCGTTTTTCATGGCGACAACGTGGTCGGCGTAGGCGGCGGCCTGGTTGATGTCGTGCAGGACGACGACGGTAGTGCGTTTGTACTCGTCGGTCAGCCGGCGCAGGATTTGCATGAGGGAGCGGGCATGATACATGTCGAGGTTGTTCAGCGGCTCGTCCAGTAAAACGTAGTCGGTGCGCTGGCAGAACACCATGGCAATCATGGCGCGTTGGCGTTGGCCGCCGGAAAGCTCGGTCAGGTAGCGGTCGGCAAAGCCTTGCAGGTGGAACTCGGCGAGTGCTTCTTCGACGATGGTTTTATCCGTTTCAGACGGCCTGCCTTGGTGGTAGGGATAGCGGCCGAACATGAGCAGGTCGCGCACGGTAATGCGGCTCATGATGCTGTTTTCTTGGGTGAGGATGGAGAGCGTGCGGGCGAGTTCGGCGGTGGGCGTGGTTTTGATGTCTTTGCCTGCGTAGCTGATGTCGCCGTGTACCAAGGGTTGCAGGCGCGCCATAAAGGAGAGGAGGGTGGACTTGCCTGCGCCGTTCGGGCCGATTAGCGCGGTAATGCCGCCTTCGGGAATGTCGAGGCTGACGTCGTTGAGGATGGGGTTGCTGCCGATGGTGTGGCTGACGTTGCGGATGGTAATCATAGGCGGATTCGAGTATGGAAAACTTGGGGTTTCAGACGGCCTTTCAGCGTGAGGCCGTCTGAATTTTATTTCTGTATGGAGTGGTTAGATTTCGCTGACGGTCACAAATTCGGGATTGTCGGCTTGATCGATCAGGAAGGCGCGGACACGTTCTTGCCAAAGCTCGCCGAATTGTTTGAGTTCGTCGGCACTTGCGCTGCCGCTGACGGCTTTGGGCATGATGTCGCGCATTTGCGGTGCGAAGGGTTGGAGTGCGGCGTTGAGGCTGACGGCAACGGTTTTGCCGGTATCGCGGCGGCGGAGCGCGAGTGTACCGTTGATTTCGCCTGCACCAAAGGACAATAAATGGCGGCGGGCAAAGCGTCCGGCAGGGCCTACGCCGCCAAAGCCGGTTTCGGGTGCTGCGCCGGTAAGGAGTTGGACGACGGAAGCGGTCACGCCGGTCGTGCCTTCGTCACGCTCGCCCTGCATAAAGGCCTCGATGTCGCCGCGTTGCGGCAGCTCTTCGCCGTAAAGGGCTTTCAGGCCTTTGATGACCATCAGGTAAGCACCGGCGACGGTCGGGCAGGAGTGGCCGCACAGGCGTACGGCATCGGCGTAGTGGTAAGTGAGGATGCCGTTTTCGGCCGCGCCGAGGAAGTCGGCCAATGTGTCTTGGACGGTGATGGTCGGGGCTTGGTTGAAGAATGATGGGAAATGTTCTTGTGTCATGAAGGTTGTCCTTTGCGGGTTTGCCCGGGCCGTCTGAAATATTCAGACGGCCTTGGGCATAGATGTTATTTTAAGAGTATTTGTTTGTCCTGTATAAATTTTTCGGCCAGTTTTGTCGCACCGTGGGTGTTGAGGTGGTTGGTGTCGAAATATATCGGCAGGCCGTCTATGGTTTTATCTGCCGGAATCGGCTCCATGATGTTGACCCAATGCACGGCAGGCCGCTGTTTGACAATGTTTTCTATGGTCTTGTCGGCTTCGGCGGAGCGGGCGATTTCGGCTTTTTTATGCTCGGAAACGTATTGCATGTCGAGGCCGAGGCGTTGTTTCAAGTAGTAATGGCGCAGGGGCAGTTGCGCGTTCATCGGCGTGTCGGCAAAGACGTAAACCTGCTTGCCCTGTTGAATCAGGGTGTCGAGCATTTTGCTGAAATGCTCCGTAAAACCGGGCTTGTTGGTATGCAGGAACCAACGTTGCGAGATAAAGACCACCGGATAGTTTTCGACCTTTTGTGCGATAAAGCGGTTGTAAGGGTTGCAACGGTCGGCACGGCGGTCGCTTTGCGGCAACATAAAGCCGAAGGCAACGCCGCAGCTGTTGGACGAGATAACGTCGGCGGCAAAGCCTTCCTGTTTGCCCACCATATCGATAAAGGGCGTCAGGTGGGCGGCGTGGGAATCGCCCATCAGCAGGACTTTGCTGCTTTGGTTTTCCGCGCCGACGGCGCAGTCGGTTTTGGTCAAGGTATCCGCGCAGATTTTACTTTCGTCAACCGTATATAGGTTTGCCTCGTATGCGGCCGGTTTGGCAGTCAGCAGGTAGCCGGCGGCAGGAATCAGCAGGGCGAAATAGGCGGCGATTACCCCGATGAATTTTTGGGTGGTGAAATTCTTTATCCGTCGCGCCGGTGTTTCGACAAAGTAATAGGACAAAACGGACAAGCCCGACATCAGCACCACGGCCAATACAATCGCGGACATCGGTAAAGCGTTGTCCATGTAAACATAGCGCATGACGGCCAAGACCACCCAATGCCACAAATACAGCGAATAGGAAATCAAACCGATAAACACAACGGGCTTGAGGCTCAACAGTTTGGCGGTATTGAAGCCGTTTTGCGTCTGCAGGGTTTTGCCCGAGTAAATCAAGCCGCCGACCGCCGTACAGCACAGCAGCCGTTCGATATTGCCTTCACCGGGCAACACGCCGTAAGGAAGCAGCAACATGGCGGCAATCACCGCCATCATCGCCCAGCCGACCACAGGCGTGCTGAAGCGGTCGTTGTTTTGCGAGGGCGAAATAAAGGCGAAAAGCGCGCCGATCAGCAGCTCGTATGCGCGCACATAAGGCAGGAAATAAGGGTCCATGCCGAAGGTGGGTAAAAAGACGGACAGCAGGCTCAATACAATCAGTAAAAGAATGAATTGGCGGATGCTGCGCCCTTTGCTGAAGCGGAAAAAGGCAATCAGCAAAACTGGGAAAACAAAGTAAAACTGCTCTTCCAGCGATAAAGACCAAATGTGTTGCAAAGGTTTTTCTGCCGCGTCGGTATCAAAATAACCGCCGCGCCGTGCAAAAAACAGGTTGGCCGAAAACAGCAACGCAAACACTGCCGATTTGACGTATTGGCGCAGGTCAAACGACAAGAAAAAGATTGCGGCGGCCAAACTCGTACACAGCAATACGCAGGCGAAAACGGGCAAAATACGCTTGGCGCGGCGTTTGTAGAATTCTAAAAACGAAAAACTACCGTTTTGCATTTCGCGGCTGATGATGGTGGTGATCAGATAGCCGGACAAAACGAAAAACATATCCACGCCGAGAAAGCCGCCGGGCAGCCAAGCGGCGTCGATGTGGAAAATAATAACGGCCAAGACGGCCAAAGCTCGGATGCCGTCTAAGTCGGGACGGTATTTTAATGTCGTACTCATTTTTTGTAATTTTAGTAAATTTAGTGATGTTTACTATGAGTACATGTCAGAAATTTAGTTTCATTTCAATGGTTAAATATTTTTTAACACGGGCTTCAGACGGCCTGAAGCTGTTTGGGCACATTTAATTTATTTCTTTTTCAACACCAAATATAAAAATACCAATCCGCCTGCAAATTCGACGATCACGCTCAATACGGCCTGCATGCCGAGGAAGTGTTCGAAAATGGTTTGCCCACCGACCAGCAGGATGCCGCCGACACAAAAAGTCATCGGCAGGCGGACGGAATGTTTGACCGACGGGGAAAAATGGTTGGCCAGCGCGGCAACCAGCAGGCCGAAAAAGCTCACCGGGCCGACAACGGCGGTCGCGGTCGCAACCAGCGCGGCGATCCAGAGCAGCAGCCATAAGGTATTGCGCGTGTAGTTGATGCCCAAATTAATGGCCTGATTGCGGCCGAGCAGGTAAACGTCGAGGCGGTGGCGTTCGCGCCAGATTACGGCGGCGCTGATGAGCAACACGATTGCGCCGATGCCCAACAATTCCGAGTGGACGGTATTGAAGGTGGCAAACATATTCGCCTGCGCGGCGGTAAATTCTTCGGGGTCAATCATACGCGAAAGCAGCGACGACAGGCTGCGGAACAAAATCCCGAAAATCACGCCGATTAAAATCATGCGCGACAAATCGCGTCCGCCTTGTTTGATGAGCGTGTAAAACAGCAGCAGCGAGCCGCCCATCATGATGACCAGCTCAAAGCCGAATTTGCCCGTCAACGGCAGGGAAGAATAGCCCACGCCGCCGAGCGTAAACACCAGCAAGGTCTGCAAAAACACATACAGCGAATCGAAACCCAAAATCGAAGGGGTCAGAATCGGGTTGTTGGTCAGCGTTTGGAAAAGTTGCGTGGACACGCCGACCGCATAGGCAACCATCAGCAGCGCGGCAAGTTTGGTCAGGCGCAGGTGCAAGACAAAGTCCCAATCGCCTTTGACGTTGAGCGTCATAAACAGGGCGCAGGAAACCAGCAACAGCGCAAAAGCCACCCACAACGGACGGCTGCTTCCTGCCATAAAATCGATATTTTTTTCAGACGGCATGAGCAGGTTTCCTTAATAAAAGCCACAAAAACAACACTGTACCCATGACTCCGAAAACAGTCGATACAGGGATTTCAAACGGAAACACAATCACGCGTCCGACAATGTCGCACAGCAACACCAAAGACGCGCCCAGCAAGGCCACCGCCGGCAGGCTTTGGCGCAGCTTGTCGCCCATCAGGCGGCTGATGATGTTCGGCACGACCAGGCCGATAAACGGAATATTGCCGACCGTTACGACCACCAAAGACGTAATCAGCGCCACAATAATCAGCCCCGACCACAGAATCGCCGTCCGGTTCAGCCCCAAGTTCACGCTCACCGTTTCGCCCAAACCCAAAATCGTCAGCTGGTCGGCAATCAAATAGGCAAACAAAGCCAAAACCCCCGTTGCCCACAACAGCTCATACCGCCCGAGCAACACGCCGGAAAAATCGCCCTGCTGCCACACGCCCAGCATTTGCAGCATTTCGTTTTGATACGCGATAAAGGTGGCCACCGCCTCAATCACGCCGCCGAAAATAATCCCGACCAAAGGCACCATCAGCTGCGCGGTCGGCGGCAGGCGGCGGATCAGCAACATAAAGACCAACATCCCGATCAGCGCGGCAACGGCGGCAACCGACATTTTTGCCAGCAACGGCGCAGCCGGCAACAGCAAGGACATCAACAGCAAACCCAAAGCCGCACTTTGGCTTGCGCCCACCATCGACGGTTCGACAAAACGGTTGCGCATCAAAATCTGCATAATCATGCCGGCCACGGCCATCGATGCGCCTGTCAGCACAATGGCAAACGTGCGCGGCAGGCGGCTGATGAACATAACCTGTTGGCTGTCGGAGAGCGAAAACAGGGCGGACCAGTCGAATTGGGCGACCCCGACCGACAGGCTGACGGCAAACAATATCAGAAGCGCGATGCCGTTGATAAGGTTCAAATAAAAGGGCTTGTGAAACATAAACGATAAGGTCGTAAAAGAAACAAAGGCATTATTTTATAGTTGTATCGTTTTCAAAGATAACGAAGCAAACGGGCAAGAATGCCCGTTTCAGACGGCCTGATGACCAAAATACAGCTTGGGCAAAGGCCGTCCGGATGCCATGAAACGGAAGGGTGGGCATTGCCGCCCGCCGAAACAACTATTTCGCCGCGTTGAATGCGTCGGTAACCTGTTTGGAAGCGTTCAGCAATTCTTGCGCGCCGCCGGCCGCCAAATAGGTTTCAGGAACAAGGTAAACCACCTGTCCTTTTTTCCAGGCATTCGTTTCAGCGACCAGCGGATTGTTCAACACATCTTTTGCCGCCTGGCCTTCTTCGCCGATGGCCGCGCCGCGGTCAAGGACGAACAACCAATCAGGGTTTTTCTCTTTCAAGTATTCAAAGCTGATGGGCTGACCGTGGCTGCCTTCTTTAATCGATTCATCAACAGCGGGAACGCCGATGTCTTTATGCAACCAACCGCCCAAACGTGAGGAAGGGCCGAAAGCCGACATCTTACCGCCGTTGACCAATACCACCAAACCCTTGCCTTTGCCTTGCGCAGCAGTTTTCGCCGCTTCAAACGAAGCATCGATTTCCGCTTTCAGCTTGTCTGCTTCGGCCTGTTTGCCGAAGATTTGCCCCAGTGCGTCGATGCGCTCTTTTGAGCTTTCTTTCAGATTGGCGGTTTCGGCGGTCATCTCGATGGTCGGCGCGATCTCGTTCAACTTGTCAAATGCTTTGGCTGCACGGCTGCCGATGATGATGAGCTGCGGTTTGTAAGCGTTTAAGGCTTCGTAGTCAGGCTCAAACAGCGTACCAGCGGGTTTGGTCGTTTTGAAATATTCGTCCAAATAAGGCAGCAGGTTTTTGTCGATGGACAAACCGGTTTTCACACCCAATTTGTTTAAAGTATCGAGCATGCCCAAATCGTAAACAGCGATGCGTTCAGGATTTTGCGGCACTTTCGCATCGCCGCGCGCCGTTTTGACGGTCAGGCCTGCGCCTTCGGTTTGGGCGGCAGAAGCGGAAGCAGTTTGGGCTTGGTTGGAAGCAGAATCTTTCGGTGAGCACGCACCCAAAGCAAGGGTGCAGCATACGGCTAAAGCGGTCAAACGTAACATAGGGTTTCTCCGTGGTCGGGAATAAAGTAAATCGAAATGATAACTTGTATCGGATTATAAAGCTAGATGCCGTCTGAAAACTTTTGTTTTCAGACGGCTTTTTCAAGCTGATTGCTTAGAAGCGGTAGTTCACGCTTAGGCGGACATCGCGGCCTGGTTCAGGCAGAGAATTGGCACCTGCGCGCTGGCTGTGCGGCTTGTAGTTTTTATCAAAGACATTGTTGACGGAGAAGTTGACGTTCAAGTCATCTTTGCCTGTTGGTTTCCAGTTGGCGAAGATATCGTTGACGCCGTAGCCTGCACGGACGACATTCAGAGCCACGTCAGAGCCGCGCGAGGTCGGCGCATAGCCTGCATTCTGGACATAACGTCCGCGCCAGCCGATTTCCAGATTCGGATTGTCGAATTGGTAAGACAGACCTGTCGTCCATGTACGTCCCATCGGGATGGCAGTTGTCACGATGTCGGCTGTATCGCCGTTCAGTTTCGGTCTGCTGTATGCTACGCCTGCACGTGCAGTCAGACCTTTCCAGCGGTAGGCGGCGTTCAGTTCGTAACCTCTGTTTTTCAGTTTGCCGCCGTTAAACCAAACATAGTTTTGCCCTGCTTGGCGGATAGCTTGTACATCTTTGATTTGTTGATGGAAATAGCTGCCGGACAATGTCAGGGCGGAATTCCAGTGATAGTTAAAGCCGATTTCTGCATTTCGCGAGCGTTCCGCTTTCAAATCAGGCGATGAGATAATTGATCTGGAACTCATTAAAGCTGCCTCGTACAGGCGAGGGCTGCGGGTTGCATAGTTCAGGCTGGTGTTGATGGAAAAATCAGGGGTAATGTCATAAACCAACCCGATGCTCGGATTGAGGTTGCCGTCTGAATTTTCTGTATTACTGCTGGTTTTCATTTTCCAACGGTCATAGCGCAAACCTGTGGTCAGCGTAACCGGAGAGAAATCCCAAATGCCTTCTACATATACGCCGGCATCGCTTTTCTTCTCGTTGTTTTCTCCGTTTGAGCTGCTTTTTTGAGTGCGCCAGTTTACTCCGTATTTCAGGGTATGGCGGTCAAATAGACGGCTGTCGAGATTCAGATTGGCTCCGTATGTCCGTACTTCGCCGTCCAATTCATAATTTGGATTGGGGACTTCATCACGTTTGGTGTTCAAACGGTAAACATTGGCTTTGATTTTGTCGATAAAGCCCAAGTTTCCGCCTTTGAATTCCAAGTTGGTGGTGTCTTGGGTCAGTGTGCGGTAACGCGGCGCGTTGTTGGCGGTATTCGGAATGCGGTTGCCGTTGGCATCCAAAACGTATTGACCCGTGCGGCGGTCGGTTTGGAAGACTTGCGAGAAATCGAACTCTTCGCGCAGGGCGCGTTCTCCATATTGTTTTTCTTGGCGGTGGCTTAATTCAATACGGTTGTCTTCATTGAAGCGATAGCCGATTTTGCCCAGTAAGCCGCGTGAACCCAATCCACTGTTTAAAACCTTATCGCTTCCGAGCAGATTACGGTAGCCTTTGCCTGCCGTGTATTCTTTGTCGCGTACGAAATTGCCTGAAACCAAAGCATCAAAACCGCCTGCCTGACCATAAACGCTTGCGCCGCGTGAATAGCCTTTATTGCTGCTGATGCCGGCATTGACTTTGAAACCGACGTTTTGACCTTCTCTCAGTAAATCTTTGGCTTCAACCGTTTCGGCAACAATTGCGCCGCTGGTTGCACCGATACCTGCGGAGGCAGAACCTGTACCTTTTTGCACGGCAACGACTTTTACCAATGCGGGGTCAAGCATAAAGCGGCCGTTGTGGTGGAAAATCTGGCTGTCGGTGTAGGTATCGTCAACTTTATAGTCTATTTGGTCTTGTCCCATGCCGCGGATGGTTACCCACTGCGACTGACCGTTGCCGCCACCGAAACTGATAGAGGGTTCGTTGAACAATACGTCTTTTAAATCAGTGGAAGTCGTCTCTTCCATACGTTTCGTCGTTACACGGTGTGTGGCGCTTGTGGCCTGACCTTTGACGGTAACAGTATCAAGGGTAACGCTTTCTTTCGCTTCGTCTTCCGCGTGGGCAAAGCCGGCGGCGAGTGCCAGTGAAAGCAGGCTGAATCGGAACAGGGGTGAAGTCATAGAAATTTCCTTTTCGGGATAAGTTTAATTCTTCAGTGAAAAATATTTATTAATAATAATTTCTATTTATTATTTTAAAGTTAGGATATTATTTTGTAAAGGTGTGCATAGGTTTGTACTTAACAGTGTCTTTCTCTGATTGGGACGTTTGGCGTTTGCTTTTGGTAAAAGGCCGTCTGAAAAAATTTGCCAGTTTGGCCGGCGTGGAAAATAGGGAAAGAGGGCGTGAAATTATCGTGTCTGTTTCAGACGGCTTTAAATAGAAAATTTTTACATTATTCTCTTGAATTTATCGGGTCGAACCCTAATTTGTCGCTGTGTTCAGGTAAGTTTGTCGACAAACTTGCCGCCTACTTTTTCAAACCGTATCTGCCGGATGAAGGCAGATGATTGTTTTCAAACTATTTATCGGAGCATAAAACATGACTATCCGTCCTTTACACGACCGCGTCGTCGTCAAACGCTTGGAAGCTGAAGAAAAAACCGCCTCTGGCATCGTTTTGCCGGGTGCGGCCGCTGAAAAACCCGACATGGGCGAAGTGATCGCCGTGGGTGCGGGCAAAATCGGTAAAGACGGCGCGCGCCGTCCGCTGGATGTCAAAGTCGGCGACAAAGTGATCTTCGGCAAATACAGCGGCCAAACTGTAAAAGCCGACGGCGAAGAGCTGTTGGTAATGCGTGAAGAAGACATCTTCGGTATCGTTGAATAAGATTTTTAAATATTAAGGCCGTCTGAAAAAGGGTAAGCAATGGCAGACTACATCCGTATTTCAAAGTCTGAAGATCTCAAACAGATCAGTATCCAATTCGATTGTGGACAAGATTCTGTGTTCACTTTGGGCGAAAGGATGAATGAGGCTTGTGAAGAAGCCTATATGAACGGCTACAACTGGGATGCCTTCTTCAATGCCTATTTGGGCGTTTACGCGCCTGAACTGCTTGAGAACTTGGATTCTGACCCTGAAGGCGGTTCATATTTCGCCTATTATTCGCTGACACCGGAAAATTGGGAAAAAGCTGAGAAATTCAAACAGATTGCTGTTGATTTGGTTGAAAACGAAAGCAAGATTTTCGAATTTCTGGAAAGCTACGGCGACAGTGTGGAATGGGATTGACCTTTCCAGACGGCATCATCTTTATTTTTACAGTAAAACAGATTTTTAAGGATTAAAAACATGGCAGCAAAAGACGTACAATTTGGCAATGAAGTTCGCCAAAAAATGGTAAACGGCGTTAATGTATTGGCAAACGCCGTACGCGTAACTCTGGGCCCTAAAGGCCGCAACGTGGTACTCGACCGCGCTTTCGGTGGCCCGCACATCACTAAAGACGGTGTGTCTGTTGCAAAAGAAATCGAATTGAAAGACAAATTCGAAAACATGGGTGCGCAAATGGTGAAAGAAGTTGCGTCTAAAACCAACGACGTGGCCGGTGACGGTACCACTACTGCAACCGTATTGGCGCAATCCATCGTTGCCGAAGGCATGAAATACGTTACCGCCGGCATGAACCCGACCGACCTGAAACGCGGTATCGATAAAGCCGTTGCCGCTTTGGTTGACGAGCTGAAAAACATTGCCAAACCTTGCGACACTTCTAAAGAAATCGCCCAAGTCGGCTCTATTTCCGCCAACTCTGACGAACAAGTCGGTGCGATTATCGCCGAAGCGATGGAAAAAGTCGGCAAAGAAGGCGTGATTACCGTTGAAGACGGCAAATCTTTAGAAAACGAGCTGGACGTGGTTGAAGGTATGCAATTCGACCGCGGCTACCTGTCTCCTTACTTCATCAACGACGCTGAAAAACAAATTGCTGCTTTGGACAATCCGTTTGTATTGTTGTTCGACAAAAAAATCAGCAACATCCGCGACTTGCTGCCTGTTTTGGAACAAGTGGCTAAAGCCAGCCGTCCGCTCTTGATTATCGCTGAAGACGTAGAAGGCGAAGCCTTGGCGACCTTGGTCGTGAACAACATCCGCGGCATCCTGAAAACCGTTGCCGTTAAAGCCCCTGGCTTCGGCGACCGCCGCAAAGCCATGTTGCAAGACATCGCCATCCTGACCGGCGGCGTGGTGATTTCCGAAGAAGTCGGCCTGTCTCTGGAAAAAGCGACTTTGGACGACTTGGGTCAAGCCAAACGCATCGAAATCGGTAAAGAAAACACTACCATCATCGACGGCTTCGGCGACGCAGCCCAAATCGAAGCGCGTGTTGCCGAAATCCGCCAACAAATCGAAACCGCAACCAGCGAATACGACAAAGAAAAACTGCAAGAGCGCGTGGCTAAATTGGCTGGCGGTGTGGCAGTGATCAAAGTCGGTGCCGCTACCGAAGTGGAAATGAAAGAGAAAAAAGACCGCGTGGAAGACGCGTTGCACGCTACCCGCGCAGCCGTTGAAGAAGGTGTGGTTGCAGGTGGCGGCGTAGCCCTGTTGCGCGCACGTGCCGCTCTAGAAAACCTGCACACCGGCAATGCCGACCAAGACGCAGGCGTACAAATCGTATTGCGCGCCGTTGAGTCTCCTCTGCGCCAAATCGTTGCCAACGCAGGCGGCGAACCTAGCGTGGTTGTGAACAAAGTGTTGGAAGGTAAAGGCAACTACGGTTACAACGCAGGCTCCGGCGAATACGGCGACATGATCGAAATGGGCGTACTCGACCCAGCCAAAGTAACCCGTTCTGCGCTGCAACACGCCGCATCTATCGCCGGCCTGATGCTGACTACTGATTGCATGATTGCCGAAATTCCTGAAGAAAAACCTGCTATGCCTGATATGGGCGGCATGGGTGGTATGGGCGGCATGATGTAAGGCCGTCTGAAACCTTCAGACAAAAAGCAAAACCGCACGGTAATCAGCCGTGCGGTTTTTATTTGCAGTAGAGGCATGAGATGGTGAGGGGCATGCCATGATTTACGGAGAAATAAGGGTGGCCAGTTCCATTGAATCAGAAGCAATCAAATAAACTTCATCATAAAAAGGCCGTCTGAAACTTTATTTTATGTTTCAGACGGCCTGATTAATGATCTAAACCGTTACTTTTTGTTTGAACGGCTGTATCGGACAGCTTGAGACAAGATTTCTTCAATTTCTATCCACATAATGCCTCCTTACAGCAAACCAGGTTGACCTAAAGCCGGGTCGGTCGAACGGGCGGCTTGGGCATCTTCGACAGTCAGTCCAAGGGCTTTGGCTACGCCTTCGCCGTATGCCGGATCGCAACGGTAGCAGTTGCGGATATGGCGGTATTTGATGAAGTCTGGTGCATCGCCCATGGCTGCGGCGGTGTTGTTAAACAAAGCTTGTTGTTGCTCATTGTTCATCAGCTTGAACAAGGCGCGCGGTTGGCTGAAGTAGTCGTCATCGTCTTGGCGGTAGTCCCAGTGCGCCGCGTCGCCGTTGATTTTCAAAGGCGGTTCGGCGAAGTCGGGTTGTTGCTGCCATTGGCCGAAGCTGTTGGGTTCGTAGTGTGGCAGGCTGCCGTAGTTGCCGTCGGCGCGGCCTTGTCCGTCGCGCTGGTTGCTGTGGACGGGGCAACGCGGGCGGTTGACGGGAATTTGGCGGAAGTTCACGCCCAAACGGTAGCGCTGCGCATCGGCGTAATTGAACAAACGGGCTTGCAGCATTTTGTCGGGGCTGGCGCCGATACCGGGCACAAGGTTGCTTGGTGCAAAAGCTGATTGTTCCACATCGGCGAAGAAGTTTTCGGGATTGCGGTTCAACTCGAATTCGCCCACTTCAATCAGCGGATAGTCTTTTTTCGGCCAAACTTTGGTTAAGTCAAACGGATGATAAGGCACTTTTTCCGCATCGGCTTCAGGCATGACTTGGATGTACATCGTCCATTTTGGAAACTCGCCGCGCTCGATGGCTTCGTACAGATCGCGCTGGTGGCTTTCGCGGTCGTCGGCGATGATTTTTGCGGCTTCTTCGTTGGTCAGGTTTTTAATCCCTTGCTGGCTGCGGAAATGGAATTTCACCCAAAAACGCTCGCCCGCTTCGTTCCAGAAGCTGTAAGTATGCGAACCAAAGCCGTGCATATGGCGGTAGCTGGCGGGGATGCCGCGGTCGCTCATGACGATGGTGACTTGGTGCAGGGCTTCGGGCAGCAGCGTCCAGAAGTCCCAGTTGTTTGTGGCGGAACGCATATTGGTGCGCGGGTCGCGTTTGACGGCTTTGTTCAGGTCGGGGAATTTACGCGGGTCGCGCAGGAAGAACACGGGCGTGTTGTTGCCGACCATATCCCAGTTGCCTTCTTCGGTATAAAACTTCAACGCAAAGCCGCGGATGTCGCGTTCCGCATCGGCTGCGCCGCGTTCGCCTGCCACGGTGGTGAAACGGGCGAACATTTCGGTTTTCTTGCCGACTTCGCTGAAGATTTTGGCGCGGGTGTATTTCGTGATGTCGTGCGTCACGGTGAACGTACCGAACGCGCCCGAACCTTTGGCGTGCATACGGCGTTCGGGGATGACTTCGCGCACGAAGTCGGCGAGTTTTTCATTCAGCCATAAGTCTTGCGCCAGCAGAGGGCCGCGTGGGCCTGCGGTCAGGCTGTTTTGATTGTCGGCAACGGGCGCACCATTGTTCATGGTCAGATGGGTAACAGGGCATTTAGAGGTAGTCATGATGGTTTCCTTTGCAAAATGGTCAGTGGTTTATAAAACGATTTGCCGGAAGGCATATTCGTAGCCGGTTTCTTGATTCTCATAAATTTCTTGTATCGACATTTGTTTTTCCTTTTACTTAAACTATGAAAAGAACTATACAGAAAGGTTTTGACTATTGGAACTATGAAACCGATTTAAAATAGATATAATAAATCAATTATTAAATATTATTAGTTTTAATAAATAATTTGATTGTGAAAAAAGGATTATTTATCCAGTTTGGCTTTGCGTTCTTCCAACCAATGTTCCAAGTAGTGGATGCTGACGCCGCCTTTTTGGAAACCCGGATCGCTGAACAAGTCACGGTGCAGCGGCGTATTGGTTTTGATGCCGGTAATTGCCAGCTCATCGAGGGCAACACGCATTTTGGCCATGGCTTGGTCGCGGTCTTTACCGACGACGCAGATTTTGCCGATCAGGCTGTCGTAGTAAGGAGGGATGCGGTAGCCTTGGTAGATGTGGCTGTCGACGCGGATGCCGAAGCCGCCGGGCAGGTGGCAGCTTTCAATCAGGCCCGGGCTTGGAATGAAGTTGTACGGGTCTTCGGCATTGATACGGCACTCAAACGCGTGGCCTTCGACTTGAATGTCTTCCTGTTTGTATTGCAAAGGCAGGCCGGATGCGATGCGCAATTGCTCTTGGACGATGTCCACGCCGGTGATGAGTTCGGTAACCGGATGCTCAACCTGAACGCGTGTGTTCATCTCGATAAAGAAGAATTCGCCATCTTCGTACAGGAATTCAAACGTACCTGCGCCGCGATAGCCGATGCGTTTGCAAGCGTCGGCACAGGCTTTGCCGATTTTGGCGCGTTCTTCTTCAGTGATGAACGGGGCCGGTGCTTCTTCGATGACTTTTTGGTGGCGGCGCTGCATGGAGCAGTCGCGCTCGGCGAGGTAGATGGCGTTGCCGTGTTCGTCGGCAATCACTTGGATTTCGACGTGGCGCGGACGTTGCAGATAGCGTTCCATGTAAACCATCGGGTTGCCGAATGCCGCGCCTGCTTCGGCTTTGGTCATTTCGACAGACTGGAGGAGGTCTTCTTTTTTCTCGACGACGCGCATACCGCGACCGCCGCCGCCGCCGGAGGCTTTGATAATGACGGGATAACCGACTTTATCGGCGATTTTGAGGATTTCTTCGCCGTCGTCCGGCAATGCGCCGTCAGAGCCGGGAACGCAAGGCACGCCGGCTTCGATCATGGCGTGTTTGGCGGATACTTTGTCGCCCATTAGACGGATGGTATCGGCTTTAGGGCCGATGAAGACAAAGCCGGATTGTTCGACTTGTTCGGCAAAATTGGCGTTTTCGGCGAGGAAGCCGTAGCCGGGGTGGATGCCGTCGGCTTCGGTGACTTCGGCAGCTGCGATGAGGGCCGGGATGTTGAGGTAGCTTTGTGCGGATGCGGCAGGGCCGATGCACACGGATTCGTCGGCGAGTTTGACGTGCAGGCTGTCTTTGTCGGCTTCGGAATGGACGGCGACGGTGGCGATGCCCATTTCACGGCAGGCACGCAGGACGCGCAGGGCGATTTCGCCCCGGTTGGCGATCAATACTTTTTTCAGCATGATAATCTTTCCGGATGGTTCAGACGGCCTCAGCGGCCGCCTAATGCGTTGCGGATTTTTTGGTCGGTTTTGTATTGGCTCAAAGCGTAAACCGACCACATGGCTGCCGGTATCCAGCCAACCAGCGTACATTGCAGAATCAGACAGATGATGCCTGCAAACGGACGGCCGATGGTGAAAAACTGAAGCCATGGCAAGAAAATAGCCAAAATCAGACGCATGGTTTGTCCTTGATGAACAGAAAAAGGAATTTCAGACGGCCTTAAAGATAAAGGCCGTCTGAAAAAACGGATTATTCAATGATGAAGAGCGGCTCGCCGTATTCGACCGGAGTACCGTTTTCAACCAGAATTTCTTTAACGACACCGGATTTCTCGGCTTCGATTTCGTTCATCAGCTTCATGGCTTCGATGATGCACAAAGTATCGCCGGCTTTGACTTGTTGGCCGACTTCGACGAAAGCGGCGGCGTTCGGGCCGGGGGCACGGTAGAACGTACCGACCATAGGCGATTTTTGCGCGTTGGACAAATCGCGAGCGGCAGGGGCGGCGGCCGGAGCGGCTGCAGCCGGAGCAGCGGCAGGTGCGGCAACCGGAGCTGCGGCAGGTGCCGGAGCAGCATAAACAGGAGCTGCGGCGGCAGTGGTACGCGTAATGCGGACTTTTTCTTCGCCTTCGGTAACTTCAATTTCTGCAATGCCTGATTCTTCGACCAAATCAATCAGTTTTTTTAATTTACGCAAATCCATTGCTTTTCCTTTTTTGCGCGGCATATAAAGTGCATATTAGGTATGCGCCGCAGTGGTTTTAGATGATTTCCTGATACGTCGGAAGGCAGGTTTGCCATCCGGCGTTTAAATAATGTCGGAACAGGGCGGAGCCTGAAAAATGAATCCGGTTATTTTCCCGAACTTGTCGGTAAATGTCCAGTAAAAGATAGAAAAAAGGCGTTTTTCGGCGAAAAAAGAAAGGAACGCTGATTTTCGTTAAAAAGTGATTTCCCCAAGAGCGTTTATTCTAATTTATTGGTTTTTCGACAAAACATGCCGTCTGAAAACCCACTTTGCGCGTATAATGGCGCCTGTTTTTTTAAATTATGCACGACAATGGATATTTCCGATTTTGATTTTGAATTGCCCGAAAAACTGATTGCCCAGCATCCGCCGGAAGTGCGCGGCAGCAGCAGGCTTCTGGTTGCCTTGCCTACATTGCCGATTGAAGACAAACATTTCGGCGATTTACCCGATTATGTCGCACCGGGCGATGTGCTGGTGTTTAACAATACTAAAGTGATGAAGGCGCGCCTGTTCGGCCAAAAAGCCAGCGGCGGCAAAATCGAAGCCCTGATTGAACGGGTATTGGACGCGCATACCGCATTGGCGCATATCCGCTCGTCCAAATCGCCGAAACCGGGTACAGAATTGATTTTTGAAGGCGATATCCGCGCCGTCATGCTGGAGCGCGCAGAAGAATTGTTTTGCCTGAAATTTGAAGGTGAGCAAACCGTTTACGAACTTTTAGAGCAAAATGGCCATCTGCCCTTGCCGCCTTATATCGAACGCGCGGCCGATGATGAAGACGACAGCCGCTATCAGACCGTGTACGCCAAATATCAAGGCGCAGTGGCTGCGCCGACGGCAGGTCTGCACTTTACTGATGAATTGTTGGGCCGTCTGAAAGCCAAAGGCGTAGAAACTGCGGAAGTAACCCTGCATGTCGGTGCCGGTACATTCCAACCCGTGCGCGTCGATAAAATTGAAGAACACAAAATGCACAGCGAGTGGTTTGACGTACCGGCCGAGACCGTTGCCGCCGTTGAAGCCGCCAAAGCGCGCGGCAATAAAGTGTGGGCAGTGGGCACAACCTCCATGCGCGCCTTGGAATCCGCCGCACGCGAAACAGGCCGTCTGAAAGCAGGTCGCGGCGATACCGATATTTTCATTACGCCGGGCTACCGCTTCAATGTTGCCGACCGATTGATTACCAACTTCCACCTGCCCAAATCAACCTTGCTGATGCTCGTCAGCGCGTTTTCGGGCATGGAGCATATCCGCAGCGTTTACCGTCATGCGGTGGAACAGGAATACCGCTTTTTCAGCTATGGCGATGCGATGATTTTGGGGAAAACGGAATAAATCGGAAACGGATTGGAGCGTTTCAAACGGGGTATTTGGATTGTCTCGAATCCGAATCAGTTGGAACGCTCTACTAGAATAGGCGGCTTAAGTAAGTTGCCTAAGGGTCAAATTAATGGATGAGAAAAAAATAGATTTTTTGCTGTATAGCGTACCGGAAAATGTGGACTATACGACGATTCCTGAAGAGCTTGACTTGGAGGATGTGCCGCAAGAGAGGATAGATGGATTAATCGAATTGCTATCCAATGAAAATGAGGTATTGCAATTTGATTCAGCGCGCCTGCTTGCTCACTGGGGTATTGATGAAGGCTTTGATACTTTGGTTTTGATGTTTGAGAAAGGGGAGGCAGAGGGAATGATTGATCATCGTTTACATGGTTATGATGATACAGATCGGCATATCTTGTCTGCTTTTATCAGTTACTGGGCATCTAAAGCAGATCAGAGTCAGCAAAAAGGTGATGATGCACGTCAGAAAATCTTTCCTCCTGTGGCTAGAATTATTCGTAAAGCATCATCGGCAGATTTTTCTATCAGTGAGTTGTTTTGGCTGGTCACGAAAATGCAGTTTATAGAGTATGTGCCACTCATTAAGGAGTATCTACAGCATATTATTGACTATCCAAGTAAACGGTATTGGGAAATCCATGATACTGTAAAATCATTATTAGAAATAGAACCGCAATTTATTCATGATTTACTTGAAAGTAAAAACAAAAAGTTATCGGACTTTGGATTATAAAAAGAATATTGTGAATAAAATACAAAAAAACAAAAAGGCCGTCTGAAAATCGTTTTTCAGACGGCCTTTTATCTTTCCATGCTTAGGCGTCAATGTTTTGTGCCAGCAGGGCGTTGTTTTCGATGAAGGCGCGGCGCGGTTCGACTTCGTCGCCCATCAGGGTGACGAACACTTCGTCGGCGGCAATGGCGTCTTCGATGCGGACTTTCAGGAGGCGGCGGACGGTGGGATCCATCGTGGTTTCCCAAAGTTGTTCCGGGTTCATCTCGCCCAAGCCTTTGTATCGTTGGATGGACATGCCTTTTTGGGCAACGCTCATCAAGATGTCCAAAGCGGCTTCAAAGCTGTCGATGTCGTATTCGTTGTCGCCTTTGTAGAGCTTCGCTCCTTTACCGACCATGCCTTTGAGTGCGGCGGCGGTTTGGGTAAGGGTTTGATAAGCTTTGCTGTTGAGGAATTTAGGCTCGAGGTAGCTCACCATCACATTGCCGTGCAGCTTGCGTGTGATTTTGATGAACTGGTGTCCTTCGTGGCCTTCGATGCGTTCGAGTGCGACTTCTTTTTCGTCCAAGAGGCCGCTCAATTCGGCAACGGCGCGGTCTGCGCTTTCTGCTGTACTGAGGTCGACCGGCGAAGCGTGCAGCATGGCGTGCAGGACGAGTTCGTCAATGATGCGGCTTTCTTGCTCGATGACGGTTTTGGCCAACAGGAATTGTTTGGCGGTATCGGCAAGCTCTTCGCCTTCGATGGTGCGGCCGTCTGAAACGATTTTGGCTTTTTCCAAGGCTAGACCGAGCAGCCATTGGTCTTTTTCCAATTCGTCTTTGAGATAGCGCTCTTGTTTGCCGTATTTGGCTTTGTACAAAGGCGGCTGGGCGATGTAGATGTAGCCGCGTTCGACCAGCTCGGGCATTTGGCGGTAGAAGAAGGTCAGGAGCAGGGTGCGGATGTGCGCGCCGTCCACGTCGGCATCGGTCATGATGATGATGCGGTGGTAGCGCAGTTTTTCGGCATTGAATTCTTCTTTGCCGATGCCTGCGCCTAGAGCGGTAATCAGCGTGGCGACTTCTTGGCTGGCCAGCATTTTTTCAAAACGTGCTTTTTCGACGTTCAAAATTTTACCTTTGAGCGGCAAAATCGCTTGGAATTTGCGGTCGCGGCCCTGCATGGCGGAGCCGCCTGCGGAGTCGCCCTCGACGAGGTAGAGTTCAGACAGAGCAGGGTCTTTTTCTTGGCAGTCGGCCAGTTTGCCCGGCAGGCCCAAACCGTCCATCACGCCTTTGCGGCGGGTGATTTCGCGGGCTTTTCGTGCGGCTTCGCGCGCGCGCGCGGCATCGACGATTTTGCTGGTGATGATTTTGGCTTCGGTCGGGTTTTCTTCAAGGAAGTCGGTCAGGGCTTGGTTGATGACTTCGTTGACGACGGGGCCGATTTCGCTGGAAACCAGTTTGTCTTTGGTTTGCGATGAGAACTTCGGATCGGGCAGTTTGACGGACAACACGCAGGTCAGGCCTTCGCGCATATCGTCGCCGGCGGTTTCCACTTTGGCCTTTTTGGCCACTTCGTTGGCTTCGATATAGTTGTTGATGGTACGGGTCATCACTTGGCGCAGCGCGGTCAAATGCGTACCGCCGTCGCGTTGCGGAATGTTGTTGGTGAAACATTGCACGCTTTCTTGGTAGCTGTCGTTCCACTGCATCGCGCATTCGACGCTCATGCCGTCTTTTTCGCCGAACGCGTAGAAGATTTTTTCGTGCAACGGTGTTTTTTTGCGGTTCATGTATTGCACGAAACCTGCCACGCCGCCGGAAAGGGCGAAGCTTTCGTGTTTGCCGTCGCGCTCGTCAATCAATTCGATGTCCACGCCGTTGTTCAGGAAGGAAAGCTCGCGGATGCGTTTGGCAAGGATGTCGAAGCTGTATTCGACATTGCCGAAGGTTTCCGCACTGGCGAGGAAGCGCACGGTCGTGCCTTTTTTGTCGGAATCGCCGACAACCTTCAACGGCTCTTCGGTTTCGCCGCGTACGAAGCGGACGAAGTGTTCTTTACCGTCGCGGTAGATGGTCAGCGTTACCCAGTCGGACAGTGCGTTGACGACGGACACGCCCACGCCGTGCAGGCCGCCGGAGATTTTGTAGCTGTTGTTGTCGAATTTGCCGCCTGCGTGCAAGACGGTCATGATGACTTCGGCGGCGGAGCGGCCTTCTTTCGGATGGATGCCGGTCGGCATACCGCGGCCGTTGTCGGCCACGCTGACGGAATTGTCGGCATGGATGGTTACGGTGATTTTGTCGCAATGTCCGGCGAGCGCTTCGTCAATGGCATTGTCAAGCACCTCGAACACCATGTGGTGCAGGCCGCTGCCGTCCTGCGTGTCGCCGATATACATACCGGGGCGTTTGCGTACCGCTTCCAAGCCTTCCAGCACTTGTATGCTGTCGGCGCCGTATTCTTCGTGTTTTTGGTCAGTCATGGTCTTTTCTTGCTGAATTTCAAGGAAATTTTCCGTGCGCGCAATGAAATGTCAAACGAGCGCGGCGGATGTGTTCCGAAAGGTCAAAATAATAGGCAATTATACCTGATTTTGCTGGAATATTCAGCGTTTTAAGTGCAAAAAGGCCGTCTGAAAGCTTAAATTTCAGACGGCCTTTGTATCGGAAAAACAGCTTTAGCGTTTGACGCCGCTCAATCGCGCCCAGCCTTCTTCGATTTCTGCAGGCTCGATGTCGAACCATTGGCTGTAAATGCCGCTGAGTTCTTCGACTTGTTCGTCCAAAAGGCCGGACAAAACAATGCGGCCACCTTGTTTGGTACGCGCGGCAAGCATTTCGCCGAGCATACGCAGCGGGTTGGCCAGAATGTTGGCGACAACGACATCAAATTGGCCTTGCGGCAGGCCGTCCGGCAGGTAGAACTGCGCGTCGACGTTGTTTTGTGCGGCATTGTCTTTGCTGGCGCGGATGGCTTGTTCGTCAATGTCTACGCCGATGGCGGAGCCTGCACTGAGTTTGAGGGCGGCAATGGCCAAAATGCCTGAGCCGCAGCCGTAGTCCAACACGCTTTCGCCGCCTTTGAGCTGCGTGTCCAGCCATTTGAGGCAGAGGCGGGTGGTCGGATGGCTGCCCGTGCCGAAGGCAAGGCCCGGGTCGAGTTGCAGGTTGACGGCGTTGCCGTTGGGCGCTTCGTGCCAAGACGGGGTAATCCACAGGCGGTCGGAAATTTGAATCGGGTCGAATTGCGCTTGGGTCAGGCGCACCCAGTCTTGATCTTCAAGGATTTCGCCGGTGTATTTCAAATCGTTCAAACCGCATTCCTGCGCGGCGGCTTCGATAATGGAAGTGGCGTCGTCGCTTTCGCCGAAAAGGGCAATGACTTTGCTTTGTTGCCAGATTTGCTCGGACGGCATGCCCGGCTCGCCGAAAATGGCCTGCTCGTTTTCTGTACCGGCGTAGGCATCTTCAATGGCGGCGGACAATGCGCCGTGTTCCATCAGCGCGTCGGCAAGGCGTTCGGCGACGGCATCGTTGACGTTGATGGTGATTTGTTGATAGGACATGGTGGGGCTTTCTTTTTAATAAGGCCGTCTGAAAATCGACGTTGTGCTTTCAGACGGCCTTGTCAGGTATGAAACCTGATGATGCGGGTTTATCGGTTTTTCAAACCCAGTACGTCTTGCATATCGTACAGGCCTTTTTTGCCGTTTGCCCAAACTGCGGCGCGTACGGCACCGGCGGCAAAGGTCATGCGGCTGCTGGCTTTGTGGGTGATTTCCACGCGCTCGCCGTCGGTGGCGAAGAGGGCGGTGTGGTCGCCGACGATGTCGCCTGCGCGGACGGTGGCAAAACCGATGGTGGACGGATCGCGCGGGCCGGTATGGCCTTCGCGGCCGTAAACGGCGCATTCTTTGAGGTCGCGGCCGAGTGCGTCGGCAATGACTTCACCCATGCGCAACGCGGTGCCGCTGGGGGCATCGACTTTGTGGCGGTGGTGGCCTTCGATGATTTCGATGTCGTAGCCTTCGTTCAACACGCGGGCGACGGTGTCGAGGATGTGGAAAGTGAGGTTGACGCCGACGCTGAAGTTGGCGGCAAAGACAACGCCTATTTTTTCGCCTGCGGCTTGGATGGCGGCTTTGCCTGCTTCGTCAAAACCGGTCGTGCCGATGATGATGTTGACGCCTTTTTCCACGCATTTTTGCAGGTGTTTCAGGGTTGGCTCGGGGCGGGTAAAGTCGATCAGGACATCGCTTTGAGCCAGTACGGCATCCACGTCGTCTGAAATGGCAACGCCGGTTTTGAGGCCGGAGGCGAAGCCTGCATCCAAACCCAATACTTCCGAACCGGAATGCTCGAGTGCGCCGGAGAGGACGGTGTCGGGATGGTTGTTGACCGCTTCAACCAAAACGCGGCCCATGCGGCCGTTGACGCCGGCGATGGCGATTTTCAATGCGCTCATGGGGCTTCCTTATTGCGGCTTGGTTTCGGTGGTCGGAACGATGTTTTGTCCGGCTTGAACCGCTTCGATGGATTTCTGAATGGCATCGCCTTCGGCGCGTGCGAGGACGTCGTTTTCAAAGTACAGGGTCAGGTTGCTTTGTTCTTTGATGATGCCGTTGCGGCTGGTGTTGAAAGTGTAATCCCAGCGGTCGGCATGGAAGGCGTCGCGCAGGAGCGGCGTACCGAGCAGCAGTTGGACTTGGTCGCGGGTCATACCTTGGCGCAGGGAAACCACGGCGCGAGGATTGAGCTCGTTACCTTGAATGATTTTGAGTTTGTAGGATGGAAAGTTGGATACGCGCTCGGCACTGCATGAGGCCAGACCTAAAATAGCGGCGATGGCAAGGCATAAGGCTTTATTCACGGGCTTACCTTTCTGTGTCATTTCGGGAAAGATGTTTATCATCGCTTGAATATTTTTAAAAAGCAAACGATAATCATCTTCTTAATTTTTCTTTTCGCCGATTTTCAATTGCAAGACCGGCGGCAGATTGCCGCCCTTTAACGGCCCAATAGTGGGCAAACGGGCGGAAAGTGCGTATTATAACGGTTATTACCTTACAGGGATATTGAATATTATGGAAAAATTCAGCAACATTGCGCAATTGAAAGACAGTGGTTTGAAAGTTACAGGTCCGCGTTTGAAAATTTTGGACTTGTTTGAAACTCATGCCGAGGAGCATTTGAGTGCGGAAGATGTATACCGCATCCTGTTGGAAGAGGGCGTGGAAATCGGCGTGGCGACGATTTACCGTGTGCTGACCCAGTTTGAACAGGCCGGCATTTTGCAACGTCACCATTTTGAAACCGGCAAAGCGGTTTACGAATTGGACAAAGGCGACCACCACGACCACATCGTCTGCGTGAAATGCGGTGAAGTAACCGAATTCCACAATCCGGAAATCGAAGCGCTGCAAGACAAAATCGCCGAAGAAAACGGTTACCGCATCGTCGACCACGCGCTGTATATGTACGGCGTATGCGGCGATTGTCAAACCAAAACCAAACGTTAATCAGTTGGTATGTTGATTTTTCAGACGGCCTTGGGCATTTTCAGCTTGAGGCCGTCTGAAACTTTATGGGCTTTGCGATGAAGATTCCTTTACTTGCGCCACAGGATTATCGTTTCCCCGACCCGTCTTACGCTTTGGCAGAATGCGACGGCTTGGTCGGCGTCAGCGGCGATTTGGATACGGGGCGGCTGTTGTCGGCGTATGGGCAGGGGATTTTTCCGTGGTTTAGCCGCGACGGTTGGTTTTTCTGGTATGCGGTTGCTCCGCGAGCCGTGATTGTGCCGGAAAGCCTGCATATCGGCCGTTCGCTCGCCAAAACTTTGCGCCACAAGCCGTATCGGGTAACGGTCAACCGCTGTTTTGAAAAAGTGATTGCCCATTGTGCCGATGTGCCGCGTCCGGAACAGGACGGAACGTGGATAGAGCCTGCGTTTCAGACGGCCTATTTGAAGCTGCATCATCAGGGGCATGCGCATTCGTTTGAATGTTGGCTGCCGGATGAGCAAGGCAAAATGCAGTTGGCTGGCGGATTTTACGGCGTGCAAATCGGCTGCGTGTTTTATGGCGAGTCGATGTTTGCTTTGCGTCCCGATGCGTCCAAGATTGCATTTGCCTGCGCCGTCCCGTTTTTGGCGGATTTGGGCGTTGCGCTGATAGACTGTCAGCAGGATACCGAACATATGCGCCGTTTCGGTTCGCAGTTAATGGATTTTGCCGACTTTCAGACGGCCTTGAAGGATTGGAACGCGAAACCGTTAAAGCGGAATATCGAATGCGGTGTGGTGGCTGAAAATCTGTTGCAAAAGATTGGCGATAATTGATTTATCGGCACGGCGTGTGTCGGCAGAATCGACAGCTTGCATATCGTAGCTGGAAAATTAGTTAGAAAATAAATGCTATTCCATTCACTTGAACAGGCCGTCTGAAAATCTTGGCTTAGCCGAAATCCGGCCGTGTAACGCTCGGCGCTAATCATGTTAATAGCTGACGAAATCGCTTTTACATGGCAAAATAACGAGTTAAATATTTGTAATAGGGTGGCCTGAAAAGATTTCAGACGGCCCTGATCTCTTGAAGGAATCAACATGTCTTTGCAAAACATCATTGAAACGGCTTTTGAAAACCGTGCCGAAATCAATCCGAATACCGTTACCCCAGAAGTGCGTGAAGCGGTTTTGGAAACCATTCATCAACTCGACTCTGGCAAACTGCGCGTTGCCGAGCGTTTGGGCGTGGGCGAATGGAAAGTTAACGAATGGGCGAAAAAAGCCGTATTGCTGTCTTTCCGCATTCAGGACAATGAAATCCTCAACGACGGCGTGAACAAATACTTCGACAAAGTGCCGACCAAGTTTGCCGACTGGTCGGAAGACGAATTCCGCAGCGCAGGCTTCCGCGCAGTTCCGGGTGCGGTTGCCCGCCGCGGCAGCTTTGTGGCGAAAAATGTCGTGTTGATGCCTTCTTATGTCAACATCGGCGCATACGTTGACGAAGGTGCGATGGTCGATACTTGGGCGACTGTCGGATCTTGCGCGCAAATCGGTAAAAACGTGCACTTGAGCGGCGGCGTCGGCATCGGCGGCGTACTCGAGCCTCTGCAAGCCAGCCCGACCATTATTGAAGACAACTGCTTCATCGGTGCGCGTTCTGAAATCGTCGAAGGCGTGATTGTCGAAGAAGGCAGCGTGATTTCTATGGGCGTGTTCATCGGTCAATCCACTAAAATCTTTGACCGTACTACCGGCGAAATCTATCAAGGCCGCGTACCGGCTGGCTCTGTTGTCGTATCCGGCAGCATGCCTTCCAAAGACGGCAGCCACAGCCTCTACTGCGCAGTTATCGTCAAACGCGTGGACGCGCAAACCCGTGCGAAAACCAGCGTGAATGAATTGTTGCGCGGTATCTAATCGGATAACGATAACGCTGATTGAAGGTGGTATGCTCACTCTATGGTTAGTTTTGAACAAAAAAACAGGCAGAATGTTCTGCCTGTTTTTTTATGGCTTAAAGGCCGTCTGAAACGATTTCAGACGGCCTTTTGTTTTTGATGATGGGTTGTTTTAAGGTCAATTGAGGCAAGGGAAGGGTATTCCCTGTCTGGGACTACGCTTCCGGCCAGTCGGCGCAATAGTATTGCCAATAGATTTCTTCAAAAGGAATCTTGCCGTAATCGCACAACCATGGTTTGGCGCGTGTGGTGTAGTGGATAACGGGCGGGACGGTGTCAGGTTTGGGGAATATTTCGCCGAGATTTCGTTTTTGGAAATATTGGACTGCGCCTGTTTGAAAATTCCAAGATTCTTCCAATTGCAGCCAATTTTTTTGAAATACGGTGTTTAGAAAGCATTGGTCGCCGTAGGGAACGGATTTATCAATGGTGGTAGCAGTTTGCAGCAGTTGCGCTGCGATATTGTGTTCCCGCCATTGCGCCAGGTCGACCAACAACATACCGGAATTGAAATAGGGCGTAGTGTGCAGGCCGGTCGGGTGATTCCATTCGGTACGGGCAAGAAAGGAGTCTTGTACCGCCGCAACGGGATAACCGTGCATATCGAGGTTGAACAAATCGTGTAGGGATTGGGTAACCACCATATCGCTGTCGAGATACAGGGCGCGGTCGACAGGCAGATGTTGCATCATCAGACGGAAAAATGCGGCATCCGAAATATGGGGTAGGCGGCGATATTGGCTGAAGTCCATCTCGATTTTGACATCATTCAGACGGCTGCCGCTGGCTGCGAGCTTTTGGTTGGTATAGTCGATCCATTCCCGCCTGAAGGTATTGTGCATGAGGTAGAAATTGACATTTTTGTTGTGGGTACAGACGGACTTCATCAGTGTATGAACCTGCTCGGCATAGCCGGTATCGGCGGCAAGGACGATGGTGATGTTGCTCATTGGTTAAATTCCCTTTATTTGCAATGCCTTAAATTTTATTAGTCATTTTCTTGGTCTTGTGCGGTCGGTAAGGCGGCGTGGTCTTCGTTTTCCAACATGGCTTTTTTTAATAAATCGCGTTGCAGCTGTTTGCCGGCTTTGATGCCCAATTTGCGCAGTTTTTCAGTGCTGCTGATGAGGTTGCCCCTGCCGGAAACCAAGCGGCTGTAGGCCGTCTGAAACTGGGATTGTGCCTGACCAAGCGCTTTATTGATGCCGTCCATGCTTTCGACAAAGCCGACAAATTTGTCATAAAGTTTGCTGCCTGCCTCGGCAATCGCCAACGCGTTTTGGTTTTGCTGCTCGTTGCGCCAGATGTTGGCAACGGTGCGCAGGGTGGCGAGCAGGGTGCTGGGGCCGGTCAGCATGATGCGTTTGTCAAAACATTCTTGGAAGAGGTTCGGATCGTGTTGCAGGGCGAGGAGGTAGGCCGGTTCGACAGGGACGAACATAAAGACGAAGTCCAGCGTTTTGACGCCTTCAAGGTCGGTGTAATCTTTTGCTGCCAAGCTTTTGATGTGGGCGCGGATGCTGGCGACGTGGTTGGCAAGCTCGCGCTCTGCTTCTGCGCCGGTACTTTGCGTATAGCGGACATAGGCGGTCAGCGATACTTTGGAGTCGATGACGATTTGTTTGTTGTCAGGCAGATTGATGAGGACGTCGGGCTGAAGACGGCGTTGGGTGCCGTCTGCTTCGTGGCGGATGCTGGAAGCTTGAACGATGTATTCGCGGCCTTTTTGCAGGCCGGAATTTTCCAATACGCTTTCCAAAATCATCTCGCCCCAGTTGCCTTGAGTTTTGTTTTGCGTGCCGGTCAGCGCGGTGGTCAGCGCTTTGGCATCGTGGTGGAGCTGGGTATTGAGGGTTTGCAGGCGTTTGAGCTCGTTTTCGATGGTCAGGCGTTCTTTGGCTTCTTTTTCATAAGTCTGCTGAACCAGCTCGCTGAAGCCGTGTATGCGTTCGTTGAGCGGATTGAGCAGTTGTTGGAGATGGTCGTGGTTTTGCTCGGTAAAGCGGCGGCTTTTCTCTTCCAAAATAGTGTTGGCGAGGTTTTGGAACTGGTCGCTCAGGTTTTTACGCGCATCTGCCAGCAGGGCCAATTTTTCTTCGGCGGCCTGACGGTCTTTTTCCGATTGGGTATTGAGGCGCTCGTTTTGGACTTGAAGCGCGTGGTTTTGCTCCAAAAGGGCGGCGTATTCTTGTTTCAGACGGCCTTTTTCGGCTTCCTGTTGCTGTAAAAGGCTGTTTTTGTCGTCGATATTGGCTTTTTCTTGCGTCAGTTGTGTGGAGAGGCGCTCGTTTTGGACTTGCAGCGCATGGTTTTGCTCCAAAAGCGTGTCGTAGTCTTGTTTCAGACGGCCTTTTTCCGTTTCTTGTTGTTGCAAAAGCGTATTTTTATCCGCACTCAAGGCATGCTCTTGAACCAGTTGCGTGTTTAGGCGCTCATTGTTGATTTGCAGGTTTTGCGCACTTTGCTGCCATTTTGCACATTCGTGTTTTAAAGCTTCGGCTTCGGCCTCGCAATCTTGCAGATAGGCAATTTGTTTTTCGGCCGCGGCAAAGCGGTTGCCCGTCTCCTGCAATTCGTCTTGCAATTCCTGCACGGTATGACGGCTTTGCGCCAAGTCCGCCGCAGTCTGAGCCTGCACCTGTTCGGCAAACTCATGCAGGCGGCGGGCTTCGGCCAATTCTTGCAAAACGGTAAAGTGTCGGCTTTGGGCTTGGTAGCGTGTTATCAGCCAAGCAAACAGCGCGCCGATAAAAAATGCGGCCGCGCCGGTCAGGATTAGGGTGATGTTCATGCTGGAAATAGTCAATACGCAGAATGTTTCACTATATCATATATTTGCAACGCATTTTATGGTCGGATATGCGCTAGAAACGTGTGTTTTCTTTAAAAGAAGCTATCAAAGGTATTGGTTTTGACTAATTGAATATTTTTGTTGTAAAAAATATAAATTTATAAAATATTGAATTTTAAAATATATTCTATTTAGAGTGCAATTTTGCAACAAAAAAAGTGGGATTTTATGGGGGGAATGAAACACGTTTGTAGTGCGTATGTAATCAAGACATCGGTGTCATTTGGTAAGACATCGGTGTCATTTTCAAAAAATAATATAAATTAACAAAAAATATTGGTATGTTTGATTTTTGCGCTATATATTTACGATTAATCTGTATTAGTTTACATTTAAAACGGTATGATTCGCCCTGTCGGTAGCGCAGATGCCGATGAAAAAATGTGTATGTTGTTAAATAACATTTTGTTTCTATGAAAAAGGATTAATGAAAATGGGAAATTTAATAACGCTTGCTGCCGCTTCTTTAATCGGTATGTCCGGAATATCGGCTTCTGCCATCGGCATCTCCCGTAATATCGAAACGGCTGTACACAAATAATTCAATTATAAACGAATCAATTACAATACCTTAGAAAACGCAACTTAGGCCGTTTTTCGGCCGACAGACAAGAAAGTGAGACAAACAATGAAAACTTTAATCAAACTGGCTGCAGCCTCTTTAATCGGCATGTCCGGCCTGACCGTCGGTGCAACCAATATCGCCCACAATATGGCTGATGCCGACAAATAAAAACACACAACGCTTCCTCAAATAAATACACAGAAAAGAGTTAAAATGAAAACATTAATCAAATTGGCTGCGGCTTCTTTGATCGGTATGTCCGGTTTGACAGTTGGCGCAACCAAAATCGCAAAAAATATGGCAGAAGCTGCCAATAAATAAACGCAAGTGAAATTAAGCTTGTTTTGGTGATAAAAAAGGCCGTCTGAACATTCAGACGGTCTTTGTATTTGATGGCAAACCGTTTTATTTGCCGATGCAGAAGCGCGAGAAAATCACGCCCAGCAAATCGTCGGCGGTAAATTCGCCGGTGATTTCGCTGCAGGCGTTTTGGGCGAGGCGCAGGTGTTCGGCGAAAAGCTCGATTTGGTTGTTGTTGCAGAGGGCGGCGTTTTCCAGCTCGGCTTCGGCTTCGTGTAAGGCGTTGAGGTGGCGGCTGCGGGCGAGGAACAGGCTTTCGCTTTCGCCCTGCCAGCCGACTTCCTGCAACAGCGCGTGTTTGAGCAAGTCGAGACCCGCGCCGGTTTTGGCGGACAGGCTGATGACGGTGTCCGCGCCGGTTTGCGCGAGGCCGTCTGAACGGACGGCAACGGGTTCGCCGGTCAGGTCGGCTTTATTGTGGATTTCGATTTTTTTCAAACCTTCGGGCAGGCTGTTCAAAATAGCTTGGGTTTTGGCGTTCACGCCTTCGCGCGGGTCAATCAGAATCAGGGCGACATCGGCTTCGGAAACGGCTTTGCGGCTGCGCTCGATGCCGATTTGTTCGACCACGTCGTCGGTTTCGCGTAAGCCGGCGGTGTCGATGATGTGGACGGGCACGCCGTCGAGGGTGATTTGTTCGCGCACGGTGTCGCGGGTGGTGCCGGCGATGTCGGTTACGATGGCGATGTCGTCGCCCGCCAAGGCGTTGAGCAGGCTGGATTTGCCGACGTTGGGCGCGCCGACGAGGACGACGTTCATGCCTTCGCGCAAAATCGCGCCTTGTTCCGCGCTGGCGAGCACGGTTTTCAGACGGCCTTGCAGGGCTTGGAGCTTGCCGCGCGCGTCGGCGGCTTCGAGAAAGTCGATGTCTTCTTCGGGGAAGTCCAGCGTAGCTTCGACCAACATCCGCAAGGTAATAAGGTCGTCCACCAGCTCGTGGATGTGTTGGGAAAACGCGCCTTTGAGCGAACGCAACGCCATGCGTGCGGCGGACTTGCTGGAGGCGTCGATGAGGTCGGCGACGCTTTCGGCTTGGGCAAGGTCGAGTTTGTTGTTGAGGAAGGCACGTTTGGTAAATTCGCCCGGTTCCGCCATGCGCGCACCCAGTTCGAGGCAGCGCGAGAGCAGCATATCCATCACCACAGGGCCGCCGTGTCCCTGCAATTCAATCACGTCTTCGCCGGTAAAGCTGGCGGGGGCGGAGAAGTAGAGCAGGATGCCGTTGTCTATCGGCTGTCCGTCGCCGCCGAGAAAGTCGGTGTAAAGCGCGGTGCGCGGTTTGGGCGTTTTGCCGCCGCTGAGGGTTTGCGCCAAAGGCAGCAGGTTTTTGCCGGAAAGACGGATCACGCCGACGCCGCCGCGTCCGGGTGCGGTAGCGATGGCGGCGATGGTGGGTTGGGATGCGGACATGAGAACTCGCGTATAGGTAAATTTAATGGGCGTATTATAGCAAAAGGCCGTCTGAAACTTTGGGTTTTGGGGTTTCAGACGATCTTTTTAGCAGATTGGCAATGTGGGCGTACTACTTGAACGGTTCAAGTATTTTTAATTTCCAAATCATCCGGCAGTAAGTCGTGTACGGAACAGTTTAAAGCAGAAGACAGTTGATATAGTTTATCAACCGTTATGTTGACCTCCCCCCTTTCTATTCTACCCATATAGCTTCTGTCTATATCGGCAAGTAAGGCTAAGCTTTCTTGGTTGATATTGGACTGTTTGCGGATTTCTCGGATTTTTATACCTATCAATACACTGATTTTACTCATGAGATTTGTCTTCACAAATCTCAAAATATCCAATTTTGACGCTTATTTATCCACGGATTATAATCCGTATTTTTGGAAAATACCTAATGTGGAGAACGTCAAATGGCAAGTTATATTGAAAGCTCTTTAGGGCAGAATGAACGTATTGTTTATAAAGCACAAGTATCGTGGCTGTCCCAATTCGGACGATTGGTATTTGGTGCATTGTTTGCGCTGTTGATAAGAGAGATTCCAATTATTGGAATAATCGGCATATTGTTTATTATTGTGGCTGTGCTGAATGTTATGACAACGGAGCTTGCATTGACCAATAAAAGACTGATCGCCAAAGCTGGCTTTATCCGTCGGCAAACAATTGAATTAAATATCGATCGCGCTGAAAGTCTTTCTGTAATCCAAGGTTTTTGGGGCAGGATTTTCAATTATGGCTCCATAGTGATCAGGGGGATGGGCGGCAGTCATGCTCCGATTCCTTATATCGCCCGACCAATGGAGTTCCGTCAACAATTCAATGATTTTATAGATAACGAAATTGGTGGGGCTCGAAAATCAAATTGAATTAAAACCACCTGTCGTTTGGGGCGGATGGAAACGGTGTTTTTGGTTTGATATAGCCAAATTACTTTATTTTCGATACGCAACTTACCTATTGCCGTCATTTCCGCGCAGGTGGGACTGACGAGGTTGGAAGCCTTGAAATATCGAAAGTTAGTTATGTTTGCTATAGCAAAATTGTAATAAAATATTTTTTCCTATCGATCCGAATATGAAAAGGCCGTCTGAAACTTTGGGTTTCAGACGGCCTTTAAATGGAGGCGGTTAAGCGGCGGCAACGGTAAAGCGTTCAAACAAATGCGCTTTGTTTTCCACATCGTCGGCGATGGCGACTGCCAAATCAGCCACGCTGATGCCTGCCGGAATTTCACCATCCATCAGCAAATCGTCTTTGCCCAAGCGGTATTTGCCGGTTTTGTCTTCGCTGAAGCCGCCGTCCGCACCCAGTCGTGCAGGAGGGGAAACGAAAGACCAGTTCACGTCGCGGCGCGGCAGGAGTTCTGCCAAGAGATGGCGTGCGGCATTGGCGCCGTCGTAAATGGCTTTGGGGAAATCGGGCGTATCGATAACTTGCAAACCGGGCGCGACATACAGGCTGCCCGCGCCGCCGACAATCAAGAGATACGGCACTTGCGCTGCTTTTGCCGCTTCGACGATGCTGTTTGCGCCGCGTGTAAAATCCGCGCCGATGTTGGGATTGGTCCATCCCGGGTTGAACGCGCTGACCACGGCGTCAAAGCCTGCCAGCTTGTCGGCGAAGTCCGCCGCGTTGACATCTGCGGAGACGGCGGCAACATTTTGCGCTTGGAACACTTTGTCTGTGTTGCGGGCGAAAGCGGTTACTTTATGACCGCGGCCTGCTAATTCTTGAACGACTGCGTTGCCGACATAACCTGTTGCACCGATAACTGCGATTTTCATATTTAACTCCTTGTGGGGATGTGATTGATTAGATAAGTGCATTGTAAGGCCGTCTGAAACGCTTGATAATCCCTGATTTACTGTTATTATTGTGAAGTTAAACTAAACAATTATTTCTAAATGCAAGACATCAAACCCCTGCTTGTTTTCGCTACCATCCTTGAACACGGCAGCATGAACGCCGCTGCGGCCGCGTTGGGCATGACGCCGTCTGCCGTCAGCCAGCACATCAACCGCCTCGAAACCCTGCACGGCATCAAGCTGTTAAACCGCAGCACCCGCAGCCTTGCGCCTACCGATGCCGGCCGCGCCTTGGGCGAATACTGCCGCCGCCTAGCCGCCACCCTTGCCGATACGCGTACCGTTATCGACAATCTGAAGACCGAACCCGTCGGCAAATTGCGCATTTCCCTGACTTCCTGCGTCATCGGTTCCCGCGCTTTTCAGACGGCGTTTGCAAGATTGCAAACCGAGTTCCCAAAAATCCGTCCTGTCCTTAATTTCAGCGATACTTTGGACGACCTGCAACACAATCAGACCGACATCGCTATACGCGGTGGCGACCGTGCTTTGGACGATCCCAACTTGGTTGCGCGCCATCTCGTGACGTGGCCGTACATGATTTGCGCCGCGCCCGATTATCTCGACCGGCATCCGCCCATTACCCATCCCTCTCAGCTTCATACGCACCGCTGGCTGCATTTTTTACCTGTCCGCACTACCTTGCAAAACGGTGAAGAAAGCTATTTCCTCGACATCGCCGACAGCATTGCCTGCACGCATCTTGCCGCCGTGTGCAATCTGACCGAAAGTGGATTTGGTTTGTCTTTGCTAGTGGACGGCGAAGTGAGGGAGAAAATTGCACAAGGCCGTCTGAAAGCGGTTTTGCCTGAATGGACATTACCACCGGTCAGCCTTTATTTGGTAACACCTTATCGTGTGCAGTCTGCCAAAACCGAGGCTGCCGTGCGCATTTTTACCGAGAGTTTTGCCAAGGAAGGGGATTTATGAACGCGGAAAATTGGAGCGTTTACCTGATTTTGTGCGAAAACGGCGCGTTTTATTGCGGCATCAGCAACCGTCCGCAAGAGCGATTTGCGGCGCACTTGTCAGGAAAAGGCGCGAAATACACGCGGTTGAACAAGCCTGTCGAGATGCGCATCGTTTCAGACGGCCTGAACAAGAGTGAAGCACTGAAACAGGAAATCGGCATTAAGAAATTGACGGCGGAGCAGAAGCGGGGATTGTGGGCTGAAGCTGAAACATTGGCAAAAGACTAATGGCGGGACTGAATTAAATTGTAGTCGGGATATGAAAAACTCTATAAACAAGTAAGCCTGCCGGTGTCTTTTGCATGGCCATTTATTAACATGATTCAAACAGGCCGTCTGAAACCTGATTGGGGTTCAGACGGCCTGTTTGGGATGGGGATGGCTTTCAGGTTGACGCTATTCATGGAGAAGTCGGTAAAAAGTTGAATTCTAAAAGAAACTTTGAAAATAAGATGAGTAACTGCTTGAACAATAAAATGAAAGTTATCGCGCTTCATGACAAATGAGGTGAATTTCTATCCGAGTAGAGAGGTGGTGTCAATATGTTTTTCAGTTTTTGAGACAAAATCTGATTTATGCCAATATTTATTATAGTGTAGGTCGAAAGTATTAGTTTCTGTGTTAGAATTTTTGAGCTGTTTATATAAAACAGTGATTTAAATAAAATTAAGGAAAGACAGAACATGAACAAATTACTGATTGCCGTAATGATGATGGCTGGTTTGACAGCTTGTTCCCAAGAGGCTAAACAGGAGACACAAGAGACTGCTCAAGCCGTTGCATCTGAAGTGAAAACCGAAGCCGCTTCTGCTGCCGATGCGACTGCATCTGCCGCTCAAGAAGCTGCCGATAAGGTTGAAGCCGCCGCCAGCAAAGCAGAGGAAGCCACCAAACCTGAAGAAGCCGCCAAGCCCGAAGAGAAAGCCGAAGCACCTGCCGCTGAAGCCAAGCCTGCCGAATCCGCCAAAGTGGACGGCAAAGCTGTTTTTGAAGCGAACTGTAAAGCATGCCACGGCGGCTTGATTCCCGGCGCTCCTGCCGTAGGCAAAAAAGAAGACTGGGCGCCTCGCATTAAACAAGGCAAAGACACCTTGCACAAACACGCCCTCGAAGGCTTCAATTCCATGCCTGCCAAAGGCGGCAACGGCAGCCTGAGCGACGACGAAGTGAAAGCCGCAGTTGACTACATGGCCAACGAATCCGGCGCTAAATTCTAAATCATGCCCATAAAAAACGCACCTTGCCACAAGGTGCGTTTTTTATGTTCAGGCGGATGAAAGTTGAAATAGGGCCGATAAACGGGCAAAGGCCGTCTGAAACATTTTATTTTGAAGCGCAATCGGCTAAAATCAGGCGAATGATTTTATGCAGGAGCAAACCATGAGCAATCAACACGACAACGTAGATGCCGGCGAAATCGCCAAGTTCAGCCAAATCGCCGACAAATGGTGGGATAAAAACGGCGAATTCAAGCCCCTGCATGACATCAACCCCTTGCGCCTCGACTATATCGACGGCTATGCCGGATTGGCAGGTAAACGTGTGTTGGATGTAGGCTGCGGCGGCGGTATTTTGTCCGAAAGCATGGCCAAACGCGGCGCAGAACACGTTACCGGCATCGATATGGCGGAAAAGTCCCTGCAAACCGCCGCTGCCCATGCGGCCGCTCAACACGTTGCCAATATCGATTACCGCTGCATCCGCGTCGAAGACCTCGCCGCCGAGCAGCCGCACAGCTTTGATGTGGTAACGTGTATGGAAATGATGGAACACGTTCCCGATCCGGCCGCCATCGTTCAAGCCTGTGCGAAACTGGTCAAACCAGACGGCATGGTGTTTTTCTCCACCATCAACCGCAATCCCAAATCTTATCTGCATCTGATAGTCGGTGCGGAATATCTGTTGAAATTCGTCCCCAAAGGCACGCACGATTGGAAAAAATTCATCACGCCGGCAGAACTCGCGCGCATGTGCCGCCAAGCCGGATTGGATACCGTCGGCAGCAAGGGCATGACCTACAATTTGTTGAGCGGCCGTTATTCCTTATGCGACTCGACCGAAGTCAACTACATGGTGGCCTGCCGTCCGGCGTAAGGTTCAACGGATAAAACACACGGACTTGCCCGATATTTGAAACGGTATGTCGAAAGTAGCTCGATGCAAATATCGGTAAGGCAAATCAGGCCGTCTGAAAAGAAAAAAGGCATGTGCGATACATGCCTTTTTTGTATGTGGGTTGTACTCGTTATTCCGTCCAAGACGAATACGGATGTTTGCTCAAATACGCATTGGTGAATTTCCCGTCTGCCGTGATTTCCTTGCCCAACCAAGAAGGTTTGGGAAACTCGGTATCTTCAGACGGCAATTCGATTTCTGCCACAATCAAGGGCGCATTGTCGCCGAAATATTCGTCGATTTCATACACAAAGCCTTCAAATTCGACACGATAGCGGTATTTTTCCATTTTAAACGGGCACATATCCGCCATCATCGCCTGCGCATGAGCCAACGGAATTTCGTATTCAAATTCGCTGCGCGTCATGTCGGAAATATAGCCTTTCAGGGTCAGCCAGGCTTGCGAACCGATAATCCGCACACGGATGGTGCGCTCTTTTTCCACGCTCAAATAGCCCTGTTGCAATATCAGCGGCTCACCTGCCGCTTTGCGCCAACTGTCATCCGCCAGCAAAAAGCGGCGTTCGATTTCGACCGTCATGAATTCTTTCCTTATTTACCAAACAGGCCGTCTGAAGATTAAAACGGCTTGAAAACCACCATATAAAGCGCGGCCACCATCATCAAAACGGGGAGTTCGTTGAATACCCGATACCAGTGGTGCGAATACACATTGCTGCCGTTTTGAAAACGGCGCAGCAACAGGCCGCAATAAAGCTGGTAGGCCAAGAGCAGCAGGCCGCACAATAATTTAACCGCCAGCCAGCCGTTGCCCCACCAATTGTTGACAAAGCCGATGGCCGCGCCGAATATCAGCGTTCCCCAGCCCAAAGGCGACATAAAGCGGTACAGCCGCCGCGACATATCCGTCAGCCGTACATATTCCGCGCTGCCGGGTTCCAATTGCGCCAGATTCACATAAATCCGCGGCAGATAAAACAGTCCTGCAAACCAAGAAATCACAAAAAATATGTGCAACAGCTTAAACCACAAATACATTTCAGACGGCCTCAACACCTAAAACCGTTATTTTATCCGCAATGCGGCCAAAGCCGAAACAAAATAGTCAAAACAATCCGACAGGGTGCGCCGCAACAATGTGTTGCAGGCATGATTTTACTCAAAAGCCAAATTGTAAATTCCGCAATAATATGCACATTGAGATATGCACAATGCAAAAAACTTGCTAGAATCCTATGCTATTTAACTATAAAAGCATTATGGACGGAAAACATGAAACAATTTGAAATCAGCAGCAGCGTCAGAAAAGCGCTTTGCGACTACCTGAATACGCACAATCTAAACCTCAAAGCCGCCATGGACAATGAAACAACCAATGGCGAAGTCGCGGCCATCGTTCACGCAGGATTGCCGGCGATGATTCGGAAAATCTATTCTTTGGAAAAAATGAAAACCTTTTTCTGGACGAAAAAAGATTTGATGATGGAGTTTATCAATATGCGTTTGGCCGCCGGCGATAAAAAGGGCAAAAATTGATTTGAGCGATGGGCATGGGGAGATTGGGGTTTGAAATACGTGCTTCAGTTTCTCCCGAAAAAATTGTTAGAGATTGGACGTATTTATTGTTCCTCATTAATTGTGCCAACCGAAAGGCCGTCTGAAACATTTCAGACGGCCTTTAACTTTGAATCAGCAACCGTTCTGTTTAAAACGGTGGATTTTCAAATCAAGCTGCGTTGTCGAAACCGCTGTGGCGGAGCAGGGCATCCAGGCTTGGTTCGCGGCCGCGGAAGGCTTTGAAGGATTCGGCTGCGCTGCGCGAACCGCCGACGGCCAGCACTTCTTTCCAGAAGCGGCGGCCGGTTTCGGCCACGTCGTCGCTTTCTTCAAATGCCGCGTAAGCGTCTGCGCTCAAAACTTCCGCCCATGCGTAGCTGTAATAGCCTGCGGCGTAGCCGCCGGCGAAGATGTGGCTGAAGCTCAAGGCAAAGCGGTTGTATGCCGGCGGTTGGGTTACGGCGACTTCTTGACGCACTTTGTCCAAGATTTGCGGCCATTCTTTCAGACGGCCTTCATCTTCCTGATGGTAGATTTCCATGTCGAAGAGGGCAAATTCCATTTGGCGGACGAGGAACATACCGCGTTGGAAGTTTTTAGCCGCGTGCATTTTGTCGAACAGCTCTTTCGGCAATACCGCGCCGGTTTCTTCGTGCGAGGACATTTGCGCCAATACGTCGTATTCCCAAACAAAGTTTTCCATAAATTGGCTGGGCAGCTCGACTGCGTCCCATTCGACGCCGTTGATGCCGGATACGCCCACTTCGTCAACTTGGGTCAACAAGTGGTGCAGGCCGTGGCCGGTTTCGTGGAAGAGGGTGATGATTTCATCGTGGCTCAAACGCGCTTCTTTATCGCCGACCGGCGGGGTGAAGTTGCAGACGAGGTAGGCAGTCGGCAGTTGCAGCGTACCGTCGGCGAAACGGCGGCGGCTTTTGTAGCCGTCCATCCATGCGCCGCCGCGTTTGCCTTCGCGTGCGTACAAGTCCATGTAAACGCCGCCGATGGTTTGGCCGTCTTGTTTCAGCTCGAAATAGCGCACGTCTTTGTGCCAAACGGGGACGGTTTTTTCAGCCAGCTCGATGCCGTAGAGTTTTTTGATTTGGGCAAACAGGCCTGCCAAGACTTTGCTGATAGGGAAGTATTTTTTCACTTCGGCTTCGCTGAAGGCGTATTTGGCTTGGCGCAGTTTTTCGGCGGCGTAGCTCAAATCCCACGATTGCGGGTCTTCGATATTCAGGTTTTCGCGCGCAAAGGCCTTGATTTCGGCAAAGTCCTTTTCGGCAAACGGTTTGGCGCGGCGGGCGAGGTCGTGCAGGAAGTTCAGAACCTGTTCGGGCGTGTCGGCCATTTTGGTTGCCAGCGACAGCTCGGCGTAGTTTTTGAAACCGAGCAGTTTGGCGGTTTTCAATGCGTTTTCGAGGGTGCGGTCGATGTTGGCCGTATTGTCGAATTTGCCGTCGTCAGACAATTCGCTGGCGCGGGTAACGTAGGCGCGGTAGATTTGTTCGCGCAGTTCGCGGTTGTCGGCGTATTGGATGACGGCGAGGTAGTGCGGAATTTGCAGGCCGATTTTGTAGCCTGTTTTGCCTTCGCTTTGCGCGGCGGCGGCAAACATGGCGATGGAGTCTTCGGGAATGCCGGCAAGCGGTGCTGCATCGTCAAAGTAAATGCCGAAAGCGTCGGTTGCGTCTTGGATGTTTTGTGCGAATTTGGCACCCAGTTGCGCGCCTTCGGTTTGCAGTTGCGCCAGTTCTGCCTGCTGTTCGGGCGGTAATTCGGCACCGCTGAGGACGAAATCGCGCAAGTCGTGGTTGAGCTTGGTTTGCTGCGCCGGGGAAAGGGTGTCGAATTCGGCAGAGTTTTTGATGATTTTGAAGCGGTTGTACAACTCGATGTCTTGACCGATTTCGGTGAAGAAGATGGTGATTTCAGGCATCAATTCGTTGTATACGGCACGCAATTCGGGCGTATCGACGACGGAGTTGAGATGGGAAACCACGCTCCAAATGCGACCGACGCGTTCGGTAATGTCGGTCAGTTTTTCGACAGTGTTGGCCCAGTCGGTGTGCGTTTGCGCTTTGATGGCGGCGATTTGTTCGCGCGCTTCGGTAATGGCGGTTTGCAGGGCGGGTTTGATGTCTTCGGTTTTGATTTGGTCGAAACGGGGTTCTTCGCCCAAGTGGAGCAGGACGTTGTCGCTCATATGGTTTCTCCTGAATAAGATGGTTTCAGACGGCCTTGGGGCCGTCTGAAAAGAAAACGATAGGCGTTATATGGTGGCAGACAGGCAGAATTAAAGTGTTTTGCCTGCCGGTCGGTCAACCTTATTCCGGACCGCGCGGATTGGCGTGCAACGGGGCGGCCAGTTCGAGGCGCATGGTGGTGCCTTCGGGGGCGTAAACCGCATTGGCAACATTGGTTTGCAAGGATTCGGCAAACGAGCCGTGATACACTTTTGCACCTTGGTGGGTCAGGTTGGATTGTACGTCGACGTACACTTCGCCGCCGATTTGTCGCCAGAGGTGGCAGAAGGTGTAGTCTTCGGACAGGTAGCGTTTGCTTTCGGGATCGACCATGCAGTCGAAGAAGCGGTAGTGCAGGCCTTTGTTTTCCGGGCTGTAGTCGCTGTCGGAGACGTAGTTCAACTCGGGATAAGCCTCTATCATTTTTTCAAATACGCTGCGCTTGATAACCATGAAGCCGGTTGGTGCGTCATGAACCTTCATAAAGCCTTCTTCATCGACTCTCAGGACGATTTCGCCGTTTTCATTTTTGTCGTTGGTGTTGACGGTGTAAGAAGTGTACATACGTTCGAAATCGGCTTGGGTCATGCCGGCAGGAAGGCCTGCTTGGGGCCAGTTTTCGCGTTTGAGCGGATAAACGCCGGCCACAACGTCTTTATCGGCCAAGAGCAGGCGGTAGAATGAATCGGGAGAGAAGCCGATGTCGGAGTCAATCCAGAATAAATGCGTCCATTCTTTGTTTTCCAAAAATTTGGCCACGCAGTTGTTGCGCGCGCGCGTAATCAGGCTTTCGCCGCGCTGCATCATTACTTGCAGCGGCAGGCCGAGGGAGGCGTTGGTGTGGACGATGTTCAGAAGCGAGAGGGTGTAGTTGTGGAAATATTTGCCGTCATGGCTGGGGGTCATAATGACGGGGTACATTTCGGCAAGGGCTGATTCGGGCAACATGACTTTTCCTTATTGTTGATTGTGAACTTCATTATTGTAAGGGATTTGATCGTATCAATAAACACACCGTACTATTTTGTTTGGTTGATCAGTCGGTATTGCGTGCGCAAAAATTCGTCTAAGACGGCCTGTTGTATTTCCAGCCGTTTGGAAACGGGGGAGGCGAAGCGTACGATGATGTGGTACACCTTGTCATCATGCGGCACGCGGGACACGCGCGGCTGGGCGGCGGGGGTAATAAAGAGTTTTTGCGCTTGAACGTTTTCCAAATATTGTTGGATAACGGGAACATAGGCCGCGCACAACGGCTCAAGCACGGCTTTCAGACGGCCTATGATTTCGTCCGAATCCAAATGAATCGGCACGGGGATTTCTACCGTATGAATCACATAATTGCCCAAAATATTGTCGCGGCGCACGGTATGGCTCAAAAGCAGGCTGTTGGGAAACGAGAGCGTTTTGCCGGAAAGCTGGCCGATCAACGGATTAGGGCCGATTTGCATCATCAGCGTGTTCAGCATATTGATATCGACCACCCGTCCGCGCAGGCCGTTGATTTCGATGTAGTCGCCGATGGAGTATTGTTTGGTTACCGAGCGCAGGATGCTGCCGGACAAACACATAATCAGCTCTTTGGTCGCCACCACAATCGCCGCGGCCACTGCAAACATCGACAAGGCCAAAGTTTGAATCTGCGCCGCCCAAATCATCGCCAGCCCGAGCAGGATCAGCAACATGGTCACGTTGCGGCTGAACACCAGCGAGCGGCGTTTGTTTTCAATGCTCAAATCCGGATGGCTGCGAAAATGCGCCGAGAGCAAAATGCTGCGCCCGGCAATGACGGCCACAATCATCAATACCGACATCAATGCCGATTTGATGATTTCCTCACTGACAGGCAAAGCGTTCAGCCATTCATGCATGGTGTTCCACATAATCCTGTTTCCTTTCCTTTCTTAGGCCGTCTGAAAACCCACGCGTTCAAAAATTTCTGCCGCACACGCTTCCGATACCGCAAACAAAGTCGCCACGCTGCCCAAAGCCCGTTGCGCCGCCGCGCTCAAATCGTCGCGGCACACTTCGCCCAGCCACTCAACCGGCCGCACCAGCGACATTTTTTCATCGTCCCATTGCGGACAATGCACCGCGCCGCCCGTAATCCTGCCGACCCGATAACGGCGCAGGGCAGGCGAGTAGGTCAGTACGGCATCTCCATCGGCCAACTCGTTGACAAACCGCCACATCTGAGCCACACCCGATTGCGCCGTTCTCAACTTCACATCCGGCACGGCCGAACGGTAAATATCCGTCAGCTCCTCACGGCCAAAACCCTTGGCCGCCGCTTCGGCCAGCATAGGCCAGGCCAACGCCGCCACACCGCGTTCAAAAAATACATCATAAAGCGCACCTTGCGTGCTGCGAACCATATAAAGTCTGGCTTGTTTTCCCATTGCAGTACCTGTTTGTTTGAAGGATTCATCCCTTGGTTTCAATATTACCCGTTACGGCTGAAAAATTCGATATTCAACATAGGCGGAAAGGGTTAAATTACCCGCTGAAAATAAATGAATGATAAATAAAAGGCCGTCTGAAAAACAAAATAGGCTGATATATCAATAGATGATATATCGTAACAATATATTAATAACTGTAAAATTTTTTACGGTTGCATCAAAAAAAGATAAGATGGAATAATCAATCGCGAAAGATTGCTATTCACTGAACATTAGGAGAGAAAAAATGACCTGTAAAACCCACGAACATCATGACCACGTTCACGGCGCAAACTGCGGCCACACTGCCATCAAACACGAAGACCACGTCGATTATCTGCACGACGGCCACCTGCACCATGAACACAACGGCCACTACGACGAGCACGCCCTGAGCGTCAATGAAACCAACCCTGACGGCTGCCATCCGGTTGACACCTGCCACGGCCACGTTCACGGCGAAGGTTGCGGCCACGAAGCCGTACCGCACGGTGATCACGTCGACTACATCGTCAACGGCCGCCTGCATCACCAACACGGCGACCACTGCGACGACCACGGTCCGGTTGAAATCGTTAAATAAAACTGTTTTTCAGACGGCCTCTGATATGGGGCATCTGTAGGGAAAGGGGGTGTATTTTCACCCCCTTTTCATATATATTGTCGTACCCTACACTAAAACAGCCATTATCATGTTTGACATCATATTTGTATTGGTATTCGGCAGGCTCCAAGCCTCCGGAACACTGAATTTCCCCGGTAGGCTTTATCCCATCTGGAAATGGGCGCTAGGCGCAGGCATGCTTTATGCCGCGATAGGGACAATGCTGGGATACGCTTTCTCCGGTTCCTTCTCCCTAGTCAGCTTTTTGCTGATTATTGTCTTATCATCCACTTGGTTCTCTCTGTATTTCAAACTGTTGCGGCTTACCGCCTCAAAAACTGTACTGAACCAATGTATTTACTGGGTGCTTGGCATTGTTTCGGCATTGTCGTTCCCCTTTGTTGTGGGCTATCTTTCCTTATTAGTCAAAGGCTTTTTGCAGTAAACTTTTCAGATAATTGCTCTATTCAATAAGGCCGTCTGAGAAGGGGTAAGTTTTATTGGCAGAAAAAGCCGTTTGGGTAAAGCGGTTTGTTGTATGAACGAAGCCGTCTTTCAGACGGTTTTTTTATTTCTGTATAATGGGTAGGCCTTCAGTAAATCTTATTGATTTTATGATACAATTTCGCCTCGTTTTTATTAACGGTAGGACTTTTGCAACGTGGACTGGATGAACAATCTGTTTTTGCTCGGCGGGGCGTTATTGTTTTTAAGCGTGGTTTCGACCACTTTGTCGGCAAGGCTGGGGATGCCGCTTTTGTTGGTGTTTCTGGCGGTTGGAATGTTGGCGGGTGAGGACGGTATCGGGCGCATCGATTTTGACAATTTCGTTTTGGCCAACGTCATCAGTCAGCTTGCGTTAGCCGTCATTTTGCTTGACGGCGGGTTGCGGACCCAGCTTTCAAGTTTCCGAATTGCATTGAAGCCTTCTGCGGTATTGGCGACATGGGGCGTGTTTGCCACCGTGTTGCCTTTGGGATTGTTCGCCACATTTTATTTGGGTTTGGATTGGAAATTCGGTGTACTGATGGCGGCGATTGTCGGCTCAACCGATGCGGGGGCCGTGTTCAGTCTGCTGCGCCACAGCGGCGTGCGCCTAAATGACAGGGTACAGGCGACTTTGGAAATCGAATCCGGTGCGAACGATCCGATGGCGATTTTTTTAGTTACCGCCCTGATTACCATGATTACCAACCCCGAACAATCAGGTGTGTTGGCGTTTTTATGGATGCTGCTGCTCCAAATTGGCTTTGGCCTGCTGATGGGGTGGGCGGGCGGAATGGTGTTGGCGAAACTCGTACGTCGTCTGAACCTTGCGGAAGGATTGTACGCGCTGATGATTGTGTCAGGCGGCCTGTGGGTATTCGCATTTACCAATACCATAGGCGGCAGCGGCTTCTTGGCGGTTTATCTGGCAGGGATTATCGTCGGCAACCAGCATACCCGCGCAACCGAACACGTTTGGCGCGTGATGGACGGCCTGGCGTGGCTGGCGCAGGCGACTTTGTTCGTCGTACTGGGTTTGTTGGTAACGCCCAGCAGCGTTTGGGAAAAAAGCGTCGATGCCTTGGTTATCGCCGTATTCCTCATGCTAGTCGCCCGTCCGCTTGCCGTTTTCAGCGGCTTGTGGAAATTCGGATACAGTGTGCGTGAAAAAGCCTACATCAGTTGGCTCGGGTTGCGCGGCGCAGTACCGATTTCTTTGGCGATGATGCCTTTGGTCATGGGCGTGCCGAATTCTGAACTGTTGTTCAATGTCGCCTTTGCCGTCGTCGTACTTTCCCTGCTGATTCAAGGAACGACGATACCCGTCATGGCGCGTCTGCTCAAGGTCGCCATGCCGCCCAAACCCGAGCCGGAAGGAATGCACGACATTTGGCTGTCGGAACGCGAAGCTGTGGCTTTGTTTTCTTTCAAGGTAACGAAGGAATCTGAGGCGGAAGGCAAGCATCCCGATGCCGTTGCCCCCATTTCGGAATCGTTTGACTTGCGCTGTTTCGCGCTGATACGTGACGGGCGGAAAATCGAAATGCAGAATGATACGGTTTTGAGGGAAGGCGATACGGCTTGGTATATCCTGCCTGACAGCCAAGTGGACAAAATGGCGAAATACTTCAGTGAAACCGGGCAGAATGTGCGCGAAAATTTTGATTTCTTCGGCGAATTTGCCGTCGACCCGTATGTCAATACCGGCGATTTGGCAGCGGCGTACGGGTTGAAGCTGGAAGACGGCGAAGCCGGTATGAGCCTGCTCGAATGGTTTCAATCCAGAGGAGGCAGCGCGCAGCCCGTCGAGGGCGACCGCATTGTCGTTGACGGGTTTTCATTGACGGTTAAAGAAACCGATCAGAACGGTGTCGTGAAGAGTATGGGGTTGAAAGTACCGCGTCGGGAAAACTAGGCTATGTCGTGATTTCTACACAAAAAACCAAACGACGACAGATTTTTTGTATATTGGTGCTTGCAACATTTATTGCAGTGATGGTATAGCCTTATGTTTGGGCACAATATTTTGATTTAGGAATGAATACGCCGGATAGAATTTGTTAAAACTACAGGGTATTTATTTTATGGCAATACTTTCATTCTAGAAAAATCATAAAGGAAAATAGCTTTTGTAATGAAATTGAAAAAGGCCGTCTGAACGCATGATTTCAGACGGCCTTTAGTGTTACCAATTCACGCGGACTGCCCTGCTGCCGAGCAATGTTTCCAGTTCTTCAAACAAGGCGGTGCTTGGCGTTACCATCCATTTTGGCGCAATTTTCAATTTGCCTGATGCTTTGCCGTTGCTGTACGACAGTTGCAGCGGGATGTGCGCCGTATCGGGCAGGCGGTGGGCGGTGAGGATGGCGGCGAGGCGTTCGATGTCGTGGCCGGGGGCGAGGGCGAGGCTGAGGCTGCGGGCGTAACGTTCGCGCGCCATTTGCAGGGTCATGACTTGGTTGGCCATGATGCGTAGTCCGTCGCCGCCGCCGTAGTCGTCGCGGCTGACTTTGGATTCGATAATCAGCACTTGGTCGGATTTGAGGTAGTCGGCGCAGTTTTCCAGCGTCTGGCCGCTGACCATGATTTCAATCTGCCCGCTCAAATCTTCGAGGCTGACAAAGGCGATTTTGCCGCGCTTGCCCATCATGGTGCGCACGGCAGTAACGAATCCAGCGAGGCGCACGCTGTCTTGCGGTTTCAGACGGCCTAATTTGGTCGGGGCGATTTGGCGGACTTCTTGGGCATACGGGCCGAACGGGTGGCCGGACAGATAAAAGCCGATGACGGTTTTTTCTTCGGTGAGTTTTTCCGATTCGCTCCACATGGGCGCGTCGATGAGCTGCACCGGTTCGATGGCATCTTCCATCATGTCGAAAAGACCGCCCTGATTGGCGTTGGCGGCTTTTTGGTCGGCATTGTTCATGGCGAGGTCGATGTTTGCCAAGAGCATGGCGCGGTTGGGTTCGATGCTGTCGAACGCGCCGCCGCGTATCAGGGCTTCGAGGGTGCGGCGGTTCATGTGTTCTTTGCCGACGCGCTCGCAGAAGTCCAACAGGCCGGTAAACTTGCCGCCGCTTTGCCGCGCGGCGATGATGGATTCGACGGCGGCTTCGCCCGTGCCTTTAATCGCGCCGAGTGCGTAGCGGATTTTCATGTTCGGATACGGCGTGAAGCGGTAGTCGGATTCGTTGATGTCGGGCGGCAGGAACTCGATGCCGTTGGCGCGGCAGTCGTCGTAGAAATGCTTGAGCTGGTCGGTATTGTCCAATTCAGACGACATGGTTGCCGCCATAAATTCAGCGGGGTAATGAGCTTTGAGCCATGCGGTCTGGTAGGAAATCAGGGCGTAGGCGGCGGCGTGGGATTTGTTGAAACCGTAGCCGGCGAATTTTTCCATGTAGTTGAAAATTTCGTCGGATTTTTCGCGCGAAATACCTTGTTTTGCCGCGCCTTCGGCGAAGATTTCGCGGTGTTTCACCATCTCTTCGGGCTTTTTCTTACCCATTGCGCGGCGCAGTAAGTCCGCGCCACCGAGCGAGTAGCCGCCGATAATCTGCGCCGCCTGCATCACTTGTTCCTGATACACCATAATCCCATAGGTCGGCGCGAGGATGCTTTCGAGCAACGGATGGATGTATTGGAATTCTTGACCTTTCATACGCGCAACAAAGTCGGGGATGTTGTCCATCGGGCCGGGGCGGTAGAGCGATACGAAGGCGATGAGTTCTTCAAACTTGGTGGTGTGCGCCGTTTTCAGCATTTTTTTCATGCCGGTCGACTCAAACTGGAAGACGGCGGTGGTGTTCGCATCGCGGAAGATTTGGTAGGCGGCTTGGTCGTCAAGCGGAATCTTGCCGACATCGACGATATCGCCGGTGGTGTTTTTGATGTTGTTCTGCGCCATTTCGATAATGGTCAGGTTGCGCAGACCCAAAAAGTCGAATTTCACCAGACCCACATCTTCCACATCGCCCTTGTCGTACATGGATACGGGCGAAGCGGACTCATCCGCCTGATACACGGGGCTGTAATCGGAAATCTTGCCCGGCGCAATCAACACGCCGCCTGCGTGCATACCCAAACCGCGCGTCAGGTCTTCCAGCTTTTTCGCCAGTGTAATCAGTTCGTCCGCTTCTTCAGCTTCGATCAATTCCTGAATCTGCGGCTCGGCCTCCATGGCTTTTTCCAAACTCAGGGGTTTGTTGGCTTCCAATGGAATCAGTTTGGACAGTTTGTCGCACAGCATAAACGGCAGTTCCAGCACGCGCCCCACGTCGCGGATGACCGCTTTGGACGACATCGTGCCGAAAGTTACAATCTGGCTTACTGCATCCGCGCCGTATTTCTCGCGCACATATTCAATCACGCGGCCGCGGTTTGCCTGACAGAAGTCGATGTCAAAGTCGGGCATGGAAACGCGTTCGGGGTTCAAGAAACGCTCGAACAGCAGCGCGTATTTGAGCGGGTCGAGGTCGGTAATCTTCAGCGAATACGCCACCAGCGAGCCTGCGCCCGAACCGCGTCCCGGCCCGACCGGACAGCCGTGCGTTTTCGCCCAGTTGATAAAGTCTTGTACGATAAGGAAATAGCCGGGGAATTTCATCTGGATGATGATGTTCAGCTCAAAATCCAAACGTTCCTGATATTCCGGCATTTTCTCCGCACGCTCCGCCTCGTCGGGATAAAGCTGAACCATGCGTTCCTGCAAACCTTTGTTGGACAGTTTCACCAAATAATCATCCAGCGACAGGCCGTCGGGAGTAGGGAAGAGCGGCAGGAAGTTTTTGCCCAATGTGATGTGCAGATTACAGCGTTTGGCGATTTCCACCGTGTTTTCCAAGGCTTCGGGCAAATCGGCGAAACGCTCCAGCATCGTTTCCGGCGGAATGAAAAACTGGCTTGGCGTGAAATCGCGCGGACGTTTTTTGTCTGTCAGTACCCAGCCGCCCGCGATGCACACCCGCGCCTCGTGTGCGTTGAAATCGTCGCGGCTCATAAACTGCGTCGGATGCGTCGCCACCACCGGCAAACCCAATTCTTCCGCCAGCTTCACGCTGCCCGAAACGCAAGCCTCCCATTCGGGACGTTCGGGCAGGCGTTGCAGCTCCAGATAAAACGCATCGGGAAACCACGCCGCATATTTCAACGCCGCCGCACGCGCCGCGTCTTCATTGCCGTTTAAGAGATTCACGCCCACTTCGCCGTAATGCGCCCCGCTCAAACAAATCAAGCCGCTGTTGTCGCCGTTTTCCAGCCATTCGGGATTGAGTTCCGCATGATGGACATTGCGGTCTTTGCCGACATAAGCCGCCGTCAAAAGCTCGCTCAGGCGCAGATAGCCCGCATCGTTGCGGATAATCAGCATAGCGCGGAACGGCTTGTCGGGCGCATTCGGATTGCCTATCCACACGTCCGCCGCACCGATGGGCTTAATCCCTGCACCGCGGCAGGCTTTATAGAATTTCACCAAGCCGAATTCGTTCATCAAATCGCTGATGCCCAAAGCAGGCAAACCGTATTCCTGCGCTTTGGCGATCAGTTTTTTAATCCGCACCATACCGTCGGTAATCGAAAACTCGGTATGCAGGCGCAGGGGGATATAGGTCGGCTCGGTCATGGCAAAATCGGCGTGAACAATAAAAGGCGTATTGTAGCAGGGTTGGCAGCTAAAGGCCGTCTGAAAACCAAATGTAATGGGGTTGGATAAAGCAAATAAAACAGAAGGGGGCTTTCTTTCAGACGGCCATGTTAAAATATCGCCATTATTGAAAAGGATTGAATTATGGAAGCCACTGTCTATCTTGAAGACAACGAATACATCGCGTTGTGCGACTTATTGAAATTGGCCGGCCTTGCCGAAAGCGGCGGACAGGCAAAAGCGTTTATCGCCGAAGGGCTGGTGTTGCGCAACGGCGAAACCGAAACCCGTAAAACCGCCAAAATCCGTGGCGGCGAAGTGATTGAGTTTGACGGTGCGCGCTTGGAAATCGCCGATGGATACGACCCTGAAGAATAAGGCCGAAGCCATCTTGGGCGAGCCGATTTTAGACGAACCTGTCCGCCCCGAGTCGTGGGAATGTTGCGGCAGCGAGTGCGGCGATGCCTGTATTCAGACAATGTATTGGGCGGAAAAATCCCGATATGATGCGCAACAGCGGAAGTTGAAAGAAGCTGGTTGGGTAGATGGCGAAGATGAGGCAAAGGCCGTCTGAAAAAGGTTTAGTCGAATAAAACCATGCTTTTTAAGAATTTTTACTGATACGTTGTTGTTTTGAGTTTGCGATAAGAAAATAAAAAAACGCAATAAAAAAGGCATGTGCATACATACCCTTTGGAAGTGAGATGGGAAACGGCATTATAGAAAAACAAATGACGGAAGAAGATTTGCGGTTGGTCAATTCATCTCATTCCGCCTTGTTTTACAATCACTCAGGCGATGTTTCGCCTGCAAGATTCTCGATTTCTTCGCGATGTGCATCAAACCATGAGCCGACCACTTGATTGACTTCGTCCATGCCTTGTTTTTTCAGGCTGGAAAACAGTTGAACGCTGATTTTTTGGCGATCGGTGTAGGGTTTGAGTGATTTTTTTACCGCCGCCAAAGTTTTAATCTGGTCGTTTTTAGACAGCTTGTCTGCTTTTGACAGCAGGATATGCACAGGACGGCCGGTAATGTGGAAAAAGTCCAGCATTTGAATGTCTAAGGCCTTGAGCGGATGGCGCGAGTCCATAATCAGAATCAGGCCGATCAGCTGGCGGCGTTGTTGCAGGTAGTCGCCCAAGAGTTTGACCCAGTGCGCACGGATGGCCTCCGGTACCTGCGCGTAGCCGTAGCCGGGCAAGTCAACCATGAAATTGCCGTTTTCCAGCTCAAAGAAATTGATGTGTTGGGTGCGGCCCGGTGTTTTGGAAACGTAGGCAAGGCGCACATGATTGGTTAACGTGTTGATGGCGCTGGATTTGCCGGCATTGCTTCGGCCGACAAAGGCAATCTCGGCCGGCGTGTCGGGCAGGTCTTTCAGATGGTTGACCGTTGTAAAGAATTTGGCGTTTTGAAAAAGGTTCATCAGTATTTCCTTACATGGAAACAAAACTGCAACATCATAATTTGTATCGGGCATTTATGTTGCAGCAGTTTGGTAATTTGAGTAGTAATTTAATGTAAACTTGGTATAGAATAGCACGTTTATAGAATTATCGGTTTTAATCGGGAAAATTCCCCGGTATTTGAGTATAAAAAAGGCATTGACGCGGTACGCAATGCTGTAATCAGGAGCACTCCATGAAACGATTGACTTTATTGGCCTTGGTATTGGCTGCCGGTGCGGTTTCCGCTGCCCCTAAAGCAGATGCTGAAAAAGGCAAACAGGTAGCGACTACTATCTGTGCGGCGTGTCACGCAGCCGATGGTAACAGCGGTATCGCAACTTATCCTAAACTGGCAGGTCAGGCTGCGGCCTACGTCTACGGCCAAACCATGGCCATCAAAGACGGTACCCGTTCGCATGGTGCTGCCGGCGTGATGAAACCGATGGTGATGAACTTGTCCGAACAAGACATCCGCGACGCTGCCGCCTACTATGCCAAACAACAAGGCAAACCGGGCGAAGCCAATCCTAAAGAAAACCCAGAGCTGGGCGCGAAAATCTATCGTGGCGGCCTGAGCGCTAAAAAACTGCCGGCATGTATGTCTTGCCACGGTCCTAGCGGCGCAGGTATCCCTGGCGGCGGTACTGAAATCCAAGCCTATCCTCGTCTGGGCGGCCAACACAAAGCTTACGTTGTCGAGCAAATGAAAGCTTACCAATCCGGCCAACGCAAAAACGCCATCATGGCGGATATTGCCAACCGCCTGAGCGAAGAAGAGTTGAACGCAGTAGCCAACTTCATTCAAGGTTTGCACTAATTTCGTTTTGAAACGAGCTTATTGATACAGGCCGTCTGAAAACTCTTCAGACGGCCTTAGCCAATATATGCCGATAAGCCTGATTGGTTTTTTCAAATAGCGACAGCAAGATTTTTACTACAATATGCAGTATTCTTCCTTTCGCATCATAACGTCCATCGCAGCCCGATTTATTGGGTTGTTCAAAGCCGACAGTTGAAACATGAGTAAATCTTCATCATCCGTCCCACTCATCCGTAGACCATGGTTTGCCTTTTTCAGCTCCATGCGTTTTGCCGTCGCCCTGCTCAGCCTGTTGGGCGTAGCTTCGATTATCGGTACGGTCTTGCAGCAAAACCAGCCACAAGTCGATTATTTGGTGAAATTCGGCCCGTTTTGGTCGCAGATTTTCGGCTTTTTGGGCCTGTACGACGTGTACGCCTCGGCGTGGTTCGTTGTCATCATGATGTTTTTGGTGATTTCCACCGGATTGTGCCTGATTCGCAATGTTCCGCCGTTTTTGCGCGAGATTCGTTCCTTCCGTGAAAACGCGAAGGAAAAATCACTGGCGGCAATGCGCCATTCCATCGTTTTAGACGGACAGGTAACGCCCGAAGTTGCGCAACGTTATTTGGAAGTGCAGGGCTACGGCTGTAAAACCGTTACGCGTGAAGACGGTTCGGTTTTGGTGGCGGCGAAAAAAGGCGCGATGAACAAATGGGGCTATATCTTTGCCCATGCCGCGCTGATTGTGATTTGTTTGGGCGGTTTGATAGACAGCAACATCCTGCTTAAAATCGGCATGCTCACCGGCCGGGTCGTGCCGGACAATACGGCGGTTTACGCCAAAGACTTTAAGCCCGAAAGCGTGTTGGGGGCGTCCAATTTGTCGTTTAGGGGCAATGTCAATATTTCGGAAGGGCAGAGCGCGGACGTGGTATTTCTGAATGCGGATAACGGCATGCTCGTGCAAGACTTGCCGTTTTCCGTCAAATTGAAGAAATTCCATATCGACTTTTACGATACCGGTATGCCGCGCGATTTCGCCAGCGACTTGGAAGTCACGGACAAGGCAACCGGCAAAGTCAGCGAACACACCATCCGCGTCAACCATCCTTTGACGCTGCACGGTATTACGGTTTATCAGGCAAGTTTTGCCGACGGCGGCTCGGACTTGACGTTTAAAGCGTGGAACCTGGCCGATGCAGACCGTACGCCGGTCAAACTCAAAGCGACTTCCATGCGCGAGTTTCCGCTGGATTTGGGCAAGACCTCTTATAAACTGGAATTCGACCAGTTTACTTCGATGAACGTCGAAGACATGAGCGAGCCGTCTGAAAAAGAGCAAAACCTGAAATCCGCCCTTAATGATGTACGCTCCGTCCGTCAGGAAGACAAAAAATACACCAATATCGGCCCGTCTATCGTTTACCGTATCCGCGACAAAGCGGGGCAGGCGGTCGAATATAAAAACTATATGTTGCCGCTGAAACAAGATGAAGACTATTTCTTCATTACCGGCACGCGCAGCGGCTTGGCGCAGCAATACCGCTGGTTGCGCATTCCGATGGATAAAAACGGTAAAATCGATACCTTTATGGCTTTGCGCCAATATTTGAAAGACGATGCGGCTCGCCGTAAAACCGTTGCCAACGCCGTCAAAGGCGCACCCGCCGAAATCCGCGAGCAATTTATGGCGGCGGCGGAAAATACCTTGTCGATTTTTGCCAAAGGCGGCTATTTGGCTTTGGACAAATTTGTTACCACCAATATTCCGAAAGAGCAGCAGGAAAAAATGCAGGGCTATTTCTACGAGATGCTCTATGGCGTGATGAACGCCGCTTTGGAAGACACGATCAGTACATACAACCTGCCGGCTTGGCCGCAAGACGAAAAGCGCAACCGATTCCTGCTGCATGCAATGGACGCGTACACCGGTTTGACCGAGTATCCTGCGCCGATGTTGCTGCAATTGGACGGCTACTCCGAAGTGCGCTCTTCCGGATTGCAGATGACCCGTTCGCCGGGCGCATTCTTGGTGTATCTGGGTTCGGTATTGCTGGTGTTGGGTACGGTGTTTATGTTCTATATTCGTGAAAAACGCGCTTGGCTGCTGTTTTCAGACGGCCGTATCCGTTTTGCCATGTCTTCCAGCCGCAACGAACGCGACTTGCAGAAAGAATTTCCGCAACACACACGGCAATTGCAGCAGCTTGCCAAGGATTTGAACCATGAATAACAAACATCAGGCCTTGCCCGAGCATGAGCTTCTGACACACAAATCATTTATCCGAAACCTTAACCTCTTCGACTGGGCATTCGCACTGCTGATTGCCATCGGTGCGTTTATTGCCCAAACCCAGGTCGGTCTGCACATGGACATCTACGAAATGGTGATTTTGTGGGCGAGTGCCGGTATTGCCGTTTTTCTGGGTTGGTTTTTCAAACCGATGCGCTGGTTTATCCCTGTGGGCGTATGCCTGGCGTATTTTGCCGTTGATTTGTATGGCGGCGACATCAAACGCGCAGACGGCTTCCTGCTCAAATACCTGCTAAGCAGCCAGTCGGCGATTATGTGGCAATGCGCGTTTGTATTCTTTGCCTTGTTTGCCTATATCGTCGGCGCGATAGCGGCGGTGCGCAAGAATGTGCCGACCAATACGCTTTTGGGCATGGGGAGCATGTTTGCGTGGGTTTCCGCGATGGCGGGCTTTGTCGGCCTGCTGGTACGCTGGCATGAAAGCTATCTGCTGCGTCCCGATGCCGGCCATATTCCGGTTTCCAACCTTTACGAAGTATTCATCTTGTTCTTGGTCATTACGGCGCTGATGTACCTCTATTACGAAGGCCGTTTTGCCGTACAAAAACTGGGCGGATTTGTCTTCAGCTTTATGGCGGTCGTAGTCGGATTTGTCTTGTGGTACAGCGTTTCGCGCGAGGCGCATACCATTCAGCCGCTGATTCCTGCTTTGCAGTCTTGGTGGATGAAAATCCACGTTCCGGCCAACTTTATCGGCTACGGCGCATTCTGTATCGCCGCCATGCTGGGTATTGCCGAACTGTTGGCACTCAGAAAAGAAGATGCAGGCAAAAAATCATGGCTGCCGCAATCTCAAGTCATTGAAGAAGTCATGTACAAAGCGATTGCCGTCGGTTTCCTGTTCTTCACGATTGCCACCATCCTCGGCGCATTGTGGGCGGCCGATGCGTGGGGCCGCTATTGGAGCTGGGACCCGAAAGAGACTTGGGCATTCATCGTTTGGCTGAATTACGCGATCTGGTTGCATTTGCGGCTGGTGGCAGGCTGGCGCGGCAAAGTGTTGGCTTGGTGGGCGGTCATCGGCCTGGTCATTACCGCCTTTGCCTTTATCGGCGTGAATATGTTCTTGAGCGGCCTGCACTCTTACGGCACTTTGTAAACCGCTTATTCAGCACTTTATTTCAGACGGCCTTTTTCCGTTTTCGGAGAAAACGCCGTCTGAATCGTTTTTAATCATTTTTTCAGACGGCTTCGAACCATGTTGGTATTAGGAATTGAATCATCTTGCGACGAAACCGGCGTTGCGCTCTACGACACCGAGCGCGGCCTGTTGGCGCATCATTTGCACACACAAATGGCGATGCACGCCGAATACGGCGGCGTTGTCCCCGAATTGGCCAGCCGCGACCATATCCGCCGTGTCGTGCCGTTGACGCAAGGTTGCTTGAAGGAAGCAGGCGTAGGCTATGCCGACATCGACGCGGTTGCCTTTACGCAAGGCCCGGGCTTGGGCGGCGCATTGCTGGCCGGTTCGGGCTTTGCCAACGCTTTGGCATTTGCCATCGGCAAGCCCGTTATCCCCGTCCACCATCTTGAAGGCCATTTGCTCTCGCCCTTGTTGGCAGATGACAAGCCTGAATTTCCATTTGTCGCTTTGCTGGTGTCGGGCGGACATACGCAATTTATGGCTGTACGCGGTATCGGCGATTACACCTTGCTGGGCGAGAGTGTGGATGATGCGGCAGGCGAAGCGTTCGATAAAACGGCCAAGCTGTTGGGGCTGCCTTATCCCGGCGGTGCCAAATTATCCGAGCTGGCCAAACTCGGCACGCCTGATGCCTTCACGTTCCCACGCCCCATGCTGCATTCGCACGATTTGCAGATGAGCTTTTCCGGTTTGAAAACCGCCGTTTTGACCGCTGTCGAAAAAGTCCGCGCCGAAACCGGCAGCGATGAAATTCCCGAGCAGACGCGCAACAACATTTGCCGCGCTTTCCAAGATGCGGTAGTCGATGTGTTGGCGGCCAAAGCCAAAAAAGCATTGTTGGATACCGGTTTCAGAACTTTGGTGGTTGCCGGCGGTGTGGGTGCAAACTGGAAACTGCGCGATGAATTTTCGCGCTTGACCGTCAAAATGCCGTCTGAAAAAGGCAAACCCAAGCCGCAGGAAGAAAGAATCAATGTTTATTTCCCACCAATGGCATATTGTACCGACAACGGCGCAATGATTGCCTTTGCCGGCGCGATGCGTCTTGCCGAGCGTCAGGCTGTCGGTGCATTCAATGTCAAGCCGCGCTGGCCGCTGTCGGATATTGTGAAGCAGGGTTGATGCATTAGACTGCTTCGGTGCAATGAAAGGCCGTCTGAAATGACGAATTTATCCAAAGGTTTGCTGGCTGCGGTAGCGTCCAATTTGTTGTTTTCCATGATGTTTTTGTACGGTATGTGGATGCGGCCGATGACGGGGACAGAGGTGTTTGCCTGGCGCATGGTTGCCATGCTGTCGGCCTTGTGCGTGCTGATGACGATGGTCAACGGTTGGCAGGCGGCAATGCGTTTTGCTTATGGCGTCGGCCGGGATTGGAAACGATGGCTGCTGATTGTATTGCCGACGCCGATATTTGCCAGCCAGTTGTGGCTGTTTGTCTGGGGGCCGGTCAATGGGGAAGGAGTAAACATTGCCATGGGTTATTTCCTGTTTCTTTTGGCGATGATGCTGGGTGGACGGATTTGGTTTAAAGAGCGTTTGAACCGTTTGCAGAGGGTGGCGGTAATCTTGGCGTGTGCAGGCGTGGCATGTGAATTGGTGCGGTCGGGCGCGTTTTCGTGGACGACTGTCTGGGTGTTCGGTACTTATCCGTTTTATTATCTGCTGCGCCGCAAGCTGGGCGTGCCTTCCTTAATAGGGCTGACCTTTGATTTGATGATGATTACGCCGTTTGCGTTGGCGTATATTGTGCTGGCAACGGATACGCCGGCGATGATTGCGGCCAAACCAGTTTTAATCTTTTTTATTGTGTTGCTGGGTTTTAATAGTGCAATATCCATGCATTTGAATTTGAAGGCGAATCAATTGCTGCCGGTGGCAGTGTTCGGCATGTTGAGCTATTTGGAGCCTGTATTGCTTTTTATTGTGTCGATTGTATGGCTGGACGAGCCGGTGCAGGGCGGCGCATTGATCGGCTACGGACTGATTTGGTCGGGATTGTGCGTGATGATTGCCAATGGCCTGTTGGGGATGAAGAAAGAAAAGAAATTGGCAAAGCTTGATTGATGGATTGAGGCCGTCTGAAAATGGTTTGATCAATGTTTTCAGACGGCCTTGAATATTAAAAGGGACGTATCGGATACGTCCCTTTTGTTTACCAGCTTTGGGCGATACGGTCGGCTTCTTGCAGGCGTTCGACTGTGCCGACGTCCAACCAAAGGCCGTTGTGGTGTTCGCCGCTGATTTGGTTTTGGCTCATGGCTTGACGCAACAGAGGGGCAAGCTTGGCAGCCTGGTGTGCCGGAGTGTCTTTGAAAAGCGCGGGATGATAAACGCCCACGCCGCTGAAAGTTAGGGCTTGGCCGTCTGCGGATGATGCGGATACCAGGCCGTCTGAAAGCAGGCCGAAGTCGCCTTCGGGATGATGGGGCGGATTGTCCACCAGCCACAAATGTGCGAGAAGGTTGTGTTCCTGTATGCGCTGGGCAGCCAGTCGTGCAGCTTGGAAATCAATGTCGGTCAACACGTCGCCATTGACGACCAAAAACGGCTCGTTGCCCAAAAGCGGCAGGGCGGTGGCAATGCCTCCGGCAGTTTCCAGGCCTCCGGCGCGTTCGGGAGAATAGGCAATGTGTACGCCGTAGGCTGAACCGTCTTTCAAGGTGTCTTCAATTTGCTGGCCAAGCCAGGCATGGTTGATGACGATTTCAGTGAATCCGGCCTGCCGCAGGCGGCGTAAGTGCCAGCCGATAAGCGGCGTACCTGCTACTTCGAGTAAAGGTTTGGGCGTGTGGTCGGTCAGAGGGCGCATACGCTCGCCGCGACCGGCGGCCAATATCATTGCTTTCATGGGTGTGCCTATAATGTGTGAAACAGAAAAAGTCTCAGGCCGTCTGAAAAAATGAAACAGATGTTTCAGACGGCCTGAGACCTTTATTTATGCCAAAGATTTGAATTGCCTACGGAAATACAGCAATGCCGGCGCTTGCGCATCGGTATTGCGGATTTCGTTGATCTGAACGAAAAAGACGTAATGTGTGCCGATTTCGCGTTGATCGACAATACTGCCGTGCAGGTGCGCCAGCGCGCCTTCGACTTCGAGCTGTCCGGTTTGCCCTCTATGCCAAATATGGTATTCGAAGCGTTCTTCGGGCGAGAGGTCGGTCAGTCCGGCAAAGTGTTCGGCAACATCCTGCTGGCTGTCGTTGAGCGTGTTGATACACAAATCGCGGTTGCCCTGCAGGATGGGGATGATGGCGGATTGGCGGTTGATGCACAGAATGACCGTCGGCGGCTCGTCGGTAACGGCAGTGACGGCAGTCATGGTAATGCCATAGCGCCCTGCTTCACCGTCTGTCGTGATAACGTGTACACCGGCGGCACAGGAGGCCATGGCATCTCGGAAGGATCTCTTGAGTGTGTGTGTTGAATCTGTCATCCGGCTCGCTTTATTTTAATGCCTGTTCGATTTTTGCCAGCTCTGCCAAGAGTTCTTTGAGTTGTGCCATTTTTTCTTTGGAAAGGACTTTTTCAATTGCGTCATAGCGCTCGTCAACCAATGCGCCGGTGGACTCATAGAGTTTCTCGCCTTCGGGCGTCAGTTTCAGATAAACGCGGCGTTGGTCGTTGGAAGGCTTCAGGCGCACGGCCAAACCTGCTTTTTCCAAGCGGGTCAGAATGCCGGTCAGGCTGGGACGGAGGATGCAGGCCTGATTGGCCAAATCTTGAAAGTCGAGTGTGCCGTTTTCCGCTAAGAGCCGGATGATACGCCATTGCTGGTCAGTAATATTGGCTTGGTTCAGAATAGGGCGGAATTGGGTCATCAATGCTTCCCTTGCCTGAATCAGACCGATATTGATAGATGCATGTTTAGATTGGTTGGGCATTACTAAGTCTCCGGGGTTATCAAAAATCAAACCGTTGAAGCGTGAGGTAAATTAATAAAGGCGAATATTGCTGTTTTAAGGCTGCCGTCGGCAACCGGGTCTATGGGAACAAAAGCATCACGGCCACAATATTAGATGAAGGTCTCTAACAGTTTGTTTTGATAATAATGTTTCCAATTGTTCTTATGGTTATATCTTAGTCTATTTTCTTTATAATCTCAACAAAATCATATGTTATTGGGAAAGGGATAGTTTATTTATTTATGAAGTGGAATAGGGTAAATATATTCGGCGGAGATGATTCTTTGGATTTTCTATTTTTGGTGGATTTTCAATGAATTTAGCCGAAGATGTCTGCTAAGTAAATTCTGATTTTTAAGCCGATGTAGCTGGAAAGTCCGGATGTGTGATGAATCATTTTTCCATCTTTTAATATGATAATGGTTGGTGTGACGGCTATGTTCCATTTTTGAGCCATCAGGCCGTCTGAATCATTGACGTTTGGAAAGGATAGATTGTTTTGTTGCATATGGTGGGCAATGTCTGCGTTGCTTCCGGAGCGCAAGGCTACGCCCAGTGTTGGGATATTGTCTTGGTGCAGCTTTTCTATGGTTGATGATGTGTATGAACAAATACGACACCAGCTGCCCCAAAAATAAACGACGGCAACCCGATTTTGGCTGAAGGATTGAAGGGAAGTAGTTTGCCCATCGGTTAAAGTGATGGTTTGTGCTGCTGATTGTAAGGGTTGGTCGGGTTTGCGTACCCAGTCGACAATCAGGGATAAGAAGATGAAGATAATCACAGCCTGAAGCAATGATTTGGCGTAGTGGAGCAGGGTTTTCATCATATATTACGGGGGATATTGGATTATCGTTTTATAAATGAAAAAAGCCTTGCAGAGCAAGGCTTTTGATTCGATTCTGAAAACGTATTAACGTTTGGAGAATTGTTTTGCACGACGTGCTTTGCGCAAACCTGGTTTTTTACGTTCAACTTCACGAGCATCGCGAGTAACGAAGCCTGCTTGAGACAGGGCTGGTTTCAGGGCTGCGTCGAAGTCGATCAGGGCGCGGGTGATGCCGTGACGGATAGCGCCGGATTGACCGGTTTCGCCGCCGCCGGTCACGTTAACTTTGATGTCGAAAGATTCGGCATTTTCAGTCAGAACCAGAGGTTGACGTACAACCATGCGGCTGGTTTCACGTGCGAAGAATTCGTCAACGGGACGGCCGTTTACGATGATTTGGCCGGTACCTTTAGTCAAGAATACACGAGCCACTGAACTTTTGCGGCGGCCTGTGCCGTAGTAGTATTTACCGTTCATGTCGTGTCCTTATTATTTCAGTTCCAAAACTTTAGGTTGTTGTGCAGCGTGGCCATGTTCGGCACCGGCGTACACTTTCAGTTTTTTGATCATGGCGTAGCCCAGAGGACCTTTAGGCAACATGCCTTTTACGGCTTGTTCCAAAGCGCGGCCAGGGAATTGCTCTTGCATTTCGCGGAAAGTGCGCTCGTAGATGCCGCCTGGGAAACCAGAGTGACGGAAGTATTTTTTGTCTTCGAATTTAGCACCGGTCACGCGCAGTTTGTCTGCATTGATGACGATGATGTAGTCGCCGGTATCAACGTGAGGGGTGTATTCGGGTTTGTGTTTGCCGCGCAGACGGTGTGCGACTTCGGCTGCGACACGACCCAGAACTTTGTCTTCTGCGTCAATGACGAACCATTCGCGCTTCACCTCATGGGGTTTTGCAGAGAAGGTTTTCATGGTTGGAATCCAGATATATATAGAAAGTTATGGATTTTAAAGAGGAGATTGGTTTTTGTCAATCTTAATTGAGCGTGTTTGATGCATGAATATGCGGTTTTTTCAGACGGCCGGAAATCTTTACGAAAGTCTTTACTCGGAAAGGGGAAAGCCACACCTTTCGGTATGGCTTTTTTAGGGAATCCCCACGAGTGCCGTTTGGGCTGAATCCGCTTGAACCTTGCTGACAAGGCGGTCACCTCGGGTAGTTTCGGGTGCGTCCGGCAAACGGACGCTCGCGCCCACTACAACTCCCGGCAACCTAAAGCGAACGTATTGGTTCAAAGGAATATATGCCTTCGCGAACACCGCAGGGAAAAGGGGAAATTAGTTTTGCTCCAAGCGCGCCAGTGCTTTTTGGCACGCGTTGCTCATGTCGGTTATTTTACGCTCAAATTCACCGATTGCCAAATCGTCGTTGAGGGTTGTTTTCAAAAGGTCGTGTACGACGTTGAGGGCTGCCATGACGACGATTTTGTCCGTGCCGACGATGCGGCCGCTTTCTTTAATCGCGTCGCTTTTTTTGTTGAGCATTTCAACGGCTTGCAGGAGGGTGGCTTTTTCTTCACTCGGCGTGTTGATGGTGAAGTTGACATTCATGATGTCGAGATTGACTTGTTCGATACTCACGGGGCGTCCTTTTATTGTTGTGTTTCTTGGGGCAGTCGGGCAATGAGGCTGCGGATTTGGTCTGCGCTTTGGGCCAGTGCGTTGCGGTAGTTTTCTTTTTCGACGGTCAGGCTGTCAATTTTGCTTTGCAGGTCTTCTTTGAGTTTGCCGACTTGAACCAGCAAGGCTTCGCTGAGTTCGTCAATGGCTGCGTCGTGTTGGCGTTTTTGTTGCTCTTGCTCGAGTTTGAGTCTGTCGATTTCTTCGTTGAGACGGCGGTTTTCTGAAACCAGCGTTTCAAATTTTTGGACAAGTTGGTAAACGTTGATTTCCAGATTGTTCAGTGATTGGTTCATGTGTTTCCCTTCAGACGGCCTGATGGCCGTCATATTGTGCGTCAGGCCGTCTGAATGACAGACGGCGCGACCGTTTATTCGAAGCGCGCGCTTCGTTCCATCAGTCGTTCAACGACTTGCTGCGGGGTCATTTCTTTGCGGATGAGTTGCAGCAGGGTTTGGGTGATGGGCATATCGATTTGGTATTTGGCGGCAGTATTGAAGACTTCTTCGATGGTGCTGACGCCTTCGGAAACGTGGCCGATTTCGACAAGTACTTGATGCAATTCTTTGCCTTCTGCAAGGCCGAGGCCGACACGGCGGTTGCGCGAGAGTGCGCCGGTACAGGTCAGGATAAGGTCGCCGATGCCGGCCAAACCCATCATAGTTTTGGGTTGCGCGCCCATGGCGATGGCAAGGCGGGTGATTTCGGCAAGGCCGCGCGTTACTAGGGCTGCGCGTGCATTAAGGCCGTATTCGAGGCCGTCTGAAAGGCCGGTGGCAATCGCCATGACGTTTTTAACGGCACCGCCCACGGCAACGCCGATGACGTCGGTGCTGCCGTACAGGCGCATTACGTTGGTGTTCAGTTGGGCGGTGGTTTCTTCCACCCATTCTTTGTTTTCGGAGGCGAGAACGACGGCGCAAGGCAGTTGGGCGGCCAGTTCTTGGGCAAAGCTCGGGCCTGAGAGAACGCCGATTTTTTTATTGTTAGGCAGGACTTCTTTCAGTACTTGGAAAGTCAAAAGGCCGGTATCTTGTTCAAAACCTTTGCAGGCGGCGAGAACGGGAATATCGGCGGCGTTATGCTGTTTGAGCAGCTCGGCGCTGCTTCTGAGGCCGGCTACGGAGGTAACGATCAGGGCAAGTTGGCTGTCTTTCAGCGCTTCGCCCAAATCGGCGTGAACGGTCAGGGACTCAGGGAAAGGGAAGCCGGGCAGGCCGCGTTTGTTTTCACGATCTGCTTGCAGGGTGCGGATTTGGTCGGGATTGCGTGTCCAAAGGGCGACTTCATTGTTGTGGTGCGCAAAGTGCAACGCGAGAGCTGTACCCCACGAACCTGCGCCGATGACGGTAATTTTCATGTTTCTCTTCCATATGGGAACGGGGCTTACTTTAAAACAAACGGCTTTGGGGTGCAAGGGCGGCGTTTGTGAAAAATATTTTGTGCCGTTTAACAAGCCTCAGGCCGTCTGAAAGTTCAGACGGCCTGCTTCGGTTTATGATTTATTGTTGCCGGAATGGTAGGCATCGTAGGCGTAGTAGTCGTAGCTGTTGTTGGCTTCGCGCTTCATGCCGTTGAGGACGACACCTTTGATGTTGATGTGGTTTTGTTTGAGACGTTCGACGCTGGCCTCAAGCTCTCGTGCACGGGTGTGCGCATAACGGCTGATCATCAGGACGGTGCCGGCATGTTGGCCGATGATGACGGCGTCGGTCACGGCCAATACGGGCGGCGTGTCCAAGATGACGTAATCGTAGCGTTGGCGCGCGTGGGCGAGCAACTCGTTGAAGCGGTTGTCCATCAAAAGTTCGGATGGATTGCTGGGATAGCTGCCGCTGCTGATGAGGTGGAGGTTTTCAATGCCGGTCTCTTGTACGGCTTTGGCTGGAGCCGCTTTACCGCTTAGGATGTCGGACAAGCCGAACTCGGGGGTAAGGCCGAAGAGTCGGTCAAGATAGCCTTTGCGCATATCGGTATCGATAAGCAGGACGCGTTTGCCCGACTGCGCCATTACAGCGGCGAGGTTGGCGGAGATAAAGGATTTACCTGCCTCAGGCGCGGCGCCGGTAATCATGAGGACGTTGTTGGGCGCGTCCAGCATGGAGAAGTAGATATTGGTACGCAGGGCGCGGATGGCTTCGACGGCCGTGTCGGTACGGTCTTCGCTGGCCAGCAGATAGTTGGAACGGCCGCCGGTCTTCTTGAATTTGTTTTTGAAGAAGTCGCGTTTTTGCTGGGTTTTGGAATGCGGAACAAGAGCGACGACTTCCAAATTGAGGTTTTCGATTTCTTCGGATGAAGTGATGCCGTTTTTCATGCGGTTGCGGATCATCAGCCACAAAGCGGTCAACGAGCCTGCGGCAAGTGCGCTCAGGAGCGTGATGACGGCTTTGCGCGGTGCAACCGGGTTTTCAGGGACGTAAGCATAATCGACGATGCGGACATTGCCTTGCGCACTGGCTTTCATGATGTTGAGCTCTTGTTGTTTGCTCAACAGTTGGACGTAGGTTGCTTGGTTGGTTTCTACGTCGCGGGTCAGGCGGATGACTTCTTGTTGGGTATTGGGCAATTCGGCGATTTGTTGGTTGATTTTGTTTTTGGCGCGTTCGAGGACGGAGAGTTTGTCCAATACGGCTTTATAGGAAGGGTGTTCCGGTGTGTACAGCTCGGCCAACCCTGCTTCTTCGGTTTTGAGCAGGGTAATTTGGGTTTCGATGCCGGTCAGGCTTTCCAATGCGCCTTTGGACTCAAGCGGAATGTCGAGGGAGCCTGATTGTTGGCGGTAGGCATTGAGTTTGTTTTCAGCGTCTTGCAAGGTTTCTTTCAGGCGCGGCAATTCTTCGCTGATGAAAGCCAAGCCGCTGGATGCGACTTGGACGTCGCGTTCGCGGTTTTGCGCAACGTAGTTGTCGGCAATGCTGTTGAGGATGACGCTGGTGCGTTTAGGGTCGGTGCCGGTAAAGGTAAGGTTGATGATGGGGCTGGTTTTACCTTTGCTGATGACCGCCAGTTTGTTTTGGATGTTTTCGATGGCGCTGATGCGGGAGAACTTGGTCAACGCAAATTCTTGACCCGGATTAGCCAGGATTTGATCGATTTTGAGGGTGGTTTGATTGTTGATTTTCAGAGGTACGCCGACCTTGCCTTCGACAACGTGTTTGTCGGGAAGGGTGAGGGTATAGGCTTTGTTGTTTTTGACGGTCAGCGTGAAGGTTTTGTTGAACCATTCTTCTTGTACGGTAAAGTTGCCAACGGTCAGTTTGGGATCGGGGTCGCCGCTGATGTTGTGCATCAGGCTGCCGATAACGGGCGTGTATTTGGCTTTGACTTCTTGGTCGAGTTGGAGGTCGTCAACGGTTTTACCCAACACCAGGCGTGATTGAACCAGCTCGACTTCTGCTTCAGACGGCGTGGTTTGGTTGTTGAAGATGCTGTTGATTTCGGTCAGGATTTGATTTTGCCGCGTTTCGATTTCCAGCATGGCGTCGGCGCGGTATTGCGGGGTGGATGCCAGGCTGAAGGCTGCGCCGAGTATGCCGCCTGCAAGCAGGGCGGCGAGGATTTTGTATTTGTGCATCCAAATGACGCGGAGCTGTTGGCCGAAGTCGATTTCGTCGTTGTCTGCGCTATAAGGTGTGTAGGTCGTTTTTTTCATTGCTTGCTTTCTTGTTCATGCCGGTTTTATACCGGTTGAGTTTTTCCGTTTAGTTTGGTTTTCCAAGTGTCTGCGGCAGCATTGAGCTGTTCGAAAACGGCTTCAAACATTTCGCTGCTTTGTTTGTATGGGTCAGGTACGGTTTTCTTCGGCAACCATTGGGCAAACAGCATGGTTTTGCTGCGTGCCGGCGGATGGATGTCGGCCACCATATCGATTTGACAGGGCTCCATGACGAGAATCAAATCGGCCTGTTCGCACATTTGGGCAGTCAGTTGGCGTGCCGTATGGCCTGCAACGATAACGCCGTGTTTGAGTGCGGTTTTGATGGCTTGGAAATCGGCATCCTTACCTGCCAGTGCTTTTATGCCGGCGCTGCTGATGCGGTGGCCGGGTAGTTTTTTCTGCATAATCCGCTCTGCGGTTGGGGAGCGGCAGATGTTGCCTAGGCAGACGATGAGTATGTTGTGGTACATGATATTGTTTCGGTTTATGGTCTGAAAAAAGCGTGAGTCAGACTATAAGGTACTGCTTTTCCGTTTGTGCGGTGTGTACGGCTTTTATATGCCGTTTATGTAATTTGGTCGGATTGTGCGTGATTTTGTATCCTGCTGTCAAACGGGGTCTGACAGCAGGAACCACTGCTTATTTAAACGTATTGTCGAGGGTGTTGATGTTGCTGATGGAGTTGGTAATTTGTGACATTACGCGGTTCCAACGGGTAACCGGGGCGGAGGTAACGTAAACGGTGTCTTCGGAACGCAGTTTGAATTCGCTGCCCATCGCGTAAGAGGTTGCATCTTTCAGGTTGAGCTGGTAGATGTGGATAGGTTTGGCCACATCTTCAGGTACGCGGCGGATTACGAATACGCCGGTTGCATCCGCATAGGCTTGGTTCATGCCGCCCACTTCGCCGAGCGCTTGGGTCAGGTTGAGGCCGTGGTTGCCGATCGGCAGGGTCGCTTGTTTGCCGACTTCGCCCATGATGTAGATTTTGTTGTTGCTGCTGTTAGGAACGTAAACGATGTCGCCATGGCTGAGGAGGTGGTTTTGCGACATATCGCCGTATTGCAGCATGTTTTGCAGGGAGATGGTGCGGTCAACGCCGTTGTGCGTCCATTTGATGTGCTGGGTGTCGGCGCTTTGGGTAACGCCGCCGGCTTGGTTGATGGCATCCAAAATGGTCATCGGGATATTGGTAATCGGCAATTGGCCGGCTTGGTTGATGGCGCCGGAAACGGAAACGCGTTGCGAGCGGAACTCGGTAACGTTGATGGCGACTTGAGGGTTTTTGATGTAGCGTCTTAAAAGGTTGGTCAAGATGTTTTGCAATTCGTCCAAAGTTTTGCCTTTGGCTTGAATTTTGCCTGCCAACGGGTAAGTGATGTAACCGCCCTCATCCACCCAGGCGCCGCGGCTGACTTGGTTGGTTTGCGGGTTGCTTTGTTGGATGGGGGAGTTGAGGTCGGAGTGCGCCCAAACCATGATGTTGAGGACGTCGCCGCTGCCGATGCGGTAGCGGTAAGCGCTCTTGCTTTGCTCCAAGCCTTGGTTGGCTTGGGAAAGTACGGGCGGCGTACGCATTTTTTCAATCAGGTTAGGCGTGATGGGGTAAACGGCAACGCGGCTGTCGAGGTTGGTATCGGCTGCGGTGTCGTTGTCGGTGTAAACAATGGTTTTGGTTCGGGTTTTGATGGTCGAACCGGGAATGACTGTCGTGCTGTTACAGGCAGCCAGTGCAAATAGAGTAAGCAGGGAGAGCGTTTTTTTCATGTAGTAGTCCTTGCAGTATGGTGTCCGGGCCGTCTGAAAATGTTCAGACGGCCTTGTTGTTTTGTTGCCAAACCAAGTCGCAGATGCCGTCTTTGGGTACGAAGCCTGTCGGTGCGCGCAGCAGAAGCTGGCGCAGGCTGTTTTGGTCGCTTTGGAGACAAGCGGTTTGGAGTTCCGACAGTATGTCAGATAATTGCGTCCATGGAAGCATTACTTCACTGGCGGTCATAATCCGGGGATGAGTGGTTTTTTGCACCTCGTCGCCGATGAGCAGTTCTTCATAAAGTTTCTCACCCGGGCGCAGGCCGGTAATCTTGATTTCGATGTCGCCGTGCGGGTGTTGCTCGTCTTTGACTTTGAGGCCGCTGAGGACAATCATTTGACGGGCAAGGTCGATGATTTTGACGGATTCGCCCATGTCGAGGACGAATACGTCGCCGCCTTTACCCATTGCGCCGGCTTGGATAACCAGTTGCGCCGCTTCGGGAATGGTCATGAAGTAGCGGGTAATGTCTTGGTGGGTCAGGGTAATCGGGCCGCCTTCGGCGATTTGTTTTTCAAATACCGGGACAACGGAGCCGGACGAACCCAATACATTGCCGAAACGCACCATGCAGAAGCGTGTTTTTTGTTCCGGCTCGGCGGCAAGCGCTTGCAGGCAGAGTTCGGCCATGCGTTTGCTGGCACCCATGGTATTGGTCGGACGGACGGCTTTGTCGGTGGAAATCAAAACAAAGGTGGAAACGCCCGCATCTACGGCAGCCTGCGCGCAGCAGAGGGTGCCGAACACGTTGTTTTGAATGCCTTCGATGGTGTTGAATTCGACCATAGGGACGTGTTTGTAGGCTGCGGCATGATAGACGGTATCGACTTGGTAGGCCTTCATGACACTGCTGAGGCGTTCTTTGTTTTGAACCGAACCCAAAAGCGGTACGACTTCGACTTGGCTACCTTGCGCGGCTTGGGTTTCGCGCAATTCTTTGTCTATGCTGTACAGGGCGAATTCGGACAATTCAAACAACAGCAGTTTGGTCGGACGGCAGTTGAGAATTTGACGGCAAAGCTCGGAGCCGATAGAGCCGCCTGCGCCGGTTACCATCACGACTTTGTCGCTGATGTCGGCACTCATCAATTCAGGGCGCGGTGCCACAGGGGCGCGGCCGAGCAAATCGACCACGGAGATTTTTTTCAATGAGCTGACGCTGATTTTGCCGTCCACCAAATCCTTCATGCCCGGAATGGTCAGGACTTCGCATTTGTAGGCTTCGAGGCGGCGGATGATGTCTTTGCGTTCTTCAGGCGTAGAACTTGGAATCGCCAGCAGGATTTTGCGGACGCCGTAGCGGCTGATCAGCATCGGGATTTCGTTGGGGTTGTAGACGGCAAGGTCATAGATGACGGTACGTTGGATTTTCGGGTTGTCATCGACAAAGGCGATGGCCGAGTATTCGTTAACCTGTTTGATGGCTTCCAGTAATTGGCGGCCGGATTGGCCTGCACCGTAGATAATGACGGGGGTCATCTGTTTGCGGTGATGGTCGGTCAGAATCGCGCGCAGGATCATGCGCGAGCTGGTTACGCCGACCACTAAGACCAAGAAATAAACGATGGGCAGGGCAAGGTGCAGTTTTTGTTCAAAAATCAGGGTAGTCAGGCAGAACAAGACCGCTGAAATAATGCTGCCGAATGCGGCGGCGGTCAGGACGCGGACGCTGACGAAGCGCGTAACGGCGCGGTAGAGGCCGATACGGATGAAAAGGATGATGGTCAGCAACGCGGTGCTGCCGAAAGCCAGCCAGTTGGCGATACTCAACCATTCGTCGGAGTATTGCACTTTAAGGCTTTGGGCAAACCAAAACGCCACGAAGATCATTAAGATATCGTGAATGACGAAGAAGGTTTTTTTTAGATTGCGCGGCAGAGCCAGCAGGGTTTCCAAGTTCATTTTATTTTTTACGTGTGTCTGAGTGTTGTAATGTGGCTTGGTACGGATTGTTTGAAGCAGGCTGTTTTGCTTTTTTCAGACGGCCTGAGGTTGCAGGCCGTCTGAAAATGATTATGCCGTGGCTTCAGTCAATACGGCTTCTATGTTTTCTTTGCAGAACGCAATTTCTTCATCGGTCAGGGTCGGATGCACCAAGAACATCAGGCTGGTGTCGCCCAGTTGGACAGCGTTTTTCAGCCGCTCTTTCGGACGCCAAGGCGTGTTGTCAAAGGCTTTTTCCAAATACACTTCGGAGCAGCTGCCTTGATAGCAGGGGACTTTGCGCGCGTTCAGTTCGCTGACGATGCGGTCGCGCGTCCAGCCGTCTTTCAGGTGTTCGGGTTTGACGAAGGCGTAGAACTTGTATTGCGCGTGTTCGATGTAGTCGGCCACTTCAACCAAACGGATGCTGGCGAATTTGCCCAAGCTTTCAGCCAGTTTGGCGGCGTTTTCTTGGCGGCGCGCCGTCCATTCGGGCATGCGTTTGAGCTGGATGCGGCCGATGACCGCCTGCATTTCCAACATGCGCCAGTTGGTACCGAAGCTTTCGTGCAGCCAGCGGAAACCGGGTGCGTGTTCGCGGTGGTACACGGCATCGTAGCTTTTGCCGTGGTCTTTGTACGACCACATTTTGCTCCACAGCTCTTTGTCGTTGGTCGTTACCATGCCGCCTTCGCCGCCGGTGGTCATGATTTTGTCTTGGCAGAACGACCAAGCACCGACGTGGCCGATAGAGCCGACGGATTTGCCTTTGTATTTCGCGCCGTGCGCTTGGGCGCAGTCTTCGATAACCCACAAGTTATGTTCTTTGGCCAAAGCCATGATGTCGTCCATTTCGGCAGGCATGCCGGCAAGGTGAACCACGATGATGGCTTTAGTGTTTGGCGTCAGCGCGGCTTTGATGGTTTCGGCGCTGATGTTTTGGCTGTTTAAATCGACATCGGCGAAAACCGGATTGGCACCGGCGGTTACGATGCAGGATGCGGAAGCCAAGAAGGTGCGCGAAGTGACAATCACATCATCACCTTGGCCGATGCCCATTGCTTTGAGGGCTACGTCCAAAGCCAACGTACCGTTGGAAAGGGCGACGGCGTATTGCGTGCCGACAAAAGCAGCAAATTCTTTTTCAAATTCGCGACATTCCGTACCTGTCCAGTAGTTGACTTTGTTGGACAGCAGGACTTTGGAAACGGCATCGGCTTCTTCTTGAGTAAAGCTTGGCCATGGGGAGAGTGATGTATTAAGCATTTGTTTTTCCTGCGAAAAGACTGGTTGAGCCTTTGGGGGCGATTTCTTCCAGCAGTTGGCGGTTGATCAGGGTGTATTTCTGACCGTTGATTTCGACGTATGCGCCGTCGTAAGGCGGGAACCAGAAGGCGCGGATTTTCTTCTCGATATTGTCGCCGTCGAGGATTTGCTTCATGGCTTCCATTTCGTCGCGGCTGACGTAGCGGCCGCCGATGTTGGGTGTGGTCGGCAATTTGGTTTTCGAATCGATGGCGCGGGCGATGATGCGTTGTGCGAACGGCTCCAACGCCTGCATGGTTTTGCGTTCGAGCGATTGGGCGGTTTCTGTTTCGGCGTCGATGGGGAAGCGGTCCACTTCGATGATTTCGCCGGTGTCGATAGAGGCATCGACGTAGTGGGCGGTGTTGCCCCATTCGTTCAACTCGTCCATGATGGCCAGGTTGTAGCCGCCTGTGCCTTTGTATTCGGGCAACAGCGCAGGGTGGAAGTTGATCGTGCCCAAAGTCGGAATGCTCAGGAATTCATCACGCAGCTTGCGCCAGTAAAGGACGGACAAGCCCAAATCGTATTTCAGACGGCCTTCACGCATTGCTTCCAAAGCCGTATCGAAGGTGTACAGGGGCAGGCCCAATTCTTGCGCGGCAACCGTGGTCGGCGAGCCTTGCAGATGGCTGTCGGTCAAGACGCCGACGATTTCGATATGGTCTTGTTTGGTCAAAAAACGAAGCAGGTTGGCGGAAACCTGTTTACGACCCATAAATAAGATTTTCATGGAGAAATGTCCCTTATGCATTTGCTTTTTCGGTGGCGGAAGTTGTCAGTGTAGTCAATTCTTCCAGGGTGTTTATCCAAAGGGTGGGCTGGTATTCACGGCCGTATTGCTCGGGCTCGGCTTGATGAATATTGTGCGGCTTAGGCATGATGCCTATGGAGAGCCAACCCAGTTTGTTGGGTGCGACAAAATCTTTTTTGATGTTGTCGCCGATGTAAATAAAACGTTTTGCGGCCGGATATTTGTTTTGCAGGAAAACGAAACGCTTGTCGTCGGGCTTTTCCGATTGCATGGCTTCCGAAATCAAAATGTCGTCAAACAAATCGGTCAGGCCCAAGGCCTGTATTTTCAAACGCTGTGTCAGGCTGCGGCCGTCTGTAATCAGGGCGCGTGCGGCAAAAGGGCGCATCAGCTTCCGTAAAAAAGACGGTTCGACATAGGGTCGGATGGCAGGCCGATGCAGTCGATATTGCCACAAGAGTGATTGTTTCTCTGATTCGTTTAATTTGCAATGATGACACAAATTGTCGAGCCAGTCTTTACTTTTATTGTCGGCAATTTCATATAGTACGCCGGCATTGTATTGCGGGTAAAGCGACGTAATCATCTCTACAACTGCCCGTATTCCGGAGCATTTGTAGTCATGTTCGGAGTAAAGCGTATCGTCAAGGTCAAAAACGATGACGGATTCTTCCGGCTTAATCATGTTCTCTTACCAAAACCTTAGCATCATAACGAAGCATGATTAAATTGTTTTCCCAGTTGTCGGAGAAGGGAATGTCTTGGCCGCCGATGTATTCTTGAATCAGCCAGCCCGGATAGTTGCCGCCTGCGGCGTAGGTCAGCGGGAAACCGCCGCCGAAACGCGGATTGATTTCCACGCCGTAGGTCGTATTGTCGGTTTTGCTGACGAAGAATTGCGCGGTAATGCAGCCGCGTGCGCCTTCCAATACGGCCATTTTTTCAACCAACTCTTCATACAGGGCATTGCGCCGGGTCGCGCCTTTGCTGACTTCGCCGGTACGTACTTCCAAACGCTCGCGAGGAATGGCGCATTTCAGACGGCCTTGACGGTCGTAATACATATCGACGGTGAACTCGGAAAAAGCATTTTCAATATCGATGTATTGGGCGAACATCATTTTCGGATCTTCGGCAATATCGGCAGTCAGATCGGTTGGTGTGTTGATTTTTTTCGCACCGATGGCGCGGCTGCCGTCATAAGGCTTGGCAAAACACGGGAAGGCCAGGCTGTCCCGTTCGTAAATTTCAGGCGAACGGATGCCGTATTGTGCAAACAGGCCTGCGGTCAGGCGCTTGTCGCGGCACAGGGTAATCAGTTTGGCGTCGGAAATGACGATATGTATTCCTTCGGCTTCAAAACGGTCGCGTGCTTCGGCCAGCTTGAGCAGTTCGGTATCGATGGTTGGCACAATCAGGCCGATGTTGTGTTGTTGGGCCAGTTCGAAAATGCTGTCGATGTATTCGGCTGCGTCGATGCGCGGTACGCTGAAAGCGCGGTCGGCGACATGACAGGCTGAAGACATGTGGGGATTGAGGTCAGTGGCAAACACGCCGATGCCGTCTGAAAAACGTGCGGCTTCGGTTTGGAAGTCCTGCACCAATTCGACGCGGCGGCCTGCCGACAGAATCAGTATGTTATTTTTTTTCATCAGTTTTATTACCCGTGAAATAAGGCATAGTGGCTTCTCCTTCGGCTGAGATGCCTTCTTTGACGAAGACTTTTTTAACCGTCAGGAACAAAATTTTAATATCCAGCCAGAAGCTGAAGTGGTCGATGTACCAAACATCGTGGGCGAACTTTTCGTCCCATGAAATAGCGTTGCGGCCATTGACTTGCGCCCAACCGGTCACGCCCGGTTTCATTTCGTGGCGGCGGTTTTGGAAGTCGTTGTACAACGGCAGGTAGTGCATCAGCAGCGGACGAGGGCCAACCAAACTCATCTCGCCTTTTAAGACATTCCATAATTCAGGAAGTTCGTCCAAGCTAGTGGCACGTAATTTTTTGCCGAAATCGGTCAGGCGTTCGCTGTCCGGTAGCGGGTTGCCGTCTTTATCGATTGCATCGCGCATGGAGCGGAATTTAATCATTTTAAACGGCTTGCCATCCTTGCCCGGCCGCTCTTGGATGAAGAACACGGGCGAGCCTAGGTTTTTGCGGATGAGGTACACCAAAATCAAAAACACAGGCGACAGGATAATCAGCCCTGAGGCGGAGGCAACAATGTCAAACAGGCGTTTGAAAAATTTATTCATGAGCTAATCTTTCAATCAGGTTGACGATTTTTTGATAGGCAACGTCGCGCTTGAAGCGGCGGACGATTTCTTCGGACTGAACAGGATCGTCTTTGCGCTTCAAAATATCTTTGGCGGCTTGAACGAAGCTGTCCACATCGCCGGAACGGTAGTTCGCATGCGGCAGCAGGGTAAGGACTTCGGCAACTTCGTCGTTGACCTGGCTGTTCAGAATCGGTTTTTGCAAAGCCATATAGTCGGAAAGTTTGTTGGTAATCGACTGCATGGCGTAAGAGTGGATGGCGTTGACGGAGATGTCGCAGCCCTTGGCGACCGACATCATTTCGGCGTAAGGAATGTAGCCGTAAAACTGAATGCCGTCGCAGGCGTATTGTTTGAGCCTGTCCAAATCGGGGCCGCCGCCCATGATGTGCAACTCGACGTTTTCGCCGGCGTCCAACAGCTTGCGAACGCCTTTGCATACGGTTTCCACGTCATAGCTGTAACTGAGCGTGCCCAAGTAGAAAAAGCGGGTTTTGTCGTCGCTGAAATTTTTGGCAGGCGCGGCATCGAGTTTCGGAAAATCAGCGCCGATATAGACGACTTCGCCGGGTACGTTCGGATTGGCTTCTTTGGCGCGGTCGAGATAAGTCTGCGATACGGCAACCAGCGCGTCGGCGTAGCGGTAGGCTTGGTTGGCGCGTGAAGCAAAGGGCAGCAGGTTGTGCGGGATTTTTTTCAAAAACGGTACGACTGAGGAGAAAGACTCCGGCCATACGTCCTGCACATCGACAATCAGCTTGTAGCCCAAACGCGCTTTGTGTTTGCCCAAGAGCAGGTTGGTAGCAATCAGCGGATAGGCGGAAAAGACGACGTCTTGTTCGCCCGGACGGCAGTTTTCCAACCATTTTTCAAAATGTTTGACGAAGCGGTGATGGCTGGTCACGCGCCCTAAAGACACGTTTTTGCTGTATCCGCTTTCTTCCAACAGCATGACTTTCAGACGGCCTTGTGAGGCGGCCTCGGCATCTTCGGGCCGTCTGAAAGATTTGTCGTAGTGCTTGAAGTTGCTGGTAATCAGCAACACGTCATGCGACTGCGACAACAGCTCGGCAAGATACCAGAAGCGGTTGAAATGCGGCTCGGACGGCAGCGAGCAATAAGGGGCGACGATGGTAATGTTCATGTTTCAGACGGCCTTACATTTCGTACGCAGCCATGGTGGTGCGGTAGATTTCGTCGTCAGAGCATAAAGTTTCGACGTGTTTGTGCAGGGCTTTGCCCATTTGACCGCGCAGCTCTGGATGCTTGATGAGTGTATCGACGGCTTCGATAAACGCTTCGTCATCGCCGAAAGGAATGCAGTAGCCGGTTTGGCCGGTGATGACCATTTCGGAAATGCCCGCCATGTTGTAGGTCACGACAGGTGTGTCGTAGAGGCCGGCTTCCAAAATATTGTTGCCGACGCCTGCACCGTGGTCGCCCACGCAATGCGGCGTGTTCACCAAAATATCGACTTCTTTGAAGTAGCCGGTCAAGTCGCGGACGCCGCCGAGGAAGGTAACTTTGTCTTCAATGCCCAAACGTTTGGCTTGGGCTTTGAGGTTGTCCATTTCTTCGCCGATGCCTGCAACGTTGAGGCGTACAGGCATACCGCGGTCAACCATTTTCTTGAGAATGTCCAACATCAGATGCACAGCACGGACGGTGTCCAAACGGGAAAGCGTGCCCAGTTGGACATAGTCTTTGACTGTTTTTTCAGGAACGTAATCCGCTTTGTGCAGGGCGTTGTAAGTGTAGGTGATGCGGTTGGCAGGGAAACCGTAACGGATGAGTTTTTCGCGTTCGTGTTTGCAGTTGCCGATGATGTACACGCCCAGCTTGTCGAAAAGCTTGGCAATTTTCGGATAAGTTTCCGGATCAAGGCCGCGCGCGTGGTAGAACACTTTGGTTTTCGGCGAGGCAAACTTGGCCGCAATGGCGCAGGCCGGAACGATACGCGCCATTTGGCAGTGAATCACATCGGGTTTCTCTTTTTTCAGCAGTTTCATGTAGGCAAACATGCCTTTGATGTAACCCAATAATCCGCCTTGGTAAAAATCGATCGGCTGCCAACGGATGCCCAATGCTTGCGCTTCCTGAATCAAAGGGCCGTCTGAAGAGGCCAATACGATATCGTGTCCGCGTTGTTTGAGCAGGCGGCCGAGGCGGAAAGTGGCGTTTTCAGTGCCACCGAGGCCGGACATGGAGGTAGTCAGGATGATTTTCATGATGGTTTCTTCGTATCGTATAGTGTTTCGTTGTATGCGTAAGCGGCCATATCTTTCAGCTTGGGCGCGACAAATACGCTGTAAATAAAAATCAGCAGGCAGGGCAGCCAGATAAACGGCATACGCAAAATAGTGGACGGAATAAAACCGGCCAGCAGGAAAATGCCCAAGGCAACCCAAGCCAAAACGCGCGATTTGCCGGTTACTGCGCGGTTTGAGGCGGTGTAGAGGAAATAACACGCCACAAAGGCAATAAAGCCGAGCAGGGAAATCATGCCGAAACCCAGATACAGCTCGATGATGAAGCTGTGCGGGTTTTCAAAGCCCAAGCTGCCGCTCAAATGGCCGCCGAAATATTCGCGGAAGTTTTTAGGGCCGTAGCCGGTCAGCAGCAGGGGCGGATTGTTCCAGAAGTAGTTGTAAATCTCCTGACGGTAGGACACGGAGTTGTCGCTGCCCAAGTCGTACAGGAAGAGGTACACGCGGCTGGAAAAGCGTTCCAAAAACTGGTTGCCGTTTAGTGAGAGCAAAAATTCCGCAATCGCGCGAGACGGAATCATCGACAACACCAACGCCAGCAGGCCTGCTACGCCGACCGTAATAAAACCGTTTTTGCGATAGGCCGTATAAACCAGCAAAATCAACAGGTAACAGCCGATGGCGGTACGCGATACGCTGGCGAAAATGGCCATACCCAACAGCAGGAACAAGCCCCAGCCCAGCAGTTTTTCTTTGTGTTTCCGTCCTTGGAGTTGGAAGAAAAACAAAATGGCAGGCGCAAGGCAGACTGCGGTGGCGGCAAGGTTGTTCGGGTTAAAGAACAAGCCTTTGAGCGAGCCTTCGTCAATAGCCAACTCATCGCTGGCGCTCACAAACTGAATACCGGTGGCCAGCTCTGCAAACGGCGGCACGGCGATAAACAATGTAAATACGATGAGGAACTTCTGAATTGTCCTCAAAGGGTCGTCGGCGCGCTTCAATACTTGGTAAAACAAGTAGAAGAAAGCCGGAACCGCCATAAAAAACAAAATATCCATGTACTGCGTCGGCGTCAGCGACGTAATGCCCATGTGGATGGCAGGCCAGATGCACATGGCAGTCAGGGCGCAGAGCATGGCAAAAATCTTGCGTGGAATATGCTTGCTTTCCAGAAAAAATACGATAAAACCAAGCAGTACAAATATCAGGGTCAGCGGGTTGTCGATACGCGGCACGCCGACCTTAAAGGAAAGCGCGGGCCCCAGCATATAGGCTGCGAGCATGATGTATAGGATGTAAGTGTATAAGTTCAGACGTTTTATTTTCATAGTCGTGCTGTTGTTATCGTAGAGACATGAATCTCAGGTTGGCTATTTTGCCGAACGGTTTAATTTGGCTTTGATTTTTTCGGTCGCGGCAAATAATGCGTGTTTGTATTTTAGGAACAGGAAACCCAGTCCGACGGCCCATGCCAGCGCAAACCAAATATAGTTGTCTCGCGTACCCAGCCAAGTGTAGGCAAGGCAGATCATCAGGCAGAGCGTTGAGTTGGTATAAATCTTCAGGCGCGGCAAAGGCTGCCACAGGCGTGAAGAGAATTCGGTTTTCAAGATGAAAAACAGCCAAAAAGCCGTTGCGCTGGCCATAGCCGCACCTTTTGCACCAAATTTCGGCACCAGCAGATAGAGCAGGGCGGTATTGGCGATAAAGGCAACGATGTTGATGGCGGTAATCAGCCAAGTCGAGCGGACGACGTTCAAACCGATGCCGCTGACTTCGGTCAGCGTGTAAAACAGGGGGAAGAGCATACACGAGAGCAGGATAAATTGAACCTGCGTGTATTTTTCCGGCAGTATCCAGGTCGCCATCGGCGAGAAAATCCCGATAAGGCAAATCATTGCGCTGATGAGGACGGTCATGGAAAGCGTGATGTCGCCGATTTTGTCCAGATTGGTTTTTTCTTCCACCCATTTGAACACCAAAGGCGCCCAAATGGTGGAAAACACGCTTTGGAAAATCAAGGCGACGGCGCCAAAGCTGACTGCCATCGAATAAATGCCCAACTCGTCCAAGCCCGAGATATTCTTGAGGACAAAACGGTCAATCGAAGTCAAACCCCAATAGGCCAAGTTGCCGAATGCCAGCGGCAGGCCGTAGCGTAATCCGTCCCGATGCAGCTCAGGCGACCATTTCGCATGGGAAACGGCTTGCAGGTCTCGGCGCAGTTGATAGATCAACAGCGCAACGGTCAGCACTTGGGCGGCGGTATAGGCAAAAACCAGCGAAGTGGTATTGGCGGGCAGGCCGGAAGCGATCACGGCAAAAACCAACACCAAAATCAAAAATTTCGGCGCAAGCTGGCTGAGTGAAAAAGCCAGTGCCTGCTCTTTCATCCGCAAAATCAAGGCTAAAAAACGGATAATCAGCGTGGTGGCCAAGAAAATCAGGAAGAGAATTCCCAAATTCGCACTGGGGATGTCGAAAATGATTTCAGACGGCCATGATGCGTTTATCAGCAACACTAAAACCACAACCGCCACCGTCAGAATCAATGGCGATAAAAAAACGGATTTGAACAGCGCGGCCTTGTCTTTAACGGCGTAATAGTCGCGAATATAGGATTGGTCCAGCCCCAGGCCCAGCAACAGGATGCTCAGTCCGGCAATGGTCTGCAAGAGTACGATACGGCCGATGTCTTCCGCAGGGAAGTACCATGAGATGAGCGGCAGGGAAAGCAGGCCGAAAGCGGCGCTTCCTATCGGGCCCAATGCGTAGCCGAGGATTTTTTTCGCGTTCATATTATTTGTTTTCAGACGGCCGGAAGTTCGAGCTGAGCGTTTTTCGTAAGAGATGCGTTGTTACCGTTGCCGGTTTCCCAAGGCCGTCTGAAAAACAAATGGCCTTGGGAAACCGGCCGCCGTCCCGGTGGGGAAACCGGAGGCAGCCGGATGCGTCTGAAGCAAGATTATGCTTTGATGACTTTAGGATTTTTCACTGGGAATTTGCCGCGTGTATCGACAATCAGTTTGGCATGTTCGGTGATCATGTCATAGTCGAATTTGTCGTGATCGGTGGTCAGAACCACGCAGTCGTATTGGGCGACAGTTTCAGGGGTCAGCGCTTCACTCTTCAGGTCGAAGTAGTGGTGGCCGGGGATGTGCGGGAATTCTGGAACGTGCGGGTCGGAATAGGAAACCACTGCGCCCAGTTTGTGCAGGCGGTCCATCACTTCCACAGACGGGCTTTCACGCATATCGTCTACGTTTTTCTTATAGGCGATACCCAATACCAAGATTTTGCTGTCTTTGATGGAACGGTTGTGGTCGTTCAAAGCCAGGCCGACTTTTTCGATAACGTAGTCGGGCATGTGGGAGTTAACTTCGCCTGCCAGCTCGATGAAGCGGGTGTTGACGCCGTATTCGCGGGCTTTCCAAGTCAGGTAGAACGGGTCGATAGGGATACAGTGGCCGCCCAAGCCGGGGCCCGGGTAATAAGCAACGAAGCCGAACGGTTTGGTTGCGGCGGCATTGATGACTTCGTGAATGTCGATGCCCATTTTATCGGCAACGATTTTCATCTCGTTCACTAAGCCGATGTTTACGGCGCGGTGGATGTTTTCCAAAAGTTTGGTCAGCTCGGCCGCTTTGGTGGAGCTTACCGGAACAACTTTATCGATGGCAGGTTGGTACAGCGCCAGGCCGACTTCCAAACAAGCAGGGGTATGGCCGCCGATGACTTTGGGGATGGTACGGGTTTCAAAGTTAGGGTTACCCGGGTCTTCACGCTCAGGAGAGTAAACCAAGAACACGTCTTGACCGACTTTCAAGCCGCCTTCTTCCATGCGCGGCAGCAATTCTTCTTCGGTAGTACCGGGGTAGGTGGTGGATTCCAAAGACAGCACTTGACCGGCGCGCAAGTAAGGTTTGACTGCGTCGGTAGTGTCGATAACGAAACTCATGTCCGGTTCGCGGTATTTGTTGAGCGGAGTCGGTACGCACAAAATCACGGCTTCTACTTCGCCGATGCGGGAGAAGTCGGTCGTTGCTTCAAACAGGCTGTTGGAAGCAGCGGCAATTTTGTCGGAAGGGATATGCTCGATGTAGCTTTCGCCTTTGTTGAGCTTGTCGACTTTGGTTTTATCGATGTCGAAACCCAAAACTTGGTAACCGATGTCCACATAGCGCAGCATCAGTGGTAAACCAACGTAGCCTAAGCCGACGATGCCGATTTTTGCGGTCTTATCGGCAAATTTTTGTATCGTAATGTTTTTCATGATGTCTTTCGTGTAATGAATGAGTGAATCGGGAGTGTTTGCCCGATGCCTGAGTTGTTTGCTGCAACCGCATAGCCGGCTGCCGTATCGTGTGAAGCCTCAAAACCGTACTTATAATTTCAGCGGGCGAAATCATAAGCATTTATCAGATTCGTCTCAATCAAAAAAGTTTAACGGTCGTTCAGACGGCCTCTGAGGTATGGAAATAGTATTTTTGAAAATTTAATTTTTAAAATCAATAAATAATTTTTGTTTTTCAACTATATATTTAAAATCACATGTTATCTTCATAAGACAGGGCTACCGTTTATGCCATTTAAAATCCTTCTAGAATAAAAACTTTTAATAAATTTTCTCGGCTTAACTTATTTTAAAAGTTTATTATTTCGTGAAGAAAAAAAGAATTTTGTTGACAATCAGGTTAATTATAATGAGCCTAAGTCAAAGTTTTAAATTGAAATACGCTATAGTCATTATAATAGATTGATGAATAAATCACATTTATTGCTATATAAACAATAGAATAACTCTATTGAAAATAATTAAATTATTTATGACAAGCAATCAGACGGATTTTTTCCGTAGAACCCATTTAATGTCCTGCCCGATGATTTCTACCGATTGACTGTGCCAAGGGCCGTCTGAAAGTAGGGCGGCCAGATTTTCAGAAAGGGAGAAAAGAGGTTTGCCTGCGCCTAACAGTTTCGGTGCTTGGTAGAGGACGATTTCATCCACCAAGTCATCCTTCAGGAAGGCTGAAGCAAGTGTTGAGCCGGCTTCTACCAGAACTTCGCCAAAGCCAAGCTCTGCCAGTTGCGGCATGAGTGAAAGAAGATTAATGCGGCCGTTGATGTGTTCAGACGGCCTGATGATGCGGATATGTTCAAATTTACCCAGCGCCTGCAAACGTTGTTCGTCTGAGGAAAGGGTAATGATAACGGTCGGGCTGTCGGTATCGGTCACGAGGTGGCAGTCCAAAGGGATTTGCAGTCGGCTGTCTAAGACGATGCGCGCAGGCTGGCGCAGGGTGGGGAAGCTGCGGACGTTGAGTTTCGGGTTGTCGGCAAGCACGGTACCGATACCGGTCAAAACGGCGCAACTTTCGGCGCGGAGAATTTGTACGTCTTCACGTGCCGCTTCGCCGGTAATCCAAAAACTGCGGCCGTCCGAAAGGGCGGTTTTGCCGTCCAAACTGGCGGCGCATTTGAGGCGGATAAACGGTCTGCCGCGTTCGATACGCGACAGGAAACCACGGTTGAGCTCGCGCGCCTGCGCTTCCAGTAAACCGCTTTCGGTACGGATTCCGGCGGCTTCCAGCATGGACAAACCTTTGCCTGCGACCAATGGATTAGGGTCGGTCATGGCGGCGACCACGCGCGCTACGCCGGAATGAATCAGCGCTTCGGCGCATGGCGGCGTGCGGCCGTAATGGCTGCAAGGCTCCAGCGTGACATAGGCTGTTGCGCCTTTTGCCGCCGCTTGGGCCTGCCTCAATGCGTGAACTTCGGCGTGCGGCTCACCTGCTTTGACGTGGAAACCTTGTCCGACGATTTGGGCGCCGTGTGCAATGACGCAACCGACGCGGGGATTGGGGGAAGTAGAAAACCGCCCAAGCTTGGCCAGCTCGAGGGCGGTTTGCATCATTTGGGTATCAAGTGCGGAAAACATGGTTTCGGACGGCCTTATTTGGCTTTGCATTCGGCGATGACTTGGGTGAATTCGGAAACGTCTTTAAAGCTTTTATAGACGGACGCGAAGCGGACATAAGCGACTTGGTCGATTTTTGCCAGCTCCTCCATCGCCATTTCGCCGACGATGCGCGAAGCGACTTCTTTTTTGCCCAAACGGTAGAGGCGTTGCTCGATAAGGGCAACGGTTTCGTCGATTTGTTCTTGCGTGACAGGGCGTTTGTGCAGCGCGCGCTCAAGGCTGGTCTGCAGTTTGTGCGGATTGAAGGGAACCCGTGTGCCGTTGGATTTGATAACTTGCGGCATCCGCATTTCAACGGTTTCAAAAGTGCTGAAGCGTTGTCCGCATTCCAAGCATTTGCGGCGGCGACGGATGCTGTTGGTGTCTTCCAGCCATCGCGAGTCGGTTACTTGAGTGTTGGGGTGTTGGCAAAACGGGCACTTCATCGGGTTTCCTTGTCATACGCTCGGCAAGGTCGCTAAGCAATTGAATTTATTGTTTGTGAACTATTATTGTAGCGGATTGCGTTATTTTCGTATAGTAAAGGCTTTTGCGTAGAATTTAGGTATAAAAAGGCCGTCTGAAAGGGCAACTTTGGCGAAGTTGGGCTTTTCAGACGGCCTTGTGTTTTTCAGTCAATCAAACGTCAAACCGATACGCCGACAGCTCGGGCGATTTCCAAACCTTCTTCCGCGCTCATGTAAACCGGATTGTCGGGGCGGTCGCTGAGGACAATGTCGCCGTCTTGAAACATCACCAATTCATTGACTGCCAATTGCGACCAGGTTTCATCTCGCGTCAGGGGCAGGGTGGCGATGACGGAAACTTTATCGTTCGGGGTGGTCACCTCTGAAAAATCGACCATGACATCATCGTCCAGCAAACGTGCTTTGCCAAACGGGGCTTTACGCACGATGTAGTGCAGCAAAGTACTGGCATGGGCAAACAGGCAGTCGCCGTTGGACATGACGAAGTTGAACAAGCCGTAGCGGCGGATTTCATGGGTCAGGCCGGCAATGGCGTCAAACAAAACTTCAGGTTCGGGCTTGGTGGCAAAGCGGCTGCGCAGGCGGTTGAGAATAAAGCAGAACGCGCGTTCGGAATCGGTTGAGCCGACGGCATGGTAGTACTCACCCTGCTCGGGGAAAAAATCAATCAAATGGCCGTTGTGTGCAAACAGCCAATATTCGCCCCACATCTCGCGCATGAAGGGATGAGTGTTCGCCAATGAGGTCTGGCCTTGTGAGGCCTTGCGGATATGGGCGATAACGTTTTCAGATTTGATTTGGTAGGCGCGTACCAAGTCGGCAACGGGCGAGTTGGCGCTGGGCTTGTCGTCGTGAAACAAGCGCACGCCTTTGCCTTCGAAAAAGCCGATACCGAAGCCGTCGGCGTGGTGGTCGGTAATGCCGCCGCGACGGCGGAAGCCTTCAAAAGAAAACATGATGTCTGTGGGAGTGTTGCAATTCATGCCGAGCAGTTGGCACATGGTGTTAACCTTTATTTTTTGGGGTATTTATAGGGTTATTATGGTGTATCGGGCAGGCAGTTTCAATATGTAGAGTGTGATATGTTTATAACTGTCTCATACTTGGCGGGCCGTCTGAAAAATTGCTGTCAAAAATTCAGACGGCCTTAAAGTGTTCCCAGACCGGGCGGCATTGTTCGGGTAAGTCGGGACAGGCGCCGAGTATGCCGCCGCTGAAGTCGTTGGGGCGGTGGAAGTCGCTGCCTGCGCTGGCGAGAAAGTCGAAGCGGTCGGCAAGCAGGGCATAGTTGAGGCGGTCGTTTTTGCAGCAGTTGCCGCTGTGCACTTCAATCCCTGCGCCGCCGAGATTTTTAAATTCTTGAAACAGGTTTCGTTTGGCGGTGGCGGATAATTCATAGCGCATCGGGTGGGCAATAATGGCCATGCCGCCTGCGCCTGTAATCGCGGCTACGCAGTCTTCCAGTGTGGCCCATTCGTGTCTGACGGAACAGGATTTGCCGTCGCCCAGGTATTTGGTAAACGCCTGCTGTTTGTTTTTGACATGACCTTCGCGGATGAGGAATTCGGCAATGTGGGTGCGGCTGGCCATTTCTTTGTTGGCGGCCAATGCCAGCGCGCCTTCATACGCGCCTGTGATGCCTTTTTTCTTCAGTTTGGCCGCGATGGCTTCCAATCGTTTCAGACGGCCTTTACGGACTTCAGCAAGCAGGTTTTGCAGGGTTTCGTTGTGTTCGTCAAAGTCCAAGCCGACAACGTGGATGGTGCGGCCGCGCCAAGTGACGGATATTTCCACGCCGTTGACGAAGGGGAGGCCGAGGGTATCGGCTTCGGCGCGTGCTTCGGCCAGTCCGCCGGTGTGGTCGTGGTCGGTCAGGGCGAGTAGGGTGCAACCGTTTTGACGGGCAAGTCGGACGACTTCGGTTGGGGAGAGCATGCCGTCTGAAACGGTCGAATGGCAGTGTAAATCAATCATGGTTTTGCTTTGAATTTTCTCAAAAAAGGCCGTCTGAACGTTTCAGACGGCCTTGATTTGTTAGAACAGAGAGTCCAGTTGTTGTTTGTTATTGTTGCCGGTATTGCTTGGCAGAACTGGGGTTTCGTCTAATTCTTCACGGGCTGGCGCATTGCCGCTCTCGGTGCGGCGGCGGTTTTCATTCGGAACCGCGCGACGGGCAGGTTGAGCGGGGCGCGGTGCAACGCCGCTGTTGTCCAAGGCCAGGTCGGAGCTGGTGGTCATGCGTTCGCGCATATACACTTCGCCGCCGTTCGAAACCACGCCCTCAGGGGCTTTCATCGGTTTGACGCTGGTGCCTTTCAGGGCGAAGCGCATGTATTCTACCCATACCGGTACGGCGATTGTACCACCGTAACCTGCACGACCCATGCTGCGCGGTTTGTCAAAGCCGATATAGACGGCAGTCACAACGCTAGGGTTGAAGCCGACAAACCATGCGTCTTTGTTGTCGTTGGTGGTACCGGTTTTACCGGCGATGTCGGCGCGGCCGAGTGCGGCTGCACCGCGTGCGGTACCGACACGGACAACGTCCTGCATGATTTTGTACATGATGTAGGCGTTGCGCGGGTCAATGGCCTGAGGCGCGTTCTCACCGGCTACCAAAGGCTGCATTTGCGCTCTCAGACGGCCTTGGCTGTCGTAGATTTTGTCGATGACGTGGGCGGACACTTTGTAACCGCCGTTGGCAAAGACGCTGTAACCTTCTGCAATACGCAACGGCGTGGTTTCGCCTGTACCCAAAGCCATAGACAGGCTGGCAGGAATTTCAGACGGCTTGAAGCCGAAGCGTTGGATGTATTGTTGCGCGTAACCGATACCGATAGACATCAGGATGCGGATGGACACCATGTTTTTCGACGCGGTCAAAGCCTGACGCAGCGTGATGTAACCGGCATAGCGGCCGTCTGCATTTTTCGGGTTCCACGCTTTACCGTTAGCACCTTTGCCCGGCAGGGAGATTGGTGCGTCGTTAATCATAGTGGAAGCAGTCATGCCTTTTGCCAAAGCGGCGGAATAAACGAACGGTTTGAACGTCGAGCCGGGTTGGCGCATGGCTTGAGTTGCGCGGTTGAAGGTTTTGCTGTGGTAGTCGTAGCCGCCGACCAATGCGCGGACTGCGCCGGTTTTCGCATCTAAAGACACCAATGCGCCTTGCAACAAAGGCTCTTGAACGACGGTAAAGGTATCGCCGCTGCCTTTAACGCGGATGACGGAGCCGCGGCGGATGCGGTCTTCGCCCATTTTTTCGTTGTTGACGGCACGGGCGGCAAAGCCTAAAGCGTGGCTGTTCAACGTGACTTTACGGCCGCTCGGCAACTGAATCTGTACACCTTTGCGGGAGGCTTCCAATACAACCGCAGGAATCATTTTATCAACGGTGTAAAGTGTAGAAAGGTATTGGCTGACGGTTTCTTCTACGTTGTCGCTTTTGCTCAGGTCGATGTAGTTTTCTGCGCCGCGGTAGCTGCTGCCGCGGTCGAAATTGCGCAGGACTTTACGCAGGGCTTCGGTGGCCACGCGCTGGTGTGCAGTATCGACGGTGGTATATACCTTAAAGCCTTGCGTGTAGGCATCTTCGCCGTATTTTTCAAACAGCTCTTGGCGCACCATTTCGGCAACGTACAGGGCGCTTTGATCGATGTTTTGTACAAAACGCTCGTAATGCAACTCTTCTTTCAAAGCCTGATCGCGTTGCTGCAGGGTAATCATGCCTTCTTCCAGCATATTGTTCAGAATATAAGCCTGACGCAGTTTGGCACGCTCAGGGTTCACAATCGGATTGTAGGCGGAAGGGGCTTTGGGTAAGCCGGCCAGCATGGCGGCTTCGGCCAATGTTAATTCATTAACGTTTTTATTGAAATAAATTTGGGCTGCAGATGCAAAACCATAAGCGCGTTGACCCAAATAGATTTGGTTGAAGTACAGCTCCAAAATCTTGTCTTTGCTCAAAGACTGCTCGATTTTGTAGGCCAACAGGGCTTCGTTGAATTTACGGGTGAACGAACGCTCGCTGCTCAGGTAGAAGTTTTTTGCAACCTGTTGCGTAATCGTACTGGCACCGGATTGGACGCCGCCGGCCATGACGTTGCCGATTGCAGCGCGCGCCACACCCCAAACGTCCACGCCCCAGTGGTCGTAGAAGCGTTTGTCTTCGGCGGCAATCACGGCATTTTTCAAAACTTTGGGAAAGTCACCGATTTTGGTGAATTCACGCCGTTGCTCGCCGTAAACGCCAATCACTTGGCCGTCTGAAGAATAAATCGTCAGCGGCATTTTGGGTTTGTAGTGTTGCAAAGTGTCCAAAGACGGCAGCTTCGGATAGGTGACCAAAATTGCAATTGCAAGCAGCCCCACACCGAAAAGAGCCAGTCCCAATAAGAGACCCAGGCAGGTCGTTATAATCTTTTTAATCATGACTAAGTAATAATTTGCCATTAATGGCGATAAATAAAGTAAAATGGGAAACGATTTCTATCAGCCACAGTCAATACTGTGCAAAGAATAAGAAGTCCTTTACGGATAACGAAACAGTTACTCACTCCTAAATGATACAGGGAAGTCAAATCATGCGCTTATTTAAAAGCACGAAAGATACCAAAACAGGCAAGGCTTCTAGCGGATTGAACAACCGCTCTGCCATCGGCGTCGACATCAGCCAACATGCCATTAAGATGGTACAACTGACAGGCCGTAGTTTAAACCAAATTCAGCTGGAAAAATACGTTATTACCAAATTGCCTAAAAATATTGTCAAAGGCAATAAAATTCAAGACTACGATCAGCTTGCTACCTACATCCAGCATACTTACGCACAATTACGCAGTTCTTGCAAAAATATTGTTGCGGCTGTGCCACAAAACTTGGCGACAGTCGAGCAAATTATTTACAACCCGCGTGATACCGATTTGGACTTGGAAGAGTTTGTCGAGGCGGAAGTCGGCCAATTTGCGCCGATTGAAGAAATGAACTACGACTTTCAAGCCGAAGAAGTCGGTTCTGGCCAGCATATTTTAGCGGTTGCCGCCAAAAAAGACGATGTTGAGCCGCGCATTGAAATGTTCGAGAATGCCGGTCTGCCTTTGTCGGCTTTGGATTTGGACTTGCTGGCGCAACGCAATGCCTTCGTCTATTGGATGAATACGCATGCCCCCGAGATGGCAGATGAAAAAGTTGCCGTGTTCGGCATTCATGCGACGCAAATGTATGCCCTGATCCTGCAAAACGGCCGTATTCTTTACAAACAAGAAACGCCGGTCAGCACGGAGCAGCTCAATCAGCTGATTCAGCGTACTTATCAGGTAACGGAAGAAAAAGCCGCGCAAATGATGGCTTCTCAAAACAAGCCTTCCGACTACCAATCTCAGATTGCCGACCGTTTTAACGTACAGGTTGCACAAGAAGTTCAGCGTGTTTTGCAATTTTACTATACCACGCAAGCCACTGATTCCTTCTCCAATATCAAACACATCCTGCTGACCGGCTTTACCGCGCAGCAGGCAGGTTTGGCGGAAAGCATTTTCTCGCAAACCAATACGGCGACAGAATATCTGCATCCGATTTCATATGTGGAACGCAGTGCAAAAGTAGAATTGCCGCAGCTTCAAATTGATGCGCCGTCACTGACCTTGGCGTTCGGATTGGCATTAAGGGGACTTTGAGAACATGATTGAATTAACCAGAATCAACCTTCTCCCGTATCGAGAAGAGATTAAACAGCGCAAGCAGCAGCAATTCAAAGTATTGATGCTTGGCGCTTTTGCCGTGGGTTTGGGCTTGGCGGCCGCAACCTATCTCGGTATTGACAACGCCATCAGCAATCAAGAAGGGCGCAACAACTTCCTGCAAACCGAAATCGACCGACTCGATAGGGAATTGGGCGAAATCGATAAACTTCAGCAAGAAAAAGAAGCCTTCTTGGCTAAAAAGCTGAAAGTGGAAGAATTGCAGGAAAAACGCTATCAAGCGGCCTATATCCTTGATTCTTTGAATACGCTTACGCCCGATAATACTTATTTGACCGCATTGGAAGCCGAAAGCCCGACCAGCTATAAAATCAGCGGCCATGCCATCAGCGACAATAAAATCGCCGTTATGATGCGCTCCCTGCCAAGTACAGGTATTTTCTTGCAGCCTGAATTGTTGAGCATTAAAAAAGTAGATAACTACCAAGAATTTACTTTGAAATCTTCAATCAACCAGGTGAATACGCCGGCTCCTGCACCGACTGCCCAAAGTAGCGGTGAAATGGCCGAACCTGCTCCGGAGGCTCAATAATGGCATCTAAAAACCTAAAACAATTGGACATACAAAACCTGTACCTGCTCAATATGCCTTCAAAACTTTTGCTGGCAGGTTTATTGATTGTCGGCATGTTGGCTTTGGGCTATGTCGGCGTCTTTAAAGATCAGATTGAAACCTTGAATACGCAGGAAGCCAAAGAAGATGAGCTGAAGGAAACCTTTACGCGTAAAAGCATTCAGGCGGCAAGTTTGAATAATCTGAAGGCCGAATTGGCTTCGATTCGTTCTGCATTCGACGTTTTGTTGAAACAACTGCCGACTGACGCGGAAATTCCGAACCTGATTCAAGAGCTGCATCAGGCAGGTTCGACCAACGGCTTGCGTTTGGACAGCGTTGCACCGCTCCAACCTGAAAATGATGGCCCGATTCAAAAACTGCCGTATCAGATTTCCATCACAGGCAAATACGCTCAGATCAGCCAATTTACCCGTGACGTAGGCGATTTGTCGCGCATTATTACGTTGGATTCTTTGAAGCTCGTAAACGCAGGCGAGGATAAAGAAGGCAAAGGCAATAAAGGCGAATTGACACTGAGCGCGATTGCGACGACTTACAAAGCCCGTCCTGCCGAAGAGATTGCCGCTGAATTGGCTGCGCAACAGGCGCAGGAAGAAGGCAAACCTGCCGAGAATGAGCAAAAATAAAAGAATAGGGAAATCATGAAAAAAATCATCTTACTCTTAAGTCTTCTTCCCTTGGCAGCCTGTACGCAAAGCTATGAAGATTTGACTCAATGGATGACGCAAACCCGTCAGGAAGCGAAATCCAAGATTATTCCATTTGAAGAGCCGACGGTTACATTGCCCAAGCCGTATAACCCTCCAAATTTTAAAGGCTTGAATGCGTTTGATTCACGCCGTTTGGATACTGCCCCTAAAGGCGGTAATGCGCCGGATGTAAACCGTCCGAAAGAAACCTTGGAAGCATTCAGTCTGGAAAACATGGCTTTTGTCGGAACGCTGCAAAGCGGTGGCAAAGTTTCTGGATTTATCAAAGTCAACGACCATGTTTATACCGTTTATCCCGGAAACTACATCGGTCAGAATTACGGCAGAATCCAAAGTATTACTGAAGATAAAATTATCCTGACCGAGCAAGTTGAAGACAGCTACGGCAACTGGGTGTACCGGAAGGCCGAATTGCCGTTGAGCAGCAAAGAGGCAGATTCTTCTGATAGCTCAGATAGTTCGAATTCAAATTAATTTAGGGGTCTCACTCGATTATGAAAACCAAGCACATGACAAAATTATTTGCCGGCTTCAGCGTTGCCCTCGCTGTTCAGACGGCCTTTGCAGGCAATATTACCGATATCAACGTTTCCACTTTGCCTGACAACCAAAAAATCATCAAAATCCGTTTCGACAAAGACGTCACCACACCTCATGGTTTTGTAACATCTACTCCGGCGCGTATTGCATTGGATTTTGCCAACACCAATATCCGTTTGCCCCAGCCTGTTTTGGAATATGCCGACCCCTTGTTGAATCAAATTACTGCGGCACAAAACAACGACCGCGCACGCGTGGTTTTGGGTTTGAACAAAATCAGCCAATACAATACTGAGATTCGCGGCAACGAAGTTTGGGTATTCGTAAACGAATCTACTGACCAAACCAATGCGGCCGTTGTAAATGAACGTGCGGCTACACCGTCTACCGCGCGCGCTACTCAGGCTTATCAAGCCGTTTCTGCTGCCAATATCGATTTCCGCAAAGGCGCACGCAATTCCGGCATTATTGAATTGTCTGCCCCTGGTTTCAGCGGACAGCCGGACATTAAACAGCAGCGCGACCGCGTCGTTGTTACCTTGAAAAACCATACGCTGCCGACACAAGCGCAACGCAGTTTGGATGTGGCTGACTTCAATACGCCTGTACAAAACGTTACGCTCAAACGTATCGGCAATTCTACCCAGCTCATTATCCGCAACAATAATGCGAATTGGGACATCAATACCAAAGCCTCTTCCGGCCGTTTTGTATTTGAAGTATCGCCTAAAGCCGCCAATACCGAATCCGGCGGCTTGAACCAAAATGCGAACAAATCGTTTAAAGGCCGTAAAATTTCCTTGGACTTCCAAGATGTAGAAGTCCGTACCATTTTGCAGATTTTGGCGAAAGAGTCCGGCGTGAATATTGTTGCCAGCGATACCGTCAAAGGCACCATGACCCTGTCCTTGAAAGATGTACCTTGGGATCAGGCTTTGGATTTGGTCATGCAGGCGCGCAATTTGGATATGCGCCGTCAAGGCAACATTATCAATATCGCCCCCCGCGATGAATTGTTGGCAAAAGACAAAGCCTTCTTGCAGGCGGAAAAAGAGATTGCCGAATTGGGTCCGCTGTATTCTCAAACCTTCCAGTTGAAATACAAAAACGTGGAAGAATTCCGCAAAATTCTGCGTTTGGAGGAATACGACAGCAATAATTCCAATACCCGCAACACTCTGTTGAGCAACCGAGGCAGCGCCTTAATCGATCCGGCCACCAATACGCTGATTGTAACCGACAACCGCGGCGTGATTGAGAAATTCCGCAAACTGATTGATGAATTGGACGTTCCGACCCGTCAAGTGATGGTTGAAGCGCGCATTGTCGAAGCAGAAGATACCTTCTTCCGCAACTTGGGCGTTAAATTCGGTTCCGGTGGCGCGAGCGGCCGTACGGCATGGGGCAGCAACTGGAATAATGCGCAAACCAACTACAACACCAATGCCTCGTTAAACCGTGGCGACATAGGCTACCGCACATGGTCTTTGGATCCGAACGTCAGCCTGCCGACCGCAGCCGCAGTCAACAGCATTGCGCTGGTGCGTGCGTTCTCGTCCGGCGCATTGGGTTTGGAAATCAGCGCGTCTGAAGAACAAGGTAAGAGCAAAACCATTTCCAATCCGCGCGTGCTGACACAAGACCGTAAAGAAGCCAAAATTGAATCCGGTACGGAAATCCCTTACCAAGAAGCTTCTTCCAGCGGTGCGACTTCGATTACCTTCAAGAAAGCCGTTTTGGGCTTGACCGTAACGCCGAACATTACGCCTGACGGTCAAATCATCATGACTGTGAAGATTAATCGCGATACCCCGATCGACTGTACCGTAGATTCTCTGACAACCAAGTGTATCAACACCAAACACTTGAATACCCAAGCCATGGTTGAAGATGGCGGTACGCTGATTGTCGGCGGTATTTACGAAGAAGAAAGCACCAACGCAGTGAACAAAGTTCCCGTTTTGGGCGATATTCCCGTTGTCGGCAATTTGTTCAAATCACGCGGCAAGCGTGAAAACCGCCGTGAGCTGTTGATTTTCATCACGCCGCGCATTATGGACAATGTGGGTAACAATCTGCGTTATTGATTTTAGAATGACAAACAGGCATATCTGCAAAGGTATGCCTGTTTTCGTTTTCAGACGGCCTTTCGTTTCAGACCGTCTGAAAAACCACGAACTTTTCCACGAAACCGCCATATCGTATAAAATGACCCTTATGGAAAAAATCAACGGCAATTTAATTTTAGTCGGGCTGATGGGCGCGGGCAAAACCACTTTGGGCAAGCAGCTTGCCCAAATGTTTGAATGCCCGTTTTACGACAGCGACTACGAAATCTGCACTTCATCGGGCGTATCCATTCCGACCATTTTTGAGATGGAAGGGGAAGAAGGCTTCCGCAACCGCGAAACCAATATGCTGAAAAAGCTCGCTTCCCGGCGTAACATCGTTTTATCGACCGGTGGCGGCTCCGTGTTGCGCAGTGAAAACAGACAGATTCTGCGCCAAAACGGCACGGTTGTTTATCTGCATGCCAGCCCTGAAACCTTGCTGGAGCGTACCCGTTACGACAGCAACCGGCCGCTGTTGCAAGTTGCCAACCCTTTGGCCAAACTGCAAGAGCTGTATGACCAGCGCGATACGCTGTACCGTCAAACCGCCCATTTCGTCATCGAGTCCGACAGCTGCCACAAAACGCTCAAACGGCTGATTGAAATATTGAGCGAATAACACGCTTTACAAAGGAACACCATGCGCACCCTGACTGTCCAAACCCCGTCCCATCAATACCCCATCTTTATCGGGCATAAACTGATCGAGCAGGCCGATATGCTGCTTCAGCCCTATTTAGGCAAAAAAGCGGCCATCATTACCAACGAAACCGTTGCGCCGCTTTACCTCAAACAGCTTCAGACGGCCTTAGACAGACTGGGCGTGCCGCATTTCAGCATCATCCTTTCCGACGGCGAAGAATATAAAAACTGGCAGACGCTCAACCTGATTTACGATGGCCTGATGCAAAACCGTGCCGAACGCAAAACCACTTTAATCGCTTTGGGCGGCGGCGTGATAGGCGATATGGTCGGTTTTGCCGCAGCGACTTATCAGCGTGGCGCACCTTTTATCCAAGTGCCGACCACATTGCTCAGCCAGGTTGATTCCTCGGTCGGCGGTAAAACCGCCATCAACCATCCGCTCGGTAAAAACATGATTGGCGCGTTTTACCAACCGCAAGCCGTTTTGGCCGATTTGACCGCCTTGCAAACGCTGCCGCAACGCGAACTTTCCGCAGGCATGGCCGAAGTCATCAAATACGGCGCATTGGGCGATGCCGAATTTTTTGCTTGGTTGGAAGAAAATATGGCCGACCTGATGGCGCAACATCAAGAAAAAATGGCGGAAGCCGTTTACCATTGCTGCAAAATGAAGGCCGATATTGTTGCCCAAGACGAAACCGAGCAGAGCATCCGCGCATGGCTTAATCTCGGCCACACTTTCGGCCATGCCATCGAAGCCGAAATGGGCTACGGCGTATGGCTGCATGGCGAAGCCGTTGCCGCAGGTTGCGTCCTCGCTTCCCATTTGTCGCAAATTTTGGGCAAAACCCGGCAAGCCGATACCGACCGCATTGCCGCTTTAATGAAAGCCGCCTCCCTCCCGTCTGCGCCGCCCGTTTTCTCATTTGAAAAATGGATTGAACACATGAGCCACGACAAAAAAGTCAGCAGCGGCATCATGCGTTTTGTCGGCTTGGAATACTTGGGCAAAGCCAATATCACTGAAATTACCGATATGGAAATCCTCCGTCAAACCTTGCAGCCGTATTTGTGAGGAATGAAGTAGGTTTGCTTCAAAATATAAAAAGGCCGTCTGAAAGTCATTTTCAGACGGCCTTTGGTTTTAAAGCGTTTTGATTCATCGGCTTAAAGCTAGATAAACCAATTTGAGCGGGTTGATTATTTAAAGCGTCTTTTTATCCAACTCGGCAATAATCAGAAAGCCGCTGTCAAAGCGTCGGCTGTCGGCCAGTTTCAGACGGCCTTGATGGCGTTTGACAATGGTGTCTGCGATGGACAGCCCCAGGCCGGTGCCTTGTTGTTCGGTGCCGAGAATACGGTAGAAAGGGTCGATAACGCGTTGGCGTTCGCTTGGGGGAATGCCGGGGCCGTTGTCTTCCACCCAGATGTTGAGGTATCCGGCGGTTTCGTCAAAGCCCAAATCGATGCGGCCGCCTTTGGGAGTATAGCGGATGGCGTTGTCGGTAAAGGTTTTGATAAGGGTGTAGATTTCGGTGTCATCGGCATGGATTTGGCAGTCGTTTTCGACGGCGACGCCGATGTCTTGACCTTTGGCCAGCGCCAGCGGCATGAGTTCCTGCAAGACGCGGCGGAACTGGTTTTGCAGGCTGATCAGGGTTTTGGGGCGTTGGGTTTCGGGTGCTTGGGCGCGTGCGAGGGAAAGGAGTTGCTCGAGCAAGTGGCGGTTGCGCTGTATGCTTTGTTGCAACAGGGCGGACTGCTCGCGCGCTTCGGCGGACAGCTGCATATTGTTGAGCCGCTCTGCCTGAAGGGAAAGGGCGGTCATGGGGCTGCGCAATTCGTGTGCGGCATCGGCGATAAAGCGTTGCTGTTGGCGGACGTTTTCGTCGGTACGTTGCAACAGGTTGTTGATGGCGACGACAAAGCCTTGGATTTCGCTGGGAATGTCTTGCGTGTCCATTGGCGAGAGGTCGTTGATTTGGCGCTGCTCTAAATCGTTGGACAGGGTTTTGACGGAACGCATGGCGCGATGGGTAATCCAGACGGTAAGCAGGATAATCAGGGGCAGGGCGAGAAGCATGGGGAGGATGCTCTGTACGGCGGCCATTTCGGCCAGCTCTTCGCGGTAGTCGCTTTCCTGCATGACGGCAATGCGGCCTTGCTTGGTGGTGCGGGTATAAACGCGGTAGTAATCGTCGTCGTCATCGGCCTGAATGGTGTGCAGGCCGTCTGAAATCTTCTCAGGCAGGCTGACAATGGGGTTGGGCGTATTGGGAAATTGAACGGAAATCTTGTTGTCGTTGTCGAGCGAGTGTTTCTCGTCATCGGCATCGCTCGGGTCGAGATAGTTCGCGACTTGGCGCAACAGGTCGTCTTGAACCTCTTGGGTCTCGTGATAAGTATCGTAATAAGAAAATATGCCTGCAAGGATGGAGAGGGGCAGGAGCATGCAGATCAGGGCGAGGCTGATTCGGACTTGCAGGGATTGTTTGATGGTGTGGATAAGGCGTTGCATGGTTTGTGTGTTGATATTGTTTTGGTTTTTCAGACGGCCTGGTTGTTTTGTGCAACCAGCCAGCCGACCCCGCGGACGTTTTGAATCGCTTCTTTGCCGAGTTTTTTGCGTAAGGCGTGAATCAGGAAGTCAACGGCGTTGCTTTCGACTTCTTCGCCCCAGCCATAAATTTTGTCCTCCAAATCGCTGCGCGACAGAATCATGCCCGGACGCAGCAGCAGGGCTTGGAGGACGGCAAATTCTTTGTTGCTGAGCATGACGGCCTGTTCCTGCCCGACTACTTCCGCCTGATGGGTGGAAGGGTTGAGCGTGATGATGCCGTTGGTCAGCAGCGTTTGCGCCTGTCCGCCGTGTCGGCGCAATACGGCGCGCATGCGGGCTTGCAGTTCTGCCATGTCGAAGGGTTTGACGATGTAGTCGTCTGCGCCGCCGTCCAGGCCGTTGAGTCGGCTGTGCAAATCGTCGCGCGCGGTTACGATTAAGACGGGAACGGTACAGCTGCCGTTGCGGATTTGCGCCAATACGTCCAAACCGTCTTTGCCGGGCAAACCCAAATCCAAGAGCAGCAAATCGTATGCTTGTGCCGCCACTGCCGCGGCCACTTCCGAACCGCGGCTGACCCAATCAACAGCGTAGCCGGCGTCTTTCAGATTGGCACTGACGGCTTGGGCAATCATGGCATCGTCTTCAACCAATAATACGCGCATGGAAGTTCTCCGGAGGATGGGTGGATAGTGATTATAACCGCACTCAATTAGTAAAAATTTAGGAAGGGTTGAAAAACTGATTTTTTGCAAAAGATGAGGCCGTCTGAAATTCGGTTTTCAGACGGCCTGTATGCTTCAATCCCGATTATTTAGGGTTTTTCTCAATCAAGGCAACCAGTTGGTCGATATAGCCTTGGACAAATTCACGCGCGGATTCGATGAGTCGGCCGTTGTCGTCAAACAGGGTGGGCGAGTTGCCGAGGAACACTTCCGGCTGGCCGGTCAGCGGCATATCGAAATATGAGAGAGCAAGGCGCAGATTTTTTTGCGCGCTATAACCGCCCATTTTGCCGACGGAATGGCTGATGATGCCGGCCGGTGTTTTTTTCCAGGCAACATCGGCATTGGGTTTGGAGCCGATGTCGATGGTGTTTTTCAGGCAGGCCGGGACGGTGCGGTTGTTTTCGGAAGTCACGAACAATACGCCGGCTGAAGCTTTGATGGTTTCGCGGAACTCGGTATAGCTGGACGGAGTGGGGAAGTCGGTAACGGCAGGATCGTCGTAGTCGAAGTTATACAAAGGCAAATGGCCGATTTCGACGATTTGTGCTTCGTAGCCTTCGGGGAACATGGAAATGACGTTTTGTGCGATTTTTCGTGCGAACGAACCTTTACGCAGGCTGCCGACCAAGATGCTGACTTTTTTTGACATGTTTTTCTCCTGTTTGATAATGGAAATGAAAACTATTCTGGATTTTAGTGTTGTCTAGGGAAGCGGTCAAGGTTTCAGACGGCCTGTCAGCCGGTTTATGCTAAAATAACAATTTTTCCGATATTTCAAATTATTATGCACGCTTCTGATTTTCAAGAAAATGATACGGCGCACGAATACCACGCCGACAATCCTGATTTTCCTGCTAAAACCATTGTGACGACGCTGTTTATCGGCGCATTTTTCGGCTATCTCAACGATACGTTGCTGAATGTCGCGCTTACGCCGATTATGAAAGATTTCGGTGTCGATAAGACCACGGTTCAATGGCTGACGACGGGCTTTTTGCTGGTCATGGGCGCGTTTACGCCGATTACGGCGGGCGTGATTCAATGGTTTGAAACGCGCAAAATGGTGCTGTTTACGCAGGCAACGTTTTTGGCAGGGTCGCTGATTTGCGCGTTTGCGCCGACTTTCGGAATTCTGGTTGTGGGGCGGATGGTGCAGGCAGTGTCTGCCGCGTTTTTCGTCCCGCTCCTGTTTAACGGCGTGTTGTCGATTTTCCCGCCCAACAAGCGCGGAACGGCGATGGGTGTCATTACCATGATGTTTACCGCCGCGCCTGCAATGGGGCCGACTCTGTCGGGCATCATCATCGACCATACGCATTGGCGCGTGCTGTTTGGTTTTACCGCGCCGTTTATGCTGGTGGCGATGGTATTGGTGGGCAAATATTTGACGGTTAATTTGAGCAACATCAGCCGTCCGAAGATTGATGTGTTGTCGGCCGTTTTGTCGGTCGTGGGTTTCGGCGGGCTGGTGTATGCGAGCAGTAATTTCGCCCATTTGCCGCTGGTGGAATTCATCCTGCTCTTTGCCGCCTCCGTTGCGCTGGTGGGGTGGTTTGCACACCGTCAGTTCCGTTTGGCGACGCCTTTGTTGAACCTTCGTGCGTTTGAATACAAGCAGTTCAGATATTGCGTTGTGATTTTGGCCGGCGCGGTATTCCTGTTTTTGGGATTGGAACTGATGGTGCCGATGTACACTCAGCAGGTGCTGATGCTGACCGGTACGGCAACCGGCCTGATCCTGATGCCCGCCAGCATTGCCCAAGCAGTTGCCGCACCTTTGTTCGGCAAACTGCTGGACAAAAAGGGCGGACGCTTTGTCGTCTTGCCGGCCACGGTGATGCTGGTGGTGTCGTTGGCGGTATTGTGGCTGTTTTTACGGATTGACACGCAAGTGATGATGCTGACGGCGATGTTTACGCTGTTGGCGGTGTCCGTGTCTGCCTGCGTAACCGGTGAAACCCATGGTCTGAATTCATTGCCGAAAACGCTGAATCCGCACGGTGCGGCGATTCTGACCACCATCAATCCGATTGCCGGTGCCATCGGCGCGGCGTTTTTCGTCGGTGCAACCAATATCGGCGAGAAACTTTCCAGTGCAGATATGCCGCAACAGGCAATGCTGGACGGTATCCATTTGGCGATGGGTTGCGCCTTGGTTGTCGGTGTTGTTGTCGTCATGTTCGCTTTGCGTTTGAAAGCGCATCAGAAATAAATAACAGGCCGTCTGAAACGTTCAGACGGCCTCAGTACCTCGTACAAATGTATCAATTTTTTGTAACACAATGAAGTTAAAAAATATTTTATCAATCGGCCTGATGGTGGCGGCGTGTCCGTCATGGGCTTTGGATTTCGGCCGTATTCCTGAAAATGAGATTTCCGTTTATGTGCAGGAACTGGACAGCGGCAAAGTGATTGTGGAACACCGTGCCGATGAGTTGCGCAATCCTGCTTCAACCATGAAGCTGGTAACGGCGTTTACCGCGTTTCGTATGTTGGGCGGCGATTATCGTTGGAAAACCGAGTTTAAAACCAACGGCACAATCAAAGGCGATACGCTGAAAGGCAATGTGTATTGGGTGGGGAGCGGCGATCCTGTGTTTGACCAGCATGCTCTGGTGCAGATGCAGCAACAGATGCGCGATAAGGGCATACGCCATATTGACGGACATCTGATACTCGACCGCAGCCTCTGGGGCGATGTGAAGAATCCGGATGATTTTGCTTCCGATTCTGCCGAAAGCTTTATGACGCCGCCCGATCCCAATATGTTGGCGTATAAAACCGTTGAACTTAGTGCTGAAAAAGAAGAAGACGGACGCTTGGTCATCCGTACCAATCCGCCGCTGCCGAATCTGAATATTCAAAACAAATTGACGCTTGAAGATAAGGAAGGGAAGTGCAGTGTTTTAAAAAACCACATGAAGACTTCCTATAAAAACAATACGCTGACCGTATCGGGCAAGCTGCCGGAAAGCTGCTTGGGCAAAGAGCTGTATCTGAATATGTACAGCATGAAAGAATTTGTCGGCAAAAGTTTTGTCAACCAATGGCGTCAACAAGGCGGTACGGTTTCAGACGGCCTGACGACAGGTATCGCGCCTCATGATGCGCATGTTTTGGCAAGTCATCTCTCCAAACCGCTTACCGATATCCTCACCGATATGAACAAGCATTCCAATAATCTGATTGCCCGTTCAGTTTTCCTTAAATTTGCCGGAAATATGTCTGATTACAAGCTGGCGCAGACTAAGGCCGCTTCTATCGTAAAAAGCGAGCTGGCGGTTGCCGGTATCAATACGGAAGGGCTGGTGTTGGAAAACGGCTCAGGCCTGTCCCGCGTAGAAAGGCTCAATGCGCGAATGATGGCGCAAATGTTGGAAAAAGCCTACTTTAGCCCGTTTAAAAACGAGTTTATCAGTACGCTGCCGATTGCCGGTAAAGACGGTACGCTTAAAACACGCTTGAAACAGCCCGGTGAAAACCTGCGCCTCAAAACCGGTACGCTCAAAGATGTCCGCGCACTGGCTGGATATTGGTTGGGCGAAAAGCCGTTAGTGGTTGTCGTCATTATCAACAGCCCGAAGTCAACCGATTATCTACGCGACTTGGATAAGCTGGTGTCTAAAATCGTTCAGCCGGGCGGAGATCATTGGATTGATGCTAAAGCTTCCTGCATGATTAGGTATCAGGTTTGATAAGCTAAAAAAGGCCGTCTGAAAATGTATTGACGTTTTCAGACGGCCTTTGTGTAAGAAGGGGTAGGTATTTATGTCTATTTTGAAGGATGATTCAGGGATTGGATGAATAAGCGTTTGGTGTGAATCAGCTTGAGATGGATGGTTTTATCTTTGGTATTGAAGACGTATGTTTTAAGTTTTATTTCCGGCTTCTCTTGTTTAAGTAATCGGACTTTTTACGAAAAAGCATAAGGTACAGACGAAAAAAATACCGGTAAAAACCGGTATTTTTTATTTTTAACTTGATGGCGCGGCGGACGGGGCTCGAACCCGCGACCCCCGGCGTGACAGGCCGGTACTCTAACCAACTGAGCTACCACCGCGCATCCACTGTCAAAGACAATGAAAAGGAAAGTGGTGGGTGATGACGGAGTCGAACCGCCGACATTCTGCTTGTAAGGCAGACGCTCTACCAACTGAGCTAATCACCCGAAAAAGGGAGATACTGAAAAATCAGTATTTTGAAATAATGGCGCGGCGGACGGGGCTCGAACCCGCGACCCCCGGCGTGACAGGCCGGTACTCTAACCAACTGAGCTACCACCGCGCATCCACTGTCAAAGACAATGAAAAGGAAACTTGGTGGGTGATGACGGAGTCGAACCGCCGACATTCTGCTTGTAAGGCAGACGCTCTACCAACTGAGCTAATCACCCGTGCGCAAAATTGCGAAGACGCTATTAAACCAAAAAATCCTGATGCGCGCAAGATTTATTTGCCGATTATTAGATGTCTCCCTGCAAGCACCAGTTTTCAAAGGAAATAATTTCTTCCTGCTTGCCTGCGACAACCAAAATATCGCCGTTTTCCAAAACAAAATCAGGATCAAGGTCTTGGATTTTTCCGGTCTTGCGGCGGATAAACAATAGCTTCAGATGATGGGCGGACAAGGGCAGTTCGCGGATGGTTTTGCCGATGGCGTGTGCCTCGCCGTGCAACGGGAAGGCGTGACGGGAGATGGCTTTGCTGTCTTCGTCTGAGAAGCTGTCATCATCGCTGCCGATAAACAAGTCTTGCAACGATGCATAGCGGCTGTGACGGATATGGGTTATGGTTTGATAAACATGGTTGTAGGAGAGGCCGTGGCCCAACATGGCATAGCTTGCCAGTACCAGGCTGGTTTCTTTGGTGTCGGAAACGGTTTCTTCCGCGCCCATTTCGGTGAAGGTTTTGACGTAATCGTCATTGGTGGCGCGAACATAAACCGGCATGCTCGGATGCATGGACATGATGTTGCCGAGAACATGTTGGGTCTCGTGCATATTGTTCAGCGTAATAACCACCATTTTAGCGCGTCCCAAGCCGGCGGCTTCCAAGACTTCACGGCGTTTGGCATCGCCAAAGGAAACCGGTTCGCCTGCGTTGCGTGCCACTTGTACGCGTGCGATGTCCAAGTCGAGGGCGAAGTAGGGAATGCCTTCTTGAGCCAATACGCGGGCAACCGATTGGCCGCCGCGTCCGAAACCGATAATCAGGACGTGTTCGGATTTGCTCATGGTTTCCACCAGCATGGAGTGCAAGTCCAAGGCTTTCATGTCCCAGTCGGATTTGACGAAGCGGCTGACGATGGCATCGCTGCTGCCCAAGATAAATGGTGCGGCAATCATGGAGAGCAAGACGGCTGCGGTGGCCGCTTGTTCCAATTCGGGCGAAACCATATTGATTTTGCTGGAAATGGCCAGCATCACGAAACCGAACTCACCGCCTTGCGCCAAATAAAGCGCACTCTTGAGGCTGTCGCCCACAGGGTTTTTCATGCGCAAAGCGATGATGAAGACGACCAGTGCTTTCAAGACTAACAGGATGACCAACAAAATCAGGATTTGCTGCCAATTGCCGATCAGCGCCTGAATATCCAGCTTCATGCCGACAGTGATGAAGAAGAAGCCGAGCAGGATGTCGCGGAATGGGCGGATGTCGTCTTCCACCTGAATACGGTATTCGGTTTCGGAAAGCAGCATACCGGCGACGAATGCGCCCAATGCCATAGACAGGCCTTCAAGCTCTGTCAGATAGGCTACGCCCAAAGTAACCAGCAAAACGTTGATCATGAAGAGTTCGGACGATTTGCGTTTGGCAACCAGTCTGAACCAGCGCGACATCACACGGCTGCCGATAACGAACAAAATACCCAAGGTCAGCAACATTTTCAAACCGGCCAAGCCCAGTTCTACCCACAAGTTGCCTTCGCTGCCGCCTGCAAGCGCCGGAATCAGAATCATCAGCGGTACAACGGCAATATCCTGCATCAGCAAAACGCCCATGGCCATTTGACCATGCGGCTGACCAAGCTCGGTTTTCTCCGACAAAATGCGGCTGACGATGGCGGTGGACGACATGGTCAGTGCGCCGGCGGTGGCAAACGCCCAGTTAAACGGCGTGCCCATCGCCATCAAAATGCCCATAATCGAGAGCATGGTAACGATGACTTGCAAACCGCCCAAACCGAATACGAGGCGGCGCATGGCCTTGAGCTTAGGCAGGGAGAATTCGAGGCCGATGCTGAACATCAAGAACACAATGCCGATTTCGCCCAAATAGTCGGTAGCGTGGCTTTGCGGAATCAATCTGAACATACCCGGACCGGCAATAAAACCGACCAAAAGATAACCGAGCATGGAAGGAATGTTGAATTTGCGGCAGCAGATAACCGTAATAACGGCAACCAACAGAACAATGACAATGGGAGCAAGGGAAAATTCGTGCATAGAGTGGGCGGCCTTTCATTAAAAGTAAATATTGTTATATAGAGGCCGTCTGAAACACGTCGAAAACTGACAGTAAACCCAAATAAAAACGCACAGAATGAACTTCATTTCTGCGATTTGATTTCCCGTATCATGCTTATTTGGATTTACTGTTTCGAGCGTTATCTAACGGATTATTAAGATTATATCAAGATAGAATGTAAAATAGTGTTTTGATTGACAAAAAGGGCCGTCTGAAATATTCAGACGGCCTTTAAATAAACAAACGGTTTAAGGCATCAACATGCCGCCGTTGACATGAAGTGTCTGACCGGTAATGTATTTTGCCTGATCAGAAGCCAAGAACAAGACTGCATCGGCAATATCTTGCGCTTCACCGAATTTGCCCAAAGAAGTTTGCGCTTCAAAGGTTTTGCGGGTTTCTTCCGGCAGGGCGCGGGTCATATCGGTGTCGATAAAGCCCGGGGCGACGCAGTTGACGGTAATGCCGCGGCTGCCGACTTCGCGAGCCATAGATTTGGAGAAACCGATCAAGCCCGCTTTTGCCGCGGCATAGTTGGTCTGACCGGCATTACCCATCACGCCGACAACGGATGTAATGTTGATGATGCGGCCGGTACGCTGTTTCATCATGCCGCGCAATACGGCTTTAGAGGCGCGGAAGACGGATTTGAGGTTGACCTGCATGATGTCGTCCCATTCTTCCTCTTTCATGCGCATCAGGAGGTTGTCGCGGGTAATGCCGGCGTTGTTGACCAAAATATCCAGTTTGCCGAATTCTTTCTCGATGTCGGCAATCAGGTTTTCGATGGTTTCAGGTTCGGCAGAATTCAATGCACGGCCTTCGCCGCCCCATTGCGCCAAGCGCTTGCTAATTGCAACCGCACCGCTTTCGCTGGTGGCCGTGCCGATAACTTTTGCACCGGCCGCAGCCAAAGTATCGGCAATCGCCGCACCAATACCGCGCGATGCGCCGGTTACCAAAGCGATTTTACCGCTTAAATCTTGTGTACTCATGTTTTATTCCTTAATTGCGATTGGAAAAATGGTTTCAGACGGCCTTATACCACGAATAGGTTTTTTAATCTAATTTTTGTCGGTAGGTCGTTTGAAAGGGTTGTGTATGCTATGAATCTGCTTCGGGTAAGCCGATTACTATGTATGGCGGAATATCTAGAACATAGTTGACCCAGTTTCTGAAACTGTATTTTTGATAAATTTTGGCCGGAAGCTCGTGATAAGGTCTTTCCAAAAACTCGTCCAGTCCGTCAAAGGTTTTTTCATCCCAAATATAGATATTGTCAGGATGGTAAAAATCATATTCAGCAACATGGATGTTGGTAGTAATCAGTTTTTTACGGTAACCAACTGCTTCGATAGTGCGGAAGGATAATCCTGTGTGTATAGGGGTTTTGAAATCTAGCAATACCTTGCTTTGTTGCTCTCGGTGTATGTTTTCGGCAAAGCTGATAGGTTGCAGGGTGGCTTTGATGTTTTCGGGATAGGTCTCGTGATGTAGTGCCAGGCTTCCTTGGTCAATATGGTAGATGGTAAAGTCCAAATTCCAGTTTTTCTCTGATGCATAGCGTGCAAAAGTGGCAATTGCCTGATCTCTTTTTAGAACGGGTAGATGTGCACCGATAAAGTAGAAGTCAGATGAAATTTCTGAGCTTTCTGCTAAGTTTTCAAAATAAAAATTGCTTGCAGGGTGGAGGTGACCCATATATTTCTTAATATCTTTGGGGTCAAAGACATAAAAGCGGTCAAATAATTCTATGTTTTCTTTAGCTTGGGGAAATCTGTCTATGCCGTCAGGTTGGTAGGCAACTATGGATTTTTGGGTTTTTTGTTTGATTTTGAGCAGCAGATCTTTTGGGTACACCTGACCACCCAGAATGAGGGCATAGTCAAAAGATTCGTAATTGTCTATGAGTTCGGATGTTTTCTTATGGATTGCTTCAAAGTGCAACCTAGCCGTTTCTTCAATTAATTTCTTTTTAGCATCCTTTTTACGGAAGATATTTTTTCGGACAAATGTATCCAGCCTCATGCGGAGAGATTTATATTTGAACGGAGGGGCAATGTGGTCGTAGCTTATATCTACGACCTCAAAACCGTATTTCTTAAGATGGTCAATTACCAAACTTTCCATTTTATTAACGCGAAGCATGCCGAGTAGGATAATGGGTTTCTTACTCATAAATAAGTTACTCCAAGGGATGATTTTTGTTTCATAAGATTAAATTTCCGTAGTAAGTATTCTTTGTAGTACGCCAATGCCTGTTTTTTGTTTCCTTGCTGCCATAAGCGATTGGCAGCTTGTTTGTATTTTTGGTAGGAATTAGAGAAGTGTAATGTAGTTTTTAGATTTTGATGGAAATAACCATCATACCAAGGAGACTTTCTATAAAAAGAATCATAAACAGGATGGAAACCAAGATGATGCCAAGGCTTGGTTCCGCCGATAAAATGAACAAGCCGGATATTGTTAGGGTTATCGTTTAGTTCTTCCGCCCGGTGGTGCCAATGTATCCAATTGTAGGCACCCTACTTTACCTTTGCAGCTTAGATTGAGCAGATCTTGATCCGGACATGCCAAGATAAATTTGCTGAGTTCGACTTGCCGTATTTTCTCGCTTAGGATAGTGTAAGCGGATGATTCGTTCCAAAATTTGTTGTTAAACAGCAGTACGCCTGAATTGAAGTAGGGGTCTGTACTTCTAAAACCGAATACATTCAATTTGTTGATGTAGGCACGGTAAAGTGTTGTTTCTGGAACGGCTGCGAGAAGTTTGCGGTCAAGGTTGACGGTAAACAGTTCTGATATATCGCCTAAGCAGAGAACGTCTGTGTCCAAGTAGAGTGCAGTATCGCTTATATCGCCAAGTATGGCGGGTATGCACATCCGGTAGTACATGGCGATGGTGAAATAGCTGGTTGTCTGCAGGGTAGAAAAATAATCTGTATTCAGGTGATAAACCGTTACGGCGTAATTTGGATTGATATTTTCTAGTTGGTTGAAAATATCGAAGTCATAATTTTCCGAACCGCTGACCAAGAGATGAAAATGAATAGGAAAGCGGTTGTTTGCCAAAACAGAGAGCATGGATGTGCCGATATGGCGGATGTAGTTTTGATCGGCCGCATAGACAATATGTTGCACGGTTGCTGCTGGCTGGTGTGTCCTGATAGGAATTACAGAAGTCAGCAGCTTTTCCTTGTCAAACATTTAAATTCTCCACAACTTCTCTATCGATTTCAGGTAATCCGATAGGGATATTCGGTTCAATATCAAATGCGCAGCTGATCCAGTTGCTGAAGCTGTATTTGTGCTTCAAGCCTGGGGCAAGCGGTACATACGGCAAGGTCAGGAAGGCTTTGAGTTCTTCAAGGTTGCTTCCGTCCCAGTAGAACATATTGTTCGGGTGATAAAAATCGTAATGTACGATGGTCGGATTGGTCGTAATCAGTTTTTTGTCCAAACCAATCGCTTCGAAAATCCGCAAAGAGAGACCGTAGTGCTTGCGGTTGAGGAAATCCACCAATACGGAGGATTTGGCCGCTTCTTCTAAGTTTTGACGATAGGAGAGGGCGTTTTCAAAGGAGAAAAACTCGACTTCTGGAATGCCCAAAGCCGCTTTTTCTTCTTCGATTTTCTTGCTGGCCAAGCGGAAATCTATTTCTAAACCGATTGAACGTGCAGCTTCGCAAAATGCGCGGATGTCGTTGTTGCGGTCGGCGGCGTACGAGCCGATAAACAAGATTTTGTTTTGCGGGTTTTCAGACGGCCTGAAGCTGTCAAAGTAGAAGCTGGTGGTTGGAAAGAGTTTTTCGGCGTATTCGGGGTGTTTGCCTTGGTCAAACGGATCGAAAAAGTAAAATTTGTCGAAAAATTCGATGTTGTCGAAGTCTTCTTTTAAGAAGGTCAGGGCTTCCCAGTTGTAGTACACCATTAGTTTGGAATGCGCTCTGAGCTTGGCGATAAAGTCTTTCGGATAGGCGCCCAGCCAAATCATGAAGCAATAATCCGCTTGTTCGGGATGTTCGCTTAACAGGGTATTGAGGCGTTCTTCTACGGCGCGGAACATGGTCCGTTTTTTGAAGTCTTTTTGTCCAAGAATATTTCGATACCAGATTTTTTTCAGCCGTTGAAATACATTTTTGTATTTGAACTCTTTTTCTTCATAGGTCAGGGACAGTACTTCAAATCCGCATTTCTCCAAGTTCTCAATAATGAGTTCGTGGATTTTGAAGAGTTCCGGCATGGCGAGAATGACTTTTTTCTTACTCATAATGTATTCAATATAATATTTTGTCAGGCAGGGTTATCTGCCGTAGACAATAAGGTTAATCAATGCCGAGCAGGCGGTTTAGCCATTGTGTAAACGAATAATAGGCTTTGATTTCAGGGGCGGGTTGCTGATACGGGCGCGCCAAAAATTTAGGCAATGCGTCTAAATTACCGCCGTCCCATACGAACACACGGTCTGGGTGGTATAGGTCGGTCTCTAAAATATGTTTATTGGTGGTAATCAGTTTTTTATCGAAACGCAACGCATCAAAGATACGGAATGATAAGCCGTAATGTTCGAATTGTGCAAAATCGACGACCGCACCGCAACTTTGTACTTGGCTGAGGTTTTCTTCAAAGCTGAGGATGCTGCTGCGGTCGAGATAGCGGATGCCGTTGTGTCCGAAGGCTTTTTCGGCCCTGTCATCTTTGCAGTAGATATGGAAATCCAAGGGTAAATTGAGGCGTTCAGTTTCTTGGATAAAGCGTTTGGTTTGCTCTTCGCGTCTAAGTTCGTAGCCGCCTAAAAAGTAGAGTTTGTTGGTGGGTGCATATTCCGCCACGGGAAAGTCAAAGTAAAAATTAGTGGTGGCTTTGAAACGGCATTGTGGATATTTTTGAATATCGTCGGGATCGAAAATCCAACATTGGTCAAAATAATCCAAATATTCAATAATATCTGGAAAACGACCTACGCCATCCCATTGATAATTCACGCAAACATTGCTGTGTTCTCGGATGGTGGCGATGATTTCTTTGGGGTAAATATTGGCGCGGATACAGAGCGCATAATCGGCTTTTTTACCGTTTAGCAAGGCCAATTTTTGCTGAATGTCGTCGAGGTGGCGGCTGTATTTGAGGTATTTTTTATAGTTGCCGTCTTTGGTGATGTGTTTGTGATAGAGGTTTTTGAGTCTGCTGCCCAAGTTCGGGTAATAGGAATCCCGGTCGTCATAGCACAGGTTGATGACCTCAAAACCAAGAAAACGCAGATTTTTTTCGATACATTGATCCAGTCCGTACATGTAGGGAACGGCAAGAATAATGGTTTTTTTCATAATGTATTCGGATTGGAGTGGAGCTGATTTTTCAGACGGCCTTGCCTGACAGGATAAGGCCGTCTGAAAACGTTTTAGTGGGCTTCAATAAATGCGGCCACTTGATCGGCATTGGTCAATGCGCTGCATACGGCTTCTTTGTTAATGCGTTTGGCGAGGCCTGCGAGGACTTTGCCGGGGCCGCACTCGGCGGATTCGGTGATGCCTTCGGAAACCAATGCGTTGACGGTTTCTGTCCAGCGCACCGGGCTGTACAGTTGGCGTACTAGGGCATCTTTGATTTTATCGGCATCATCATAAGAGGCAACATCGGCGTTATGAATGACGCGGATTTGCGGTTGTTTGATGGTGATGTCTTTCAATGCTTCGGCAAGTTTTTCCGCTGCGGGCTTCATGAGGCTGCAATGTGAGGGAACGGAAACGGGCAGCGGCAGGGCGCGTTTGGCCCCGGCTTCTTTGGCGGCGGCCATGGCGCGTTCGACTGCGGCGGTGTTGCCGGCGATCACGACTTGGCCCGGGGAGTTGAAGTTGACGGCTTCAACGACTTCGCCTTGTGCGGCTTCGGCACAAATGGCTTTGACTTGTTCGTCTTCCAAACCCAAAATAGCGGCCATTGCACCTACGCCTTGCGGTACGGCAGATTGCATGAGTTCGGCGCGCAGGCGGACCAGTTTGACTGCGTCTGCAAAATCCAATGCGCCGGCGGCGACGAGGGCGGTGTATTCGCCGAGGCTGTGGCCTGCAACGACGGAAGGGGTTTTGCCGCCTGCTTCTAAGTAGGCGCGGTAGGTGGCAATGCCGGCGGCCAGCATGATGGGCTGGGTGTTGACGGTTTGTCCGATTAATTCGGCATCTTCGCCGTTAATCATTGCCCACAGGTCTTGACCCAATACGGCGGAAACTTCGTCAAATGTGGCTTTAACGATGGCTTGCTCGGCAAAGCCGTTCATCATGCCTAGGCTTTGTGAGCCTTGTCCGGGAAAGAAGAATGCGAAAGACATGGTAATTCCTTATTGGTTTGAATGTTTGAGGGTGTCTGCCAGCAGAAGGAGGGTGGCGGCAGTATTGGTTGCGGCACCCAGTCGGAAGGTGCGGATAAATCCGGATTTGCTGGTTTTATGCCGGAATGCAAGGCTGCCGCAATAACCGCCCGGCCAACCGCCAAGCAGGTTGAGCAGATGCAATTTTGCTTCGGGTATGCGCCTGCCGTGGTTGCGTGCGCGCTGTTTGTCTTGGTAGTAAAGCAGGAAAACGTATGCGCTCAGTGCGAGATAGGCGATTGCCAGTTTGGGCAATATTACAGCCGTTATGCTTAAAAACAGGCCGCTGATGCAGAATGCAAACGTTAGGGATTTCATGGGTTTGAGCAGAATATGCCGTCTGAAAGAGGTGTTCAGACGGCCCAACCATTAGTATTTCACCAAAACCGCACCCCAAGCAAAACCGCCGCCGATGCCTTCGAGCAAGAGGTTTTGTCCGCGTTTGATTTGGCCGTTTTTAATGCCGACATCCAGTGCCAACGGAATGGAGGCTGCGGAAGTGTTGCCGTGGTCTTGGACGGTCAAGATCACTTTGTCCATGCTCAAGCCCAAGTGTTTGGCGGTAGAGTCGATAATGCGCTTGTTGGCTTGGTGCGGCACAATCCAATCGATTTGATCGGCGGTGTATCCGGCTTCTTCGATAACGTCATCTGCAATTTTTGCCAGCATTTTGACGGCAAATTTGAATACGCCGGGACCGTCCATGCTGATGTAGGGCGACCCGCAAACCTGGCCGTTGGCGATTTGTCCGGGGACGTTTAAAAGGTTGAGGTAGTTGCCGTCGGCTTTGAGTTTGCTGTGGATGATGCCCGGTTCGTCAGATGCGCTTAAGACAACCGAGCCTGCGCCGTCGCCAAAGAGGACGCAGGTGGTGCGGTCGTTCCAATCGACGATGCGGCTGAAGGTTTCCGCGCCGATAACCAAAGCGTTTTTCGCCATGCCGCTTTTGATGTAGGCATTGGCAGTGGTCATGGCATACATAAAACCGGCGCACACGGCTTGTACGTCAAAGGCGGGGCAGCCGTTGGTTATGCCTAATTTTTGCTGAACGATGGTCGCAGTGGAGGGGAACTGCATATCGGGAGTGGCTGTGGCGACGATAATCAGGTCGATGTCGTCAGCCTGTAAATGGGCATCTGCCAAGGCGCGGCGTGCTGATTCGGCGGCCAAGTCGCTGGTTTTTTCGCCCTCGTCTGCAATATGGCGGAATTTGATGCCTGTACGCGTGGTAATCCATTCGTCGGAAGTATCCACTTTTTTGGCAAGGTCGTCATTGCTGACGCGGTTGGCAGGAAGATAGCTACCTGTGCCGGAAATTTTGGCATATTGCATGAGAACGGCCTTTTTAGAGAGTTAATTCAGATAGTCGGATATTGTAAGCGAAAATGGGGAAATTCCCAATATGAAGCATGAAGTTGGTGTTTCAAAGATAAAAACAGGCCGTCTGAACATTTTGAAGTTTCAGACGGCCTGTGTATATCAGCCTTAAGCTTCCGTGGCCGGAGAGGCGGTTTCTTCCTGCTCTGTTTCTGCTTTGGCGGCTTCTAAAGCGGCCAACTGGGTGGCTACGCCTTGTTCGATTTGGGCGAGGCCAGCGGATTTGGCTTCGTGGTAGGCTTCTTCCAAAGCATAACGGAAGCCGACTTCGTCGGTTCCGCCGTGGCTCTTAATCACGATACCGCGTAAACCAAGCAGGATGGCGCCGTTAAATTTGCGCGGATCGAGTTTGCCTTTCAAGCCTTTGAGTGCGGGCAGGGCGGCAATGGCGGCAAGTTTGTTGAACAGGGTGCTTTGGAATTCACGGCGGATGGCGCCGCTCATGAATTTAACCGCGCCTTCGATGGTTTTGAGCATAACGTTGCCGACAAACCCATCCGCGACAACGACATCGGCTTCGCCATACAAAACGCTGTTGCTTTCGATATTGCCGATGAAGTTGAGTTTGCTGCTGCTCAACAGTTTAAAGGTTTGTTTGACGGCATCCGTGCCCTTGATGTCTTCTGTACCGACGTTCAAGAGGGCGACGCGCGGGCTGCCTTTTTCCGGGTGCAGGGCGTGTACCAGCTCGCTGCCGATGATGGCAAATTGAACCAGTTGCTCGGGTGTGCAATCGACATTTGCACCCAAATCCAAAGCTAAGGTAACGTGTTCGCTGTCGGAAGGCAGGAATTTGGCGATGGCAGGTCGCTCAATGCCGGGAATGGTCTTGAGGACGAATCGGGCGGTCGCCATCAATGCGCCGGTATTGCCTGCCGATACGGCGGCTTGCGCGTTGCCTTCTTTAACTTGGTTGATGGCGATGCGCATGGATGATTCTTTTTTGTTTTTCAGCGCGGATTGCGGCGCTTCATCCATTTCAACAACTTGTGCTGCATGGCAGACGGTAATGCGGTCCATGGGCGCGCCTGCCGAGCTTAATGCTTGGCGGACTGCTGCTTCATCGCCGACCATAATCAGATGTACGTCGGATTGTTGTTTGAGGAAATCCACTGCACCGGGGACGGTAATCGCAAGGCCTGCATCTCCGCCCATGGCATCTACGGCCAGTGTAATCATGTTGTTCTCCGGTTTGTGTGTTTCAGACGGCCTCGGACCATCGGACGAGCACATTCATCTGATTTTCAGGAGATGGATTGAAAATCAGATGGGAAGGCTTGTTGCGAGGGTCATGCCGGATTTATCGGTTTTGCGCGGCCAATTTATTGTGTTCGTCGATGTCCAGTGCATCCCAAGGATAATTGATCCACCAGTCTTCCACGGTAATGCCGCTGAAATAAGGGATGCCTTCGGGAATCTTGCCGACTTTGGCTTTGATTTTTTCATGCAATACTGCCACGCCGATGGTGCCGAAATCTTCTTTCAACAATTCGTTCAGGCAGAATTCCATGGTAACGCGGCTGTCGTCCACTTCGTCAACAACCAGTACGTTTTTGCCTTTCAGTACATCGGGAACGGGATCGAGCCATTGGACCTTTTTCACTTCCTCGGTCACTTGACCTTCGTGATCGTTGTCGTAGTAGGCTGTGGTCACGGCGTAAATCGGGATTTCCAAGAAGCAGCGCAACATGCGGGCAGGGATAAAACCGCCGCCGCCAATGGCAATCATGGCATCGTATTTGGTGCCGGAGTTTTGGATTTTTTCCGCCAATCCTTTGATTACGCGGTGGATGTCGTCGTAGGTGTACCAGATTTTACGTTTCATGGTGTGCTTCCGAAGAGGAAAATACAGGGTGCAATGCAAAAAAGCCAGTCATTGCATGGCAATATTCTGGCTTTTTCAGTCAGACGAACGGATTATTCGCCTTTAGCTTTTACCACTTTACGGCCACGGTACATACCGTTTGGAGAAATGTGGTGTGGACGATGCACTTCGCCGGTTGCGCTGTCGACAGACAGAGAAGGCGCAGTCAGAGCGTCGTGTGAACGGTGCATACCGCGTTTAGAAGGGGATTTTTTGTTTTGTTGAACGGCCATTTCAAGCTCCTAAATAAATAAACTGTGTCCTAATTAACTGCTTTTCAAACCTGCTAAAACAGCGAAGGGGTTTGGTTTGTCCCGATTGACTTCTTCCAGTGTTCCATTGTTGCCGCAGTCTTCGTGTCGAGGGGAGAAAGGGAGCGACATCAGGATTTGGTCTTCAACCAGAGTCCGCACGTCAAGCTCTTTTTCGAGCAGCATGCCTTCCAATTCTTCATCGGCAAGCATGGCTTCGTCCAAACTCTCTTCATCGGCAAACAGGACGATACGGCTGGTTTCATCGAGCAGAAACGGCATGGGCGTAATGCAACGCTGGCAAATCAGGGGCATGTCGGCTTTGACGTTTAAATCGAGAAACAGACGTTGTAGCCGGTCGCGGCCGCCTTGCAGCGTAAACGACACGCGCGTCTGTTTGTCGGCCGGATAATCGTGCGAACTGACTCGTTCATCCAATTCTTCGAGCAGGAAGCTGCCTTGCAGATTCTGCCCTTCGGCGGCGAAAACTTCTGGGTCAATCAAATTAGGGTATGACATAAACGGAGTATGATATAATTTCGGCGGTCTAACGTCAATGTTTTTAAGTAAAAATATGGAAGTAAAACTGCCTTTGGTTTTAGGATCGAGTTCGGTTTTCCGCTGCGGACAGCTTCGTCGGTTGGGTATTGATTTTCAGACGGCATCGCCTGATTTTGACGAAACGCCTATTGCGGGCGAGCATGCGGGCGAAACGGCGCTGCGTTTGGCTAAAGGTAAAGCCCGTTCATTGGCGGCAGCTTTCCCTGCCGCGCTGATTATCGGCGCAGACCAAGTCGCATTGTGCGAAGGACGTCAATTGGGCAAGCCGATGAACGTCGCAAATGCACAACAGATGCTGGCGGACTTGAGCGGAAAACGGATTGAATTTTACAGTGCAATCGTGCTTTTGAATACTGCCACGGGTAAGGTTCAGCATCATGTCGATCATACGGTGGTTACCATGCGCCAGTTGTCGCAGGAACAAATCAGCCGATATTTGGAACGCGAGCCGGATGCGGTTTATTGTGCCGGCGCGGCGAAGAGCGAGGGTTTGGGCGCCGCTTTGTTGGAGCGTATTGAAAGTACGGACCCAAATGCTTTGATCGGTCTTCCGATTTTCCGTCTGATTGATTTTTTGAAAAACGAAGGTGTGGAAGTTTTATAGTTTGAGGCCGTCTGAATGCGTTCAGACGGCCTGAGATTTTTTGGAGCTGCAAGAATGAAACCGATTTTGTATTTGATTCCTACCCCTTTGGGTGCGCCTGATACGCCATGCCTGTTGCCGCATGAGCAACAGGCGATTGTCGGGCTGACGGATTTTGTCGTGGAAGCGGAGAAAACAGCGCGCGCGCATTTGAAACATTTGGGCGTAACTACGCCTATCCGCGAGCTGAATCTGCAAACGCTGAATGAACACACGGATTTGAAGACTTTGCCGGAATTGCTGAAACCTTTGCAAGAAGGGCGCAGTATGGGCATTGTCAGCGAGGCGGGTTGCCCGGCTGTTGCCGACCCGGGCGCGAATTTGGTGGCGTTGGCGCATAAACACGGTTTTGAAGTACGGCCTTTGGTCGGGCCGTCCAGTTTGTTGCTGGCGCTGATGGCTTCAGGTGCGAATGGGCAGAACTTTGCGTTTAAGGGTTATCTGCCGTCTGAAAAAAATGAGCGTATTCAGTGTTTGAAGGCTTTGGAGCAACGGTCGCGCCAGCAGAATGAAACGCAGCTGTTTATCGAAACGCCGTATCGCAACGATGCGTTGTTGGCTGATGCGGTGGAAAACCTGCATCCTGAAACGCGATTATGCGTGGCCACGGACTTAACCTTGCCGACACAGGAAATCATCAGCCAGACGATTGCGCAGTGGCGAAAAAGAAAAGAAATGCCGAATTTGAAAAAACGCCCGACGATTTTTGTGTTGCATGCCGCTTAAAACTGGATTGGACTTAATCTCAAACTGCATTTGTTTGAGGAAATAGAAAAAGGCCGTCTGAACAACAGACGGCCTTTGCGTTGCCTAAGCTTTTATCAAGAAACGACTTCGCCTTGGGCGCGTTGTTTTTCGATGCTGCGGTTGATGTGCCATTGTTGGGCGATAGTCAAGAGGTTGTTGACTACCCAGTACAGAACCAAACCGGCAGGGAAGAAGAAGAACATGATGGAGAAAATCAAAGGCATGACTTTCATCATTTTCGCCTGCATAGGGTCGGTTGACGGCGGATTCAGATAAGTTTGTGCAAACATGGTCGCCGCCATAATCAAAGGCAGGATGTAGAAAGGATCCGGACGGCTCAAGTCGGTAATCCAACCCAACCAAGGCGCTTGGCGCAATTCTACGGAGGCGAACAATGCCCAGTACAGGCCGATGAAGACGGGGATTTGCAACAGCATAGGCAGACAGCCGCCCAGCGGATTGATTTTCTCGTCTTTATAAAGCTGCATCATGGCTTGTTGTTGTGCCATGCGGTCATCGCCGTATTTCTCTTTGATGGCTTGCAATTTAGGCGCGGCGGCACGCATTTTTGCCATAGAGCGGTAAGAGGCGTTGGTCAACGGGTACAGCACGGCTTTGACGATGATGGTCAAAACGATGATTGCCCAGCCCCAGTTGCCGATGATGTTGTGCAGTTGGTTCAGGAGCCAGAAGAGCGGGGAGGCGAACCAGTGTACTTTGCCGTAGTCTTTGGCCAGTTGCAGTTTGTCGGCGATGTTGGCGATAACGGAAGTGGTTTGCGGACCGGCATACAGGTTGATGGCGGTTTCGGCTTTCGCGCCGGCTTGAATGGCGGCTAAAGGCACGCTGACGCTTGCGCTGTACAGGTTGTCGTTGCGGCGTTTGATGTCGATACGGCAGTCGCCTGCGGCACAAACGCTTTGGCCGTCTTTAGGCTGCAAAATCCAAGTGGACATGAAATGGTGTTCAATCATACCGAGCCAGCCGGTCGGCGTTTTGCGGATGTATTCGGCTTCGGATTTGCCGGATTTGGCATCGTCGTCCAAATCAGAGAAGCTGACTTTTTGGAAGCCGCCTTCAGGGGAGTAAACCACCGGGCCGACGTAAGAGCGGGTAAAGTAGCCTTGGCCTTCGGGTTCGCTGTGGTCGCGGACGATGCGGTAGTCTGCGCTCAGGTTGACGGGTTGGCCTTTGCTGTTGGTAATGTCGAAACGGACGTTAACCAAGTAGCTGCCTTTGGTGAAAGTATAAACTTTGTCGATTTTCAGGCCGTTGGTTTCAGGCGCGCTCAGGCGGACTTCGACTTTGTCGCCTTCCAAACTGTATTGTTTTTGCGGAGCGCTAAAGCTGATGCCTTTCAGAACGTTGTTGCCTTGTGTGTCCAAAAGCTCGGATTGGGCAACGTAGGTGTATTCCTTGCCGTCGTTAAACAGGACGAAAGGTTTGTGTTCGTCGCCGGTTGCTTTGTATTGCAAGAGGGTCAGCTGACGCAGGTCGCCGCTTTTCTCATCGATGACGGCTTTAACCGTGTCTGTGGTAACGGTAATAGGGGTGGCTGGAGCAAGCGCGGCTTCGGCAGCGGCTTTTGCCGGAGCGGCGGCCGTTTGCTGTTGCGTGGCTTGTTGCGCCGGATTAGGTTTGGGGCTGGGGAAGAAATGTTCCCAGCCGGCAAAGATTGCCAGCGAGATGGCAAAAAATGCCACAAGTCTTTTAAAATCCATAAGAGATTCCTGGAATTGACGGATAGGTAATCGAGATGAAAACTGCTTCAGACGGCATTATATAGAAACCGACGGGAAATTAAAGGAAATCGTGTTCTTTAAATGGTTGACAGCAGCATTATGGAACAGGGTCGTGTCCGTGTCCGCCGAAAGGGTGGCATCGTGCGATGCGTTTGATGGCCAGCCATCCGCCTTTGAATGCGCCGTATTTTTTGACGGCTTCGACTGCGTATTGTGAACAGGTCGGGGTGTATCGGCAGCGCGGCGGAATGAGGGGGCTGATGCAGTATTGGTAAAAGCGGATGAGTGCAAGGAGGAGCTTGGAAAGCAGGGTGTTCATCGGCGTTTTTTCATCAGCTGGGCAAGTTGGTTGCGGGCTTCCGGGGCGGTTTCCCGATTAAACGCCTGACGCACGCGCACAACAAAATCATGCGGCGGCAGCTGGTGTTGATTCAGCCTGAACCAGTCGCGGATGACGCGCTTTATATAATTGCGGTCATGGGCACGTTTGGCGGTCTTTTTGCTGACGACCAAACCAAGGCGCGGATGGCCGAGCGCGTTGTCTGCGGACTGGGAGACTTGCAGCAAATCGCGGCTGCGTCGGTTTTTCAACGCAAAAACGGATGAAAAATCATCCGTTTTTAATAAGCGATACTGCTTCGAGAAGCCGTAATTCAAAATTATACAGCCAGGCGTTTGCGGCCTTTGGCGCGACGGGCAGCCAATACTGCGCGACCACCTCGGGTTTTGGAGCGAACCAAGAAGCCGTGGGTGCGTTTGCGTTTGGTAACGGAAGGTTGATAAGTGCGTTTCATGATGTTTCCTAAAAATTGGTAGATAATTAAACCCTGAATTACACTCCAATTTGTTGCTTTTGTCAATCAATATAAAAACTTTTCGTCGGCTAAAGTGTGACAACGGGTTTGATGCATTGATAGAATTTGTGGATAAAATTTTGCGGCGGTTGTGGATAAAAAAGAGCGGAATGGGTATAATCGCCCAACCTTGCTTTTCTCTGTGCGCAAGGTCGTCTGAAAGCAGCGGGCGTGTCATAAAAATCTGATTTTTATTGGATTGCCTGTCTGCTCCGCCTTCTTGTATTTCCCAAATCTTCCATTTTCCGAGCTTAATCTCATGACGTTAGCTGAATTTTGGCCGCTGTGCCTTTGCCGCCTTCACGAAATGTTGCCTGCCGGGCAGTTTGCGCAATGGATTGCGCCTTTGACCGTGGGCGAAGAAAACGGCGTATGGGTGGTGTATGGTAAAAACCAATTTGCCTGCAATATGCTCAAAAGCCAGTTTGCCGCCAAGATTGACGCCGTGCGTGCTGAATTGGTGCCTCATCAGATGGCTTTCGCGTTTAAGCCGGGCGTAGGTACGCATTATGAAATGGCGGCTCAGGCTGTTGCGCCGGTGCAAGTGCAAGAAGTTGTTGAAGTCGAAGAATGTGTAGAGCTTGTCCAAATGCCTTTGCAAACCGTTGCGGCAGTAGAAGAAGACAGGCCGTCTGAAACGGTGTCCAAGCCTGCCGCAGCCAAGACGGCTGCCGAGATTTTGGCGCAACGCATGAAAAACCTGCCGCATGAGCCTCAAGTGCAAACTGCCGCTCCGGCTGAGTCTAAAGCGGTTGCCAAAGCCAAAACCGACGCGCAACACGATGCGGAAGAAGCACGCTACGAGCAAACCAATCTGTCGCGCGACTATACATTTGAAACCTTGGTGGAAGGTAAGGGCAACCGCCTTGCCGCAGCCGCCGCCCAAGCGATTGCGGAGAATCCGGGGCAGGGCTACAACCCGTTTTTTCTGTACGGCAGCACAGGTTTGGGTAAAACCCACTTGGTGCAAGCCATCGGCAACGAATTGCTGAAAAACCGTCCTGATGCCAAAGTGCGCTATATGCACTCGGACGACTATATCCGCAGTTTTATGAAGGCTGTGCGCAACAACACTTATGATGTGTTTAAGCAACAATACAAACAATATGACCTGCTGATTATCGATGATATTCAGTTCATCAAAGGTAAAGACCGTACGATGGAAGAGTTCTTCTATCTGTACAATCATTTCCACAACGAGAAAAAACAGCTCATCCTGACGTGCGACGTATTGCCTGCCAAAATCGAAGGCATGGACGACCGTCTCAAATCGCGTTTCTCATGGGGTTTGACTTTGGAACTCGAGCCGCCCGAATTGGAAATGCGCGTGGCGATTTTGCAGAAAAAGGCAGAAGCCGCCGGTATCAGTATCGAAGACGAAGCCGCTTTGTTTATCGCCAACCTAATCCGTTCCAATGTGCGCGAGCTGGAAGGTGCATTCAACCGAGTCAGCGCCAGCAGCCGTTTTATGAACCGCCCCGTTATCGACATGGATTTGGCGCGTACGGCTTTACAGGATATTATTGCAGAGAAACACAAAGTCATTACCGCCGACACCATTATCGATGCGACGGCCAAATATTATCGGATTAAAATCAGCGATATATTGGGCAAAAAACGTACGCGCAACATCGCCCGACCGCGCCAAGTCGCCATGAGCCTGACCAAAGAGCTGACCACGCTCAGTCTGCCTTCTATCGGTGATGCCTTTGGCGGCCGCGACCATACGACTGTGATGCACGGCGTGAAAGCAGTGGCGAAACTGCGCGAAGAAGACCCTGAATTGGCGCAAGACTACGAAAAACTGCTGATTTTGATTCAGAACTAACTCAATGCAACATTCAGACGGCCTGATATCAATATGAGGCCGTCTGAATACAAAAAATATTTTAAAATACCCAAATCAACCGATTTCAAATTCAAAGGAATGGAACATGCTGATTTTACAAGCCGACCGCGACAGTCTGCTCAAGCCGTTGCAAGCCGTTACCGGTATCGTTGAGCGTCGCCATACTCTGCCGATTCTGTCCAATGTGTTGCTGGAAAGCAAAGACGGACAAACCAAACTTTTGGCAACCGACTTGGAAATCCAAATCAATACCGCCGGCCCTGAAAGTCAGGCAGGCGATTTCCGCATTACGACCAATGCTAAAAAATTCCAAGACATCCTGCGCGCCCTGCCCGACAGTGCGCTGGTGTCTTTAGATTGGGCGGACAACCGTTTGACTCTGCGCGCGGGCAAATCCCGTTTTGCCCTGCAAACCCTGCCTGCTGAAGACTTTCCTTTGATGAGTGTAGGCAACGATGTCAGCGCGACTTTCTCGCTGACTCAAGAAACCTTCAAAACCATGCTTTCGCAAGTGCAATACAGCATGGCGGTTCAAGACATCCGCTATTATCTCAACGGCTTGCTGATGCAGGTCGAAGGCAATCAACTGCGCCTTGTGGCAACCGACGGCCACCGCCTTGCTTATGCGGCCAGCCAAATTGAAGCGGAACTGCCGAAAACAGAAGTCATCCTGCCGCGCAAAACGGTATTGGAACTCTTCAAACTGCTGAATAATCCGTCCGAATCCATCACCGTTGAGCTTTTGGACAATCAAGTACGCTTCCAATGCAACGGCACGACCATTGTCAGCAAAGTCATCGACGGCAAGTTCCCTGACTTTAACCGCGTGATTCCTTTGGATAATGACAAGATTTTCCTCGTATCCCGTACTCAGCTTTTGGGTGCGCTCGAACGTGCCGCCATTCTTGCCAATGAAAAATTCCGCGGTGCGCGACTGTTCTTACAGCCAGGTTTGCTGAGTGTCGTATGTAGCAACAACGAGCAGGAAGAAGCGCGCGAAGAGTTGGAAATCGCTTATCAAGGCGGAGAACTCGAAGTCGGTTTCAATATTGGCTACCTGATGGACGTGTTGCGTAATATCCACTCCGACGATATGCAGCTTGCCTTCGGCGATGCCAACCGCTCAACGCTGTTTACTATGCCGAACAATCCGAACTTCAAATACATCGTAATGCCGATGCGTATTTAATTTGGAAAACAAACAAAAAGAGCGTGTACGGTACACGCTCTTTTTTATAGGCTCGAATCAAAAGGCCGTCTGAAAATTGTTTTTCAGACGGCCTTTTGATTAAACCGGGATGATTCGGTTAAATAGGAAAACTGGGATTAACGTGGACGTGGTTCGCAGTTTTTCACCAGGAATGAGCCGTTAGGGGCGTTCACGCCAACCACTTCAGAAGTAGTATGGGTGTTTTTGTCGATGAAACCGGCAGACATTGCATAGCCTTTACGGTTGGTGAAAGTAGTGCCAGTGCTGTCAGAACGTTTTTTGTCGACAACCAAAGAGGCTTTTTTGCCACCGGCGTTTACGTCGGCAGTAACTGCGCGGCCGCTGCGGTCGAAACCGTACATCACGTTCAGTGATTTGCCGCCGTCACAACGGTAAGAAACGAAGCCGGCAGGCGCAGCGGCAGCAGAGAAGGAAACAGTAGCCAATGCGGCTGCAGTGATAACAGAAAGTAATTTCATGATCTAAGCTCCATATGAGGGTTGTGTGTTATCTTGCAAAGTGAGAAAGGGTTTCCGTTTGCAGATGAAGCGTATTTTAGGCGTTTTGTCGGTAGTGGCAATTGGGTAAATTGCAAAACAGTGTTTACTTATGATTACCCGATTGTTTATTAATAGAAAGTTGTTTGTAATTTGGTGTTGCAAAGTGGCTATGCGGATTGTTGCGGAATATATACATTAATGATTCTTTAAGAAATATAGCGAAAGAATACAAAAAAGGCCGTCTGAATATTCAGACGGCCTTTGATATGAAGCGGTTTACAAGAAGAAAATTGAAGCGATAGTCACGGCGATGACGCCATAGATGCTCATCGGGATGACAGTTTTCTTGATGATCGCGCCTTCGGCGTTGTTCACGTTCAACACGCTGCACACGGCGATGATGTTGTTGATGCAGACCATGTTGCCCATTGCGCCGCCGACGGATTGCAGGGCGAGGATGAGGGTAACGGACAGGCCGGTATCAAGCGCGATTTGTTGTTGAATCGGGCCGAAGGTCAGGTTGGATACAGTGTTGGAGCCGGAGAAGAATGCACCGATTGCGCCAAGGTAAGGGGAGAAGTAAACCCAGTGTTCGCCTGCCATCGCTGCAAACTCTTTACCGATGATTTTCACCATGGAGTCGTCGCCGCCAACCATCATCAGTTGAACCATAATCAGCGCACCCATCAGGGCAAGCAGAGGTTTTTTGGTTTGGTTGAAGGTTGCAGCGTAGAAAGACCATGCATCTTTGAATTTGGTTTTGTACAGCAGGATGCAAATCCAAACGGTGAAGACAAACGGAATCCAAGCCGGAACGTAGAGGGTTTGATAGGAAGCGTTTACGCCTTGGCCGAAGATGTTGCCGAAGGTGATGGTCAGGGAGTCACTGACGGTGATTTTGGACAAATCAAACGGCAGTTGGAAGCTGAACCATTCTTCTTTGCTGGTCAGCAGACCTTTGATGCCCAGCTGTTTGATACGGGTAACGACCAGCATGCCGATCAGCATACCCAAAGGAGCCAGTGCTTTGGCAACTTGGGCGAAAGGTACTTTTTCTGCATTCGGGTCTTTGGCGTAATCTTTGCTTAAGCCCCAGCCGCGGTTTGCCGCAAATACGGATACCATCAGGCCGATTGCGCCGGCAACCAGAGATGGGAATTCTTCATTGACCATCGCCAACGCGACGTAAGGAAGGGTACAGGAGAATACGGCGATACCGATGAAGCCCAAGTTTTTGCGGATTTCAGCCCAAGGTATGATGAAGCTCAAGCCGATAACAGGGATGATGAAACCTGCGAAGAAGTGCATGACGCCGGTTTGCATACCGATTTCCATAATGCTTTTTTGATCCAGGCCCAAAGGTGCGAAGCCGAACCAAGTCGGTGTGCCTACCGCGCCGAAGGAAACGGGCACGGAGTTCATCACCAAAGTGAAGATGGCTACTTTCAGCGGATTAAAGCCCAAGCTCATCAGAATCGGCGCAGCAATGGCGGCAGGCGTACCGAAACCGGATGCGCCCTCAATCATAAAGGCGAAAGACCAGCCGATGATCATTAATTGAGCAATCGGATTCGGGCTGATGGTAGCCAGCCATTTGCGGATGACGTCGATACAGCCAGTGGTTTCCATCATGCGGTTGAACATAATGGCACCGAAAATCACGGTAATCGGGGTCAGGGTAGAAACAAGGCCTGACGCTGCCGTTGCGTTGAGCAACATGGCGTTATCGCCGAAATAAAACAGTTTGATGACGTAAATCAGCGCGGCGGTAATCGGCAGCGCAATGTAAGACGGCATACTGTTTTTCTTAACCATCAGCCAAATCAGCAGGATGATGGGGAAAATGCTGAGAAAGAGAGCCATAGGAATATCCTCGGGGCAACAAGCACCATAACCGTCAATGCAATGGCGGTTTGATACGATGTGTTGAGTAATAAATGTTTTTCGAATAGATATTTGCATCCTCAGATGCGGTCAGTTATCAGGTAAATTGGTTATACCAATTTATGAAAACTGTTGCACACTTTACGTAATCTTATGTAATCGGTCAAGAGGTTTGTAACAAAAAAAAGGCCGTCTGAAATAGGGTTTCAGACAGCCTGAGCGCTTTGCCAGTAGTGCATTTGGTCAAATATCGAATGGTATTTACATTCAATATTTTGTAAAGGTTTAATTTTTGATTGATTTCAAACGAATTATTCTATTCCTGCCCACTTATGCGTTTGTACGCTCAGTTGCCAATGGACGGGGGCGTCGGCTCGGCTGTTTAACACGCCGATTTGGCGGATGGTGTCGTAGATATTCATCGCGCCGTCTTGTTCGCAAGGCGAGAGGTAGTAATGTCGGGCGCGGATTTTGCGTTCCATTTCCTGACAAAACGCAATGACTTCGCCGTCGGCAACAATGCGCACTTCGTCGGCTTTCTCGATGCAGCCGGATTCATATTTGGCGGCGTAGCAGGCTTTAGGGCTGGTGGCAACGTAGTCGATTTGCGGCGGCGCGGGGTTGAGGCCGTTGGTTTCGATACACAGAAAATAGCCTTCGGCTTTGAGTGCGTTGAGCAGGGCGTCTAAATGCGGTTGGATGGTGGGTTCGCCGCCGGTAATGATGATGTTGCGCGCCGTGTAGGTTTTCAGACGGCCCAAAATATCGGACAGGCTCATCATGCCGAATTTGAGGTAGTCGGTATCGCACCAGCTGCACGCGAGATTGCATTTGCCTAGGCGGATGAAAACGGCGGGCATGCCTGTGTTCCAGCCTTCGCCTTGCAGGCTTTCAAAGATTTCGACAATGCGGTATTGGGGATTGTTCGGCGTGATGTGAATGGTCATGAATATTAGGTGTGTGGGATTGAATTGTTGTCGTGAAGCGTTTTGAGAAATCGGTTGAGGCAGCCATTCTTTCTGTTAGTTCAATGGGAAAGAATGGCTGGTGTGTATTTAAGCGGCAATGACGGCTGCGGCGGCCAAAAATGCCGGCAAGCCTTGTTTGAACAAAATGCCTTTGTTGCCGGATGAAAACGCGCCCCATGCGGCGGCGATGAGGACGAAGCCGAGGAACAGGATGGTTGCGCCGTAAACGGCGTTGTCGGGTGCGGCAAAGCGAGCCCATACCAAGCCGATGGCGAGGAAGCCGTTGTACAGGCCTTGGTTGGAAAACAGGGTTTGCACGCGCTTTTGTTCCATAAATTCGTAAGGCATGTTGAACAGCTCTGCTGCTTTTTCGCTTGGGATTTGCGTCATTTCGAGCCAGGCGATGTAGAAATGTTCGATAGCGACGAAGAGGACGAGGAGGGTGGAGAGGAGTTTCATGAGGATTCCTTTTGATGTTTAGCGGATGGGTGTGTTGGGGGAACAGGCCGTCTGAAAAATACAGGATGGCGGTTTATTCCCCTTCATATTCCGCACACGAAGTCGGCGTTTCCCATAATTTTACGCTGCACACTTTGACACCGGCGTTTTTCAGACGGCCATACATTTCTACGCTCATGTTTTCGGCGGTGGTGCGGCAGGGCAGGCGCAGGGTTTTCATGTTCCAGCCTTCCAAAAGCGCGGCGATTTGGCTTTCGCGTTCGTTGTTGCCGTGATAGATGAAGGCATGGTCGAACGGGTCGGTAATGTGTTGTTTGACGATGGCTTTCAGGTCGGTAAAGTCCATCACCATGCCGTCTTTTGCACCGCCTTGGATAACGGGCGCAGAGACGGTGATTTCGAGTTTGTAGGTGTGGCCATGCAGGTTTTGGCACTTACCGTCATGCCCGTCGAGCATGTGCGAGGAATCGAAGGTAAAGATTTTGGTGATTTTCATGAGATGAAGGAAGCCGATGAGGCCGTCTGAACGGTGTCAAACCGGTTTCAGACGGCCTTGGGATTATTGTTCGGAAGGGAGTTTGAGGAAATGCTCGCGATAATGGCGCATTTCTTCGATGCTTTCGAGGATGTCGTCCAATGCCTTGTGCGAACCGCGTTTGACCACGCTTTTGGCAACGGCCGGATTCCAGCGTTTGGCCAATTCTTTCAGCGTGGATACGTCTAAGTTGCGGTAGTGGAAATAGGTTTCCAAGCGCGGCATGTATTTGACCATGAAGCGGCGGTCTTGATGGATAGAGTTGCCGCACATGGGCGTGGATTTCTCGGGTATCCATGCGGACATGAAGTCCAGCAGGTTTTGCTCGACTTCGGCTTCGGTCAGTTTGGATTCGCGCACGCGTTGGGTCAGGCCGGTGCGGCCGTGAGTGGCGGTGTTCCATTCGTCCATGCCGTCGAGCAATTCGTCGCTTTGATGGATGACGTATACGTCCGATTGCGCCAGTACGTTCAAATCGGAGTCGGTAATGATCATGGCGACTTCGATAATGCGATCGTGTTCCGGGTTGAGGCCGGTCATTTCCATATCGAGCCAGCAGAGATTGTTTGCGTTTTGGGTCATTTCAGACGGCCTTGTGTTTTCAGTTGGCAGTATTATAAAGGATAAAGGTTCGGGCCGTCTGAAAGCATTTGTAACAAGTTGTGCAATCTCTTGATATAATCGTCCGTTACACAAAAATTCACCGCCAAAAATCATGAACCCAAGCCCTTTGCTCGATATTATCGATAAGCCTCAGGATTTGCGCCGTCTGGAGAAAAAACAGCTGCCGCAAGTCGCCGCCGAATTGCGCGAATTTCTGTTGGATTCCGTCGGTAAGACGGGCGGCCATTTCGCCAGTAACTTGGGCGCGGTCGAGCTGACGGTGGCACTGCATTATGTGTACGACACGCCCGAAGACCATTTGGTCTGGGATGTCGGCCACCAAAGCTATCCGCACAAAATCCTGACCGGCCGCAAAAATCAAATGCACACCATGCGCCAATACGGCGGTTTGGCCGGTTTTCCGAAACGCAGCGAGTCGGAATACGACGCGTTCGGCGTGGGCCATTCTTCCACATCCATCGGCGCGGCATTGGGTATGGCCGTTGCGGACAAACAGTTGGGCAACAAGCGCCGCAGCGTCGCCATCATCGGCGACGGAGCCATGACCGCGGGTCAGGCGTTTGAGGCCCTGAACTGCGCAGGCGATATGGATGTCGATTTGCTGGTCATCCTCAACGACAACGAAATGTCGATTTCCCCCAATGTCGGCGCGCTGCCGAAATACCTTGCCAGCAACGTCGTGCGCGATATGCACGGCCTGTTGAGCACCATCAAAGCCCAATCGAGCAAAGTGTTGGACAAATTGCCCGGCGCGATGGAGCTTGCCCAAAAAGTCGAAAATAAAATCAAAACCTTGGCAGGCGAAGCAGAACACGCCAAGCAGTCGCTGTCTTTGTTTGAAAACTTCGGTTTCCGTTACACCGGCCCGGTTGACGGCCACAACGTTGAAAATCTGGTGGACGTATTAAAAGACTTGCGCGGCCGCAAAGGCCCTCAGTTGCTGCACGTCATCACCAAAAAAGGCAACGGCTACAAATTCGCCGAAAACGACCCCGTCAAATACCACGCCGTCGCCAAGCTGCCGAGCGAAGTGCCAGCCCCGGAAGTCAAACCTGCCGCGTCCAAACCGACTTATACGCAAGTGTTCGGCCAATGGCTGTGCGACCAAGCGGCGGTGGACGAGCGTTTGGTTGCCATCACGCCTGCCATGCGCGAGGGCAGTGGCTTGGTTGAGTTTGAACAGCAATTCCCCGACCGCTATTTCGACGTCGGCATCGCCGAGCAACACGCCGTTACCTTTGCCGGCGGTTTGGCGTGCGAAGGCATTAAGCCTGTCGTGGCGATTTACTCCACTTTCCTGCAACGCGCTTACGACCAGTTGGTACACGACGTTGCCTTGCAAAACTTGCCTGTTTTGTTCGCCATCGACCGCGCAGGTATTGTCGGTGCAGACGGCCCTACCCATGCCGGTTTGTACGACTTGAGCTTTTTGCGTTGCGTTCCGAACATGATTATTGCCGCACCAAGCGATGAAAACGAATGCCGCCTGCTGCTCTCAACCTGCTATCAGGCAAATTCGCCGTCCGCCGTCCGTTATCCGCGCGGTACAGGCACGGGCGCAACCGTTTCAGACGGCCTGGAAACCGTTCAAATCGGCAAAGGCATCATCCGTCGCAAAGGTGAGAAAATTGCCGTTATCGCCTTTGGCAGCATGGTTGCCCCATCATTGGCCGCTGCCGACAAGCTGAACGCGACCGTTGCAGATATGCGCTTTGTCAAACCGATAGATGAAGAACTGATCGTCCGTCTCGCCCGAAGCCACGATTACATCGTTACCGCCGAAGAAAACGCCGAACAAGGCGGCGCAGGCAGCGCGGTGTTGGAAGTGTTGGCGAAACACGGCATCTGCAAACCGGTGTTGCTGTTGGGTGTAGAAGATAAAGTTACCGAACACGGTGACCCGAAAAAACTGTTGGACGACTTGGGTTTGAGTGCCGAAGCGATTGAAAAACGCATTGCCGGCTGGATCAAGGCCGTCTGAAAATTACTAAAATATCTCAATACATTGCATAATTTATGGGAAAAAAATTAATCAGCATCAGCATGGTGCGCAACGAAAACGACGTGATCGAATCGTTTGTCCGTCACAATCTCGAGCTGATGGATGAAATGCACATCATCGATCACGGCAGCAGCGATGGAACGAGGGAAATCCTGATTCAATTGAAAGAAGAAGGTTTGCCGATATTTATCTATCAATATCAAGCGCTCAAGTTCAATCATGAGCAATTGGTCAACCAGCTGATGAAGCAGCTTGTAGCAAAAGATGAAGCGATAGATTTCGTTTTTCCGCTGGATGCGGACGAATTTATTTCATGTCCTAGCCGTATCATGCTGGAACAACTTTTGGATGTCATCGGCGAAAACAGGATCGGCATGTACCTTTGGCGCGGCTATTTGCCGACATCGTTGCAATACAATCCCGATTTCACCACTCAATTTACCGAACAACGCCTCGAAACGCTCTTTACCCCCAAAGTCATTATCCCCAGATGGGCGGCCGAATCTTGCAGCGTGATTATCGGCTGCCATTACATGTTGGATAAAGATGGCAACAAGGTTAAATCAACCCTGTTTCATTCGCCGGATTATCGAGGTTTACATTCCTGGTTTATCGAGCATTTTTCCGCCCAATTTGCGGAGACCGATTTGTTGTGGCTGGGGCATTTCCCAATCCGCTCCTTGAACCAGCACATCAAAAAAATCCTCGAAAAGTCCATCTTGATTGCCATTAAAGACGGAAGCAACGATATTGCCTGGGAAAACCAGTTGCGCGAATTGTTGGACAACGGCATGAAGATGGACTTGAACGATTTACGGCTGTTGGCATACAGATACCGCGCCGGTTCCACAAGTTTGGAAGACACGCATTGTAGAGTCAGCCGTTACGAACCCTTACGTAAAAAACCGCTGACGTTGAAATACACCTCGCCGGAAGCAGGCGATCCTTTGATGACTGTCGGACATTTGGTACTTGCATTGGCAAGCGGCGCACAAGATTCCTCTTTAGGCCTTAAGGCCGTCTGAAAAACAGCCTGCTCGCACACACAATGATAGGAAAATTATGATCAGCATCTTTGATATTTTTAAAATCGGCATCGGCCCGTCCAGCTCGCACACCGTCGGCCCGATGAAGGCTGCGGCCGCTTTTGCCGATTTGCTGCATGCCGAAAACTTGGATACACAAGTGGCGCGCATTGTCATTGAAGTGTACGGCTCGCTTGCTTTGACCGGTATCGGACACGGTACATTCGATGCATTATTGCTCGGTTTGGAAGGCAGCCTGCCGCACGATATTCCACTGGCAGACATCCCCCAACGCTTGGAACGCATCCGCACGCAACACGTTTTAAAACTCAACGGCCGCGAAATGGCCTTCAATCCCGAAAAAGATTTGGACATCCGCGGCGACAAAGTGTTGCCCAAACATCCGAACGGCCTGAACTTTATCGCCTACCATTCAGACGGCCGGAAGCTGAAAGAGCAGATTTATTATTCGGTCGGCGGCGGTTTTGTCGTAACAGACGAAGGGTTTGCACAAGAGGCTCAGGAAAATGCCGATGTGCCGTATCCATACAAAAACTGCGACGAGTTGCTGGCACAATGCCGTCTGAACCAGTTGAATATTTCCGAAGTCGTGTTGGCCAATGAAGCAGCGTTGGCAGATTGCGACGAAGCGGAAGTTCGCTGCCGTGTGGCCGCCGTAGCCGATGTGATGGAAAACTGCATCAAGCGCGGCTTGGGTGCGGAAGGGCAATTGCCGGGCGGCTTGAACGTACGCCGCCGCGCGCCGCAGTTGGCGGCCAAACTCAAAGTCCTGCGCGAGAGTGAAATCGTCAATACCCAACTTTGGCCGATGGTGTACGCCATGGCGGTCAACGAAGAAAATGCCGCCGGCGGCCGCGTCGTAACCGCACCGACCAACGGCGCGGCAGGCATTATTCCTGCCGTCTTGCACTATTTCCGCAAATTTAATCCGCACGCCAACCAATCGCGTGTTGAAGACTTCCTGCTGACTGCCGGCGCCATCGGCATTTTGTACAAAACCAACGCATCGATTTCCGGCGCGGACGTCGGCTGCCAAGGCGAAGTCGGCGTAGCGTGTTCCATGGCGGCGGGTGCATACGCCGAAGTTATCGGCGGAACACCGAAACAAGTGGAAAACGCCGCCGAAATGGCCATGGAACACCACTTGGGCCTGACCTGCGACCCTGTCGGCGGCTTGGTGCAAATCCCCTGTATCGAACGCAACGGCATCGCCGCCGAAAAAGCCCTCAAGCTCGCCACCCTCGCGCTTTTGGAAGACGGCACAGACAAAAAAGTTTCACTTGATGAAGTGATTCAAACCATGCTGCAAACCGGCCGCGACATGAAGGCAACCTACAAAGAAACCTCACTCGCCGGCCTGGCCGTTACCTTGCAGAAAAAAGCCGTCCCCGTATCCGTGCGCGTGGTGGAATGTTAGAAATAGAATAGGGCAATTGTCCGATAAAAAAGGCCGTCTGAAATCATTGAGTATTTATTACTGTAATACAAGAACAGATATGGTTAAAAATATGTTCTTCGTAAAATTGGGTTGATGATGAATTGGAAATATACTGCATATTATTAAAAGGAGAATCCTATGCCGAAATACTCTAACATTTGCAGTGCCGCACGTGCTAGCGATTTGGCTGCTGTGCAGGATATTGTTCAAGTCGATCCAAAATCTGTTTTTACTATAAACAGTTACGGTTTTAACGCACTACATGAAGCTCTCATTGCCGACAGTTGCGGGAATGTCAATTTTGAATTGGTAAAATTTTTAGTAGGAGCAGGCTGCCCAATCAATCAAATCAGTAAAGGGGAACACCCTCGCTCTCCGCTGTGGATAGCTGCAGAGTTTTGTCCTGATACTGAAATTGTACAATTTCTTATCGATAATGGGGCAGACTTGGCTACGTTGGAGTCAGCCGGAAATCATAAGCATGTTATAGACTGTATAGATAACCTCAGTGAGCAAAAAGCTGTCCAACAACTACTTAGTAAATTGACAGGGTATCCACTTCCTGAGCCTCCGCCACCACCCAAATTTCCCGATCAGCGTGCTGATACCGCAACATGGAGAAAAACCACGGCGGCAATTAAAAAAGCTTTTGCGCAACTGGAGTGCGCAGATATTATTGCGATACCGAATGCAAGTTATACTGTCGGTGAATGTATTGCTGAATGTTTTGATAGGCTAGAGCGTCAGCCTGACCGCAATCGCTTTGTGGGTTACTGCTTTTATACAGAGCCTAATAAAAACCGTGCAAGAGAATATGGTTGCTTATATTTGAACTATGGCATGATTGGAGATGACGAAAGCGGAATCATCGAATTAGCAGACCGTATTGTTTCTTTATTGCGGCAACAAGGTTTTGATGCAGAGTGGAATGGTAATCCTGACGATTATATCAATGTATGGTTACAGCCATTTTATGCAGCCATAAGGGAGTAAGAATAAGAAAGTGCCGTCTGAAAAACTTTCAGACAGCCTTTTTTGTATGGATTGAAGAACTAACTGTTTTTTTGATAAGGGTTTTCCAGCCCGGCCATTAAGTCGCGGAAGTATTCACGCAACTGTTTTTCGGAGCAACCCATCAGCAGGGCGTCTTCAAAAGCGTCCTGCGCCATTTGGTAGAGTTCGTTCAAGTTTTCGGTCATGACTTTGACTTTTTCGGTGCAGGAAACAATCTGACCGTCGTCGTCATACCATTTGGGCATTTGCGGCATTGCCATAGCTCACCTCAGTTTAAGAAACGGGAAGGATCGTTTTTCTTTACACGGCGGCCGAAGGCGTATTTCGCGCTCCAATATTTGTGGTCGAGGCTGGTAATTTCGATACGTTTGCCCGTCCTCGGTGCGTGAATGAAATTGTTGTTACCGATGTAGAGGCCGACGTGGGAAATACGGCCGCGACCCATGGTGCGGAAAAAGACCATGTCGCCCGGCTGCAATTCGGAACGGCTCACGGCAACGCCCATTTGCGCTTGTTCGGCAGAAGTGCGCGGCAGGTTCAGGCCCATGGCGCGTTTAAAGATGTGTTGCATGAAGCCGCTGCAGTCAAAGCCGGTGGAAGCCGATGTGCCGCCGTAGCGGTAGGCCACGCCGAGCAAGCCCATGGCGCTGCCGATTAACTCATCTGCATTGCCCGAAGGTGCGCGCGTATTGTTGCTTGCGGCAGGATAGGTATTGGTGGGATGGACAGGGGTTGCCTGACGCGTATTGCCGTAAACATTGGCATTGTCGTTGAATTGGTTTAAAACACGCTGACGGGTGGTAATCAGGTTTTCCAAATCATCGGCGTAAGAAAAATTGACGCTCGCGAGCATGGCGACCGAAGTCCAAACTGCTGCGAGCCGGAGTAAAAAATTCATTGTACAAACTTCCGTTTCAGAAGGCATTCCCTGCCGATTGCAGGCACATTGCCGGTTTCTGAGATGTTATCCCGTATCATTCTCTTGTTATCTGCTTGATTGTATTAAAAAACTGTCTTTTTGGCAAAAAAACTGCTGTTATTTTGCGTTAAACCCTTGTTTCCAAACGAACTAGAAAAACATCGAGCGCGGTTTCGCTTGATTTATCCGCCGCTGCAACCATATAAGCGGCATTCATTGATTTATTTTCAGAGACTGACATGACACAAAATCACAGCGATATCCGTACACGCTTTATCTTTGACGATATGCCCATCCGCGGTATGCACATCCGCCTTGAAAAGGTTTGGCGACACATCGTCAACCAAAAACATTATCCTGTCGCCATCCGCCGCGCTTTGGGCGAGTTGCTGGCCGCCGGCTCTTTATTGTCTGCCAACCTTAAAAACGAAGGCACGCTGATTGTTCAGGTTCAAGGTCAGGGCCGTCTGAAAATGTTGGTGGTGGAAGCGACTTCTGAAAATACTGTCCGCGCTACCGCCCGTTGGGACGAAAACGCTGAAATCCGTGATGATGAAAGCCTGACTGCGCTGTTGGGCGAAAACAGCGTGTTCGTTTTGACCCATCAGCCTAAAGATGCCGACCCTTGGCAAGGCGTTGTGCCGCTGGAAGGCAACAGCATTGCGCAAATGCTGGTCAATTATATGAAACGTTCCGAGCAACTCGATACCTATATTACGCTTGCCGCCGACGACCAAGCCGCAGGTGCATTATTGCTGCAACGCCTGCCGGAAGAAGAATTGGATGATGCCGCGTGGGAACATGTGACCACGCTTGCGCAAACGCTTACTCCGCAAGAATTGACCGGTTTGGACGCTCATCACGCCCTTTACCGCCTTTACCATGAAACCCCGCCCCGCGTTTTTGAACCGGAAGCCATTGAATTTGCCTGCACCTGCTCCCGCGGCAAAGTCAGCGATATGCTGTTGATGCTTGGCGGTCAGGAAGTCGGCGGCGTGGTAGCGGAACAAGGCAGCATTCAAATTGACTGCGATTTCTGCCATAGCAAATATGTGTTTGATGAAACCGATGTCAACGCTTTGTTTGGCGCGGACGTGGTGAATGCCGTCCGTCAAGAGAATGAGCGTTTGCAGTAATCGCGCGATAAAAGTTGCTTAAAAAATTAGATTATTTAATAGAAGGGCAGGTCTAATACCTGCCCTTTCTTTTTGGGAAAACTGAATATCATCAATAGAAAATGCCGTCTGAAAAAAGTGTAGCTGATTTCAGACGGCATGATTATTTTAAACGATGCGTTTAATGTTTAAAGATTATTTCCAAACCAACAAAGCGTGGTTGCGTTTGCCGCGGCGGACGATGGTGTATTTGCCGAAACGTTTGTGTTCGTTGGTCAGCATATAGGCATCGTCAGGTTTTTCAGCGGCATGGTTCGGATTGTTGGCTTCAGCAGGTTTGCCGTTAAGCAAAACCGCTTTGCTGTTTACAAAGCCGCGCGCTTCTTTGTTGGAAGACGCCAAACCGGTTTTTACCAAAGTCTCTACCACATTGAGGCTCTCGGAAACTTCAAAAGTCGGCAGGCCGTCGAGTGCCAGCTGCTCGAAGTCGCTTTCGGTGAGATGGCTTTGGTCTTCGGCAAATAGGCTTTCTGAAATGCGTTGGGCGGCGGCAAGGGCCTCTTCGCCGTGAATCAGACGGGTCATTTCTTCGGCGAGAATGCGTTGCGCTTCTGGTTTGGTGCCGCTGGCTTTGTCTTTCGCTTCGATGGCATCGATTTCTTCGATAGACAGGAAGGTGAAGTATTTCAGGAATTTATACACATCGGCGTCGGCCACTTTCAGCCAGAATTGGTAGAACTGATACGGCGAAGTTTTCTTCGCGTTCAACCATACCGCGCCGCCTTCGGTTTTACCGAATTTGGTGCCGTCTGATTTGGTTACTAGAGGCAGGGTCAGGCCGAATACTTGTTTTTGGTGCAGACGGCGGGTCAAGTCGATACCGGCGGTAATGTTGCCCCATTGGTCGGAACCGCCGATTTCCAAAACTGCACCATGACGTTTGTTCAACTCGGCAAAGTCGTAGCCTTGCAGCAGGGAGTAGGCGAACTCGGTAAAGGAAATGCCCACATCGTCGCGCTCGATACGCTGTTTGACGGATTCTTTGTTCAGCATGGCGTTGACGGAGAAATGCTTGCCGATGTCGCGCAGGAAGTCGAGGCAGTTCATGCTGCCGAACCAGTCGGCGTTATTGGCCATAATGGCCGCGTTATCGCCTTCAAAGCTCAAGAAAGGGGTCAATTGGTTGCGGATGCTTTCTACCCAGCCGGCAACGGTTTCGGCAGAATTCAAGCTGCGTTCTGTCGCTTTAAAGCTTGGGTCGCCGATCATACCGGTTGCGCCGCCCACCAAAGCAATCGGTGTATGGCCGGCTTGTTGAAAACGGCGCAATGCCAATACAGGCAGCAAGTGGCCGATATGTAGGCTGTCGGCTGTCGGGTCAAAACCGCAATAGAGGGAAATTTTTTGTTCGTTTAGCAAAGCGTCTAAGGCTTCGATGTCGGTAGTTTGCGCGATAAGGCCGCGCGATTGTAGGTCTTTGATGACGCTCATTGATATCTTCCAAAAAAATTAGCAGTTTTACAAACTGCTAATTGTAACAAATTTCATCGGATGAATGGCTATGGCTTACTGAAGAAGCGTGTGTTTTTCAGAAAAACGCTTGGCCAGTTCTCTGCCGCCGTAAGGGTTGATGTGGTCTCTATCGGAATAAACCGGCAATCCGTTGATTTTAAAGTTCTCCGGAATATAGGCAGTGGCATCGATAATGTGCACATTAGCATATTTTTCCGCCAATTCTTTGATGCGTTCATTTCCTTTTGAAGTGACTGTTTCATCAATGGCAAGATTCTGACTAAATCCCGGTATGCGGTAAGACAGGATATAGGCGCGTAAGCCGTTGTATGACAGATTAGGGTTGTCTATCATCAGGTAAACCGCTTGTTTTTCCGAAGAAAGTTTTTGCAACATGAGGTCGAATTTTTTGAAAAAATCGGCATCGTAAGCAAGGGAATGGCTGTTTTCAGGCATTTGGCTGCCCCAGCGCATGGCTAAAAGCACTTTTGAGTATTGGGGCAGATGCTCTTTGGCATACTCATAAACGGCACGACAGGAGGCGTTTTTTTTGAATATGGGGGCGGCATAATCTTCTACATAGGCACAACTGTCCGCAGAAACCATCGCTGCCGACCATTTTTCTTTTTTGCCGACGGTATCAAAAAACGTTTTATATTGGTCGGCATGCGAATCGCCTAGAATCAGTAATTCCGGCTGTTTGTCGGTATCGCCCCAAACACACTGTTTGTCGGTATTGTTGTGACAAGAAGTGTAGGAACGCGCCAATCCCATACGGTCGTATTGCTCCATAAACTGGAGCTTCATGGCAAGAAAAGGCGTAATGGCCAAAACAAGCATGGGGACGGCATAAACCCATGTCACAGATTGGGCAAAAGAGCCTTTCCAGTTTTTAAACGGCTTTTCGACAAAATAATAAGAAAGCAGGGAGAGTGTGAACATTAAGACAATCGCGGCCGCAGTCGAATATGAAGGCAGATTGTTTGAACCGATGTATCTCATAAAAGCCAATACAGGCCAATGCCACAGATACAGCGAATAGGAAATCAAGCCTATGCCGACAGTAATCTTCCATTGGAAGAATTTTTTCAGCCGGTGTTCAAATTGATTGAAATAAATGAATGCGGCGGCGGCCAAACAAGGAATGATGGCGGCAGGCCCCGGGAAATAGGCGGTTTTTTCCGTATAGGCAAACAGGCAGGCAAACAGTACGCAGACGGAAAGTAATGCGCCTGCCGCCGCATATGGTTTGCCGCTATCCAGCCCTTGTTGTTGCCGATATTGCATCCACACGGCCATCAACGAGCCGATCAGCATTTCGCAGGCGCGCAGATGGGGCAGGTAATATTTATCCAGTGCAGTCGGCATAAAAGAAGCCAAAATGCTGAATACGCATAGCGTGATAAGGAAGGCAAACTGAGTGCGCCAACTTTTGCGGACAACCAATAACAGCAATATCGGAAAGACGAAATAATATTGCTCTTCAACCGATAAAGACCAAATGTGAAGCAAAGGTTTTTCTTCTTGTATGGGATCGAAATAGCCCTGACCCTTTGCAAAAAAGATATTGGAGATGAACCCCAAGGTGGACAGGGCGGTCCTCCATAAAAGGGAAAAATCATCTTTGGTGAATAAAAGAAAGCCGCATATCAGCGTTACCGTCAATACGGTAAAAAATGCGGGCAGTATCCGCTTGATACGGCGGATGTAAAACTTTTTGAACGAGAAAATCTCGCTGCTCATTTCACGATGGATAATCATCGTGATCAGAAAGCCGGAAATGACAAAAAAGATATCAACACCAAGAAAGCCGCCAGGCAGCCAGTTTTTTTCAATATGGAAAACGACAACGGATAGAACAGCAACGGCACGCAATGTATCAATATCTGGGCGGTAAGATAAAACTTTGCTCATAATATTTTGATTTTAATAAATTTTATATTAATGGCGTCGTCTGAAAAGTGATTCCTGCCGAGAATGGCAGTATTTCGGAGGTCGGCCATCGTTTGTCGGAACAGGGCAGTTTGTTTGCCTTCTTAGAATGATTGCTGATGATATGCGTTTGAATAGTAATGGATTAGAGTAGGAATAAAGTTGATAGTTTCAACATAATATTTAATATGTTGTTTTTATAATGAATCAATACGATGTGGTATTGTTTGATTTTTTATTGTCATATCAATGATATTGTTATTGATGATGTAAACTTGCGCTATTTTTAGGTAAGGCGTCGGTAAGAGATGGGAGATTTTAAGAGAGAAAAATTACGGGCCATGCCCGTATTTATTATGGAGATAATGTCTTGTTTTGTTGATATTTCAAGACGTGAGGCCGTCTGAAAATAAATTCAGACGGCCTTAATCTTAGAAAAGGCCGTCTGAAAAAGCGTTTTACCGGGTTTATACGTTAAACAGGAAGTGCATCACATCGCCGTCTTGTACGACGTATTCTTTGCCTTCCACACGCATTTTGCCGGCTTCTTTGGCTTTGGCTTCGCCGCCGAGCGAGACAAAGTCGTCGTAGGAAATGACTTGGGCGCGGATGAAGCCGCGTTCGAAGTCGGTGTGGATGACGCCGGCGGCTTGCGGGGCAGTGTCGCCTTTGTGGATGGTCCAGGCACGGACTTCTTTGACGCCGGCGGTGAAGTAGGTTTGCAGGCCCAAGAGGTCGTAGCCGGCGCGGATTAGGCGGTTCAGGCCCGGTTCTTCCAAACCCATTTCGGCGAGGAATTCGGCTTTTTCGTCGTCTTCCAATTCGGCGATTTCGCTTTCCATCGCGGCGCAGACAGCGACGACAGGGGCGTTTTCTTTTTCAGCCAATTCTTTCAGGCGGTCGAGGTGCGGATTGTTTTCAAAACCGTCTTCGGAAACGTTGCCGACGTACATGGCAGGTTTGGCGGTCAGCAGGAACAGCGGTTTGAGCATGGCGAGTTCTTCTGCGTCCAAACCGAAGGAGCGGACGGGTTTGCCTTCATCCAGATGCGGCAGCAGTTTTTTGCACAGATCGACCAGTTTTTGCGCGTCTTTGTCGCCTGAGCGGGCGCGTTTTTCTTCGCGGACGATGGCTTTTTCGACGCTGGCCAAGTCGGCCAGTGCCAACTCGGTACCGATGGTTTCGATGTCGGCAATCGGATCGACTTTGCCTGCAACGTGAACGATGTTGTCGTCGTCAAAGCAGCGCACAACGTTAACAATCGCGTCAGTCTCGCGGATGTTGGCGAGGAACTGGTTGCCCAAACCTTCGCCTTTGCTCGCGCCTGCAACCAAACCGGCGATATCGACGAATTCGACGATGGCAGGCTGCATTTTTTGCGGATTGACGATTTTTGCCAATTCGGCCATACGCGGATCGGGGACTTCAACGATGCCGACGTTGGGTTCGATGGTACAGAAAGGATAGTTTGCCGCTTCGATACCCGATTGGGTCAGCGCGTTAAAGAGGGTGGATTTGCCGACGTTGGGCAAACCGACGATGCCGCATTTCAAGCTCATGGTTTTTCCTGAAAAGTTAAAAGTTTAACGGCGGATTATAGCATATTGTGGAGGCACTCAAAACAGCTGCAATGCTGGTGTATGTTCATCATAAAAAGGCCGTCTGAAAACTGTTTCAGACGGCCTTTTTTCCGTGCTGCCTTAACCGGTATTACGCAAACCTTGCGCCACGCCGTTGATGGTCAGGTGAACCATCAGCAGGGCGTGCGGATTGTCGGGCTCTTTGCGTAGGCGTTTGAGCATGGCGACTTGCAGGCCGTTGAGGGCGTTCAGGTATGGAATCCTCAAGGCAAGCGAACGGGCGAGGCTGCGGTTGTCGCGCAGAAGCTCTTCGGTTTGCAGCAGGTCGAGCAGTGCTTTGCGGCTGCGTTGGTATTCTTCCTTGATCATGCCGAAGATGACTTTTGCTTTATCGGGCGATTCGCTCAAGCCGGCATAGTTTTCCGCCAAGGTGATGTCGGTTTTCGCCATGACTTGTTCCATATTGGAGAGCATGGCTTGGAAGAACGGGTTGTTTTGGGCGTGTTCGCGCAGGGCGGCGAGGGTTTCGGGTTTGCCTTCGCACAAGGTTTCCACTGCGCTGCCGAAACCGTACCAAGCCGGCAGCATGAGGCGGTTTTGCATCCAGGAGAATACCCACGGAATCGCGCGCAAGTCCTGAATCCGCGCCAAGGTTTTGCGGCTGGCGGGACGGCTGCCGAGGTTGAGGGTGGCGATTTCCTGAATCGGGCTGGTTTGCAGGAAGTAGTCGATGAAGTCGGGGTGGGTAATCAGTTCGCGGTAGTATTTGAACGATACGTCCGACAAATCCTGCATCAGTTTGGCATCAGGGTCTTTTTTATCCGGCAGGATACTGGCTTCCAAAGTCGCGGCGACCAAGGTTTCCAAGTTGCGTTGGGCATTGCCCGGGTCGGCGTATTTGGCGGTAATGACTTCGCCTTGCTCAGTAATGCGGATTTGTCCGGCAACGCTGCCCGCGGGTTGCGCCAAAATGGCTTGGTAAGACGGGCCGCCGCCGCGGCCTACGCTGCCGCCGCGGCCGTGGAACAGGCGCATGCGGACATTGTATTTTTTGAAGAGTTCGACCAAGCCCAATTCGGCCTGATACAGACACCATGAGCTGGTAACGTAGCCGCCGTCTTTGTTGGAGTCGGAGTAGCCGAGCATGATTTCTTGGATGTTGCCGCGGCTTTCGAGCAGGGCGTCATACCAGTCGAGGCGGAACATGGTTTCCATGACCGGGCAGGCGTTTTCGAGCGCTTCGATGGTTTCAAACAGAGGCACGATATTGATGCGGCTGCGCGGTTTGCCGTTTTCAACCGTCAACAGGCCGCTTTCTTTCAGCAGCAATGCCAAGGCGAGCAGGTCGCTGGGTTGTTCGCAGTTGGAAATAATGCTTTGCGTCACGGCATCTTCGCCGAATTCGTCTTTGATTTTGCGCGCTTCGTTGAAAATCGCCAGTTCGTGGCGGGTATGGTCGCTGTATGTGATGAACGGGCTGTACAACGGGCGTTGATGGCTCAATTCGCGCAACAGGGCGGCTTGTTTTTGCTCTTCGTTCAGGCTGTTGTAGTCTTCCAAGCCTGCGTGTTGGAAAAGCTCGGCAACCACATCGGCGTGTTTGCCTGCGTGTTGGCGCAGGTCGAGCGGCATCATGTGGAAACCGAACACGGACACGCTGCGGATAATGTCGGCCAGACGGCCTTCTGCCAGCAGTTGGCTGCCGTTTTCGTAGAGCGAGCGTTGCAGTTTTTTCAGGTCGTTGAGGAATTCTTCAACCGAAGCATAAGGTTCGAGGAAGCCGAATTTGCAGCCCATGCCCAAGCCGAGTGAGCGCGCTTTGCCCATGGCGCGGGCCATGATGTAGGCGATGGCGCGGCGGTAGGGCTCTTCGGTGCGGGCGATTTCTTCATCGGGAGACTGGGCGGAAAGTGCCATTACATCGTCGTTGACTTTGACGCGGCGGATGGAGAGCGGCAGCTCGCGGTAAAGTTTGTCGAGTTCGCCGCGATAGAAGCGGAACACTGCGTCGGCATGCCGTCTGAACGCAAAACGCAAGGTTTCGGCAGAAACGAACGGGTTGCCGTCGCGGTCGCCGCCGATCCAGCCGCCGATTTTAAGGATATTCGGAACGCGGACGCCGGGATAGGCCGTCTGAAAATCGCGTTCCATTGTGCGGTAGAGTTTGGGCAGGGCTTCAAAGAAGCTCATTGGGAAGATGGATACACCGTTGTTGATCTCGTCGTTGACGCTAAGTTTGTGGCGGCGCGTTTCGCTGGTCTGCCACAAGCCCAAAAGGACTGTGTCGATTTCGCGGCGCAATTGAGCCAGTGCATCAGGATTAGTGCAGCGTTCGCGTTGCGGCAGCAGCGCGCGGATGCGGCGGTTGAAGCTCAAGACGGTTTGGCGTTGTACCTCGGTCGGGTGCGCGGTCAAAACGGCGGTAACGACCGTGTTGTCCAGTTGTTGTTGCACCGCTTTGCCGTTGACTTTTCCGGCTTTGAGCTTGCGCACGGTTTCCGTCAGGCTGCCTTCGGCGCTGTTGTGTCCTGCATCTTCGTGGATTTGGCGGCGGCGTTCGTGGTGCACGTCTTCGGCGATGTTCAGAATTTGTGCGAACAGGCCGCAGGCCAGGGTTAAATCGTGGGTTTGCTGTTCGTCCAGTTGCGGCAACACCTTCTCAATCAAGGCGGCGCTGTCGTCTGAAGTCGATAACAACTTAACGGTTTCGACCACCAAAGGCGATGCTTCCTCATGCAGCAGATTGAACAGAGACTGTTTTAAAAATTCCGCATCCGCTGCCAAAGCGGCATCTTTGGGATTGTTTAAGATATGCAGTTGCATGATTTTTCTCTTATTTAAATGTTAATTTGGGTTTGTCCCGAATCCATTGTATAGCAAATTTTTGTAAACTGCCAATGCTGCCGTCCGATACATTTCAAACCGGAAAACAGCCGTCCGTATCCGCCGCGTGGCCGGTGTCTGTAAAATGCCGTAAAATATTGACTGTCAAAACAGAGGCGAGAACCCCATGATCGAATTCCCCAACCAGCCCGATTTTCCTGAGCAACACACCGCAGTCGCCGTCGGCACCATCAACATGAGCCAGCAGGCGGTACGGGTGTTGATAGAGAATGCAACCGAAAAGGCAAGCATCCTGACCATCGCCCGCGTTGCCGCCATTCAAAACATCAAACAAAGCGGCAACCTGATTCCGCTGCACCTGCCCGGCCGCATCATCGGCGTGCAGGTTGATTTCGATATTAACGTCGAGCTGGCCTGCCTGAAAGCCACATTGACCGTCCAAGCGCACAGCAACGGCAGCATTGCCACCGAAGCCCTGACCGGCCTTAATCTGGCACTTTTGAGCGTTTACGACATGATGAAAGACGTTGACCGCAATATGATGCTCAGCGGCATCCGCCTTGAATCCGAAACCAGCAGTGAAGGCCGTCCTTTCCTGTTTGACAACGCCTACGAAAATATCAATTTCTAAATCACTCAGGCCGTCTGAATATTCGGTTTCAGACGGCCTTATTGTTATGATGAACGATCAACAACTTTTGCGGTTCAGCCGCCATATCCTGCTGGATGAAATCGGTATCGAAGGCCAAGAAAAACTTTTGGCCGCCCATGCGCTCGTTGTCGGTTGCGGCGGGCTGGGTGCGGCGGCCTTGCCGTATCTTGCCGCCGCCGGGATCGGCCGCCTGACGATTGCCGATGCCGATACCGTCGACGAGACCAACCTTCAACGCCAAATCGCGTTTACCGAAGCCGACATCGGCAAAAACAAAGCTTTGGTGATGCAAGGCCGTCTGAAACAGATCAGCAGCCAAACACACATTGCCGCCATTGCCGAATTTCTCGATGAGGCCAAGCTGGTCGAATTGGCAAACGACGCCGACATCATCCTTGATTGTTCCGACAACTATCCCACGCGCCAGGCGGTCAACCGCGCCGCCGTTGCCACGCGCACGCCTTTGGTTTCCGCCGCGGCCGTCCGCTTTGACGGACAAATCGCCGTGTACCGCCCCGACCTTCCCGATACGCCTTGTTATGCCTGCCTGTTTGACGGCGAACAAGCCGACGACGGCGCTTGTGCATTGTTCGGCGTTTTTTCGCCCTTGGTCGGCGTTATCGGAACGACCCAAGCCGCCGAAGCGCTCAAAGTGCTGCTCGGTATCGGCACGCCGTCGCACGGCAAACTTTCCACCTACAACGCATTGAGCGGACAATGGCGGCAATACGGGGTGAGGCGCAATCCCGAATGTCCGGTTTGCGGCGGCCGTTAAAGACAAAAGCAGGGCAAAGGTTTCAATGCTCCGAAGCCAATCCGCCGGAGCAATCATGCTTATCTTTCATTAAACTTGAAAGAAGGCGTTTCTTCCCTTTTCAGACGGCCTGTGGCACGATATGATTCAATGATTAATAAATTTTTTGAGGCCGTCTGAAAAAGATAGGGAGAAACCGGCTTAATGAATATTATTCGTGCCTTATTGGTGGTATTGGGTTGCCTGACTTTGGGCGAGGCGGCCGTTTGGATTTTGGGGTTGAAGCTGCCGGGCAGTATTGTCGGCATGGCTTTGCTGTTTGCCGCGCTTCAGGCCGGCTGGGTCAAATTGTCTTGGGTGGAAGAGCTGGCGGACATTTTGATGGCGAACCTGACTTTGTTTTTAGTGCCGCCTTGCGTAGCCGTCATCAGCTATTTGGATGTGATTGCAAACGACTGGTTTTCGATTTTGACGGCCACAATCGGCAGTACGGTGTGCGTGTTGTTGGTCACGGGCAAAGTACATGAGTGGGTCAGGAGGCTGATGTGATGGGCGATATCGACAATTTGTTGCGTATGCCCGTGCTTATGCTGTTTCTGACTTTGGCCGTGTATGCTTTGGCGGTGCGGATTCGGGTGCGCACGGGAAACGTTTTGTGCAATCCGGTATTGATCAGCACGCTGGTGTTGATGGGGTATTTGAAGGTATTTGCCATCGATTACGAGCTGTATCACGATGCGGCGCAGTTTATCGATTTTTGGTTGAAACCGGCGGTCGTATTGCTGGCCGTGCCGCTTTATCGAAATTGGAACCGTATCCGCAGCCAGTGGTTGCCGGTGGTGTTGTCGCAGTTGGCGGGCAGCGTGACGGGCATTGTTACGGGCGTGTATTTCGCCAAATGGCTGGGCGCGTCGCGCGATGTGGTTTTGTCGTTGGCTTCCAAATCGGTAACCAACCCGATTGCGATTGAAATCACGGCATCGGTCGGCGGTATTCCGGCGATTACGGCGGCAACGGTGATTATCGCCGGACTTTTTGGACAGATGGCCGGATATAAAGTGTTGAAAGGGGCGTTGTACATGCCTTCTTCAGTGGGAATGTCTTTAGGGACGGCTTCCCATGCGATGGGGATTGCGGCGTCTTTGGAATACGGCCGCCGTATGGCCGCCTATGCCGGTTTGGGTTTGACGCTCAACGGCGTATTGACGGCGGTATTGGTGCCTATTTTGATTCCCTTATTGGGCGTATAGCGTTTAGGCCGTCTGAAAACAGTGTAAAACAGGAGAAAATGATATGGCTGTAAATTTGACTGAAAAACGTGCAGACGAATTGTTGGAAATCGACGGCATCCGTCTGTTTACGGGTCGTGCCGGCATCAAGCAACAAAACCGCGACGATTTGACGCTGATGGTGTTGGGCGGCGGACATACGGTGGGCGCGGTGTTTACGCAAAACCGTTTCTGCGCCGCGCCGGTGCATATCGCCAAGTCGCACCTGTTTGACCAAGACGGCGTGTGTGCCTTGGTCGTCAATACGGGCAATGCTAATGCGGGTACCGGCGCACAAGGCCGTCTGGATGCGATTAAAGTGTGTGCGGCTGTGGCGGAACAGGTCGGCTGCCAATCCAATCAGGTGATGCCGTTTTCGACCGGCGTGATTTTGGAGCCGCTGCCTGTGGATAAAATCGTGGCCGCTTTGCCGCAAGTGCGCCCTGCATTCTGGTCGGACGCGGCGCGTGCCATCATGACGACGGATACTGTACCGAAAGCCGCTTCGCGCCAAGGCTTGGTCGGCGAAAAACACACAGTCCGCGCCACCGGCATCGCCAAAGGTTCGGGCATGATTCATCCGAACATGGCGACCATGTTGTCGTTTATCGCCACCGATGCCAAAGTGTCCCAGCCGATTTTACAGCTGATGACGCAAGAAATCGCAGACGAAAGTTTCAATACGATTACCGTGGACGGCGATACCAGCACCAACGACAGCTTCGTGATTATGGCGACAGGCCGTTGCGGTCAGAGCGAAATCGACAATACCGCCGATCCGCGCTATGCGCAGCTCAAAGCCTTGCTCGGTTCGCTGGCTCTGGAACTGGCGCAGGCGATTGTCCGTGATGGCGAGGGCGCGACCAAGTTCATCACGATTGAAGTGCAAAACGCGAAAACCCGCGAAGAAGCGCGCAAGGTGGCTTATGCCGTCGCCCATTCGCCTTTGGTGAAAACCGCGTTCTTTGCCTCCGACCCGAACTTGGGTCGTCTGTTGGCAGCCGTCGGCTATGCCGGTATTGAAGACTTGGACGTCGATGCTTTGAAAATGTGGCTGGATGACGTGTTGGTGGCCGAAAACGGCGGCCGTGCGGAAAGCTATACCGAAGAAGCAGGACAAGCAGTGATGAACCGTCCGGAAATCACCGTCCGCATCGATTTGCAACGCGGCGATACGGAGGCGGTTGTTTATACCTGCGATTTGTCGCACGAGTATGTGTCGATTAACGCGGATTACCGTTCTTAAAAACCTTTATCCTTGTGTTCAGACGGCCTTTGAGAAAAGCATCAAGGCCGTCTGAATACATTGACTGCGTGCCTATTATGAAATTTCCACAGACTTGGGCGGCGCGCCTCGCCCACAAAATCCGCCAAACCAAACGCCTGTCGAAAAAAAGCATGGCTTTTCTGTTTTTGCTGGCAGGCTCGGCGCTGGTTGCCCTGACGGCTTTGCTGTTTGCGCGTTTGGCGGATTTGGCTTTGGAATGGAATGCCTTGTTGGTAGGGAAATATCCGTGGTTTGCATGGGTGGCCTTGCCGCTGGGCTTGCCACTTTTGGCGTGGTTTACGCGCAAATTTGCGCCGTACACTTCCGGCAGCGGAATTCCGCAGGTCATCGCTTCGTTGTCTTTGCCGTATGGCGCGCAGAAAACCCGTCTGATTCGTCTGGGCGAAACCTTTTTTAAGATTCCGCTGACGTTTTTAGGCATGATTTTGGGGGCGTCGATCGGTAGGGAAGGGCCGTCTGTACAAGTGGGTGCGGCGGTCATGAACGCTTGGGGCGCGTGGTGTAAAAAGCACGGGCTGGCGTTTAGGGGCATGCAGGAAAACGATTTGATTGCCGCAGGCGCGGCCGGCGGTTTGGCGGCGGCGTTTAACGCGCCTTTGGCCGGCGTGGTGTTTGCCATCGAAGAATTGGGGCGCGGCGTGATTTTGCGTTGGGAGCGCCAAATCCTGATGGGCGTGTTGGCGGCCGGTTTCATTCAAGTGGCGATACAGGGCAACAACCCGTATTTTTCAGGGTTTCAAGGGCATGAGCTGCCAAACATGCTGATGTGGGCCGCAGTGTCGGGCATCGTCTGCGGCGTGGCAGGCGGATTGTTCGGCAGCTTTTTGTATCGCGGCGCGGCGGCATTCGCACCGGTGCGCTGGCGCAGTTTCATCCGCCGTCATTTGTTGGTGGTTGCCTTTGTAATGGGCATTTTGCTGGCGCTGCTCGGTACGTTTTATCAAGGCAAAACCTATGGCACGGGCTATCACGAAGCCGCAGCCGCACTCAAAGGTGCGTATGAAGCACCAATCGGCTTGGCCGCCGCAAAATGGGCGGCAACCGTGTTCAGCTATTGGGCAGGCATTCCCGGCGGTATCTTTACGCCGTCGTTAACCATCGGCGCGATGATAGGCGAACACATAGCCTCTTTCGCGCAACTGGGCGACGCGTCCAATGTCGCGGTTTTGCTCTGCATGGCCGCATTCCTTGCCGCCGCGACCCAATCGCCGTTGACCGCCGCCGTAGTGGTAATGGAAATGACGGGCGGACAGAATTTGCTGTTTTGGATGCTGCTGACGTGCATCTTCGCTTCGCAAGTCTCGCGCCAATTCTCGCCGCATCCGTTTTACCATGCCGCAGGTTTGCGCTTCAGACGGCATATCGAAGCCGAAAGCGGACATGTTCAGCACGAGAAAAAAGAATAGATAGGCATATAAAAGGCCGTCTGAAAATCAGATTTCAGACGGCCTTTTATATGTCGTTTAAAGCTGTATTGCGGTTTATTTAAACAGCAAAATCAGCAGCAACACAACCGCAATCATACCCAGCCACAGGCTTTGGCGTTGTTGCACTTTGACCAAATGCACATAGGCATCGCGCATTTCCTGTTGGCGGTTTTCATCAACCAACGCATTGATTTTGCGCGGCAGGGAAGGGATGATTTGCGCCCAGTCGGGGGCTTCGTTTTTGAGGTTGCGCCAAAGGGCTTTGGGGCCGACCTGTTCGTTCATCCATTTCACCAAAAACGGTTTGGCGGTTTTCCACAAATCCAAATCGGGATCAAGCTGGCGGCCCAATCCTTCGATGTTGAGCAGCGTTTTTTGCAGCAACACAAGCTGCGGCTGGATTTCGACATTGAAGCGGCGGCTGACTTCAAACAGGCGCATCAGCACCAAGCCGAAGGAAATTTGCGAAATCGGTTTGTTGAACACCGGCTCGCACACGGCACGGACGGCAGCTTCCAATTCTTCCGCACGCGTGTCGGCAGGTACCCAGCCCGATTCGATGTGGGCGGTGGCGACGCGGTGGTAATCGCGGTTGAAAAAGGCGAGGAAGTTGATGGCGAGATAGCGTTTGTCGTAGTCGGTCAGCGTGCCGACGATGCCGAAATCGAGGGCGATGTAGCGGTTGTCGGCGGCGACCAAAATATTGCCGGGGTGCATATCCGCGTGGAAAAAACCGTCGCGGAAAACTTGCGTGAAGAAGATTTCCACGCCGTAATCGGCAAGTTTATGCAAATCGATGCCGTCGGCTTTGAGTTTGGCGATGTCCGATACTGGCGTGCCGTCCATCCATTCGATGGTCAGTACGTCGCTGGTGCAGTAGTCGTAAAATACCTTCGGCACAATCAGCATATCGCTGTTTTGGAAGTTGCGACCGAGCTGGCTGGCATTGGCGGCTTCGCGCATCAAGTCCAATTCGTCGTGCAGGTATTTGTCAAATTCGGCCACCACTTCGCGCGGCTTCAAACGCTTGCCGTCTGAAAACAAACGCTCCACCCAGCCTGCACCAAAGCGCATCAGCGACAAATCCTGTTCGATAACGGGCAAAAGGTTAGGGCGCAAAACTTTCACTGCGACCTGTTCGCCCGAATGCAGGCGGGCTTTGTGTACTTGGGCGATGGACGCGCTGGCGACAGGTTCGGTTTCAAATTCCGCGTACAGCGTTTCGATGGATTGCCCCAGTGATTTTTCGATTTGCGAGCGTGAAAGCTGCGCGTCAAACGGCGGCACTTTGTCTTGCAACCTGGCCAGTTCGACCGCGTAATCATGCGGAATCAAGTCGGGGCGCGTGGACAATACCTGTCCGAATTTGATGAAAATCGGCCCCAGGCTTTCCAAAGCCAAACGCAGGCGTACGGCAGGCGTCTCGTGTTTGAACTTGGACGACTGCGGCAGCATATTGAGAAAAGTCCGCGCCCAACCCGGACGGACCAGCGAGGCAATCAGCTCGGCGAGGCGGTAGCGGTAGAGCGTGCAGAGGATGGTTTTGATGCGTTTGAGGCGGTTCATAGTGGGCGCGGATAAATCGAAAAAACAGAATTATATAGGAAAAACGGATAAGGGCTTCAGACGGCCTGAGACTTTTGCAAAAATGTTTGCCGCATATCCGGCAATTTCGCAAAGGTTTGCGGTCGGCCGTTTTGATAAAAAGATGAATATTCACATCATAAATATTCGTCGGCCACTTGCCCAAACCGCCGATTCAAGCCATAATCGGAGCATGTGCAGGAGAGAGCTACACACAACTACATGTAGCCACCGAAGGCGCAGACACCCTTAAATCGCTCAGGTATCAGGGACTGCACATTGAAACAAACAATCTGGAGAGCGGCGTTTGAATAACGTCCACCGAAGGGGAGAAGGCCGTCTGAACCACCATTCAGACAACCGCGCAAAGCAGTGAGCAGACTGGTTTGCCATCAAGCGGGTATGCCGAAAATCTCAGGTTCAAGGACAGATAGGGTCTTCCGCGCTGTTTATGTGCGGACGGCATCTGAACAATAAATCCGGAGAAGCTGAGAATGACTGCCCTGAAAACCACCCCGTTTCACCAAGCCCATCAAGATGCAGGCGCGAAGCTGGTCGATTTTGCCGGCTGGGAGCTGCCCATCCATTATGGTTCGCAAATCGCCGAACACGAAGCTGTGCGCACCGACGCAGGTATGTTCGACGTATCCCACATGCTCGTTACCGATGTCGCCGGAGCGAACGCCAAAGCCTTTTTCCGCAAACTGATTGCCAACGACGTTGCCAAACTTGCCTTCGTCGGCAAAGCCCTTTATTCCGCGCTGCTCAACGACAACGGTGGTGTGATTGACGACTTGATCGTTTACCGCACCAACGAAGCCGAAACCCAATACCGCATCGTATCCAACGGCGCGACCCGCGAGAAAGACACCGCCCAGTTCCACAAAGTCGGACAAGAATTCGGCGTCGCCTTCAACCCTCGTTACGACCTCGGTATGCTTGCCGTGCAAGGCCCTAAAGCCATTGAAAAACTCCTGACCGTCAAACCCGAATGGGCGGATGTCGTCCACAACCTGAAACCATTCCAAGGCGCGGATTTGGGCAACGATTGGTTTGTCGCCCGCACCGGTTACACCGGCGAAGACGGCGTCGAAGTCATCCTGCCCGGCACCGAAGCCGTCGCATTCTTCAAAGCCCTGCAAGCAGCAGGCGTACAGCCCTGCGGTCTCGGCGCACGCGACACCCTGCGCATGGAAGCCGGCATGAACCTCTACGGCAACGATATGGACGACGACACCAGCCCGCTCGAAGCAGGCATGGGTTGGACGGTCGATTTGAAAGACGAAAACCGCGACTTCGTCGGCAAAGCCGCCTTGCTGGCATTGAAAGAAAAAGGTGTTGCCGTCAAACAAGTCGGTTTGCTGCTCGACAAAGGCGGCATCCTGCGCGCGCATATGGAAGTGTTGACCGACAAAGGTAAAGGCGAAACCACCAGCGGCGTATTCTCGCCCAGCCTGAAACAATCCATCGCCATCGCTCGCGTGCCGAAAGATTTTGACGGCGATACCGCCAAAGTGCTGATTCGCGGCAAAGAAGTCGATGTGCGCGTACTGAAGCTGCCGTTTGTGCGCAACGGTCAAAAACAGTTTGATTAATATCGTTTCAGACGGCCTTTATTTATTAAGGGCCGTCTGAAAGCAGGTTTTAAGGAATTGTTATTTCCTATGAAAGCAACCTTCTGCAATTTATTGTTGGTATTTATGTTATCGGCTTGCGCTTCGTCTGCCGGCGAGCGCGGATTGATGTTTTTCGATACAGAAGGAAAATCCCGTACTGCAACATTTATGAAAACCGTTGGTGGCAATGGAAAGATTGTCGGCGAGGTAACGATAGACGGGGAATATGCTCTTGATATTATCCGCATGAATGATGATTTGAGTATTGCCGTGCAAGATAACAAGGGTAGAAGCCGTGCTTCCGACCTGAAATCGTTGTCGCAAGCGAAATCATTTACCCTGTTTGCGTTCAGCCGTTATGCGGGAACAGTTGAAGTGGATAAAGTATCGGCTGTTACAGGCATTTGTGCAGATTACCGCAGCAAAGGCCTGAAGGTTGCCATTGCAGACAATATGAATTCCAAACAAGGAATCGTTGTATTCCGCGCAAGCGGCATAATGGCAAGTAACAAGCGCAAGATAAACGAAGCATATTTGGATTATTCTGCATCCCCTAAACTTCCTTCCGCCCAAAAACAAAAATTGGAACAAGATAAAAACAATATGATTGCCGTCCATTACGGACGCTTAGAAGAATTAATCGCACGAGGTATCTGCGCACGCTAAGCTGTGCAGAGGCCGTCTGAAAATAACCCCTATCAATGGAGAATCAAACCATGAGCAACATCCCAGCCGAACTGAAATACGTTGCCAGCCACGAATGGCTGCGCCTTGAAGAAGACGGTACCATCACTGTCGGTATTACCCACCACGCGCAAGAGCTGTTGGGCGACATCGTGTTCGTCGAGCTGCCCGAAGTCGGTGCAAACCTGGCTGCCGAAGAGCAAGCCGGTGTGGTTGAGTCTGTGAAAGCAGCGTCCGACGTATACGCGCCGATTGCAGGCGAAGTCGTTGCCGTCAACGAAGATTTGCCCAGCGCGCCGGAAACTGCCAACAGCGACCCTTACGGCGCAGGCTGGTTCTTCAAAATCAAACCTGCCAACCCTGCCGATTACGACGGTCTGTTGACTGCCGAACAATACGCAGGCGAAGTAGCTTGATTTTTGCAAACATCCAAACAGGTTTTACGCCTGTTTGATGGTGCAGGTCTTAGGTCGTCTGAAAAATACTTTCAGACGGCCTTTGTTTCAATTTTTCCTCAATAAACATGAATTACTGCGAATTTGTCGCCACGCTACCCAACGATACGGACAACCCCAACCAACATTATCACAACACGCAATACGGTTTTCCGATTGAGGACGACAATGAATTGTTTGAGCGGCTGGTGTTGGAAATCAATCAGGCAGGATTGAGTTGGACGCTGATGCTGAAGAAGCAGCAGGCATTTCAGACGGCATTTAAAGGTTTCGACATCGAGACGGTCGCCGCATTTGACGAAGCCGATATTGAGCGGCTGCTTGCCGATACAGGCATCGTCCGCAATCGCCTGAAAATTAATGCAGCCATTTATAACGCGCGACAAATCAAACAAATACAGCAAGAATACGGCTCATTCAAAAACTGGCTGGATGCACACCATCCGCTCGACAAGGCTGAATGGGTGAAGCTGTTTAAAAAACATTTCAAATTTGTCGGCGGCGAAATCGTCGGCGAATTTCTGATGAGTACCGGCTACCTGCCCGGCGCGCATGCGGAAAGCTGTCCGGTTTATAGGGAAATATTGGCATGTCGTCCGAAGTGGGCGGAGGCCGTCTGAAACAACATCTGAAAGAAAAAGCGGTTTTGATACCGATAACAAAAAAGGAGTAGAAATGAAACTATCTGAATTATTCAACCCGAACGAATTTGCCGCGCGCCATTTGAGCTTTGGCGACGAGGCTGCGCTTTTGGAAGCGCTCGGCGAGAAGAGCATGGACGATTTTGTCGGCAACACCGTGCCGCAAAGCATCCGTATGCCGTCCGAACTCGATTTGCCCGAAGCCTTGACCGAGGCGGACGCATTGGCGAAATTGAAAGGCATTGCGTCGAAAAACGTGATCAACAAGTCCTATATCGGTTTGGGCTATTACCCGACCCGCGTGCCGAACGTGATTTTGCGCAACGTGTTGGAAAATCCGGGCTGGTACACCGCCTACACGCCGTATCAGGCGGAAATCGCGCAGGGTCGTTTGGAAGCGTTGCTGAACTTCCAACAAGTGTGTATCGATTTGACCGGTTTCCCTGTGGCAGGCGCGTCTTTGTTGGACGAGGCGACCGCCGCCGCCGAAGCGATGGCGATGGCGCATCGCGTGGGCAAGGTGAAATCCGAGCGTTTCTTTGTGGACGAGCGCGTTTATCCGCAGACGTTGGACGTGATGAAAACCCGCGCCAAATATTTCGGCTTTGAGCTGGTGGTCGGCGATTTTGCCCAAGCGGATGAAGGCGAATACTTTGGCGCGCTGTTCCAATACGTCGGCAAAGACGGCGACGTGCAAGACTTGCAGGACGTTATCGGCCGTCTGAAAGCCAAAGGCACAATCGTTGCCGTTGCCGCCGACATCATGAGCTTGGTTTTGCTGAAATCGCCTGCCGAATTGGGCGCGGATATTGCTTTGGGCAACACCCAACGCTTCGGCGTACCGATGGGCTTCGGCGGGCCGCACGCTGCTTATTTTGCGTTTAAAGACGAGTTCAAACGTTCCGCCCCGGGCCGCATCATCGGCGTATCCAAAGACGCATCGGGCAAACCTGCCTTGCGCATGGCTTTGTCCACCCGCGAGCAACACATCCGCCGCGAAAAAGCGACATCCAATATTTGTACCGCACAAGCATTGCTGGCGAACTTGGCCGGCATGTACGCCGTTTACCACGGCCCCGAAGGCGTGAAACGCATCGCCAACCGTATTCACGCGCTGGCTTCTGCCTTTGCCGATGCGCTGGTTTCAGACGGCCTGAATGTGGTTCACAAAGTCTTCTTCGATACCGTTACCGTTGATTTCGGCAGCAAAGAGAAAGCAGACCAAGTGTTTGCCGCTGCTTTGAAGTCGGGTTACAACCTGCGCCGCGTCAACGATACTCAAGTTGCGGCTGCATTCCATGAAACTTCGACACGCGAAGATTTAACCGATTTGTACCGCGCGTTTACCGGCAAGGATACGGCTACATTTGCCGATGACGTCAAAGGCCGTCTGAACGCCGAGTTGCTGCGTCAGGACGACATTCTGCAACATCCCGTGTTCAACCGTTACCACACCGAACACGAAATGTTGCGCTACCTGAAAAAACTCGAAGACCGCGATTTGGCGATGAACCGCAGCATGATTTCGCTCGGTAGCTGCACCATGAAGCTCAATGCGACTGCAGAAATGTTGCCGATTACTTGGGCAGAGTTCACCGACATCCACCCCTACGCCCCCAAAGACCAAGCCGCAGGCTACCGCGAACTCTTGACCGACATGGAAAACAGCCTGAAAGCCATCACCGGCTTTGACGCAATTTCCTTCCAGCCCAACTCCGGCGCGCAGGGTGAATACAGCGGCATGCTCTCCATCCGCCGCTATCAAGAAGCCAACGGCGAGGGACACCGCAACATCTGCCTGATTCCCAAATCCGCCCACGGCACCAACCCCGCCACTGCCGCCATGCTGGGTTTGAAAGTCGTCGTCGTTGATACCGACGAACACGGCAACGTCAACATCGACGATTTGAAAGCCAAAGCCGAGCAACACCGCGACGCTTTGTCCGCCATCATGATTACCTACCCGTCCACCCACGGCGTGTACGAAGAAGGCATCCGCGACATCTGCCGCATCATCCATGAAAACGGCGGACAGGTTTACATGGACGGCGCCAACCTCAACGCCCAAATCGGCATCATGCAGCCTGCGGAGGTCGGTGCGGACGTGTTGCACATGAACCTGCACAAAACCTTCTGTATCCCTCACGGCGGCGGCGGCCCGGGCGTCGGCCCTATCGGTTTGAAAGCCCACCTCGCTCCGTTTGCACCGGGACACGCCTTGACCGACACCCACAGCGCCAGTGCCGACCAAACCGCCGTTGCTGCTGCGGCCTTCGGTTCTGCGTCCATCCTGCCGATTACTTGGATGTACCTGACCATGATGGGCAAACAAGGCATGGAACAGGCAACGCGCTGGGCATTGCTCAATGCCAACTACGTCGCCAAACGCCTGAGCGAAGATTATCCGATTCTGTATGCAGGCAAAAACGGCCGCGTCGCACATGAATGTATCGTTGATTTGCGTCCGCTCAAAGCCGAAAGCGGCATCACAGAAACCGACATTGCCAAACGCCTGATGGACTACGGTTTCCACGCGCCGACGGTTTCCTTCCCCGTTGCCGGCACGCTGATGATCGAGCCGACCGAGAGCGAAAGCAAAGCCGAACTCGACCGCTTCATCGCTGCCCTGAAACAAATCAAACAGGAAGTGCTGAAAGTCGAGCGCGGCGAATGGCCGAAAGACGACAATCCGCTGGTCAACGCCCCGCACACCGCCGCCGACGTAACCGGTGAATGGGCGCATCCGTATTCCCGCGAAGAAGCCGTCTTCCCGCTGCCGTTCGTGCGTGAAAACAAATTCTGGCCGAGCGTGAAACGTTTGGATGAGGTCTATGGCGACCGCAATCTGGTTTGCTCCTGCTTGCCGATTGACGCATACGAAGATTAAGCCTGAATAGGTTTAACATTGAACAGGCCGTCTGAAAATGAAAATAGTTTTCAGACGGCCTTTTGTTTGTTAAGATATTCCGCCCGAGAACGTACGTTTGTTTTGGGTAAAACAACAAATAAGGCTTTCGGAAAGATAGACGGCGCATGCCTTTGTTTGCGGATAAAACCAAAACGGCTTTCAACAACGATAAGCAAAAGGCCGTCTGAAAAACAAGGAGGACACGATGGACGAACTTTTTATTCAAACGCTGACGATTGCCGGTTCCGATTCCGGCGGCGGCGCAGGCATACAGGCGGATTTGAAGACATTTCAAATGCGTGGCGTGTTCGGTACCAGCGTACTGACCGCGGTTACTGCACAAAATACTTTGGGCGTATCGGCGGTGCATCCGATACCGACCGACATGATTGCCGCGCAGATTGCCGCGATTCAGGAGGATTTTCAAATCCGCGCCTATAAAATCGGCATGCTGGGTACGGCGGAAATCATCGAATGCGTAGCGGAACAAACCGCCGAATGCGATTTCGGCAAACGCGTGTTGGACCCGGTCATGATTGCCAAAGGCGGCGCGCCGTTGTTGGAAAATTCAGCCGTCGAAGCCATGAAACGCCTGCTGCTGCCGCATACGGACGTATTGACCCCCAATCTGCCCGAAGCGCAGGCCTTGACGGGTATTAATATTGAAAACCGCCAAGATGCGGAACGCGCCGCTAAAATTCTTCAGGATTGGGGTGTGAAAAATGTGGTGATTAAAGGCGGCCATCTTGCCGACAGTCAAAGCGAATATTGCACCGACTGGCTGTTTACGCCAAACGAAACCATCGAGCTGAACAGCAAACGTTTCCCAACGCCGCATACGCATGGCACAGGCTGCACGTTTTCGGCCTGCATTGCTGCCGAGCTGGCAAAAGGGTTTAGCGTGCCCGAGGCGGTTCAAACGGCAAAAAACTATATTGCCGCCGCCATTTCCCATCCTTTGGGCATCGGGGCAGGGCACGGGCCAGTCAACCATTGGGCGTATCGGGACGAATAACGCGTTCGGCCCGATTGTAATTGATTGTATTTTTCAGACGGCCTGACTAGGTTTATTACTAGGAATTGTTTACAATATCGGATTAATGCTTTTACGGATAAAAAAGACACCATGCAAGTTACCTCAAAATGGATAGACGGAATGTGCTTCGTCGGTACAACGGCAAACGGACACAGCGTCGTAATGGAAGGCGCGGCGGCTGAAGGCGAAGTCAAACGCGGCCCCAGCCCGATGGAAATGCTGTTGTTGGGTGTAGCAGGCTGCTCCAGCATCGATGTGGTGATGATTGCCGAGAAACAACGCCAAAGAATTACCGACTGCCGTGCCGAAGTGACTGCCAAACGCGCCGACACCGCGCCGCGCGTGTTTACCGAAATCCATATCCATTTCAAAGTGTATGGTCGGGATTTGCAAGAAAGCGCGATTGAACGCGCCGTACAGATGTCTGCCGAAAAATATTGCTCCGCATCGATTATGCTGGGCAAAGCGGCAAAAATGAGCCACAGCTTCGAAATTGTCGAAGCAGAATAGGGCGGTTTTCAAGGAAAAAGCCGGAGCGTGAAACGGCTGCCCACAAAAAAGCAGATATATTCACGCATTAACATGAATATATCTGCTTGCTTTTTATTCCTTTTTCTCTCTCTCTATCAGCCTTTATAACTTGGCTTGTTGACCTCATTGTGCAAGTTTCGTTTAACATTGTCAACAATTTTTAATTATATTTTAACCAACCCTGAAATATGCAGGTCTGCAAGCCATTGCGCCTCAACACAAATACTGGGGAAACATTATGGATTACGAAAATAATACCAACGTTGCGCCTGCAACTTCATCGCTTATTTTGGAAGAGCGTCACGATTCCGAGCTCTTCCGCGTGTACGCATTGATTTTGGACGGGATTACCGACCATCTGCTGCTGCCGGGTAAAAAACTGACCGAGTCCGAGCTTTGCCGACAAATGGTTTGCTCGCGCAATACCGTGCGTGGCGCATTATCGCTTTTGGCACACGACAAAATCGTCGATTTGCAGCCCAATCGCGGCGCATTTGTCCATGTGCCGGACTTGAAAGAAATGAAAGACGTGTTCAACACGCGTATCGAAATGGAAAGCATGATTCTGAGCGTCCTCATCGATATGCCTGATTTGGAAACGCGTTTGAAACCGCTTTACTCTATGATTGAGCAAGAGGGCGCAGCCTCCGAAAGCGGCGACCGCGTGGGTTGGAACCGCCTGTCCAATGCCTTCCATGTCGAATTGGCGCGGCTGCTGGACAACGATGTCCTGTTTGAAATCATGAATACCTTGTGTGCACGTTCTTCATTGATTGTGGCTGTTTCCGATCCGCTTCGCAAAGAAAAGCGCAACATCGATTCAAATTCGCACCATGAACACCGAGAAATCCTCGATTTGTTGTTGGCAGGCAAGCGCAACCGTGTGACCAAAGTCATGCGCCGCCACTTGAGCGCGTGCATCGAACGCTTGGAACAGAAACTCGAAATGTAATCGGTTTGACAATAAAAAGGCCGTCTGAAATATTCAGACGGCCATTGGTTTATCCCTGCAAAGCAAAACGCCATGAAACCCAAAATCCAAAGACACGAACATATCCTCACCCTTATCCGCGAACATAACTTCATGACGGTGGAAGAGCTGGCAGCGAATTTGGATGTGACGCCGCAAACCATACGCCGCGATGTGCAGGAATTGAGCGAAACCGGACAACTCAAACGCTATCACGGCGGCGCGTCTTTGGGCGACGTTTCAGTCGTAACGGCAGGGCAGGAGCGGCGCAACCATCAGCAACAGGAAAAAAACGCCATTGCCAGGCTGATTGCTTCCACCATTCCCGACAATGCCTCGCTCTTTATCAGCATCGGCACAACCATGGAAGCCGTCGCTGCCGAGTTGGTTAGACAGCGTAAAAACCTGCGGATTATCACCAACAACATTTACGCCGCCTCCATCACCGCGGCGCGTACCGACTACACGGTTATCATCGCTTCCGGCGTGGTCCGCCCCTTGGATGGCGGCATTACGGGCGTGGCGACCGTCGATTTCATCAACCAATTCAAAGTCGACTATGCCATCATGAGTACCCACGGCATAGAAAACGACGGCTCGCTTTTGGATGACGATTACAAGGAAGTCAGCGTCATGCAGGCGATGGTGAACAATGCCCGCGTGCGCTATCTCGGCGTCGATCACAGCAAGTTTAACAGCAATGCCCTGGTCAGACTGGGCGATATCGGCGCATTTGATAAGCTATTTACCGACCGCACACCATCCGCCGCCATGCAGAAAACCCTAAATGAGCGCGGCGTGGCGTGGCAGGTTGCCGAACTTATGCCGCTTTGAGTTCGGTTGTTATAAAAAATTAATGAAATTCGGGTACAATGGGGAGGCATTTTCAGATGGCTGTTATTTGATGAGTAGGCCGTCTGAAATCCAATCATCCGTCCATAAATGTTCTTTGATTCAGGAGAACAGTTTTGAAAAGCAGTAAAGATGAATTTTCCCCGTATTAGCGAAAAAAAATTTGCCGGCCTTTCATTGGCAGGCAGTATCGTTATTATCATCACTACTTCGATATGGTTCTATCTGGTAGGTCCTGAAGGTTTTGACAGCACATTGATTGCCGGTATGTTGATGCTTGTCTCGGCGAATCTGGTTTATGCTCTGTTTTACCGGCGTTTGCGTCCCGCTACGTTGGCGGGCAGCTTGTGGGCGACAGCCATCGTTTGGGTTTGGTATATGATAGAGGTGCTCGATGAGCTCGCTTACATTCGGCACGGTTCAGGTGATTTGTGGTTTGTGTTGCCTTTATTCTATGGCATCTCGCTGATTGCTTCCATTATCGCCACCGCAGCCCGCACCAAGCTGCTCTCTTTGGAAAAATCCTCGCTTCAAGCATTTTGGGCGTCTATGAGCTGGTCTTTTATCGGCAATGCCGGTTTGCTTTGGATTTTTTACCCAATCGCACTTTTGATTATTTTAGGTATCGTTCTGTTGATTAATCTGCTGGTCAAGTTGATCGATTCATCAATGGCACCCAAACGTATGGAAGACAATACTTCCAACCATTCCAATCTTCCATCAGATTCATAATTACCCATGCAGAGGTCGTCTGAAATGGTTTTCGGACGACCTCTGTGACTTGTATTTACTGTAAAGCCGTCCTGTTTTCAGGTAAAATCGGTACGACATAATATTTTCAGATAGCTCCCGACCATGCTCAATAAAGACCAATTCGCGGACAACCACTTTATCCGCACTATCATCGAAGAAGACCTAAAAAGCGGCAAACACGAAGCCATTCAAACCCGCTTCCCGCCCGAACCCAACGGCTACCTGCACATCGGTCACGCCAAATCCATCTGCTTAAACTTCGGTTTGGCTTATATTTATGACGGCTTGTGCAACCTGCGTTTCGATGACACCAACCCCGAAAAAGAAAACGACGAATACGTCAACGCCATCAAAGAAGACGTTGAGTGGCTTGGTTTCCATTGGGCGGGCGAACCGCGTTTCGCTTCCAACTATTTCGACCAGCTGTATGACTACGCCGTCGGTTTAATCAAAGACGGCAAGGCCTATGTCGATGATTTGACGCCCGAAGAAATGCGCGAATACCGCGGCACGCTGACTGAAGCGGGCAAAAACAGCCCTTATCGCGACCGCAGCGTCGAAGAAAACCTCGACCTGTTTACGCGCATGAAAAACGGCGAATTCCCCGACGGCAGCAAAACCCTGCGCCTGAAAATTGACATGGCATCAGGCAACATTAATATGCGCGACCCCGTCATCTACCGCATCCGCCGCGCCCATCACCACAACACCGGCGACAAATGGTGCATCTACCCGATGTACGATTACACGCATTGCATTTCCGATGCCATCGAAGGCATCACGCATTCCTTGTGTACACTCGAATTTGAAGCACACCGTCCACTGTACGACTGGGTGTTGGACAACATTCCTGCGCCGCACGCCACGCGTCCGCGCCAATACGAGTTTTCCCGTTTGGAGCTTCTGTATTCCATCACGTCCAAACGCAAGCTGAACCAACTGGTTTCAGACGGCCACGTTGCCGGCTGGGATGATCCGCGTATGCCGACCATTTCCGGTATGCGCCGCCGCGGCTACACGCCGGAAGGCCTGCGCTTGTTTGCCAAACGCGCCGGTATTTCCAAATCTGAAAACATCGTCGATATGAGCGTGTTGGAAGGCGCGATTCGTGAAGAGCTGGAAAACTCCGCACCGCGCCTGATGGCGGTTTTGAACCCGCTCAAAGTCACCCTGACCAACTTTGAAGCCGGCAAAACCCAAAGCCGCCGTGCCACGTTCCATCCGAACCACGAAGAAATGGGCGATCGCGAAGTGCCTGTTTCCCAAACCATCTACATCGAAGCCGACGACTTTGCCGAAAATCCGCCCAAAGGCTTCAAACGCCTGATTCCCGGCGGTGAAGTGCGCTTGCGCCACGGCTATGTCATCAAGTGCGATGAAGTAGTAAAAGACGAAGCAGGCAATGTGGTTGAACTCAAATGCAGCATCGACCACGATACCTTGGGCAAAAATCCCGAAGGCCGCAAAGTCAAAGGCGTGATTCACTGGGTGTCTGCCGAACACGCCGCCGAAATCAAAGTCCGTCTGTACGACCGCCTCTTTACCGTCGAACGTCCCGATGCCGTGCGCGGCGAAGACGGCAACTACCTGCCGTTTACCGATTTCCTCAACCCTGAATCCATCAAGGAAATCACCGCCTACGCCGAGCCTGTCGCAAAAGATTTGCCGGCAGAGAGCCGTTGGCAGTTTGAGCGCATCGGCTATTTCGTCACCGACCGCAAAGACCACAGCAAAGACACGCCGGTGTTTAACCGAACGGTAACGCTGAAAGATTCTTGGCAGCCTAAGTAATCTGTTTGCAGTCGCTAAATTGAAGGCCGTCTGAAAACTTGAAATCCGGTTTTCAGACGGCCTTTGTCGATAAAGGGATGAGATGGAACGTTATTCTGTACATTTGAAACTGCTGGGAATGGCGGTGTTGTGGGGCGCGTCCTGGCCGATGGGGCGGGTGCTGGGGCAGTCGCTGCCGCCGCTGACGGGCGGGGCGGTTCGGTTTGTCTTGGCTTCGGTTTTGTTGTTGGGCTGGTTGTTTGCGCGTAGCAGGTTCACGACTTTGGCGGCTTTGTCGGCGCGGCAATGGCTGGGTTTGACGGCGGCTGCTTCCGTCGGCGTGTGCGGCTATGCGGTGTTTTTTATGCTGGGTTTGCAGACTATGCCGGCAGGCAAGGCGGCGGTGGTTGTGGCGGTGAATCCCGTGTTGACGCTACTGTTGGCAACTTGGTTTTTCGGCGAGCGTTTAAATGCGAAGATTTTGGCGGGTATGCTGCTGGCGGTCGGCGGTGCCATTATGGTGGTAACGCAAGGGCAGCCGTTGACGGTATTGTCGGGTGGCATCAAGGCGGGGGAGTGGCTGATTTTCGGCTGCGTGGTCTGTTGGGCGGCTTATACCTTAATCGGTCGCGCGGTTTTGCGCGGGATAGATGCGCTGACGGTAACGACGGCAACGTCGTTCATCGGCGCGCTGATGTTGTCAGTGGTGGCGTTGTGGACGGACGGATTGCCTTTTGAGGCAATGGCGGCGATGGATGCACGCGGTTGGACGGCATTGGCGTGGCTGGTCATCGGCGCGACGGTATTGGCCTACGCGTGGTATTTCGAAGGCGTAAAGACTTTGGGTGCAGGCAGCGCGGCAGCGTATATTACGCTCGTGCCGATTTTCGGTATGCTGTCTTCGGCTTGGGTTTTGGGCGAACCGCTGCATATTTCGCTGGTTGCGGGCTGCGCGGCGGCGGTCGGCGGCATGACGCTGATGCGGTACGGGCAGAGGGCCGTCTGAAGTTGGGTAAATACTCGGATTTTGGGCGATGGGGTTGTGATTGCCAAGCTGTTGCCGGCCATAATCTTATTGCAAGGTAAGATTATGGTCTCGGCTCAGCGTTCGATTTAAAAATTTGACACCCTGCCTCCAACTGCCTAAAATTCAACTTTCTCAAAAATCTACCGTATCCTGCGGCACGATTTCATACTTTCAGACGGCCTTTGTGCCATCTCTCTGATACCATCCAAAATATATCAATACTATGCACGTTTCAGAACTCCAAACCCTCCACATTTCCAAACTCTTGGAAATGGCAGAAGAACATGGCATTGAAAACGCCAACCGTTTCCGCAAACAAGACCTCGTTTTTGCCATCGTCCGCCAGATGATGAAGCAGAATGTCAGCTTTACCTGTTCGGGCACACTTGAAATCCTGCCCGACGGCTTCGGTTTCCTGCGCAGCGCAGATACTTCTTATCTTGCCGGCCCTGACGATATTTATGTTTCTCCCACGCAAATCCGCCGCTTCAATCTGCACACCGGCGACACCATCGAAGGCAGCGTGCGCGTGCCGAAAGACAACGAGCGCTATTTCGCGCTTGTCCGCCTCGACACCATCAACGGCGATCCGCCCGAAGTCTGCAAACACAAAATTCTTTTTGAAAACCTCACGCCTTTATTCCCAACCGAACAATTCAAACTCGAGCGCGACATCAAAGCTGAAGAGAATCTGACCGGCCGCGCCATCGACTTGGTTTCCCCGATCGGTAAAGGCCAACGTGCATTGTTGGTTGCGCCGCCTAAAACCGGTAAAACCGTGATGTTGCAAAACATTGCCCACGCCATTACCGCCAATTATCCCGATGTCGAGCTGATTGTCCTGTTGATTGACGAGCGTCCGGAAGAAGTAACCGAAATGAGCCGTTCTGTACGCGGCGAAGTCGTTTCCTCTACGTTTGACGAACCGGCGCAACGCCATGTACAAGTGGCCGAGATGGTGATTGAAAAAGCCAAACGCATGGTTGAACACAAAAAAGACGTGGTCATCCTGCTGGATTCGATTACCCGTTTGGCGCGTGCCTACAATACCGTCGTGCCGACTTCGGGCAAAATTCTGACCGGCGGTGTCGATGCCAACGCTTTGCACCGTCCGAAACGCTTCTTCGGTGCCGCGCGTAATGTGGAAGAAGGCGGTTCGCTTACCATTATTGCGACAGCGCTTGTTGAAACCGGCAGCCGCATGGACGACGTGATTTACGAAGAGTTCAAAGGCACGGGCAATATGGAATTGCACCTTGACCGCCGTATGGCAGAAAAACGCCTGTTCCCGGCCATCAGCATCAATAAATCCGGTACGCGCCGCGAAGAATTGCTGGTGCCGAACGATCAGTTGCAACGTATGTGGCTCTTGCGTAAATTCCTCCATCCGATGGACGAAATCGAAGCGACCGAGTTTTTGGTGGGCAAACTCAAAGACTCCAAAAACAATGACGATTTCTTTGAATTGATGCGCGGTAAATAAACATAAGGCCGTCTGAATATGTTTCAGACGGCCTTTGCTTCATTTTAGGAAACGCTTATGAATACCCGAATGAATTGGCAAAACTTATTGTCCACCCAACGCTTCCGTCCCAAAAACGGCGAAATTGTGCCGACCGTTACCCCTTCGACTCAGGAAGGTGCCGATGCCTTGCGTACAGATTTTCACATCGATTACGACCGGGTTGTTTTTTCCGGAGCCTTCCGCCGCCTTGGCCGAAAAACGCAAGTGCATCCGCTGGCGCAACATGACTTGACGCACAACCGCTTGACGCACAGCGTTGAAGTTGCCAGCGTGGGCAGGAGCTTGGGCAACCGCGTGGGCGTGATGTTGCACAACGGCGGTTTTCTGCCGCAGGGTAATACGCCCAGCGATATTGGTGCCGTGGTGCAGGTTGCCTGTTTGGCGCATGATTTGGGCAATCCGCCGTTTGGCCATACTGGCGAAGATGCTTTGCGCGATTGGTTCAGACGGCCTGAACATCAAATTTATCTGAACACATTAAACGAAGCGGAACGCAACGATATTCAAACTTATGAAGGCAATGCGCATAGCCTGCGTATCGTCGCCAGTCTTGAAATGTATCCCGAGGCGGGCGGAATGCGCCTGACTGCGGCAGCCATCGGCGCATTGCTGAAGTATCCGTGGACAACGCAACATCCAAACGGCAGAAAGAAATTCAATATTTATCAAACCGAGTTGCCGTTTATCCGTCAAGTTGCCGACGAATTGGGGCTGGTTTCCGCGGGAGTAGATAGCTGGGCGCGCCATCCTTTGTCTTATTTGATGGAGGCCGCCGACGATATTTGCTATGCCTTGCTGGACTTGGAAGATGCCGTTGAATTGGATTTGCTCACGGATACGGAAGTAGAAAGTATTTTGTCCGAGCTGACCTTTGCCGAAAGCGCGTGGCACGCCAGCTCTAGCCGTCAGCGTTGCGCCATGTTGCGCGGCATTGCGATCGGCAAGGCGATTGATGATGTCGCACAAACCTTTATGCTGCATCAGTCTGATTTACTGGACGGAACATTCAAAGGCAAAGATTTGCTGGCTTTGTGTAGCCCGCAAGTGCAAAATACTTTGGCAAAAGCAAAAGAATTGGCGCAAACACGGATTTTCCGCCATCACACCAAGCTCTTGACCGAAATCGCCACGTTCCCATGCTTAGGCTCTATCTTGGATTTGCTCGTCCCTGCCGCTTATGCCCTGATTGCTGAAAAACAGCTGGCAACACGCCAGTCTTTGGCGTTGGAATTATTGAAAAAGCACAATCCGATTCTTCCTGAAGACAGTCTGTATCAGGCCTATATGAAGATTTTGGATTTTGTCGGCGGCATGACCGATAACTCCGCCGCCAAAATGGCGCGGGATTTGTCAGGAGTAGGGATTTTACGTTAATTTTATATTGTTTAATTTCAATCATTTAATTAAAAATATAAAAAATATCTGCGAAAAGAGTAGACAGGTTTCAGTAAAGCCTATATTATTCGGTCTTCTTGATTCACAACGCACTTGCGAAGTGATGAGGATGCACCCGTAGCTCAGTTGGATAGAGTATCTGGCTACGAACCAGAGGGTCGGGCGTTCGAATCGCTCCGGGTGCGCCACAAGATTTATATGCGCCCATCGTCTAGCGGTTAGGACATCGCCCTTTCACGGCGGTAACCGGGGTTCGATTCCCCGTGGGCGTGCCAGTTTTCAAAAAAACGCAATCTGTTTCAGATTGCGTTTTTTTATTGCATTTACTGTTTGTGTTCTAAGGCCGTCTGAAACGCTCAGAAACTCAAGAGGCAGAGTGTGTAAAATCAATTGCCCAGACTTTTCGTCGTTTCTATGCGTTTTTCAATGTTATTTTACTATTGTCAAAACCCGATTTATTGACAATAGTATTCATCTTAAAAATTCCCAAACCTGAATTTACATGATTTCATATTTATAATTTCTTGATTTTATAAAATAAAAATATTTATTTGAACTTTTCCTAAAAAATGCCGTCTGAGATAAAGACAAGACGGAATATCTCTGTTAATGTGTAAATGTCAGCCGGCGTTTGCCGGTTTTTTATTGAAACCATTTGGGAGTCAATTATGAATATGAATGTTAAATTAATCGTTCCTGCCGTTTTGGCGGCTGTTGCCCTGACTGCATGTAGCAGCGGTTCTAAAGCCAAACCTGAAGCTAAAGCTGCGCCTACTGCGCAACAACAAACTCAAGCTCAGGCTCAACAAGCTCAAGCTCCAGTACCTAATACTTTGAAAGTGGACTCTATCGACGGTACTAAAGAAGTTCACTACAAATGCGGTAAAGACGGCAAAGAGCCTCTGAGCGTCATGTACGGCTTCAAAGGCAACGAAGTTGTTGCTGCCCAAGTAAAATACAAAGGCCAAGTCACTGAAAACCTGTTCCGTATCACCGACAGCAGCAAAGATGTAAATGCATTCTGGGGTGGCAACGTTGCTTGGATTGCTGAAGCAGCTACTGCAGCCAACGTGGACAAAGTTGACGGCAACATGTTGACTATCCGCGGTACTACCGAAGTAAACGGCAAACAAGAAGTGGTTGACCAAATCGCTACCCGCTTCTGCGCATTGGACAAAGGCGCGAAAGCTGCCGCTAAACCAGTCGCTAAAAAAGTGAAAAAATAACCTTTTACCGACAGCTTTAAACGCTGGGTAAAATAAAACAGGCCGTCTGAAAGGTTTTCAGACGGCCTATTCTTTTGAACAGTTTAACCCAAGAACCAGAATTTCAATGCCCACAATACGGCAACAATCCATACCATAGGCGGTACGTCTTGGGTGCGGTTGCACAAGAGTTTGATGAGTGCGTAGCTGATAAAGCCAAACGCAATACCGTCGGCAATCGAATAGGTAAACGGCATAAAGACGATGGTCAGGAATGCCGGTGCGGCTTCGGTCATGTCGTCCCAATCGATTTCGCGCGCGCTGCGCAACATTTGCGCGCCAACATAGAGCAGGGCGGGAGCGGTAGCGAATGCAGGAATGCTTTGAACCAGCGGGGAGAAAATCAGGCAGGCCAGCATCAGGACGCCGACGGTAACGGCAGTCAGGCCGGTGCGGCCGCCGGCAGAAACGCCTGCCGCGCTTTCAACGTAAGGGGTGGTAGAAGAAGTACCCAAGGCGGCGCCTGCAACGATGGCGGTTGAGTCGGCAAGCAGGGCGCGTTTCAAACGTGGCAGTTTGCCGTCTTGCAACAGGCCTGCGCGGTGGGAAACGCCGACCAATGTGCCGGTAGAGTCAAACAGGTCAACCAGGAAGAATACAAAAATCACGCTGACCATGCTGACGGTGAACAAGCCTTTGAAGTCCATCTGCATGAAAGTCGGCGCAATGCTCGGAACTTCGCCGACCACGCCTTTGAACTCGCTCAAGCCCAAGACGGTGGAGACGGCAGTCAGCGTCAGAATGGTAATGATGATGGAGCCTTTGACGCGGAAGTGGCCGAGTGCAACCACCATGACAAAGCCTGCCATCGCCAGCAGGGCGGTAGGCTGGTGGATGTCGCCCAAACCGACCAATGTGGCAGGATTAGCCACAATCACGCCTGCGCCTTTGAGTGCAATCAATGCCAAGAAGAGGCCGATACCTGCGGCAATCGACATTTTCAAGCCCATAGGCAGGGCGTTGACCAGCATTTCGCGCACTTTAAAGAAGCTGAACAGGATGAAAATGATGCCTGAAATGAAAACGGCACCCAAAGCCACACGCCAGTCCACGCCCATGCCTTTGACGACGGCAAAGGTAAAGTAGGCGTTCAAACCCATGCCCGGAGCGAGGGCGATCGGGTAGTTGCCGACAAAGCCCATCACGAAACAGCCGATGGCGGAGGCGATACAGGTGGCCACAAATACTGCGCCCATATCCATGCCGGTTTCACCCAAAATCAGGGGATTGACGATGATGATGTAACACATGGCGAGGAAGGTGGTCAAACCGGCCATGATTTCAGTGCGGACGTTGGTCTGATTGGCGCTCAGGTTGAACAATCGTTCCAAAACGCTTTGATTTGAAGAACTCATTTAAAAATATTCCTTTTGGGAAAGCCGCTTGCGGGACGGCATCGTCGGATTGGTCTGCAAAAAGTTTGGTTTTTGGCCTTAACTTCTCAACAGATAAGGGAATTTTCGGGCGGTATTATACTGAAAAGCCTTTTGTTCGGGTAATAAAAATACATGAATCAGATAATGCCGTGACGAACCAAGATAAAGGCCGTCTGAACAGTTTCAGACGGCCTTTGTTTGTGTGTGCTTATACCGGTTTGCCTTTCAAGGAGAAGGTGTAGGCTTCGGTGATTTCCAAATCGATCATTTGGTTGATCATGTCGGGTGTGCCGGTAAAGTTGACCACGCGGTTGTTGGCGGTACGGGCTTGCAGTTGGTCGGGGTCTTTTTTGGAGATGCCTTCGACCAAGCAGCGTTGAACCGTGCCGACCATGGTTTGGTTGATGCGCGCGGTTTCGGCTTCGATGACTTCGTTCAAAGCTTCGAGGCGGCGCACTTTTTCTTCGTGCGGCGTGTCGTCGTGCAGGTTGGCGGCAGGTGTACCGGGGCGCGGGCTGTAAATAAAGACGAAGCTCAAGTCGAAGGCGATGTCTTTGACCAGTTTCAAGGTTTGCTCGAACTCGCGCTCGGTCTCGCCCGGGAAGCCGACGATAAAGTCGGAGCTGAGGCACAAATCAGGACGGATGGTGCGCAGCTTGCGGATGATGGATTTGTATTCCAAGGCGGTGTAACCGCGTTTCATCGCGCTCAATACGCGGTCGGAACCGCTTTGAATCGGCAGGTGCAGGTGGGAAACCAGCTTGGGCAGGTCGCGGTAGCACTCGATAATCGCGTCGGTAAATTCGCGCGGATGGCTGGTGGTAAAGCGCAGGCGTTCGATGCCCGGGATTTCGTGGACGATTCGCAACAAGGTGGCGAAGTCGCAGATTTCACCGTTTTCCATCTCGCCGCGATAGGCATTGACGTTTTGGCCTAAGAGGTTGATTTCTTTAACGCCTTGTTGCGCCAAACCGGCAATCTCGGTCAATACGTCGTTGAGCGGGCGGGAGAATTCTTCGCCGCGGGTGTAAGGGACGACACAGTAAGAGCAGTATTTGGAACAGCCTTCCATAATGGAAATGAATGCCGAGCCGCCTTCTACGCGCGCAGGCGGCAGGTGGTCGAATTTCTCGATTTCGGGGAAGGAAATGTCGATTTGAGACAGGCCGGTGGTTTCTTTATCGACGATGAGTTTGGGCAGGCGGTGCAGTGTTTGCGGGCCGAAAACCACGTCCACATACGGAGCGCGTTTGACGATGTTTTCGCCTTCTTGAGAGGCAACGCAGCCGGCAACGCCGATGATTACGTTTGGGTTTTTCTCTTTGAGCGGGCGGACGCGGCCTAAGTCGGAGAAGACTTTCTCTTGTGCTTTTTCGCGCACGGAGCAGGTGTTGAACAAGATGATGTCGGCGTCGTCAGGTTGGGTAACCTGCTCGATGCCGCCGTGTTCTTCGGCGAGGACGGACAGCATTTTTTCGCTGTCATACTCGTTCATTTGGCACCCGAAGGTGCGGATAAATACTTTTTTCATGGTTTGTTTTGATTGACTTGCTTGTTGTAAAAGGGTTCAGACGGCCTGTGAATACCCGGGCCGTCTGAAAGTTATTCTTCCGCCTGTTTTTGCGCTTTGGCGTGTGCGGCAAACCTGTCGGCCTCGGCGTCGGTCAGAATCCAGATTTCGCGGACGAGGCGGCTCTCTTCGTTGTATTTGAACGCGACGGCTTTACCGGTTTGATTCAGCAGGCGGCCCATGGGGATGAAACGGTCATTTTCATCGTGGATTTTGGTGAAGCGCGTGATTTGCAGTTTGGCCGCATTACCGTCCACAATGCCCAAGGTCAGCAGGCGCGTCCAAGAAAAACCGCCTTTGCTGACTTTCAGATAAGGCAAATCGACAGTCTTTAAGACGGCCACGTCCATATCGTCAGGCAGGCTGCGTTGTGCATGGACGAGGGAGGACGCCAAAAGGGCGAGGCTGAGTATGAATCCGCGTAACATGATGCTTTTCTTTTATTGTTTCAATAGGTCGCGGATTATAGCACAAGCAGGAAAAATGTGGATAGAGTGTTTGTTTTTAAAGAATAATTTTGATTTTGCGCCCGATTCTTATTTTGAAGCTTGGGCCGTCTGAAAAGGATTTGGTGTTAAAATGGCATCAATTTGATTTTCAGACGACCTCTTACGAAAGAATTGACCATGAACCGTAATGAAAGCTTGTTCAACCGCGCCAAAGCCATTATTCCCGGCGGCGTGAACTCTCCTGTGCGCGCATTCGGCAGCGTCGGCGGCGTACCGCGCTTTATCAAAAAGGCAGAAGGCGCGTATGTTTGGGACGAAAATGGCACGCGTTATACCGACTATGTCGGCTCTTGGGGCCCTGCGATTGTCGGCCACGCCCATCCTGAAGTCATTGAAGCCGTGCGCGAAGCGGCATTGGGCGGTTTGTCGTTTGGTGCGCCGACTGAAGGCGAAATTGTCATTGCCGAAGAAATCGACAAAATCATGCCGTCGGTCGAGCAGCTGCGCCTTGTCAGCTCCGGTACGGAAGCGACGATGACCGCCATCCGTCTGGCACGCGGTTTTACCGGCCGCGACAAAATCATCAAGTTTGAAGGCTGCTACCACGGCCATTCCGACAGCCTGTTGGTGAAAGCAGGCAGCGGTCTGCTGACGTTTGGCAATCCTTCTTCCGCCGGTGTGCCTGCCGACTTTACTAAACACACCTTGGTACTCGAGTACAACAATATCGCCCAACTGGAAGAAGCCTTTGCCCAAAGCGGCAATGACATTGCCTGTGTGATTTTGGAGCCATTTGTCGGCAATATGAATCTGGTTAGGCCGTCTGAAGCCTTTGTCAAAGCCTTGCGCGAATTGACCGAAAAACACGGTGCCGTGTTGATTTACGACGAAGTGATGACCGGCTTCCGCGTGGCGCTGGGCGGCGCGCAATCTTTGCACGGCATCAAACCCGATTTGACCACCATGGGCAAAGTAATCGGCGGCGGTATGCCTTTGGCGGCGTTCGGCGGCCGTAAAGACATTATGGAATGTATTTCCCCGTTGGGCGGCGTGTATCAGGCAGGTACATTGTCCGGCAACCCGATTGCGGTTGCGGCCGGTTTGAAAACGCTGGAAATCATTCAGCGCAAAGGCTTCTATGAAAACCTGACTGCCCTGACCCAACGCCTCGCCAACGGTATCGCCGACGCGGCCAAAGCGCATGGCGTTGAATTTACGGCGGACAGCGTGGGCGGCATGTTCGGTCTGTATTTTGCCAACCATGCACCGCAAAACTACGCCGACATGGCGCGTTCCAATATCGACGGTTTCAAACATTTCTTCCACGGTATGCTCGACCGCAATGTCGCATTCGGCCCGTCAGCTTATGAAGCCGGCTTTGTTTCCGCCGCGCATACGCCCGAGCTGATTGACGAAACCATTGCTGCGGCACACGAAGTATTCAAAGAAATGGCAAAATAAAAGCTGAAGCTGTCATGTGAAAAAAGGCCGTCTGAAAAATATTCAGACGGCCTTTCGCTATTTTAAATCAATGCTTGATTATGCTTCTTCGGCTTTGCTGCGGATAATCAGCAGAGGCAGGTGGCTTTGGCGCATTACGGTTTCGGCAAAGCTGCCCATCAGCAGGTGCATCAGGCCGGTGCGGCCGTGTGTGCCGAGTACCAGCAGGTCGGCGCCGTTTTCGTCGGCGTAGTCAACCAAGTCTTGCGCCATTTCGCGCGCGCCTTTGTTGGCAATCAACAGGTGTTTCACGATGTTTTCAACGCCGTTTTCACGCGCTGTTTTTTCTGCGAAATCCAAAACTTCGTTGCCTTGGGCAACGGCGGCGGCTTCGTAGCTTTCGTGTTGCAGGAATTCAGGAGCCAAAGCCATGTATTCGGCAGGGTTGGCAACGTGAACCAAAGTCAGTTGGGCTTTGTTGAGGCTTGCCAGTTCGGCGGCGTGTTTCAATGCATTGAGGGAGGTCTCGCTACCGTCAACGGCTACAACCAGATGTTTGTACATATTCATTCTCCTTTTGCGCCGAGTAGCGGCACTTTCGTTTAATATGAAATCAGAACTTGTCTGAATGTGAAACGATTATAAACTCTTTCGGGCAGGTACAACAGCCCATCTGCTTTCAAGTATAATGTCTGTCCAAATCGCCTGTCGCGTTTTTCATTAATTTATTGATATATCACAAGGTTACTTATGCAGGACGCCGCTTTTCTTTCTTCGCGCCGCTTTGGCGGCATTGCCAGACTTTACGGAGACGAAGCGCTGGCGCGCTTTTCGCGCGCGCATGTGTGCGTGGTCGGCGTCGGCGGCGTCGGCTCGTGGGCGGTGGAGGCGTTGGCGAGGAGCGGCATCGGTCGTTTAACGCTGATTGATTTGGACAATGTTGCCGAATCCAATGTCAACCGCCAATTGCATGCCTTGACCGATGATTTCGGTAAGGCAAAGGTTACCGCTTTGCGCGAACGCATTGCCCAAATCAATCCGCAATGCGAAGTGACGGAAATTGAAGATTTTGTGACCGAAGACAATCTGGACGAGCTTTTCAGACGGCCTTTTGACTTTGTCATCGACGCCATCGACCAAATCCGTGTCAAAGCGGCGATGGCGGCGTATTTCGTGCAACATAAACAACCGTTTATTATCAGCGGCGGCGCGGGCGGACAGAAAAATCCGGCTTTAATCCAAACCGCCGATTTGAGCCGCGTTACCCACGATCCGCTGCTTTCCAACCTGCGCTACACCTTGCGCAAACGCTACGGCTTCAGCCGCGATACCAAAGAAAAAATGCGCGTGCCTTGCGTTTATTCAACCGAGAATATTACGCCGCCGCAATCCGGCGAAGCGTGTTCGACCGATGCCGCGCCGCAAGGTTTGTCCTGCGCGGGCTATGGGGCGAGTATGCTGGTAACGGCTGCGTTTGGGCTGTATTGTGCGCAGGCTGCGGTGGAGCATATCGCAGGGCGGAAGTGAGGGGTAGGAAATGGGTAAGAGCCGATTTTTTAAAGCCTACTTTATCGCCAGTCTGATTTATGCGGTATGGTTCGGCGTGTTGATGTATGCTGTCGATCCGATGTTTCTCGATGTGATGGAATGCAATACGCTGCCCGGCGATTATTTGTGTGTGCAAAGCGGTTATACCCGCCCGTTCACCACTTTTCTTTATCCGTTTCTGTCCGTCGTGATATTCAGCCTTTTGCACGCCGGTATCATGAAATGGCGCAAACGCCGTTCGGTTAAAATGATTTGGCTTTTGGTCGGCTGCGAAAGTTTGCTGTTGTCGGCTTTGATGGTGGCGATGCTGGCGAGAGATGGTTTTGTGTTGTCCCGAGATATCGGCTCGGTACTGACGGGTACAGTTTTCGCCAGCCTGCCGCTGTTGGGCATGGCCTTGGCTCAGACCTTTGCCGTCGCCATCGTTTCTTTGCAAATCAATCGTAAAAACCGCTGATTTTTATATTAAAAACGGATCGTCCTCGTTTCAGACGGCCTTTTGTTGATGAAACTTCTTACTAAACTTAAAAAGAAAAAGACCCTTTAACCATGCCTTCAGAACACCTTATTTCTTCCACTACCGCAACGCCGTCTGAACATACCGTTGCGTGGGTGTTCGGTCAGCCTGTTACCGATTTGCCGCAGGATTTGTTTATTCCGCCCGATGCGTTGAAGGTGGTATTGAGCAGCTTCCAAGGGCCGTTGGATTTGCTGCTGTACCTTATCCGCAAGCAAAATATCGATGTCCTCGATATTCCGATGGTGAAGATTACCGAGCAGTATCTGCACTATATTGCCCAAATGGAGGCATATCAGTTTGATTTGGCGGCGGAATACCTGTTGATGGCGGCGATGTTGATTGAAATTAAATCGCGCCTGTTGTTGCCGCGTCCTGAAGAAGTTGAGGATGAAGAGGCGGACCCGCGTGCCGAGCTGGTGCGTCGTCTGTTGGCTTACGAACAAATGAAACTGGCGGCTCAGGGCTTGGACGCATTGCCGCGTGCCGGACGTGATTTCGCTTGGGCGTATTTACCGCTGGAAATTGCGGTCGAAGCGAAGTTGCCGGAAGTGTACGTTGCCGATTTGACGCAGGCTTGGTTGGGTATTTTGTCGCGCGCCAAGCATACGCGCAGTCATGAAGTGGTGCGGGAAACCATTTCCGTGCGCGCGCAGATGACGGCGATTTTGCGCCGTTTGAACGAAAGTGGCATCAGCAAATTCAGCGATTTGTTTAAGCCGGAGCAGGGCGCGACGTATGTGGTGGTCAATTTTATTGCATTGCTGGAATTGGCCAAAGAAGGCTTGGTGCGTATCGTACAGCCTGAAAATTATGGCGAAATCGAAATCAGCCTGAAAGACGGTTTGGAAACAAACGAAGCCGAAATGCTTTCAGACGGCCTTGAAATCGATGAAACCGATGAAGCCGATAACGGTTATTTGGAAAAAGAGAATTTAAGATGAATTCGACGACAAGTCGCAGCAAGGCCTCTTTATGGGCGGTGGGTTTGATGCTGTTTGCGCTGTTTTTCGGCGCGGGTAACTTAATTTACCCGGCTTATTTGGGGCAGCAGGCAGGCGAAAACTGGCTTTCAGCAATGTTCGGCTTTTTGTTGACCGGGGCGGGGTTGCCACTGCTGGGCGTGATTGCCGTCGGCTATTCCGGCTCGCGTGATGTGGAAGCGCTGGCTTCCCGTGTTGCGCCTTGGTACGGCGTGACTTTTGCCGCCGCGCTTTATTTGGCAATCGGCCCCTTGTTTGCCATGCCGCGTACGGCAACGGTATCTTTTGAAACCGCCATCTCTCCTTTCATCGATGAATCTTGGAAAAACATCGCATTGGCCGTATTCAGCCTGGTGTTTTTCGGCATGACTTATTGGCTGTCGATTTCTCCGGGTAAGCTGGTTGACCGTATCGGTAAAATCCTTACGCCCGTTTTATTGCTGGCAATTGCAATATTGGTCGGCTATGCCGCTATCAACCCGATGGGCGTGCCACAGGCAGCGCAAGGCGATTTTGCCACTCATCCGTTGGTTAAAGGTATTTTGGAAGGCTACGGCACCATGGACGCGCTGGCTTCGCTGGTGTTTGCCATTATCGTCATCGATGCCGTTCGCGCCATGGGCGTGGACAACCGCGCGGATTTGCTGAAGACCACGACGATTTCCGGTGTGTTGGCGGCTTCCTGCCTGGCAGTGGTTTACCTGTTTATCGGCTATATGGGCGCGACAGGTGTGGCCGGTATCGGCTTGCAGGAAAACGGCGCGTTGGTTTTGTCTAAAACCGCACAGCATTATTTCGGTACGGCCGGTATTGTGTTGCTTGGCGTCATGGTGCTGCTGGCTTGTCTGAGTACTGCGGTGGGTTTGATTACTTCATGCGCCGAATATTTCAACCGTCTTTGCCCGGGTATTTCCTATAAAGTCTTTGTGATACTGAATACGGTGGTGTCTATCCTGTTGGCCAATAAAGGCCTGTCAGCGATTTTACATTTTTCTATTCCAATGTTGATGCTGTTGTATCCGCTGACTATCGTCATCATTCTGCTGGCTTTGACGGATAAACTGTTTGGCGGCGGCCGTATTGTCTATTTCTGCACCATGATGGCGGCCCTTGTAGTCGGTCTGCTCGATGCCTATAAAGCTGCGTTTGGATTGGATGCCGACACCGCTGCCGCCATCGAGCGCGCATTGCCGTTTTACAATATCGGTTTGGGGTGGGTTGTTCCTTCTTTAGCCTGTTTTATACTCGGCTGCATTTTGAATGCGGCGTTGAAGAAAAAAGCATGACGATAAACAGGCCGTCTGAAATGTTCAGACGGCCTGTTTATTTCGCCGACCAAACAAACGACAGATGATTTTTTTGAAGAAATCCGTTATAATTGAAAAGTTAAGGCTTTGCGAGATACCGTTTCGCAGATGCAACATATTGAGAAGGTTTATTTCCACAAATCCCGTTTTTTCAGTAAACGACTTGAACTGAAGGCGGATTTCGTGGTATAAATCGCGTTTTACTATTTTAGAAGTTTGGAGACTAACCATGGCACGAGTTTGCAAAGTGACCGGTAAGCGCCCGATGTCTGGCAATAACGTATCACACGCCAACAACAAAACCAAACGTCGTTTTTTGCCTAACTTGCAATCACGTCGTTTCTGGGTAGAAAGTGAAAACCGCTGGGTTCGCCTGCGCGTTTCTAACGCTGCATTGCGCACCATCGATAAAGTAGGCATTGATGTCGTATTGGCTGATTTGCGTGCTCGCGGCGAAGCTTAATTTAAACACCATTAATTAAGGATTACTGCAATGCGCGATAAAATCAAACTGGAGTCCAGTGCTGGTACTGGTCACTTCTACACAACTACTAAAAACAAACGTACTATGCCTGGCAAACTGGAAATCAAAAAATTTGACCCAGTAGCCCGTAAACACGTTATTTACAAAGAAACTAAATTGAAATAATCCGGTTTCTTCCAAGAAAAAGCTCCTGTTTTGCAGGAGCTTTTCTTTTTGTTTCATGATTGGTTTGGAGTGGTTTTGATTTAAACGGGTGTGCAAGATATTTTTGGATTGCTTTGGAAGAGGTAAAACAAAAGAGCGTGTATCCATAGGGTTCACGCTCTTTTGTTTTTCAGACGGCCTGATGGGGGATAAACAGCCTTGAGTTATGAATAAACATTCAACAAAGACTTAATGATCGACTTTGATGCCTTGATTATCGGAATGTTGTTTTTTATCCAGCTCTTTTTGCAAAGTATCGCATGGCGTGTCGCAATCGCACATTTTCTTCATGCCGAGAGAGGAAATGCCGCCGCAGCTGCCTTTGATGGTGCGTTTGGAGAAGATGTAGCCGACTGCCATGCCGAGGATGACAATGATAAAGATGCCGAAAGTCAGAAGGAGGGTTTTCATGTGTGTATTCCTGAAGGTTAGTTTAATAATTTCTTGAATGCGCTGGACATTTTAGTATGGTAGCCGCCTTGCGGGGTTCGGATGATAAGGAAAACGGCGAGATTTTCTTGCTCGGCAAGTTTAAGCGCTTCAGTTTCTCCGAGGACGAACAATCCGGTGGAAAGGCCGTCTGCAAGTGTGGCGTTTTCTGCTACTACGCTGATGGAAGCAAGGTTGTGGCTGATGGGTTGTTTGGTTTTAGGGTTGATGATATGGGAAAGGCGACGGCCTGACTTATCGACATGGAAAATGCGGTAGTCGCCGGACGTGGCCAGTGATTTATTGTCCAATGGAATGGTAATTTGAGTGGCGCCGCCTTGAACGATATTGGGTTGCTCGATGCCGATACGCCAAGGGTTGCCTTGCGCATTGCGGCCTTTGCCATGCAACTCGCCGCCGATTTCAACCAAATAATTGCCGATATTGAGTTTTTCAAGTTCGGCGGCGGTTTTATCTACACCAAAGCCTTTGGCAATGGAGGATAGATCCAAATAGACTTCGGGATGGGTCTTGGCAAGTGTGGGATGCTGTCCGTCTTGGGAAAGTTTGAGTTTGTCCGTACCGACCATTTCTGAAGCATGTTGGATTTCTTGTGCGGTCGGTTCGTGCGTGATTTCTTTTTGCGGGCCGAATCCCCAAAGGTTGACCAAAGGGCCGACGGTTACGTCCAGTGCGCCGTGCGTCAGTTTGTTTAAACGCAAGGCTTCACCGGTTACATAGGCAAAGTCTTGGGAAATGGGCATGGCCTGGTTGACGGTACGCAGCTGGTTGAATTGGCTGATTTCAGAATCGGTCTGGTAGGTAGACATTTGCCGATTGACTTCTTTAAGTGCATCATCAATGCGTTTTTGTATTTCGGCAGGGGAGGGGAGTTTGTCTTGGCCGTCTGAAAGGTATTTGACGGTATAGGTCGTGCCCATGGTCTCGCCTTGCAGAGTGATGGTTTGTTGTTGTTTTTCAGGTTGGCAGGCAGAGAGTGTAAATGCGGAAAAGATGGCAACGGTGCAACCGATTATTGGACGGTAAAACGAATTGGAAAGAAACGGCATAAGGGATTTGCGGATTATTTTTTGAAGCCTTTATTGTATCGTAAAAGAAAGGTTCAGGCCGTCTGAAAGTATGATTTTCAGACGGCCTGGCAATAAAAAAGGAAGAAACCGAAGTTTCTTCCTTTTTGTTGGTTAGCCGCCGAAATCGTCCAAGAGGATGTTTTCGTCTTCCACGCCCAAGTCTTTGAGCATTTTGATCACGGACTGGTTCATGATTGGAGGGCCGCACATGTAGAATTCGCAGTCTTCCGGTGCTTCGTGGTTTTTCAGGTGGTTTTCGTAAACCACGTTGTGGATGAATCCTGTGTAACCGTCCCAGTTGTCTTCAGGCAATGGGTCGGACAGGGCGACGTGCCATGTGAAGTTCGGGTACTCTGCCGCTAGTTGGTCGAAGTCTTCGACATAGAACATCTCGCGTTTAGAACGGGCACCATACCAGAAAGTAATCTTACGTTTGGAGTTCAAACGTTTCAGCTGGTCGAAAATGTGGGAACGCATCGGTGCCATACCTGCACCGCCGCCGATGAATACCATTTCAGCATCGGTATCTTTGGCGAAGAATTCGCCGAACGGACCGGAGATGGTTACTTTGTCGCCGGGTTTGAGCGACCAGATGTAGGACGACATTTGTCCCGGAGGCGCATCAGGTACGCGCGGAGGCGGCGTGGCGATACGCACGTTCAGCATGATGATGCCTTTCTCTTCTGGATATGAAGCCATAGAGTAAGCGCGCAAAATCGGCTCGTCCACTTTGGAAACGTATTGCCACAGATTGTATTTGTCCCAGTCTTCGTGGTATTCCTTAGGAATATCGAAGTCTTTGTAGGCAACGGTGTGCGGCGGAGCTTCAATTTGAATGTAGCCGCCGGCACGGAAAGGAACTTCTTCGCCTTCAGGAATGGCAAGCTTGAGTTCTTTAATGAACGTGGCTTTGTTGTCATTGGAGATGACAGTACATTCCCATTTTTTCACGCCGAACACTTCTTCCGGTACTTCGATGTCCATGTCGGTTTTGACGTTGACCTGACAAGACAGACGGCAGCCTTCGCGTGCTTCGCGTTTGCTGATGTGGGACAACTCGGTCGGCAGAATGTCGCCGCCGCCGCTTTTCACGACAACGCGGCATTGACCGCATGAGCCGCCGCCACCGCAGGCGGAGGGAACGAAAATACCTTGGCTGGCAAGCGCACCCAGCAGTTTGCCGCCGGCAGGCATCGTCAGTTCTTTTTCGTTATTGACTTTGATGGTGATGTTGCCTTCGCTCACCAACTTGGATTTGGCAAACAGAATCATCAGTGCCAAAACCAAGACGATGACGGTAAACATCACGATACCTAAAATAATCTCCATGCCGATTCCTTTCTTATAACTGGATGCCGGAGAACGACATAAACGCCATTGCCATCAGGCCGGCGGCGATAAAGGTAATGCCCAAGCCTTTGAGGCCTTTAGGGACATCCGAATATTTCATTTTTTCGGTGATGCCCGCCAAAGCGACAATAGCCAAAAGCCAGCCCAAGCCTGCGCCGAAACCGTATACAACGGACTCACCGAAGTTGTATTCGCGTTGCGCCATAAACGATACGGCACCGAAAATCGCGCAGTTTACGGTAATCAGGGGCAGGTAGATACCTAATGCGTTGTAGAGGGCAGGGACGAATTTGTCCAAGAACATTTCCAAGATCTGCACCAAAGCGGCAATCACGCCGATGAAGGTGATGAATTTCAGGAAGGTCAAATCCACGCCTTCAACCAGCGCACCGTCTTTCAGCAGCGAGTAAACGAGTTGGTTGGCAGGGACAGACAGGCCGAGTACGAAAGTGACGGCAACGCCCAAACCGAATGCAGTAGATACTTTTTTAGATACCGCCAAAAACGTACACATCCCCAAGAAGAAGGACAGTGCCATGTTTTCCAGAAAGACGGATTTTACAAAGAGGCTTAAGTAATGTTCCATGTGTTATTTCTCCGCCTGTTCAGGTTTCCAAGTGCGCAGACCCCATACCAAGAAACCGATGATGAAGAACGCGCTGGGAGCGAGCAGGAACAAGCCGTTGGTTTGATACCAGCCGCCATCTTGTACGGTTTGGAAAATGGTGTAGCCAAAGAGCTTGCCAGATCCGATCAGTTCGCGGATGGTTGCGATAATGATCAACATCATGCCGTAACCTGCGCCGTTGCCGATACCGTCAACCAAGCTTTCCAGCGGCGGCTCTTTCATGGCGAATGCTTCAGCACGGCCCATCACGATACAGTTGGTAATAATCAGGCCGACGAATACGGAGAGCTGTTTTGACAGTTCATAGGCAAAGGCCTGAAGCAGTTGGTCAACCAGCGTTACCAAAGAGGCAACAATCGCCATTTGCACAATAATACGGATGCTGTTGGGGATGTAGTTGCGTACCAAAGAAATGAAAAAGCTGGAAAAACCGGTTACCAAACTCACGGAAATACCCATCACGATGGCCGTCTGAAGCTTGGTGGTAACCGCCAAAGCCGAACAAATCCCCAAAACCTGCAAGGCAATCGGGTTGTTGTCGATAAAGGGTGAAAACATCAAATATTTCAAGCGTTTCATGTCAGCCATTATTGTGCTCCTGCTGATTTCAATTTGTTCAGGTAGGGGATATAGCCGTTTTCGCCGAACCAGTAGGCGAACGAACCTTGCACGCCTTTAGATGTCAGCGATGCGCCGGAGAGGGCATCTACGCCGTGTTCTTTGTCCGCACTTGCGCCTTTGCCGACATGCAGGGCGAGTTTGCCTTGTTCGTCAAACAGTTTTTTACCGACGAATTTTTGTTGCCACAACGGATTGCCGATTTCGCCGCCCAAGCCCGGGGTTTCGCCTTGGTCGTAGTAAGTGATGCCGTTGATGGTGTTGCCGTCGGGTTGGATGGCGACAAAGCCGTACATAACAGACCACAAACCGTTGCCATGCATAGGCAGGATGATTTGGCTGACTTTGCCGTCATCGCCTTTTACCAGATAAACCTCGGTGTATTTGGCACGGCTCTTGATACCTGCCAAATCGTCTTCGGGTTTGATTTGGATGCTTTGGGCAGGGTCTTTGCCTGCGATGCGCGCGCTGAAGTCTTTCGGCGCATCTTTCACGTATTCGCCGGTTGCCAAATCGACAACGCGTTGCTCGATACGCTCGGCAAAGGTTTTGCTGATGTCGGTGTTTTTATCCATCAAACCGGCTACGCTCAGGATATAGCCTTGTTTGTCTTGGAGTTTTTGTTTCTCTTGGATGGGTTTCAAGCCGACGACCGCACCGGCAACGATGATGGAACAAATCAGGCTGACAACCAATACCACAATCAGCGTGCCGCTGAAGCTGTCTTTATCGAATTTCTTAGCCATTGCTGCGCGCCTTTCTGCGTTTGATGTTCGCTTGTGCGACGAAATAGTCGAAAATCGGGGCAAACAGGTTGGCAAACAGAATCGCCAACATCATGCCTTCGGGGTAAGCAGGGTTGACCACGCGGATCAATACGCACATCACACCAATCAGCGCGCCGTACCACCATTTGCCGACATTGGTAAAGGAAGCGGAAACAGGGTCGGTCGCCATAAACAGCATACCGATGGCAAAGCCGCCGACAACCAGATGCCAATACCAAGGCATGCTGAACATCGGATTGGTGTCCGAACCGATGAAGTTAAACAGCGAAGACATGGTAATCATACCGATCATCACGCCGGCAATAATGCGCCAAGAAGCGATGCGGGCAAACACGATAAACGCGCCGCCGATTAAAAGCGCCAAAGTAGATACTTCGCCGATAGAACCGGGTAAGTTGCCGATAAACGCATCCATCCAAGTGATGGATTTACCGGTAACGGCATTTTGCAGGCCGTCAGCACCGTGTGCTGCCCATTGAGCGAGCGCGGTTGCGCCGGAATAGCCGTCAACCGCCGTCCAAACGGTGTCGCCGGTAATGTTGGCAGGGTAGGCAAAGAACAAGAAGGCACGGCCTGCCAGCGCAGGGTTCATAAAGTTTTTACCCGTACCGCCGAACACCTCTTTTGCAACCACCACGCCGAAGGTAATACCCAGGGCGGCCTGCCACAGCGGCAGGGTAGGCGGAACGATTAAGGCGAACAAAATCGAAGTCACGAAGAAACCCTCGTTGATTTCGTGTTTGCGCACGGTGGCGAACAAAACTTCCCAAAAACCGCCGACGATAAATACGGTCGCGTAAATCGGCAGGAAGTAAATTGCGCCGAACAGCATTTTGCCCAACACGCCTGCTTCAGACGACATATTGATGCCCAAAGCGTTGGCAAGGGCGTAATGCCAGTCGTTGGCGATGTTTTGTTGCAACAAATCGGGCGTTAACGCACCGAATGCCTGTACGCCGACGTTGTACATGCCGTAGAACATGGCAGGGAACAGAGCCAGCCACACCAAGATCATCATGCGCTTGGAGTCGAGCGCGTCGCGGACGTGTGCCGCTTTGCGCGTTACCGCGCCGGATGTGTAGAAAATCGTCGCCGCAGCTTCGTAGAGGGCATACCATTTTTCATGTTTGCCGCCCGGCAGGAAGTGCGGTTCGATTTTTTCAAGAAAATGTTTCAAGCCCATAATCAGCCTTCCTTCTCAATGGTTTCCAGCACCTTGCGCAACAGCGGGCCGTATTCGTATTTGCCCGGGCAGACGAAGCTGCACAAAGCGAGGTCTTCTTCGTCCAATTCCAAGCAACCCAATGCCTGCGCGCTGTCGGTATCGCCGACGATTAAATCGCGCAAAAGCAAGGTGGGCAGGATGTCCAGCGGCATCACGCGCTCGTAAGTGCCGATCGGTACCATGGCGCGGTCGCCGCCGTTGACGGCTGTGTTGAACTTGAAGAGTTTGTTTTTCAGGAAATGACCGAGGGTTGTGCGCGTGATGGAGTATTTGTCCGGCTGCGGCGCAACCCAGCCGAACAGCTCTTTGTTGCGGCCTTCTTCGATAACGGAAATCTGATTGTGGTAGCGGCCGAGGTAATCGTGCGCGCCTTGCGCAATCGCGCCATTCAATACCGAGCCGGAAATCACACGGTTGTCTGCATCAACCAATTCGCCGGCGGTAATTTGCGATACTTTTGCACCCAAAACGGTACGCAAAAGGCGCGGTTTGTTGACTTGAGAGCCACCCAAGGCAATCACGCGCTCGGTGTTCAGACGGCCTGTGGTAAACAAACGTCCGATGGCAATCACGTCTTGATAATTGATGGTCCAAACGGTTTTATTCGCGCCGACTGGCTCGATGAAATGAATGTGCGTACCGCTCAAACCGGCAGGATGCGGGCCGCTGAATTCATGTGTTTCGATGTTGGCAGCGTTTGCAGACGGCACATTCGCACCGGCTGCTTTGCACACATGGATTTTACGCTCGGTCAGGCGGCTCAATACCAACAGGCCGTGTTTGAAGTCTTCGGCGGCTTCTTTGATGATAACCGTAGGATCGGCAGCCAGGGGATTGGTGTCCATTGCATTGACGAAGATGGCGAACGGCTCGGCATCGACGGCAGGGATTTTGCTGAACGGACGGGTGCGCAGCGCAGTCCACAAACCGGATTGAATCAGGTTGCGGCGCACTTCTTCGTTGCTCAATTTTGCCAACGCTTCAGGTGCGTAGCGTTCGAACTCGATTTCGTCGTTGCCTTCAACGGCAATCACGACTGACTGAAGTACGCGCTTTTCGCCACGGTGAATCGCGGCGATTTTGCCTGAAGCCGGCGCGGTAAATACTACGCCCGGATTCTTTTTGTCTTCAAACAACACTTGGCCTTTTTTGACGGCTTCGCCTTCCTTGATTTTCATCGAGGGGCGCATGCCGACATATTCTTCGCCAAGCAACGCGACTTCGGTGATGGCCGGACCGTCATAAATGACTTGCTCCGGTCTGCCCGCGATGGGCAGGTCTAAGCCTTTTTTTATCTTAATCATAAGGATGCGTTACTTTTTGGTGGGTTGATATTCGGATGTCGGATTATTTTTTCAGACGGCATGTAATGCTTTGAAACAAAGGACGGGCCGTCTGAAAAAAGCAGAGGTTTGCTATAAAAACAACGAATAAACGCAAACAGCAAAGCTTTAGATTCTATCAGGTATGGGCCGTTTTATGTCAGTTTTACGCTTATTTTTACGGGAAAAGTGGGAAAAAAGTAGGGATATGTAATGAAATGTTAAAGCGGAAAAATTTTAACTGATTGATATTTAAGAATTATGTTTGCTGATTTGTTAGAAAATAAAAGGCCGTCTGAATTTCAGACGGCCTTAAGTTTAAAAGAGCTGCCAAACGAAGAAAATCATCGTATGCAGGGCAAACAGCGGTATCAATACAATCACCGACCATGCCATATAGCCGAAGAAAGAGGGCATCGGTACGCCGCGCTGCTCGGCAATGGCTTTGACCATGAAGTTCGGCGCATTACCGATATAAGTGAGCGCGCCCATGAATACGGAACCCATGGATACTGCCAGCAGTGAATGGAACAGATGGCCTGTCATCAAGGCTTGGGCATCGCCACCGGCCATATTGAAGAACACCAAATAAGTCGGCGCGTTATCCAAGAATGCCGACAAAATGCCGCTCATCCAGAAATACATCACATTAATCGGGTTGCCTGCCGCGTCGTGAACCAGAGACACGACAGCGCCCAGTGCGCCTGCTTCACCGGCTTTCAAAATCGCCAAGACGGGCGAAATGGTAATAAAGATACCCAAAAACAGTTTGCCCACTTCGGCAATCGGCTCGAAGTTGAACTCATTGCCTGCGCGTACTTGTTTGGGCGTAATAATCCAAGATACGGCGGTCAGAGCCAGCAAAATACCATCGCGTGCCAAGTTTTGCAGTGCATAGTGGCTGCCCAAAATCTCGAAACCCGGATGATTCGGCTGCCACAAGCCGGAGAGCAAAACTGCGCCGACTACACCTGCCAGCAACAGGAAATTCCATTTGCCGTAAATTTTGACTTTCTCTTCGGTTTCGGTAGAAGCAGGGACAAGGTGTTCGCGTTGTTCACGATGAAAATGTCTGCTGTCGATGATGTAGAAAACAGTCAGCAAAACCACGGAACTGATCAACACAGGCATCAGCATGTGTTTGACGGTCCACATGAAATCTACGCCTTTCAGGAAACCCAAAAACAGCGGAGGATCGCCCAACGGCGTCAAGCCGCCGCCGATATTCGCCACCAAGAAAATGAAGAAAATCACGATGTGAACACGATAGTAGCGATTATGGTTGGCTTTTAAAAGCGGGCGAATCATCAACATCGCCGCGCCTGTCGTGCCCATGACGGATGACAAAGCCGTACCGACTGCCAACAGGGTGGTGTTTAATTTCGGCGAGCCATGCAAGTCGCCGCTGACAAAAATACCGCCCGAAATGGTATAGAGTGCCAAAAGCAGCAGGATAAACGGAATATATTCTTCAACCAACGCATGGGCAACGGTATGTACGCCGGCGCTGAAACCAAAGGTTACGATAAACGGCGTTAAAAACAGCAGCGTCCAAAACGCGGTAATTTTGCCGAAATGGTGGTGCCAAATACGGGAGAAAAGCAGAGGTCCGAGTGCGATAGACAAGAGAATCAGGGCAAACGGCAGCCCCCAAAGCAGGCTGGCGGACGAGCCGTCAAAATCGGATGCTGCTGCCGGGAAGGCGGCAAGCAGCAGTAAAAACGAGAGGTAGCGCATAGTATTTCCTTTTTATTCTGTTGCGCCGTTAGGAACTTTGTTGAGAAAGTACGGCGGTGAAATATTCAGGCCGTCTGAAAATATCCAGACGAACTGCGCGGTTGTGTCAGGGGAAAGTATAACGCAAAGCAAGTGTTAAGGGACGGTTTAGGGTGTTGGAATCAAAAGAAATGTTGATACAAATAAAGAAATAAAAGGGAGGGAAGTAGTCGAAAGTAGTAGAAAAGTGGTTTTGAAACAGGGGTTTGAATTTTTAATAATAATCCTATCAGAAAAACAATTTAGATTAATTTTAGCTAAAATTTACATTTGATTGAATAAATAAAGGCCGTCTGAAAAAATGAGGGTTGAATAGGGTGTTTTAGGCCTTATTGATTGTTTTGATGGATAAATTGGGTATGAAAACAAAAACAGGTGAGCGAAAATGCCCACCTGCTTTATTTTATGCTTCCGGCCGCAGCCACATCCACACGGCCACGCAGCTGCAACAGATTGACGATATGACACCGATCCACCAGCGTTCCGGAAACCGCCAAAACATCAACAGGCAAGAAAAGGTCATCATGCCGATAGCGAAAAACTTTGCTTTGCGCGGCACGGCACCGTTGTTTTCCCAATTTTGTATGATGGGGCCGAAATAGCGGTGATGATAGAGCCAATTGTGAAAGCGTGGCGAAGCCTGTGCCCAGCAAGTAGCGGTCAATAAAATGAAAGGCGTAGTCGGCAGAAATGGCAGGAAAATGCCGATAATACCCAAGACAAGCGACAATGCGCCGCAAAAAATCAATAGATGACGAACCATCTTCCATCACCAATTAGTTGTTTTCAGACGGCTTGTGATGCGGAAATGGACAACGCGGAATGTCCAACTTATCCCAGCCCTCATGCCCCATTTTTTCCAGCAGCGCAATATTGCGGTCAAAAATTGCCGAGGCATCGGGAAACGCTTCAGCCGCTTTGGCAATGCTGTCTTCACGAATCAGGTGTAAAGTCGGGTAGGGCGAGCGGTTGGTGTAGTTGCTGATGTCGTCGGCTTCTGTGCCTTCAAATTGAAAATCAGGATGGAACGGCGCAATTTGGACAATACCTTCCAATTCGTTTTCTACAACGGCATCATCGGCGATTTCCAACATTTGGTTGAAGGTTTCAAAATCAGGGAACAGCGTTGGATGAACCAGTAAAGTGGTTTCCAATTCCGAAGCGGGCGTATTGCCCAGAAGCTGCAATTCACGATCCAAGTCTTCAAGGAAACCGTCCAAATGACGGGCTTCGCTGACAACGATGCGAACCAGGTTTTTAACGTGCGGCGCTTTGGCAAACGGGCAGAGATTTAGGCCGATAACGGCTTTTTCCAGCCATTGTTTGGTATGTTCTGAAACAGTATGGGCGTCAAGATGGGCAGTGTCAGTCATGGTAAAAGCTTATGTGAATTATTCTTAAAAAGTATACAAGTGTATGGATGTGAACGCAAACCATAGAAATTTAAAAGGCCGTCTGAACAACAGACGGCCTTCATCAGTTTCAAATCATCAATCTTGAACCAAATGAACCAAAGGCAGAGCGGTCGTGTTTTTAATTTCTTTCAACACAAAACTCGATTGCGCATCTTGCACGCCGTGGTGCGAAAGCAGCGTGTCCAAAACAAAATGGGAAAACGCGTTCATATCGGTAAAAAACGCATGGAGCAGGTAGTCGGTTTCACCCGTTAACGCAAAGCAGCTCAATACTTCCGGCCAAGCGCGGACAGATTCGGAAAAATCCTCGCGCGCATCTTTTGCCTTGCTAATCGATACACGGATAAAAGCCTGCAAACCCAAGCCCAAAGAAACAGGGGAAAGCTGGGCGGCGTATTTTTGAATGATGCCCGCATCTTCAAGCTGCTTGAGACGGCGCAGGCAGGGAGAAGGAGAGAGTGCCACCTTTTCAGAAAGCTCAACATTGCTCAACCGCCCGTTTTCCTGCAAAACCTGCAGAATCTTTAAATCCGTTTTATCTAAATTCAGATGAGGCATGATGTTTCTCCCAATGTAGGCAATGTATGTTTTAAAAATGAAAAATGCTTAAAAATAAAGACTTGTATGGTTAAATTATATATTGAGTTCAGATGGGCGACAAATTGTCTTATCAGGAGTGTTGCGAATTTGTTTTATGTAGTGGTGAAAAGACGAGAGCCGTCTGAAAACGGATGTTTCAGACGGCCTTTCATTTATTCGCACTATATGGCATTAGTCCCAAATATTTGCGCGTTCGACTTCTTTCCATGCGTCTAGAATCAGGCTGCCGTCGTTGTCTTTCAGCAAGGCGGCATCTGAGAGCATACGGCGCCAAGTGCGGGCATTTTTTAGGCCGTGCATCAAGCCTAGGGCATGGCGGACGATGTGGCGTAGGATGGTGCCGCGTCCTGAGGCGATTTGTTCGCGGCTGTATGCGTATAGCCAAGCTGCTAAATCTGCGTATTGGATTGGTGCGTGTGTGTCGTTGTAAAACAGTACATCCCAATTGCGCATCAGCATTGGATTATGATAAGCCTCGCGCCCGATCATGACCCCATCGACAAATTTCAGATGTTCGGCGATTTCTTCGTTGGTGGTGATGCCGCCGTTAATCAAAATTTCCAAGTCGGGAAAATTTTGTTTTAAGCGATAGACGTATTCATATTTGAGTGGCGGGACTTCGCGGTTTTCTTTCGGGGATAAACCGTCTAACCAAGCATTACGCGCATGGACGATAAATGTGCGGCAGGCTGTTTTTTTGTGTAATGTTCCCACAAAATCTGCTACGACTTGATATTCTGTTTGTCTGTCTACACCGATGCGGTGTTTGACCGTCACCGGAATTTCAACTGCATCCTGCATCGCGTTCAAACAATCTGCCACTAAATCTACATCATTCATCAGGCAAGCGCCGAAAGCGCCTTTTTGAACGCGTGGGCTGGGGCAGCCGCAATTTAGGTTGACTTCATTATAGCCATACGCTTCAGCCGCTTTGGTAGCGATTGCCAAGTCATGCGGATCTGAGCCGCCAAGCTGTAAAGCTACCGGTTGCTCGCCTTCGTTGAAACTCAAAAAGCGGTCTTTATCTCCGTAAACCACTGCGCCTGAATTGACCATTTCGCTATAAAGCCAAGCATTGCGTGTAATTTGTCGCGCCATAAAGCGATAGTGTCGGTCTGTCCAATCGAGCATGGGGGCAACAGACAAGCGGCGGGAAGGTAGGGAAGAAGCAGGCATTGAGATGACTTTCAAACAAAATAACGCATTATATAGTGTATTAAATTGACTTTCGATATTAGCCGGTAAATCAAAATTGTATATAAGGTATCACTGGGTGCAGCCGTGTTGTAGCAGAGGCTAAATCCATTCATGGTGGTGGAAATCCAATATTCAGACGGCCAAATAAGTTTTAAAATGTCAAACAACAAACCATTAGAATGATAAGGAAAAAAAACATGGCACAATTTTTCGCCATCCATCCCGATAATCCCCAAGACCGCCTCATCAAACAAGCCGCCGATATTGTCCGCAGTGGCGGTGTCATCGTTTACCCTACGGATTCCTGCTATGCGCTGGGTTGCAAACTAGGCGACAAAACCGCGATGGAGCGCATTCTCACAATCCGCAAAATCGATCAAAAACACCATCTGACCTTGATGTGTGCCGATTTGAGCGAATTGGGTACTTACGCCAAAGTAGATAATGCCCAATTCCGCCAGCTTAAAGCAGCTACGCCCGGCAGCTACACCTTTATCTTGCAGGCAACCAAAGAAGTACCCAATCGCACGCTTCATCCCAAGCGCAAAACCATCGGCCTGCGTGTTCCCAATAACGCTACTGCCTTGGCGCTTTTGCAAGAATTGGGCGAACCTATTTTAAGTTGCACCCTCATGCTGCCCGAAGACGACGAGCCATTGACCGATCCATACGAAATCCGAGACTGTCTTGAGCATGCTGTTGATTTGGTTATTGATGGTGGCTGGTGCGGTACTGAGCCGACGACGGTTATCGATATGACCGATGGTACCGAGCTGATTCGTCAAGGCAAGGGCGATATTGCCGTATTCGGTTTGTAAAACCACCCGCGTTTGTATAAGTAGGGATATGCGTGTTCTTTCTATTATGTATTAAAAGCATATTGCCGATTTTATTGATAGCTTAAAAACCAAATTATTCAATGTAAGTAGTTGTTCAATATCATTTCATTAAAGGCCGTCTGAAACATTTCAGACGGCCTTTTTCTTTCGTTTTTTAATAAATAATATTTTAAATAATTGGCATATGAGTTGCATGATTACTGTACTTGCTTATGACTTGTCAATGGAATACAACAAACCGCTTATCAATAGAAACATGGCTGAAACCCTTTTGATGATTGGTTTTTTGGTTGAAAGCCGTAATTTCATTTAGAAATTAAAGATAATCGGTTGATATTTCTGACTAGCGGATATTTAGTAAGTATGAAATACTATTTCATTTCGAGATAGTGAAAGACCTAAATTTCGTCTTAAAGTGACAATAAACGTCAGCTCGAAGCAAGCATTTTGCAGGGAAATCCTCCGCAATAGATTTTTTAAAGTAGCGTCATGCTCACGCCTACGCTTTTACTCATCATAAAAAGAGAAAGACACACTAATGAATAAGATATTTAAAGTCGTTTGGAACCGTACGATTCAATCTTTCGTTGTAACGTCCGAATTAGCCAAAGGCCGTGTGAAATCGTCCGCAGAACAAAACAGTACAGATGTATCTGCCGAATCCGGTAAAAATGGTATTGCGACAGTTTTCAGATTGACAGTAATTTCGGCAGCTCTTTTGGGTGCAGGTAATTCGTATGCGGCAACTGCTCAACAAGGAAAAATTGCGGTTGATCCTCCGACCAGTGCTACTGCGGTTAGTGGTGCAACAGCGACCGGTATTGGTGCCCTGTCAGTAGGAGCATCAGCCAATGCTACGGCTAATGGTGCAGTTGCGGTAGGTACGAGTGCAAATGCAACACATAATAACAGCCTTGCTGTTGGTACAAATGCCAAAGCTACTCAAAATCATGCTGTTGCGATGGGTGCAGATACAAGTGCAAGTAGTTCAAATGCAACAGCGATAGGTAAAAGTGCCAATGCTGTTTCTGCAGATTCAACAGCATTGGGTGCAGATTCCAAAGCAAATGGTACGCAAGCGACAGCGGTAGGTAAGAATGCTCTTGCCAATAATACGAACACAACAGCATTGGGTAATTCGGCGCAAGCATTTGGTATAGGCTCAATGGCTTTGGGCCAATCCAGCACATCAAGAGGTCAAGACGGCATTGCAATTGGCAGCGGCAGTCAGGCTGCAGCCAATGCGCAAAATGCCATTGCAATCGGTACCAATGCAGTGGGTTATCAAAGTGAGTCTATCGCCATAGGTAATTCAGCCCAAGCTCAAACTGGAAATACCATTGCCATCGGTAAAAGTGCAGTGGCAAATTCTCCAGCTTCGGGTAATGCAGCATCAAGTGCTATTGCACTTGGTGCAGACGCGAATGCAACCGGACTTGGTACGATTGCTATTGGACGTGCATCTGGAGTTCTTTCGCAAAATATTATGAATGTGAATGTAACGCACAATAATATTGCTATTGGTAATACGGCTCGAGTAGGCGATTCAAGTAGTTCTAAGATAACCCAGTCTATTGCTATTGGTTCAGGTAACCGTGTTGATCCACAGGGCAGACCTGAGGGTGCGTGGGCAAAGGGAGACCAATCTATTGCGGTTGGCGGCAATGTCTTGGCTAATGGTAATTCATCTGTTGCTATTGGTGGTGATGATTTAGATTCGGTAGGTAGTACTCGATATTCTGGCAATGCAACGGATAAATTCATCAAATATAATGAAAAAGGTGCAAAGACCGGTGAATATACGCTGAGCGGTAAAAGTCTGCGTGATATTTATAAAGAGATGACTGGTGATACGATGAATCACGGTTCTTATGGTAATACTATTGCCGGTCAAGGTTCTGTTGCATTAGGTGTGCAGTCTAATTCATCTGCCGATTTGTCTCTGGCTATCGGTACCAAATCTCAGGCCACTGCCTTTGGCGGTGTAGCTTTGGGTACAGGTGCAAAAGCAACTTTGCTGAACTCTGTAGCTTTGGGTACGGCTTCTAAAACCGATAAAGAAGGTCGGGCATACGTTCAACGCGAAATTATGGGTGTAACCTACACTTGGGCAGGCGGTCAAACTACCGATGCCGGTGATGTTGTGTCTGTTGGTTCTCAAGGTTACGAACGCCAAATTATCAATGTATCCCCTGGCGATATTTCTGCTACTTCTACTGATGCCATCAACGGCTCTCAACTTTATGGCGTATTGAATGCGCTTGAACGCGTTCGTTATTTTTCTGTTAAGTCAGAAGAAGGCAAAACTGACGGTACGAAAAACTGGAATAATGATGGCGCAAAAGCAACCAATTCGATTGCCATCGGACCGAATGCGGCAACAAGTACAGGTGCGACGGGTAGTGTTTCCTTGGGCCATAATGCCAACGTACTTGGTTCGTCTTCTGTTGCCGTTGGCCCAAATGCAACTGTAACTTCAGGAACTGTGGGAGCCGTGGCTTTAGGCTCTAATGCCAATTCCCGCGGTACAGGCTCTATTGCCATAGGTTTGAACACAGAAAATGATCGCAATTACTCTATAGTCGTCGGTGCTCACAGTAGAGCCAACTACGAAAATGCAACTGTTGTCGGTGCAAGGGCAGCAGCACAAAATAACGGTACGGCAATGGGCTATTTGTCAAATGCAGTCGGTGATGATTCTGTTGCAATTGGTCATCAGGCGCAGACAATGCAAGCTTATTCTATCGCCATTGGTAAGCAGGCAAACAGTTCAGGCCTTTATTCCACCGCTATTGGTTCCTCAGCCCAAGCTGCCGGGCAGAATAGTTTTGCCGGCGGTAATAATGCAAAAGCGACTGGAAGCGATTCAGTTGCGTTGGGTAATGGTGCGACGACTACGGTTGGTAGCTCTGTTGCATTGGGCAATGGTGCTGTTGGCACTGCCAATAATTTTGATGCAACAGCTAAAAATGCCTCATTCAAAAACGATAGCGGCGCTGCGACCAATGTCAGCTATGCTGCTTCTTCATCCTCTAAAACAGGCGCGGTTTCTGTAGGCAGCGCAGGCAATGAACGCCAAATCCAGAATGTTGCCGCAGGCCGTATTTCCGCCACTTCAACCGATGCAGTTAATGGTAGCCAACTGTACACAGTTATGAACAATGTTGGACACAATATCCAACAAAACGGTACAGACAAATCCCGTATCAATAACAACGGTACAGTCAACTACGCTAATGGCAACTTGACGACCGTTGCAGTTACCGATGGCGAGAATGCATCAAAAGTTCAAATCAACGTCACTCAAGGCACATTGTCTGTCAATAATAATGGCACAGTGTCCGCACCGACTGCCGGTGTAGCGACTGCTGGTGATGTAGCCAATGCCATCAATAATGCCAAAACCACAACCAATGTAGCGGCAGGCAGCAACACGCACGTTAATAAAACAACTTCAGGCAAAGAAACCACTTATACCGTCAGCGCAGATAAAGCAACTGTACAAGTTTCCAATGCTTTGAATTTGACCTCCAATACTACAACTGCATCCGATGGCGCAGTCACAACTAATTACAGTATCGATCTCGCTCAAAGCACTAAAGATAACATCCAAAAAGGCGTAGATGCCAAAACCACCGTTGACAGCAAAGGCCTGACCTTCAACGGCGACAACGGCAGCACCAATATCGAAAAACTCGGCTCCACCGTGACCGTTGCCGGCGACGACAACATCACCACCGAAGCCCAAGACGATAAAGTGACCGTTAAGCTGAAAAAAGACCTGGTAGTGAACAGCGTCGAAGCCGGCGACACCACCGTGAACAACGACGGTGTGAAAGTTGCAGGCGGTCCTAGCCTGACCAAGTCCGGTATCGATGCCGCCGGTAACAAAGTGACCAACGTGGCCGACGGCGACCTCAATGCCAACAGCAAAGACGCCGTTAACGGCAGCCAACTGTTTGCGACCA
>NZ_JBQCXE010000005.1:0-192944 GCF_051956675.1 Neisseria sp. P0022.S009
CGACGGTTTCTTCTGCCGCGCCTAAGGCTGCGCAGCCTGCCGTGAAAAAATAAGCCGGATTCTGCCTATATGCCGCCCTGCGGCCGAACCGTTTGCCGGTTGGGCCCCGGGGCGGCTTTGTTTGGGGCGGGGGGAATAGAAGCTTGGACCAGTGGGAACTTCTGTCGGGTGAAGGGATAAACGGATAGGACGCCTATTGGATAGGGATATAAAAGATAAAGGGAATAAGGATATGTATTTAAAGGCATTTGACGGAAAACGGAATGGGACAACTGTGCAGAGGGGGTATTCTTTGGTACAGCTGTTGGTGGTGATGTTGCTGGTTTCGATCTTGGCGGCGGTGGCCTTTACGGCCTATCGGGAATCGGTCCGCTCGGCCAACCTGCGTGCGGCGCATGCCGCGCTGCTGGAAAATGCGCGCTTTATGGAGCAGTTCTATGCGAAAAAGGGCAGCTTTAAGCTGACGTCGACGAAGTGGCCGGAATTGCCGGTGAAGGAGGCGGGCGGTTTCTGTATCAGGATGAGCGGCCAGGCTAGGGGTATCCTGGAGGGTAAGTTTACCTTGAAGGCAGTGGCGCTGGATAGGGAGGCGGAGCCGAGGGTGCTGCGCTTGAACGAGTCGTTGACGGCGGTGGTGTGCGGGAAGATGAAGGGGAAGGGTAGTTGTGCGGACGGCGAGGAGATATTTAGGGGTAATGATGCGGAGTGTAAGCCTTTTATGGGGTGACAATAGGGTGGAATGGATAAAGGAGAAGAAAAAGGACGTGCGCGGGCACGTCCTGGGAGAGGGGTTATTCGCTCCAGCTGACTAAGCCTAGCATCCAAGTAAGTAGAATCAGACCACCGAATACGATGCGGTAGTAGGCAAAGGGAACATAGTTTTTACTGGAAACAAATTTCAGCAAAGCTTTTACTGCTAATAAACCGGCGATAAATGCTGCGATAAAACCGATGGCAATTTGTCCGACATCTTGCAAGGTAAAGAGTTTGTAGTTTTTTAAGATGTCGTAACCTGTAGCTGCAATCATCATTGGTACGGCAAGGAAGAATGAAAATTCGGTAGCCGTTTTACGTTCCAGTCCCCACAGCATACCGCCCATGATGGTACTGCCTGAACGTGATGTCCCAGGGATAAGGGCACAAATTTGGGCGCATCCTACAACAAATGCGTCAATTGGGCGCATATCATCGACATGGTTGACTTTAGGTTTGGCTGTTGTTTGGCGTTTTTCAACCCATAAAATGAAGAAGCCGCCCAATACCAGCATGGTAGCAACGGTAATCGGGTTGAAAAGATGCAATTTAATTTGTTTACTGAATAAGAGGCCAACAATCGCAGCGGGGATGAACGCGATAAATAAATTCAGCACAAAGCGATTGGCTGTTCGCTCTTTGCCTAGTCCTTTTATGATATGGGTAAATCGTTGGCGATATTCGAATACAACGGCTAATACGGCTCCGAGCTGGATGGCGATTTCGAATACTTTTCCGTTACTTCGGAAATTCATTAAGTCGCCGAATACAATCAAGTGACCGGTACTTGAAATGGGGAGGAACTCGGTTAAACCTTCGATGATACCGAGAATAAGTGCTTTAAATAAAATCAGAATGTCCATAAGTTTTCAGACGGCCTTGAGGCCGTCTTTCTTTTATTGAATAGTTAAAGTGGTTTTGAGGATTGTTCGCGGCGGACTTTAATGATGAGCTCGTCTATGGTTTTCATACCGGCTTTCCAGTCGCTACCGTTGAAATTGACTTTGTATTTACCACCGACAATGATAGTTGGTGTGTTTTCAATTCGATAAGTTTCCGTCAATTGCTGCATTTTTGCAGCAGCCGATGCGGCAGCAGGGTTGTTGTAGGCTTGAAGCAGTTTTTTACTGTCAAAACTTGTCTGTTTACCGACCCATGTGCGGAATACATTTGCATCAGCCAAGTTAATCTTCTGTTCGTAAACAGCTTTGAAGATAACTGGATTGGCCTGATATTTTAAACCTGAAAGATTGACGGCAGCGGTTACCTTGGCCAAACCCAACATTTCAGGCATCCAAACGACGTGCTCTGTCCGTAAGGAAACATCTTTGGCGAAGGTTTTGCTGTGTTGCAACAAAACCGGATCGAGATGGTAACAATGGACACAGAAGTAGCCGAAAAATTCTAGCACTTCAATTTTTCCGGCTTGCTGCTGCGGGATAGGGCGATTAAGAACGGTATAGTCCACGCCTTCGGTAGCAGCCTGCGCACTTAGACTGAGCAGGCTCAGGCTGAGTGCGGCAATAGTTTGTTTCATACGCTGCTTCATCAGTGATTCCATTATTTGGTAGAACGAATCAAGCTGTTGATATTATGGCCTTGCAGGTTTTTTTGCAGTTTCACAGCGGCTTCCTGCGGCATGGTGTTACTTTGAACTCGATAAATGGTTTTGTCGCCGTTTTGCGATTCAACCACTTTGGAAGAAACACCTAAAATAGCCAGTTTTGCACGTTGTGAGTCTGCGCTGGAGCGGTCTGCATATGAACCAAGTTGCAGGAAGGCTTTTTTACCGCTGTTGGCAGCTGCTTCAGCTTTTTCTGCAGACTGTTTACTTGCAGCGTTGCTGCTTTCTTTTGTTGCAGAGGCATTTGCTGCTTTACGTGCTTTTTCGATGCTGCCGCTGTTGAGGATTTGCTCAGGTGTCGGCTTGTTTTGTTTTTTGGCTTCGGCTGCTTTTTTCTCAGCCAATTTGCGCTCGGCACGCTCTTTTTGTTTGTCGGTCAGTTGGTCGGCCGCTTTTTTGTCTTTTGCAGTTTTATCAGCAGCTTCTTTTTCAGCTTTGGCTTTTTCTGCGCGTTTTTTTTCTAATTCGGCTTTTTTCTCGGCCAGTTTTTTCTTAGCGGCTTCTTTTTCTGCTTCCGCTTTTGCGGCTTTTTCTTTGGCTTCACGTTCGGCTTTGTCGGCGGCAGTTTTGTCTGCTCTTTCTTTGGCTTCGCGTTCGGCTTTATCGGCAGCGGCTTTTTCAGCTTTTTCTTTAGCTTCGCGTTCGACTTTTTCTGCTTCGGCTTTATCCGCTTTTTCTTTGGCCTCGCGATCGGCTTTTTCCTGAGCCTCTTTTTCTGCTTGTGCCGCTTTCTCTTCAGCTTCTTTTTCAGCCGCTTCTTTTTCAGCTTTGGCTTTTTCTTCATCTGCTTGGCTGGACGAATTGTCGGTAGCAGGGCGTTTCTCTGCTTTGTCTTGAGGCTTCAGGATTTCAGGTTCTTCGCTTTGTTTAGGCTGAGTCAGCTCTTTGAAAACGTTTTGGTTGCCTTGGTTCAAGAAGAACAAAATACCGGCAATAATACCTGTTGCCAGTATCAGGCCGAAAAAGAAACCGGCCAAGCCTTTGCCATATTGTGTAGATTTTTTCATGACTTACCTTGTAATAATGGGTTCAGACGGCCTGAAGGGAGACTGTCTGAGTTTGAATTCGATATTTTATCAATAACCGTTATGGACGGCAAAATCCTGATGCTTTGTTTACTCTAGTTTTACTTAAATATAAAGATTCAGGCCGTCTGAAAAGTTAGAGGGCGCGACGGAAGCCGATGGCTTTCATCACATGGGTTTTACTGACTTCTTCGTCTCCTGCCAAATCGGCCAGCGTACGGGCGACGCGCATGATGCGGTGGAAGCTTCGAGCGGAAAGGGACAGTTTTTCGAGCATGGTTCCCAAGGCTTCTTGCGCTTCTTTTTGGATACGGGCTTTGCCATCGAGCTCGCTGACACTCAATTCGGCATTAACTTTGCCTTGTCGGCCGTATTGGATTTTGCGCGCGGCGGTAACGCGTTTTAATACGGCGGCACTGGATTCGCCGACTTCTTGTTGCATCAGCTCGGCGGCGGAAAGGCTGGGTACTTCGATGGTTAAATCAATGCGGTCGAGTAATGGCCCTGAAATTTTGCTGCGGTAACGGGCGATGCTTTCAGGCGTGCAGCGGCAAGGTTTGGACGGATGACCGAGATAGCCGCAAGGGCAGGGGTTCATAGCGGCGACGAGCTGGAACTTGGCCGGATAAACGGCTTGGCGTGCAGCGCGGGAAATATGGATTTCGCCGTTTTCCAAAGGTTCGCGCAATACTTCCAATACTTTACGGTCAAACTCGGGCAATTCGTCTAAAAACAACACACCGTGATGCGCCAATGAAATTTCACCCGGACGCGGGTCGGAACCGCCGCCGACCATGGCGGCCGAGCTGGCGCTGTGGTGGGGACTGCGGAAAGGACGGTTGCTGTCGAGTTGCTGTTGATGGTTGGGCAGGAGCGAACGCAATGCCCAGACTTCGACCAATTCGTCTTCGGTCAAAGGCGGAAGGATACTTGGCAAGCGTTGCGAAAGCATGGATTTGCCTGTACCTGGAGGGCCCATCATCAGCAGGCTGTGTCCGCCTGCCGCGGCGATTTCCAAGGCGAGGCGGGCGGTATGTTGGCCTTTGACATCAGCTAAGTCGGGTATTTTACTTTGTTCAGACAGCCTTTGTGGCAGTTTGCATTCGGTTTGTGTCAACGGTTCGATGTCGTTTAAATGGGCGGCCACTTCGCCCAAAGAACGTGCGCCATAAACCGCAATGCCACGCATGACGGCAGCCTGCTCAGCATTTTCCTGCGGCAAGACGAAAGAACGTCCCGCCTGCATGCCCTGCCATGCCATGGCCAGCGCGCCGCGTACGGGACGCAGCAGCCCGGACAGCGCCAATTCTCCGGCAAACTCATATTGCGCGAGCTTTTCAGGATTAATTTGTCCCGATGCGGCAAGAATGCCCAAGGCAATCGGTAAATCGAAACGGCCGGATTCTTTGGGGAGGTCGGCCGGTGCGAGGTTGACGGTAATTTTCTTGGCGGGGAAGTCGAAGCCGCTTTGGATGATGGCGGCACGCACGCGGTCGCGGCTTTCTTTGACTTCAGTATCGGGCAAACCGACGATATTGAAATGTGGCAAGCCGTTGGCAAGGTGGGCTTCCACTTCGACCAACGGCGCGTTCATACCGCTTAAGGCGCGGCTGTAAACCAAAGCAAGCGACATGTTTCAGACGGCCTTATTCGGCGGCTTCGGTTTGTTGTACGATTTCGGCAACCGCTTCTTCGGCAGCTTCTTCGGCCGCTTTCAAAGCGGCTTCTTCAGGCTCTTGGGCGGCTTCGAGTTTGGCCAAACGGGCTTCCAATTCGGCCAGCTTGGTACGGGTTTTAATCAAAACCTGTTGTTGGATGTCGAATTCTTCTCGGGTTACCAAATCCATGCGGTTGAACGCGCTGCCGAGCATGGCTTTAACGTTTTTTTCCATGTCTTTGGCAGGGCTGTTGGCGATGGTTTCGCTGATTTTGGAGCTGACTTCTTCAAAAAGTTGTTTGCCGAACATAATCCGTATCCTTTATTCAGAATGTATATAGAAATTCAAGTGGCTATTGTATAAGGAAAAAGGCCGTCTGAAAACGGGAATTTTGAGACGGCCTTTGCTTCCTATCGTAAATATTCCGTGTCTTTTAACGCTCAACACGGGCTTCAAAAACAGGCATCAGCCATGCGCCGCCCGTGAAGCCTTTGCATGAACCGGTGGTGTGTTCCTCACTGCGGACAAACGTTTTACCGTCCCATACCGCGGCATTGCCCGACCAGCAGTCGCCGATCCCTCGGCCTTTGAAGCTGCCGCTGAGGGTGGCTGTTTTCTCATCGAATCCGCCGTGTCCGCCGTATGTCATTGGTGGCAGCACTTGTTCGATTTTGGTTAATTTTTTGTCGGCAATGACATAGTAGCCGCTGGTTTGATAGGCTCCGCCGATACAGACAGCCTCCACTAAAACTTGTTGTTTGTTGAGCGGATAAATATTTAGGCTGCGGTTCCAATCCATGTGCTCTTTATCATGCAGGGCCGGGCAGTAATTATCGTCGTTTTCAGAAACGCGGTTGCTGTCTCGCAGCAGTTTCATGACGGCATTGTGGCGCGGCGTGTTTTGCTTCAGCGTATCGCCTGCATTTTTCGGTACGGCAACGGCACGGATAACGGGTTTGGGTTGCGGATTGAGGACTGCCTGACTACTGTTGCCTTTGCGTATCAGCGCGGAAGGTGTGTTCAGACGGCCTTGGAATTCGTCCGCTTTCAACATTGCCGCCGCCGCGCCTTTGTCGGACAAATGCCATTCATATTTTCCAGAGCGGATGCTGATTTGGCTTTTTTTTTTCAATGCTTCGAGCAAGGCGTTGGTTTGCGCGCTGCTCAATTTGCCTTGGCCTTTTTTATTCAACGCCAATTTGCCCAGTGATTTACCGTTCAATACCAATTCGTTGCGGGCCGCCACACGGGCGAGTTGCCTATCATCGTCGTTAAACGGCAGCAGGGAAACTTCGCCGGCAACGGCGGCATTCGCCCCCGCTTTTCGGGTAAACAGGATGGAAACCGGCGTTTCTGTTTCATCCGCCTGATATCCGGCAAGACGGCAGGTACCGGTATTGTCGCAAGCGATGTCCCAGTCTTGGTAATTTTGATAAAAGCCTTGAGGCGGAGCAGCCAGTGCGGTGGCAGGTAAAACAGCCAGCAGCCATTTTTTCATGATGCCTTCTTTCAAATTTATTTATGTAGATTCACAAAGGCGGCATATCAATCCAAAATTTGTTACGCTGTTTTGTGAAAATACGATGTGTCGTTCGTAAAAAGGTTTTGAATATTGAGATGTAAAAAAAGGCCGTCTGAAATGCCCTTTCAGACGACCTCTATGCTTTTTTATACGCCTGCGGCTGCTTTCAATGCGGCTGCTTTGTCGGTACGCTCCCAAGTAAACTCAGGCTCTTCGCGGCCGAAGTGGCCGTAGGCAGCAGATTTGCTGTAAATCGGGCGCAAGAGGTCGAGCATTTGGACGATGCCTTTGGGGCGTAGGTCGAAATGTTCGCGAACCAAGGCAATCAGTTTTTCTTCGCTGATTTTGCCGGTGCCAAAAGTATCGATGGAAATCGAAGTCGGTTCGGCAACGCCGATGGCGTAGGAAACTTGGATTTGGCATTGGGTTGCCAAACCGGCGGCTACGATGTTTTTCGCAACATAGCGGCAGGCGTAGGCGGCAGAACGGTCCACTTTGGACGGGTCTTTGCCGGAGAATGCGCCGCCGCCGTGCGGAGCTGCGCCGCCGTAGGTATCGACGATGATTTTACGGCCGGTCAAACCGCAGTCGCCTTGCGGGCCGCCGATGACGAAGCGGCCGGTCGGGTTGATCAGGTATTTGGTTTCGTCGGTCAGCATTTCAGACGGCAGAACCGGTTTGATGATGTGTTCGATCACGGCTTTGCTCAGTTCTTCATGGCTGATTTCAGGGTCGTGCTGGGTGGACAGGACGACGGTGTCGATGCGTTTTACTTTGCCGGTTTCGCTGTCGTAAACCACGGTCAGTTGCGCTTTGGCATCAGGGCGCAGCCACGGCAGGCGGCCGTCTTTGCGCAATTCGCTTTGGCGTTGCATCAGGCGGTGGCTGTAATAGATGGCAAACGGCATCAGGGTCGGGGTTTCGTCGCAGGCATAGCCGAACATCAAACCTTGGTCGCCTGCGCCTTGATTCAAGTCGATGCCTTCGCCTTCGTTCACGCCTTGGGCGATGTCGGGGGATTGTTGGTCGTAGTACACGCCGACTGCGCAGCCGTTGGCATCAAAGCCCAGCTCGGAGGAGTTGTAGCCGATGCGTTTGATGGTTTCGCGTGCGACTTTGATGTAGTCCACTTGGGCGGTGGTAGTGATTTCGCCTGCCAATACGCACAAGCCTGTGTTGACCAGGGTTTCCGCGGCAACACGCGCTTTGGGATCTTGCGCCAAGATGGCATCCAAAATCGCATCGGATACTTGGTCGGCAACTTTATCCGGATGGCCTTCGGATACCGATTCGGAAGTAAACAGATATTCGCTCATTGCTATTCTTTCATTAAAAACAGGCTGCTGTGTTTTCAGACGGCCTTTTATTTCGGACAGCGGAAATCATAACAAAAACTCCGCTTTTTCTCTATACAAGTGAGAAACATTCGCACTTGCCTGCTGTTTCGGAATCCTGTTGCGTGTTTCTTACAGGCAAAAAAATTCCCGCATTAAGCGGGTTTGGATTGCTCTGGCGAGCCACATCGGTTTTTCAACCGTCCACCTTACCTTTCCGTTTGAAAAGCAGGTTGGCATGGAATTCCCAACTCTTAATGCAGGGCGGATAGTAGCAGAAAAGCAGGTGTGCCGCAATATATTTGCCCGAAGTCTGTTTTGTTCAGACGGCCTGTTTCGTTTACAATCTGTCCACTTCATTTTGGTAAAACCTTATGCAAACGCTTGTTACCTTTGTTTTTAAATTTTTGGCCGCGCTGCCTTTGGCTTGGTTGCACAAATTAGGCAACCTGCTGGGTAGTTTGGGTTTCCGCGTGCTGTCGAAAGATCGCCGGCGTGTTTTCGAAAACATGAAACTTGCCGGATTGAACCCGACGGACGAGGCAGTGAAAAAAGTTTTCCGTGAAACGGCAAAAGGCGGCTTGGAATTGCCGGTGGCGTTTTTCAGACGGCCTGAAGAAATTGAAAACCTGTTTGTCAGCGTCAACGGTTGGGAACATGTTCAGACGGCCTTGATCGCGGGCGAAGGTTTACTGTTTATCACGCCGCACATCGGCAGCTATGATTTGGCCGGCCGCTACATCAGCCAGCAGCTGCCGTTTCCGCTGACGGCGATGTACAAACCGCCTAAAATCAAGGCTTTTGATGCGGTAATGCAAGCAGGACGCGTGCGCGGTAAGGGCAAGACTGCACCGACCAGCATTCAGGGCGTCAAACAAATCATCAAGGCCCTGCGCGGCGGTGAGGCGACCATTGTGTTGCCGGACCATGTGCCGTCTCCGGAAGAAGGCGGCGACGGCGTGTGGGTGGGCTTTTTCGGCAAACCTGCCTACACCATGACGTTGGCGGGCAAGCTGGCGCAAGTCAAAGGCGTGAAGGCTTTGTTTTTCTGCGGCGAGCGTCTGCCCGACGGGAAAGGCTTTGTCTTGCACATCGAGCCATTGCGCGGCGAGTTGAACGGCGATAAGGAGAACGATGCGCGCGTGATCAATGAAAATACCGAATATTGGATACGCCGTTTTCCGGAACAATATTTGTTTATGTACAACCGCTACAAACATCCCGAAGGCGCGCCTTTCCCGCCGCCGGAAGTATAGGCTTGCCGAATGTAAAAAACCTGCTTGGATTCAAGCAGGTTTTGTGTTTGGTCGGAATGAGAGGATTCGAACCTCCGACCCCTTCGTCCCGAACGAAGTGCGCTACCGGGCTGCGCTACATTCCGAATGTGGGGAATTATAGGATAGGAGAAGCCGGTTTGTACAGGGGGTCGATAAATAATTAATAATTGGCCGCCGATGGATTTGTTTTAGGCCGTCTGAAGCGATGTGTTTCAGACGGCCCGTGTTTTTGTTTGCTGCTTCTGCTGAAGCATTTGTCCTAATGGCATTATAATGTGGGCAATTGTTTTTTAGATTGTCTGCTATGTTTTATCTTTATCAGTCCGACCGTTTGGAAGCGCTTGCCGAAATGTGCGCGCATATTCATCAGGCCTTGCCTTTGGATGCGGTATTGGCGCAGGAAGAAGTGGTGGTGCAGAGCCAGGGGATGCGGCGGTATCTGAATGTGTTTTTTGCGCGCAAACTCGGCGTGGCGGCGAATTTGAAGTTCAGCCTGCCGGCCGGTTTGGCGTGGCAGCTGATGCGTAAATTGGTTCCCGATGTGCCGCCGCTCAGCCCGTTTTCGCCTGAAGTCATGCGTTGGCGTTTGCTGGATTTGTTCCGCAGCGAAGCGTTTCAGACGGCCCCGGAATACGAAAACGTGCGCTTGAAGCTGGAAAGTTATTTAAAAAGCTCGGCATCGGCGGATTATCAGCTTGCCGGACAAATGGCGGATATTTTCGACCAATATTTGGTGTACCGGCCGGATTGGATTGATGCGTGGCAGGCTGGGAAGCTGCTGGGTTTGGGCGATGATGAGGATTGGCAGGCGCGGCTGTGGCGTTATTTGGACGATGGCAGCCAATCGGCGCCGCACCGCGTGGCCTTGTGGGAAAAGCTGTTGGCGCAGTTGGATAAATCGGTCTTGCCGCAAAGGTTGTTTGTATTCGGCATTTCGACAATGGCGCCGATGTATCTGCAACTGCTGCACCAAATTTCCAAGCATTGCGATGTGTTTGTGTTTGCGCTCAACCCGAGCAGCCAATATTGGGGCGAGGTCATCGACGAGGCACAAATTTTGAAAAGGGGCGATGAGGCGGATTTGTCGCAGGCAGGGCATCCGCTGTTGGCTTCTTTGGGCAAGCAGGGACGCGATTTCTTTGATTTTCTGTCGGAAGTGGAAACTGAGCAGGATATTCAGGTTTATGAAGAGGGAAAAGACGATACCTTGTTGCATTGCCTGCAAAACGATATCCAAAATTTAATCATGCCGTCTGAACGCTTATACCAACAGGAAGAAAGCGAGGCAGGCGCGCAGCAGGCTTGGGTTCAAGTCCACGATGCGGATGGCAATCCGGTGTGTGTCGAGCCGGACAAGCTGTTGAACGATGGCTCGGTCAAAATCGTCGCGGCCCACAGTCCTTTGCGCGAACTGCAGATTTTGAAAGAAGAGCTGTCGCTGGTGTTGCAAAATAATCCCGACTGGCAGCCGCACGATATTGCCGTTTTGACGCCGAACATCGAGCCCTACAGCCCGTTTATCGAAGCTGTTTTTGGACAGGAGCAGGCCGGCAGCCAGGCTTTGCCGTATTCGATTTCGGATGTAAAACTCAGCCGCCGCCAACCCTTGCTGTATGCTTTGGCGCAAACTTTGGATTTGCTGGAAAGCCGGTTTGAAGTGGACAAGGTTTTACCTTTGCTGGAAAGTCGGTTGGTGTTGCAACGCTTCGGGTTGAGCGAGGAAGATGTGCCGCTGCTGCATGAGGCTGTTGCCGGATTGAATGTGCATTGGGGTTTGGACCAAACCATGCGCGAGGGTAAAGACAACCTCTTTACTTGGCAGCAGGCGGTAGAGCGTTTGGCCTTGGGCTGGATGCTGCCCGAAGGCGGCCACGGCATGTGGCAGGGCGTGAGCGCGTGGCATAGCAACGTCAACCAGTTGGATGTGTTCAGCGGTTTTGCCGAATTTATCCGTACTTTGGCCTATATGGCGGCGCAATGGCAAGAGCCTGCCGATGTGGAAGGCTGGGTGCAGCGTTGCCGCGATTTGCTGGAGAAACTGTTTGCTCCGGATACGGACGACCAATACGCCAAGCAGCAGTTTGAGCAGTCTTTGGCGAAATGGCAGGAAGAGGCGCAGTTAGCCGAATTTGACGGATTGTTGCCGTGTAAAACCGTTATCCGCCATATCCGCCGCTTTTTGGACAGCGAAAGCCAAGCCGGATTTTTGAGCGGCGGCATTACTTTTTGCAGTATGGTGCCGATGCGCAGCCTGCCGTTTAAAATGGTTTGCCTGCTGGGTTTGAATGACGGCGATTTTCCGCGCAATACCAAAGCGGCGGTGTTCGACCTGATTGCCAAACATCCGAAAAAAGGCGACCGCGCCCGCCGCGACGACGACCGTTATCTCTTCCTCGAAGCCTTAATCAGCGCGCGCGAAATGCTGTATTTGTCTTATATCGGCCGCGATATACGCAATGATGCCGAGTTTGCACCGTCTTCGTTAATCAGCGAGCTGCTGGATACTATTGCCGCCATGACGGGGAGAAGCGGGCGCGAGTTGGCGGAGAAATGGGTGAAACATCATCCTTTGCAGGCGTTTTCACGCCGTTATTTCCAAAAGGACGCGCTTTCAGACGGCTTCTTCAGTACGCGCCAAGATTACGCCGATGCGCTGAACCAACCGCCAGTAGAAGCGCAGCCGTTTTTCCTTGAGGCTTTAAGTCAGGAAGAGCCGGGCAAAACCATTCAGCAGGGCGAGCTTATCAGTTTTTGGCGCAACCCTGTCAAAGTTTGGCTTAAGAGAAATTTAAGCTGGGATCAGCCGTATTTGGACGGCGCATGGGAATCTGCCGAACCGTTTGAGCCGCAACATGAAGGCCGGATTGCCGATGCCTATTTGGATGCGCGGCGCAAAGGGGAAGATTTTGAAGATACGGCCATTCGGCTGAATGCAGAAAGCCTGATGCCGGTAGGCGAATTAGGCGGCTTGTGGCAGAAGCAGTATCAGATATCTGCGAAAAACGTAGATGCCGAGTTGATACGCAGTGACAAAAGGCCGTCTGAACCTTATGAATTACACTTTGACGACTTGGTTTTACAAGGCACCATCGGCAATCTTTACGAATGCGGACGCATTGTGTTCCAAAAACAAAAAGACAATGCGCCCAACCGCATTGCCCGTTTATTGGAGCATTTGATTTTTTGTGCTGTCGCCCCTCAATCCGTTGCCAACCGACAAACCCATATTGTCAGCCTGGGGCAGACCGAAACCTATGCCGCCATCGGGCAAGAGGCGGCGAGGGCACTTTTGAAAGAATGGTTGGTATATTTCCGGATCGGACAAAATACCCCCTTGCCGTTTTTTGCCAAAACCAGCCTTGCCGCTGTGGAGGAGTACAACAAGAAAGAGGATTGGGATGCTGCCTTGAGGAAAGCCCATGATGTTTTTAACGGCAATAAAATGAGCAAAGGGCAGAAAGAATATACTGAAGTGAAGCTGGTGTTTGGCCATTCGGATGAATCGCCTCTTGATGAGCCGCTATTTGAAAACCTTGTCGTCAATCTGCTTGTTCCGCTTTTGAACAGCGCGGCAGGGAAAAACAATGCAACAGAACAGGAGTAAAGCATGGCTACTTATGAAGAATATTTGGATTTTGATACCGAAGAAGACAAATTGAAACAGCAGCAGCTCTATCAGGCGACCGAGCTGTCGGCGCAAACGGCAGCGGCGGTCAAAAAGATCAGACGTCCGCAAAACTGGCTGCTTGCCGCTGCGCCATATTGTCCCGATTGCCGCGTGTTTGTGCCGTTTATTCAAAAAATGGCGGAGTTGAACCCCAATATCCGCGTCAACTATATTGCCCGCAGTGATTTTGACGACAGCAGCCGTTTCGATAATCCGCGCCAACAGGAAATCGTCCGCACCAACCAAAAAATCCCTGCGCTGTTTTTAATCGGACATGAAGAGGCAGGGCCTGTGTTTAGCGAGTTTCCGCAAGTAGTGTTGAACCAAATTGCGGCAAATGAAACCCGTCGCACGGAATTGCGTGATGCATACCGTGCCGGCGAGTTTAATGCCGATATTGAGGCTCAGGTTGTAGCGGCGTTGGCATGGGCAGAGCAGCGTTGTTGAGCAAATATTGCCGGTGTGTGAAGCCATGTTTTGAACCGCTTTGATATTTTGTAATAAAAAGGCCGTCTGAAAAGATTTCAGACGGCCTTTTTTAATGCTTAACGCTTTATCAAATCTCGATTTTATTCGGCGTAAAGGTTTGCCATTTATTGCAGGCTGGGCAGTGCCAGAAGAAGACTTGGGATTTGAAGTGGCAGTTGCGGCAGCGGTACATGACGCTTTTTTGCAGCTGGCGGCCGATAATGGAACGAATCATATCGGTATCGGCTTTCCACTCCGGATTCATACTGCTGAGTTTCAAACCAAGCAGGCGGTACACGCCGTTGAGGTCGGGTTTTTGGCGGACGAGTTCGACAGCGATTTGCGCCGCTTCAGTTTCGCCTTTGAGCAGCAGGGCTTTCTCGTAGATGACGTTGATCAGGTCAAGATCGGGAAAGGTTTGCATATAGCCGATGAGGCGGTTGAGGCCTTCTTCCTGTTTGCCTTGCGCGGCATAGGCTTCATAGAGTTTCTCGCCGACCATGCTCAAATAGGCGTGGTTTTGCTGCTCGATGGCGGAATACGCTTCCACGGCGGCAGGAAAGTTGCCCTGACGGTATTCGATGTCGCCGAGAATGATGTTGGCGCGCGTACATTTTTTGTTGGCTTCGAGCGCTTTGCCGATGTTGTAGCGGGCGGCGTCGAAGTTGGATTTAAACAGCGCGGCTTGGGCGATTTCGCAATAGAACTGGGCGATTTCAAACTGGTAGGTCTGTTCGTCATGGCTCAAGAGTTGCGCCATTTCGATGGCTTTTTCCCAGTCGCGGTCTTGTTGGTAAATACTCAAAAGGTGTTGGCGGGCTTCGCGTGCCATGTCGCCTTCCTGCAAACCGAGGAAGATTTGTTCGGCACGGTCCACCAAGCCTGCGCTTTGGTAGTTTTGCGCCAATTCAAAAAGCACGCGCGCGCGTTTTTCGTTGATGGTGTCGGGCGAATCGAGCAGGGCGCGGTGCATATTGATGGCTTTGTCGTTTTCGCCGCGTTGGCGGTAGAGCTTGCCTAAAGTCAGGTTCAAATCGTATGACTGCGGCTGTTGGTCGATGACTTCCGCCAATTCGCGCGCGGCGCGGCCGCTGTTGCGGTCAACGAGGGCGTCAAGGCTTTTGTAAAAGCCGGCCGGTATGCTTTTGGCCTGTTTTAGGACGGTCTTCATATCGACGCGTGCGGCAAACCAGCCCATGGCGAAGAAAACGGGGAGGAGGACGATGGGCAGTAAGATGACCCACAATTCGTTGTCCATGGTATTCCTTTATTGATTGGTGGCGTTACGCTTTGGGAGCGGTTTCGGAAGCCGTTGCCGGTGTTTCGGTTTTGACTGGGGTCAGGTCTTTTTCGGAAAGGTGGGCGTATTTTTTCACTTCGGCACGCAGGCGGTTGTTTTCGCTGCGCAGGGTCAGCAGACGGCCGAAGAGGGCAAACATACCGAACACGATGCCGATAATAAAGGCGCCGAAAAGCACGACAATCAGCGGCAGATTGACGTTTTGGCCGGGCAGGTAGAAGAAGGATACGGTGTGGGTATTGGTGATGGCCAGCAGGAGGAAAACAAGAAGAATCAGGATTTTGATGATGGTATAGATGAGTTTCATGGGTTGCTCCGGGTGGGCCGCGGTTGGGGCAGGCCGTCTGAAAAATGGTATCAGTTTAAACGATTTGCCGGATTTCGGATAGGACGGCATGTTTCAGACGGCATGGGAAGGGTATCTTTAATGCTGACGGGTACTTGTCAAACCCATATTGAAAGGCGTATTGTTCAGTCTTTAGTTATTATCTTACAAATCAGAATAAGAAAGGCAATCATCATGAGCAGACCAGTCCCAGCCGTATTCGGCAGCGTTTTCCACGCTGAAATGCCCGTTATCGCTTATCGTGAAGGTAAATGGCAACCGGTAGAATGGCAATCTTCCAAAGACCTGACACTTGCCCCCGGCGCACATGCGCTGCATTACGGCAGCGAATGTTTTGAAGGTTTGAAGGCATTTCGTCAGGCAAACGGCAAAATCGTGATGTTCCGCCCGACCGCCAACATCGCGCGTATGCAGCAAAGCGCAGATATTCTGCACCTGCCGCGTCCTGAAACGGAAGCTTATTTGAATGCTTTGATCGAATTGGTCAAACGCTCCGCCGAGGAAATCCCTGACGCACCTGCCGCTTTGTACCTGCGTCCGACTTTGATCGGTACCGACCCTGTGATCGGTAAAGCCGGTTCTCCTTCCGAAACAGCCTTGCTGTACATTTTGGCTTCTCCTGTCGGCGACTATTTCAAAGCCGGTTCGCCCGTTAAAATCTTGGTGGAAACCGAACACATCCGTTGCGCCCCGCACATGGGCCGCGTGAAATGCGGCGGCAACTACGCTTCCGCCATGCCTTGGGTATTGAAAGCCAAAGCAGAGCACGGTGCAAACCAAGTATTGTTCTGCCCGAATGGCGACGTTCAGGAAACCGGCGCGTCTAACTTTATCCTGATTAACGGCGATGAAATCATTACCAAACCGTTGACCGACGAATTCTTGCACGGCGTTACCCGCGATTCCGTACTGACTGTTGCTAAAGATTTGGGCTACACCGTTACCGAGCGCAACTTTACTGTCGATGAGCTGAAAACTGCGATTGAGAATGGTGCGGAAGCGATTCTGACCGGTACGGCTGCGGTTATTTCTCCGGTAACTTCTTTCGTGATTGACGGCAAAGAAATCGAAGTGAAGAGCCAAGAGCGCGGTTATGCAATCCGTAAGGCAATTACGGACATTCAATACGGTTTGACAGAAGACAAACACGGCTGGTTGGTCGAAGTTTGTTAAGTAGAACGCAGTGAATATAAAAGGCCGTCTGAAATATTTTTTCAGACGGCCTTTTTTTATTGGTTTTTTGATGGGGAAATCGATAATAAAATGCTAAATTTTTTAAACAAACGGTAGTATTTTTAGATAATCGGTATATAATGCACAGTCATGTTGTAAAAATACACATTGGAAATATCGAATTTTATTGATTTTTAGAAGAAGTTAAAAACAGTTATAGATATTTATTCTGTATATTTTGTAAATTTAGTTAAATAGGGAATGCTAAAAACATATCGTGTTAGAATTTCCCTCCTTTTTGGTTTCGCGGGATTCACTCTGTCAAGCCAAAAAGGAAAACGATGCAAGATAAAACCATTTTTATTTTGCTATAAAAATCAAAAATAACTTAACTTTGGATGAACTAATCAATTAAAAAGGGACTCTGATACATTTCCGTCAAAAATAACCGGACACATGGTACGCGGACAGATTGCCTATATAAAGTCATCCAAGGGTTCTGTCTGACACCATGGCCGTTTCCAATCAGAAAACCGGCAGAAGGGGAAACGCTGCCGAGTTTCTTAAAGCGGCCAACTTCAGTTTGGCCTTTATACAGGCAATTGTTGTTACGACAGAATCCGTCTTACCTCTTTAATCAATCGGCTTTTTTGTCGCACGCTTGTGCGGTAGGAAAGGCGATATTCGATACAAGGAAATACGCTGATTATGTCACATAAACTTGCTCCTCTTGGCCGTACCCACATTCGTCACGGCTCATCCACACCTGAAGCAAATTCCAAATCATCTTCTCCTCTAAAAGAATGGATACACACCCACAATTGGGGGGATATGCCGTCGGTTTCTCCTGAGCTTAAGCAATTAAGCGGTAAAAATACGGTAACGAGAGAAGTAGTGCATGTGGCGGAGGCAGCAAGATTCGACAGTTCTTCATCATCTTCAGACGGCCTTGTGACAAAAATGCATGTTGCACGGGCCAGCGTTGCTTCTGTAAGCAGCGTTTCCAGTAAACATACCATTGCGCCTAAAGTGGCGAGCAAACACGTTGTTTCAAAAGAACCGGTTAATCAATCGATGGAAAAAGTCCTGGCTGAAAGGCAAAAAGTTTACGAAGAAGCCAAAGCAAAAAAAATAGCCGAGGCTGCCGCGGCCAAAGCAAAGGCTGTCGAGCGCGCAAAAGAAGCGCATAAAGCGGCAGTCGAAAAAGCGGTTGCAGAGCGTAAAGCCAAACTCGAAGCCGCACGCAAAGAAAAAGAGGCGGAAGACAGAGTTGCCGAAGAAAAAGAAACCGTTGAGATTGTCCATAAAAAGAATCTGAAGGATTCAGACGGCCATGACAAAATAGCGGGCGTTTCTTCCGGTAAAAAAGCAATCAATAGCCACGACGGCCACCTCAGTTCAGGCAAAGCAAACAAAATTGACGACCATACCGAAGGCAGGGCAGGACTATCCGGAAAATACCGCGTGTATGAATCTAAAGAGTATGGTAATTACGTTCGTGTGAATGATTTTGGTGCCGATGCGCAGGGTAAAAAAGACAGCCTTCAGGCATTTAAAGCGGCTTTAGAGGCGGCGCACAAAGAAAAAGCCATGGTCTTCTTGGATGGTACTTACTATATTTCCAATCAGATTGTGATGGATAAAACCGTCTCCGGCGCGCGCGGCTTGTTTGGTTCTGGCATGGGCAAAACCAAAGTAACGTTTGATAAAGCACAAACAGGCGAATTCAATCCGGACACCAACCATGACGATATCCGCGAATTTGCCGGTATCTTGATCGATGGGCAAAACAATAAAACCATTGCCGATTTGTCGGTTCAATATACCAACCCTGATTTTTACCGCAAAGGCTTAAGCTATTTTGGCAAGGTAAACGGCATTTTGGTCAACGATGCGGACAATACTTTAATCAGCAAAGTTGAGGTTTCCGGTGCCAATCGTGCTGGTGTGATGTTTACCTCGACCGCTTCTTTGGAAACGGAAAAAGGCCATAAGCTGACCTTTAAAGAACGCGTGCAAAGCGGCGAAATTAATGAAACATACGAAGCGCTGCCTTTGGGTGAAAACAACCGTATTGTCGATTCGTATCTGCACCACAACCGCGTTGCCGGTGCGCTGATCGGTTTCCAACAAAACTTTATCGGCGAGGGCAACCGTTTGGATTGGAACGGCCACGAAGCGGATGGCGGGACAGGGTACGGTATAGCCGTGGCTGCCGGCAGCTACAATTACGGCATCACATACCGTAAAAACACGACCGACCATAACTACCGCAAGGGTTTGGATGTGCATGATGGTACAGGCATTGTCATTGAAAACAATGTGTTAACGGGTGACCGACTGTATGGTATTGTTGCCTACAACCGCCAGTTTTCTATGGATAAAGTCAAAATTACCGGCAATACCATTATTCAAGATCCGAGCTTCCGTTTGAATGTTGATGATGACTTGGGCAAGTACTACCACATGTATTCAGGTATTCAGGTGCAAACCAATACCCAATACAGAGATTTGCACTCAGCTGACAAAGGCTATTTTGATATCAGCGATAATGTCATTAAAAATCTGACGGTTTATCAAAATAATATTCAGACCTACGCGATTGAGTTCCGTAACCATGAAAGCAAAATGGATTACACGCTCAATATGGCAAACAACAAGATCAGCGGCGAATCCACTAAATATCTGATTGCCGTCATCAACGATACCTACGACCGCGTTTTATCTAAAAACGGCATGGGTAGCGGTACCATTACCATCAGCGGCAATGATGCCGATATCGGCAAGATTATGAAAGGCGCAGTACCGGTTTATGTGGAAGAACACCATGGCAATGTCGCTATGCATGGTGCGGTAACGATTCACAACAACAAAATTTCCGTGCGTGAAGAATCTGCCGGCTACGTCGAATTTGCTTATTTAAAGAGCAATGCCAAAGAGTACAACATCACCAATAACACATTGAAACTTGGCGGTGATTTGAATGATGCTTTGATAGACGTACACAGTACCAACCCTAAGGGTAAGGCATCTTTAAATGTGGCCAACAACAAAATCCTGACGGACATTAAAGGCAAGTTGTATGATTCATGGCTGCGCTTTGAGAATGACATCAACACGTATTCTGAAGGCAATAGCCATAACGGCGCGGCACTGAAAAAAGTGAATACGACCGGCAGTAAAGTGGCATTGAGCGATATTTTGTCAGAAGCCAACCATATTGTTGAAACGACTAAAGAGACTGTGTATCACCATACTCAGAACGTGTATACATCAGGAGTGGAAGAACATCATACAACGACAGGGATTTTGTAAGTTGTTGAAGCCGTAATTTTTATGTTTTAAACATTGATAAATAAAAAAAGGCCGTCTAAAAATTTTCAGACGGCCTTTTCATCTAACTCACATTATTTAGCCAGTTCGGCACGCAGTTTGTGGGTTACGTTCATCATCACTTGGAGTTGTTCCAGAGTTTCTTTCCAGCCACGGGTTTTCAGGCCACAGTCCGGGTTCACCCACAGACGTTCAACCGGTACAACCTCGATGGCTTTGCGCAATAGGTGCTCAACTTCAGCTTCAGTCGGTACACGTGGGCTGTGGATGTCGTAAACGCCCGGGCCGATGTCGTTCGGGTATTTGAATTCGCCGAACGCGGTCAAGAGTTCCATGTCGGAACGTGAAGTTTCGATGGTGATCACGTCAGCATCCATAGCGGCGATGGCCGGCAGGATGTCGTTGAACTCGGAGTAGCACATATGGGTGTGGATTTGAGTGCTGTCTTCGCAACCGGTAGAGGACAAGCGGAAAGATTCGCCGGCCCAGTTCAGGTAAGCATCCCAATCGGCACGTTTCAAAGGCAGACCTTCGCGGATGGCAGGTTCGTCAATTTGGATGACTTTGATGCCGGCTTTTTCCAGATCCAATACTTCGTCGTTCAGAGCCAGTGCGATTTGTTTGCACACGGTAGAGCGAGGAATATCGTTGCGGACGAAAGACCATTGCAGAATGGTTACAGGGCCGGTCAACATACCTTTCATCGGGCGTTTGGTCAGGCTTTGTGCGTAAGTAGACCAAGCCACGGTCATGGCTTCAGGACGGCTTACGTCACCGAAGATGATAGGTGGTTTAACGCAGCGTGAGCCGTAGCTTTGTACCCAGCCGTATTGAGTGAATGCAAAACCGCTCAACAATTCGCCGAAGTATTCGACCATGTCGTTACGCTCGGCTTCGCCGTGTACCAGTACGTCCAAGTCCAGTTTTTCTTGCTCTTCAACTACCAAGGCGATTTCTTTTTTCATCGCGGCTTCGTAATCGGCGGCAGACAGTTCGCCTTTTTTGAAGGCTGCGCGTGCTTGGCGGATTTCGGTAGTTTGTGGGAAAGAACCGATATTGGTCGTCGGCAGCAGAGGCAGGTTCAACCATGCTTGTTGCGCTTTGATACGGTCGGCAAATGGAGATTTGCGTTGGTCTGCGTTGGCAGGCAAATCGGCCAGGCGTTTGGCAACGTCTGCACGGTGGATTTCGCTGCTGTTGGCACGGGAGTCGGCGGCAGCTTGGCTGGCGGCCAGTTCTTCGGCAACAGAATCACGGCCTTCGTTCAATGCGGCTTTCAGAACGCGCAATTCTTGGGTTTTTTGCAGGGTGAATGCCAACCAAGAGTACAGGTCAGGTTTGTTGGCTTTCAGTTTTTCTTCAACTGACAAGTCAAATGGAGTGTGCAGCAGAGAGCAAGAGCTGGAAATCCACAAACGGTCGCCCAGTTTGGCTTGCAGAGGCTCGACAGTTTCCAAAACTTTGTTCAGGTTGGCGCGCCAAATATTGCGGCCGTCGATAACGCCGGCAGACAGAACTTTGTCGTAGTCGGCAAATGCGTCCAGTTGCTCAGGAGCGCGTACCAAGTCGATGTGCAGGCCGTCAACAGGCAGGGATTTCAACAACGCGGCGTGTTCGGCAACAGAACCGAAGTAAGTACTCAACAGGATTTTGGCGTTTACTTTGCTCAAAGTGGCGTAAACGTCTTTGTAGGCTTCTACCCATTCTTTTGGCAGGTCGACAGCCAAAGCAGGCTCGTCGATTTGAATCCATTCGGCACCGGCTTCAACCAAAGCGTTCAGGATTTCAACGTAAACAGGCAACAGTTTAGGCAACAGGCTCAGACGGTCGAATTCGACAGCGCCTTTTTCTTTACCTACCCACAGGAAAGTCAATGGGCCGACGATGGTCGGTTTGGATTTCAGGCCCAAAGCTTGGGCTTCTTGCAGTTGTTGAACGTAGTGTTTAGCGTTGGCTTTGAATTCGGTATCGGCGTGGAATTCAGGCACCAAGTAGTGGTAGTTGGTGTCGAACCATTTGGTCATTTCGATAGCGAATTGGTCTTTATTACCACGGGCCAGTTGGAAGAATTGTTCCAAAGACAGGTTTTGGCTGTCGAAGCCGAAGCGGGCAGGGATGGCACCGGTGGCAACTTGCAGGTCGAGGATGTGGTCGTAGAAAGTGAAATCGCCTACGGCAACGTAATCAGCGTTGGCAGCGGCTTGGTGTTTCCAGTTTTTCTCGCGCAAGTCTTTAGCAACAGCCAGCAATTCTTGCTCGCTGATTTCTTTGCGCCAGTATTTTTCTTGTGCGAATTTCAATTCGCGGAAGGCACCGACGCGCGGGAAGCCTGAAAAATGCAATGTTGTCATGTTAACTCTCCTGGTTGGAATTTTGAATCAGGCCGGTATGGCCTGAATGTTCGATATTGTAAATCAGAATGGGGAGGCCGTCTGTTTTATTAACGCGGACGCACGCCCAAAATATGGCAGATGGCGTAAGTCAGTTCGCTGCGGTTGAGGGTGTAGAAGTGGAAGTCTTTGACACCTTCGCGCGAGAGGACTTTGACCATGTCGATGGCGATGCTGGCGGCAACAAGGTTGCGCGTGCCTTGGTCGTCATCCAAACCTTCGTACATTTTAGACAGCCAGCTTGGGATTTTGACGTTGGTCACTTGAGCCATTTTGGTCAATTGTTTGAAATTGGTTACGGGCAGGATGCCGGGAACAATTTCAACGTCAATGCCCATCATCACGCAACGGTCGCGGAAGCGCAGATAGCTTTCCACGTCGAAGAAGAATTGGGTAATAACGTTGTTTGCACCCGCATCGATTTTGCGTTTCAGATTAATCAAGTCGGCTTGTGCGGATTTGGCTTCCGGGTGCACCTCTGGATAGGCCGCTACGGAAATATCAAAGTCGGCAACGGAGCGCAACAGTTTGACCAAATCTTCGGCATAGAAAGGTTTTTTCTCATAGCCGGGCGGCTCGTCGCCACGCAGGGCGACAATGCGGCGGATACCGCTGTCCCAATAATCTTTGGCGATTTGGCGCAACTCGTCAGGGCTGGCGTCGATACCGGTCAGGTGGGGGGCGGCGTCAAGGCCGGTTTCTTGTTTGATGCGTTTAACGATACTGTGTGTGCGGTCGCGTTCGCCGGAGTTTGCGCCGTAGGTTACGGAAACGAATTTCGGATGCAAGGTTTGCAGGCGATGGATGGAATCCCACAGCATGGTTTCCATTTGTTCGTTTTTCGGTGGGAAAAATTCGAACGAAACGTTGATGTCGCCTTTCAAATCAGAAAGGCTGTTGTTTAAAGCGGCGATTTCTCGAGCGTGATTCATGGTTATGCACCTTCTGCATATCTTTTATTTGTTGTCAGACTGCATAATAAATTTGAGGTTGGTATGAGTCAATTTCGAAATTTTCCGAAATTGTATGAATAGATTTAATAAAGACCTCAGGCCGTCTGAAAAACAGCCTGAGGTCTTGTTTGATGAAAAGGGAAAAGGTTATTCCGCTTCATCTATCCAGGCTTGTTGCACGGCTTCGAGAATGCGTTCGCCGCAACGCGCCGGATCATCGTCAAATTCAGGCAGTGCCATAATCAAATCACGCAGTTGGGTAAAACGCACGGTTTTCGGGTCGATGCTGTCGCCGTGTAAATCGTAGAGTTCTTCGGCGATGCGTTGAGTATCTGTCCATTTCATGATGTGTTCCTTTATTGGGTTTCGACTATTGCCAATTATTTTAATCAAGAAGAAGTCGGACTGCCAGATTGTTTTACGGAAGAAGGGCAGATAAATGATGACGCTATTTTTTAACAAAATAGCATAGTTGCGTTAAAATACGGCAAGACACTTAAAATTCACGGCATATTCCCTTTGAATCTACCGTTTTATACTTTCTATTCCGTTTTGAATGATTTGGTTTCCATGCAAAATTTACATTTCGCTATGCAACCAAATTTTTTGGAACGGCTCTTAAGACAATCCATCGCTTAAAAATAAAAGGAAAAAAGATGAATAACGCACTCAACGCCAAGCTGTCCAAACTGATTTACGCGCTTGCTTCCGATGATCCGGAATATCTGTCCAAAGCAGGTGCATTTGACCGTTTGCTGTTGTTGGTTCGCGAATTTTATCGGATGCTGGACGAAACAGAAGGTTTGAAACAGCTGGTGTTCCGTCTGTATTACGGCAAACATTATGGCTTGATTAAACTGGATGCTGCTTCACCCAATGACGATGCAGGCGCATTGAGGTTGAAACGTTGGATGGTTTATTCGCGCATCGCCGAGCGTATCGAAAATTGCAGCAAGCATTTGTCGGTCGTGCTTGAAGATGCAGTGTTGGAAAATGGCGCGGACAAATCGCGTTATATAGATGAAGCCAATGCCATTATCGAGCGTTTCGGTTTGGTAAGGGATGAGGCAGCACTTTCGGCGATTGAGGCAGAGGAAGCTTTGAAGGCTGAGGCTGAACTGCCGACAGTCAACAAATCTCAGAACGCTGCTCCCCGTTATAATGGCAATCTGCATCAAATCAGAATGCAAGAGAAAATTGAAAATTACTCCGCTACACAGAAAGTGGCTTCCATGCAAATTTCGCGTATGCGTTTTATTTTTCCCCATATCAAATAGGTTGCCGCATAAGCAACAGGCCGTCTGAAAACCATGAATTTGTGGTTTCAGACGGCCTTTTTCATTAATCCTTGTTTTAATGGTCTTCACGCGCGTGGTTGATCGTATATTTGGGAATTTCTACGACCAAATCTTCATCGGCAACAACTGCCTGACAGCTCAAGCGTGAATCGGCTTCCAAGCCCCATGCCTGGTCGAGCAGGTCTTCTTCCAGTTCGCTCGGTTCTTCCAAGCTGTCAAAACCTTTGCGGATGATGACGTGACAGGTTGTGCAGGCACAGGATTTTTCACAGGCGTGATCGACTTCGATGTCGTGGTCGAGCAGTACGTCAAGGACGGTTTGACCTTCCGGTGCGTCTTCGATAACCGCGCCTTCGGGGCATAATGTCGCGTGTGGGAGTACGGTAATTTTTGGCATTTTTATTGTCTCAGTTGTTTAAGAGTGGTTGTGGTTCAAAGTGGTTTCAGACGGCCTTGGGTATTCAATATTCAGACCGTCTGAAAAATGGGTTTATAACATGATGCCTTTACTTTTTAAATTTTCCAGGCATTCGTCCAAGTAGGCATCATCATGTTCGGCATAAATCGGCGAAGTAGCTGTTTCAGCCGCGTGCGAATGGTATGGGGCAATGGCTTTGCCGCGATATAGCGGGTCTTTCCATAAGGCATCGGGTTTGTAACCGCGCTTTTCCATCTCTTCCATAATCAACGCGTGATACAGATAGAGTTTGTAGGGTGAATGGGTAAAAACGTAATTAACCGTCGCATGCGGCCTACCCCAACCTGCTCCGCGTAAAGCGGCGCATTCGCGGTGTTGCCCCAAAAGCTGGGCGCGGGGGAGTAGGGGGATAAGGGTTTGGTGCCAGAGTCGCATAGAAGTAATCAGGTCGTTTGGGATATTAGATTTTCAGACGGCCTTTTGATTCAAGGCCGTCTGAAACCATTTGCCGTCAAATATTATCAACGCTTTGACCTGTCAGTGCACGTTGGATATTGCGGTTCATGCGCTTGGCGGCGAAGTTGTCGGTGCTGTGGCTGAGTTTGGCGACGGCGGCGCGGATGTCTTCGGCTTTACCGTCTTTCAGACGGCCTTGCAAAGCAGCGATGTCTTGCTGAATTTGTTGCAATTCTTCGGTATCCAGCAAATCGCTATCCAACTCAAGGGCAGCGTTGACGGCATCGGTCAGGCTTTCGGCTTCGACTACGGCTTCGGCACGTGCGCGTGTGGCCATGTCTTCGGCGGCGTTGTTCATGCTGTCTTTGAGCATTTGGGTGATGGTGCTGTCGTCTAAACCGTAGGAAGGCTTGACTTCGATTTGCGCCTGTACGCCGGTGCTTTGTTCTTGTGCGGAAACAGACAGCAAACCGTCGGCGTCAACTTGGAAGGTAACGCGGATACGCGCTGCGCCTGCTGCCATCGGCGGAATGCCGCGCAGGGTAAATTTGGCCAGGCTGCGGCAGTCGGAAACGAGTTCACGCTCGCCTTGTACGACGTGTATCGTCATGGCAGTCTGACCGTCTTTGAATGTGGTGAAGTCCTGCGCGCGCGCGGTAGGAATGGTGGAATTGCGCGGGATGATTTTTTCGGCAAGGCCGCCGTAGGTCTCCAGGCCGAGTGATAAAGGTGTCACGTCCAGCAGCAGCCATTCGCCGTCGTTTTTGTTGCCGGCAAGGACGTTTGCCTGTATGGCGGCGCCGAGTGCAACCACTTCGTCTGGGTTGAGGTTGTTCAACGGAGTTTGTCCAAAGAAGGTGGCGACCGCTTGTTGAACATGCAACATGCGGGTCGAACCGCCGACCATAATCACGCCTTTAATGTCGGCTTTGGTCACGCCTGCGTCTTTCAGTGCTTGTTTGACCGGCTCTATGGTTTTTTGCACCAGATTTTGGGTCAGATTGTGAAACTCTTGGCGGGTAATAACAGTATGGACTTTATGGCCGTCTGAAAGTGTGGTTTCGATGACGGCTTCGGTTTGAGTGGTCAGTTTTTCTTTGGCAGTACGGACAAGGGAAAGCAGAAGCTGGCTGTCTTGTTCGTTGAGTTTGGAAAGGTCGTTTTGTTCGAGTAGGTGGCAGAACAAACGATGGTCGAAGTCGTCGCCGCCCAATGCGCTGTTGCCACCGGTAGCTTTGACTTCAAACAGGCCTTTAGTCAGTTGTAATACGGATACGTCGAACGTACCGCCGCCCAAGTCGTAAACGACAAACGTGCCTTCTGAGGCGTTGTCCAGCCCGTAGGCGATTGCGGCGGCGGTCGGCTCGTTGAGGAGGCGCAAGACATTCAAGCCTGCCAAACGCGCGGCATCTTTGGTGGCTTGACGTTGAGCATCGTCGAAATAGGCAGGAACGGTAATGACGGCGCCAACCAAATCGCCGCCCAATGTTTCTTCGGCGCGCAATTTGAGGGCTTTGAGGATTTCTGCCGATACTTCGATAGGCGTTTTCGCACCTTGACGGGTGTTTAATTCGACCACGCGCTCATTGGGGGTAAATTGATAGGGCAGGTATTGCGCGTCTTGTGTAAGGTCGGTAAGGGTGCGGCCGATCAGGCGTTTGGCGGAGCTGACCGTATTCAGAGGATCAGTTTTTTGTGCGGAAAGGGCGTTTTTGCCGACTTCGACTCCGCCATCCAAATAGCGGACAACCGAAGGCAGGGTGGTGCGGCCGTCTGAATCGGGCAGACAGACTGCGCTGCCGCTGCGTACGGTGGCCACCAAGCTGTTGGTTGTGCCTAAATCAATGCCTACGGCGAGGCGGTGTTGATGGGGGGCGGCGGACATGCCGGGTTCGGAAATCTGCAAAAGAGCCATGATTGTGTGCCTTCTGATGCTGTATTTATTAGGATGGAGCAGATTTTAGCAGATTTTTGGCAGATAGTTGAGTGGTTTGCTAGGAAATAACCCTAAGGCCTAATGTTGTTTTTTAATTGAAAAGAAAGTGGATTTTGAATCCGGACTTGTATTTTTTAAGAAATGCGGATAAAATTCAGCCTCTTTGCCTTGCCTTTTACTTCGCATGGTGAAAGGCTGTTTTTAATCATCCATAAGGAGATAACATGCGTCATTACGAGATCGTGTTTATCGTTCATCCTGATCAAAGCGAGCAAGTGCCTGCTATGGTTGAGCGTTACAAAACCATGATTACTGAAGCCAACGGTAAAATCCACCGTTTGGAAGACTGGGGCCGTCGTCAATTGGCTTACCCAATCAACAAAATCCACAAAGCACACTATGTTTTGATGAATATCGAAACTACTCCTGAAGTGGTTGAAGAGTTGGAAACTGCTTTCCGCTTCAATGATGCCGTACTGCGTCACCTGACCATCAAAACAAAACACGCTGTAACTGAAGCTTCCCCAATGCTGGGCGGCGAAAAAGCAAAAAACTTGCTGAACGGTGCGGCTGAAGAAGTTGCAGCAGCCGAATAAGATTGAACAATCTGATTAAGCTTACCGCCCGTATCTTACAGGTTCAGCCTTTGAGATATACGCCGGCAGGAATTCCTGTTTTAGATATTGTGTTGCAACATGAATCTTGGCAGGAAGAAAACGGACAGAAATGTCTGGTCAAATTTGAAATTCCCGCGCGGATTTTAGGTAAGCAGGCTGAGGAATGGCAGTATCGGCAAGATGCCGTCATCGAGTCGGAAGGTTTTTTGGCGCAACGCAGCCAACGCTTCCCCAAACCGGTACTACGCATACAGAACATTAAAGAATATAAAGGTTAAACGACAATGGCTCGTCAATCATTCAAACGTAGAAAATTCTGCCGCTTTACGGCTGAAAAAATCCAAGAAGTTGATTACAAACAAGTTGATTTGTTGAAAGACTTCATCTCTGAAAACGGCAAAATCATCCCTGCCCGCATTACTGGTACTAAAGCACACTACCAACGTCAGTTGGCTACTGCTGTGAAACGTGCCCGTTTCCTGGCTCTGTTGCCTTACACCGATCAACACAAATAATTTTGGAGTTTAAATCATGCAAATTATTCTGTTAGAAAAAATCGGCGGTCTGGGTAACTTGGGTGATATCGTTACCGTTAAAAACGGTTACGCACGCAACTTCCTGATCCCTGCCGGTAAAGCAAAACGTGCAACCGAAGCCAACATGAAAGAATTCGAAGCACGTCGCGCTGAATTGGAAGCCAAACAAGCTGAAATCTTGGCGGATGCTAAAGCCCGTCAAGAAAAACTGGAAGGCCAAACCATTACTGTTGCTCAAAAAGCCGGTGTTGATGGTCGTCTGTTCGGTTCTGTTACCAATGCTGACATCGCTGAAGCGATTGTTGCGACCGGTATCCAAGCTGCTAAAGCAAACGTACGCCTGCCTAACGGTCCTTTGAAAGCTGTTGGCGAATACGAAGTTGAAGTGGCTCTGCACACTGACGCTGTTGCTAAAATTACCGTTGCTGTTGTTGCAGCCGCTGAGTAATTGATTCATTCAAGGCCGTCTGAAAATCAAGGGTTTCCTTGAATTTCAGACGGCCTTGTTTATCTGCTTGAGCTGAAGTAAGTAAATATCGATTTGTCTATATTTTTTAAGTCTATCTGGAAATATAGCAGAAGGGATGATGTATTGGCCGAATATTCATTCGTGTTCGGGTTTGTCGTATTATTTAGTAAAGAGATTATTTATGAATAAAATCAAAATCTTTGGGATAGGTCTGACTGCTTTGGCTTTAGCTTCATGCGGCACTCCGCAAAAGCCTGCTGTTGATACGGCAAAACCTGTCGAGCCTGTTTCCTCTGCAAAACGCCCTGTATTTGATGCAGCGGCTGAATCTGTTGCCAGCAGCGGTTTTAATGAAAACGTCAATGTTCAGCAGTTTATCCAATATGAAGTGAAAAACCGCCGTTTCAGTGCAGAAGAATTGCGTAACTTCTTCAATGGCGTGGTGTATAAAGGCAATATTATTACCATTATGTACCGCCCAAGCACTTCGCGTCCTTGGTATGAATTCCGTACCGGTAACTCCGGTGCAGCCAAATTTAACGGCGGCAGACAATTCTATGCGGCAAACCGTGCCGTAATTGATGATGTGGCACGCAAATACGGCGTACCTGCCGAATTGATTGTGGCGATTCTCGGTATCGAAACCAATTATGGCAAAAATACGGGCAGCTTCCGCGTTGCCGATGCTTTGAGTACATTGGCCTTTGATTATCCACGCCGTGCCGAATTTTTCCAAAACGAATTGAGCGAACTTTTGCTGATGGCAAAAGAAGAAAAAGAAAATATCTTTGACTTTAAAGGCAGCTATGCCGGCGCGATGGGTATGCCGCAATTTATGCCTTCCAGCTACCGTAAATGGGCGGTGGACTATGATGGTGACGGGCATCGCGATATTTGGAATAATGTCGGCGATGTGGCGGCTTCTGTCGCCAATTATATGAAACAGCATGGCTGGCAGACTGGCGGTAAGATGGTTGTGCCGGTCAGTCTGACGATTACGCCGCACTTGCAGGCGATTATCGATGAGAAAACTGCTTTGACACGCACTGTCGCAGATTTCAAAGCCTTGGGTGTCGTGCCTCAAGCTGCTGTTGCCGATAATGAAAAAGCTGTGTTGTATGCTTTGGAAACCAGCCCTGGCGTATTTGAATACTATTTGGGCCTGAATAACTTCTACACTGTATGGCAATACAACCACAGCCGTATGTATGTAACAGCGGTACGCGATATTGCGAATGCAATCAATAACAATGGCCTGTAAGCCATAAGAAAACCACCCTTCGGGGTGGTTTTTAGATATTGAGGATTTGTAAGGGGGTTAAGCCATCAATCTGATTTTCATGGCGTAACGTTTTTTACTGTGCCCTGAAACAAATTGTCCGCCTCGGGCAGGGGATAAAAACGCATTGCCTTCTGCGGTTGGCTCTGCACAAGTATATTGGCCGTTTCGATCGCTCCAGAGTGCGTACACAGGCAGATTGTGGGTACGGATATCCAGTTTTAAGCCGTCAAATGCAACGTGTGCATCCTGGTCGGAAGAAACAAATTCGGTATGGGAGATATAGTCGGCATCGTATGGCGCGCCGTTGAAATCAAATTGTGTACCTGCGGCGGTAAAGTAGGGGTGGAATCCTGGAGAAGTGCGGACGGGTGATTCGCCGTAATTGCAGACGGTTAGGATGGCGATGGCTTCATTTTCGTTAGGCAGGCTGTAATCGAGCAACCATTCGACGTGTTCGTAGCCTTTTTCTGTGCTGATTAATTTCAAGCCGATATCTGATTCATTTTGATGGCGGATTTCCCAGTCTGATGTTCTGCCGAAACCATGTTGGGCCAGATAATTTTTGCTGTCAGGTCCGAATTGGGGTAAGCAGACGTGCATACCGCCGCGTAATTTTGTGTCATCGCCGACTTGAACGCTGGTTTTCGGAAATAAGACTTCCCGTCCTTTTAGAATCAGGGAATCAATATATCCGCCCATTGTATTGACTTGCATAGTGGCTGATTGGTTGCGTAGTATGATTTCAGGCATAATGATTTGAGTTTCAAATTGTTTATCATTTGTGTAGTATTCTAACATTGATGACATGCTGTCGCCGTCGGCTTGATAGAAAATCCTTAATAAAAATCAAAAAAATGCTAGAATATATGCCATTTTCTGAGGCCGTCTGAAAAGCAGCAGATCATTCTTTTCAGATGGCCTTCCGATTTATTTCCCGTAGAGAAACAACATGGCTTATCAAGTTCTTGCACGAAAATGGCGCCCGAAAACCTTTGCCGATTTGGTCGGACAGGAACATGTCGTCAAAGCCCTGCGCAACGCGCTGGACGAAGGCCGTCTGCACCATGCCTATCTGCTGACAGGGACACGCGGTGTGGGTAAGACCACGATTGCCAGGATTTTGGCCAAGAGCTTGAACTGCGAAAATGCCGTGCATGGCGAACCATGCGGTCAGTGTGACAGCTGTACGCAAATCGACAGCGGCCGTTATGTGGATCTATTGGAAATCGACGCGGCATCGAATACCGGTATCGACAATATCCGCGAAGTGTTGGAAAACGCGCAATACGCGCCGACTGCGGGTAAATACAAAGTCTATATCATCGACGAAGTGCATATGCTTTCCAAAAGCGCGTTCAATGCCATGCTGAAAACTTTGGAAGAGCCGCCTGAACACGTTAAATTCATTTTGGCGACCACCGATCCGCATAAAGTCCCCATTACCGTATTGAGCCGCTGTTTGCAGTTTGTTTTGCGTAACATGACAACCCAGCAGGTTGCCGAGCATTTGGCACATGTCTTGGACCGTGAAAACGTTCCTTATCAGCCGCAGGCTTTGCAGCTTTTAGGACGTGCCGCCGCCGGTTCGATGCGCGATGCGCTGAGCCTTTTGGATCAGGCGATTGCTATGGGTTCGGGTAAAGTGGCCGAACAAGATGTCCGCCAGATGATCGGAGCGGTCGATAAACAATACTTGTTTGAATTGCTTGAAGGAATCATCAATCAAAACGGCGAGGCCTTGCTGGAAAAGGCTCAGGAAATGTCCGCAAGAGCGATTGGTTTTGACAGCGCATTGGCAGAATTGGCCATGCTGTTGCAACGTTTGGCTTTGATTCAAACCATTCCTTCCGCCTTGGCAAATGACGACCCTGAGCGTGAAACTTTGCTGCGATTAAGTCAGGCTTTGAGTGGCGAGCAGATTCAGCTTTATTATCAATGTGCTATTCATGGCAAACAGGATTTACCGCTGGCTCCGGACGAGTATGCCGGTTTTGTCATGACGCTTTTGCGCATGCTCGCATTTGCGCCGTTGGCCGCTTCCGGTTGCGATACACAAAGTCAGATTGAACATACGGATTTGCATTCCGACCATCAGAAAGCTGAGGCCGAAAAAAAGCCTTTTCAGCTGCCGAAATCTGAGCCGATAGCAGCAACGGCGGTTGAGAAAGAGGCTGCTTCTGCCAAACAGGATGCCGTTGAAAGGCCGTCTGAAGAAACCGTTCAGCCTGTTCTGCAACAACAGGCGGATGTACCGCCTTGGGAGGAAATGCCGAGCCAAGTATCGGCTGAGCCGCCTAAAACACAAACGGTGCAGATGCAAGAAGCGGAGGCGCCATTGCCTGTTGCAAAAGTTCAGACGGCCCCTGAGCCGGAAGAATATCCGCACATGGATGAGGAAATTCCACCTCCGTATTTTGATGAAGCATATGCATTTGAAGATTCACATCGTGCTGATGTGATGGAAGTACCGCAGCCGGCTGTGTCTGCTGAGCCTGAAGAAGAGGAGGGAGATGAAGAAGAGCTTCAGTTCGCTCCTTTGCCTGAGTTTAAAACTGAGAATTGGCACAGCATTATCGAACGTTTCGCCCGTAAATTAGGTGCGGCGCAGATGTTGGCACAAAATGCGGCATGGACGAGTTATGATGCGGAAGCAGGATTAATCATGCTGTCGTTGACGGATGAGGCCAAAGCCACTGCCAATAAAGAGCGCTTGGATAAAATCTGCCAGACGTTGAGCGAGGCATACCATCTTGGCAATTTAAGGCTGCAAACCGAGCCTTGGCAGGATGATAAAGGCTGGGAAACGCCGGTTATGCGCCGCAAACGTATTCAAGAAGAAGGGCGGCAGCAGGCGCAAGATTTGCTGGAAGCGGATACAACGGCGCAGAAAATCTTGCAAACCTTTGAAGCGCAATGGCTGCCGGATTCTTTAGAATTGGCAGGACATTCTTAAAATACTGATATACAAGGCCGTCTGAAAGGTAAGAGCGTTTTTCAGACGGCATGAGTGAACCCATTTATTTCAAACCCATAGGAGTAAAATATGTTCGGAAAAGCCGGATTAGGCGGCCTGATGAAACAGGCTCAACAAATGCAGGAAAACATGAAAAAGGCACAAGCCAAGCTGGCTGAAACCGAAGTTGAAGGCGAAGCAGGCAATGGTTTGGTAAAAGTTGTGATGACGTGTTCGCACGTTGTCCGCAAACTTGAAATCAGCCCTGATTTGATTCAAGAAGCCGCTGACGACAAAGAAATATTGGAAGATTTGGTATTGGCCGCTATCAATGCCGCTTCTGAAAAAGCCGAAGAAACCACCAACAAAACCATGGGTGCATTCACCCAAGGCCTGCCTGCAGGTATGGGCGATTTCTTCCGTTGATTTAAAAATAAATAAAAGGCCGTCTGAAGCCAGATTTGGGTTTCAGACGGCCTTTTTTATTATGAGGATTCAGGGCTTTCTTTGGGGAAGAACAATCGTTCTTTATTGATGTAAAAAAGCCTGAACAGAAGTTCAGGCTTTTAAAATTTGGCTCCCCGACCTGGGCTCGAACCAGGGACCTGCGGATTAACAGTCCGTCGCTCTACCGACTGAGCTATCGGGGAATGGGGCGTATTATAATGGCTGGAAAAAATGTGTCAATCCATATTTTCAAGAAAATGGTGCAAAATATTTCAAATGTTTGAATGTTAAAAATATTTTGTAATCAAGTTTCACAGGCTTCCAGCCGTTTCAGACGGCTTTTAGTATTTGGCGTTAACCAATTTGCCGTTTTGGAATACTTGTTGCTGCATCACGGTGCCGTTGTAGGCGTAAGTGGTCAGCGAGCCGTTGCTTGGCGTGGCGCGGAACTGCATCAGCTGGTTGCGGCTGAGGACGTAGGGGTCCGTGCGTTTTTGGCTGTTGTCGCTGTAAAAGTCTTGGACGACATATTCGTTGTTGCGTTTGCTGATCAGTTGGCGATGGAAGCCTCCTTTGACTGCGCTGTTGCTGGGTGTGCCGTGTGCATCAAAATAGGTCACGATTTGTTCTTCTGAGATACGGATGCCGTCTGAATCTGTGCCTTTGGTGGTTTTGGTTTTGTCCAAGCCGACAGGGATGTTGATGGATGTGCCCAGGCCGACATGGCGGCCAATGCCGGTACCGACACCTAAGCCGACGGAAACACCTGGCGTGCCGACTGTACATGCGCTGAGTGAAGCGGCCAAAAGGACGGGTAAGAGAACTTTTTTCATAATGTGTATCCTTGTAATAAGAAATGTTTGTAATGTTGGAAGTATAGTATTTTTGCGGGGTGGCTGGTGTTAGTATTGGTAAAAGGGCGCAAGGCCGTCTGAAAAACAAGATAGAAACGGATATATCATTCTGGTGTAGAATGTGCCGGAATAATGATTTAATAAGAATGTGAATGAATAATGAAAACTTTAAAATTTACGAAGATGCACGGCTTGGGCAATGATTTTATGGTGGTCAATGCCATCGAGCAGGACTTTGATCCGTTGGCTGCGCCGCTTGCCCAATGGGCAGACCGCTATCGCGGCGTGGGATTTGATCAGTTTTTGGTGGTGGAGAAGCCTTCTTCTGATGCGGTCGATTTTCGGTATCGTATTTTCAATGCGGATGGTCGGGAAGTAGAGCAGTGCGGCAATGGTGCGCGTTGTTTTGCGCGTTTTGTCGCGGATAAGGGTTTGACGGATAAAACGGAAATTTTGGTCGAAACGGCCAAAGGAATTATTGTGCCGAAGCTGTTGGATAACGGTTTGGTTACCGTCAATATGGGTAAACCGCGTTTCATGCCGTCTGAAATTCCGTTTGTGCCTGCGCATGGTGAAACGGAAGATGCGCTGACACATATTGTCTTGGTCGGTTTGGAATCTGTGCCGGTAAGCTGTGTGAATATGGGTAATCCTCATGCGGTAATTTTGGTTGATGATGTTGAGGCTGCACCGGTGGAGCATTGGGGCAGTGCCATTGAATCGCACGAGCAGTTTCCTGAACGGGTCAATGTCGGCTTTATGCAGATTGAAGATGAGTTGTCCGTCCGGTTGCGTGTGTTTGAGCGCGGGGTGGGGGAAACTCAGGCTTGCGGTACTGGAGCGTGTGCGGCCGTGGTGGCCGGCGTGCGCAATGGCCTGCTGAAAGCGGGTGCGCCTGTGCGTGTTACTCTGCCTGGGGGCGAACTGTTTATCAGTTGGGAAGAAGGGGGTGATGTGCAAATGACCGGCCCTGCTGAAACCGTTTTCGAAGGCGAGTTGCAGTATTCATGATGGTTTCTTTGGATTTTTGGTTTGCCATTGCGTATGCTGCGGTATCGTTGGCGTTTATTTTTCGTGCGCAGCGGTTTCAATGGTTTTGGGCTGCGGTGCTGTTGTGGCTGGGGATTTCGGCACTGGGCGCGCGCCTGTTGCCCGGAATGTGGGGCTTTACGCATACAGGCCCTTTGTTCATCCCTCATTTTTACCTGACCGTCGCCAGTGTTTTTTTCTTTATTGACGATTGCAGTAAAACGGAAGACAGAAAGTTTTGGTCGGCAGGTGAATATGCCGGTTTGACCTTATTTGCCGTTTCCAATGTCGTCATGACTTTGGCTTTTGTTTTCCTGGCTGTCGCGGTTTATTTCATCTTGCCGCTGGCAGGCTCGGTTTTTGCATGGGCGGCCTTGCTGAAAATTTATGCTTTGAAACCCATTTATTGGTTTGCATTGCAGGGCGTCCTGATGCTGGTGTTTTATCTGCACAGAGTGGTTGTTTGCAAGCAGTCTGCCTCTCTTTTCAGTATGCGGCAGATGTGGGCAGGCTGGACGGTTGCCGTCGTGATGCAGGCTGTGGTTGCCGTTGCATTGATTTTTGAGCGCAGTGGATATTGACCGCGCTTGAACCAAAAGTTATAAAGAAAGAAATTTTCGATATTGGTTTTTCAGACGGCCTGAGTTTAATATGCAGGCTGTATTACATCTAAATCAGGAGCAGGAAATGAAAATTGCAAATAATATTACCGAGCTGATCGGCAACACACCTCTGGTGAAACTGAACCGCCTGACCGAAGGTTTAAAAGCGCAAATTGCCGTTAAACTTGAATTCTTTAATCCGGGCAGCAGCGTGAAAGACCGTATTGCCGAATCTATGATTGAAGCGGCCGAGCAAGCCGGTAAAATCAATAAAGATACCGTTATCGTTGAGGCGACCAGCGGCAATACCGGTATCGGTTTGGCCATGGTGTGCGCGGCCCGGGGTTATAAATTGGCTATCACCATGCCTGAAAGCATGAGTAAAGAACGCAAAATGCTGCTGCGTGCGTTTGGTGCAGAATTGATTCTGACCCCTGCTGCCGAAGGCATGGCAGGCGCTATCGCCAAAGCCCAATCTTTAGTGGACGAACATCCAGATACTTACTTTATGCCGCGCCAATTTGATAACGAGGCCAATCCTGAAGTTCACCGCAAAACCACTGCCGAAGAAATTTGGCGCGATACAGACGGTAAAGTGGATATTTTCGTGGCCGGTGTGGGTACGGGCGGTACGATTACCGGCGTGGGCGAAGTGTTGAAAAAATACAAACCCGAAGTTCAAATCGTGGCTGTCGAGCCTGAAGCTTCCCCAGTATTGAGTGGCGGCGAAAAAGGCCCTCATCCGATTCAAGGTTTGGGCGCAGGCTTTATCCCCAGCGTTTTGAATACGACTGTTTACGACAGCATTGTCAAAGTGCCTAACGACGCAGCATTTGAAACCGCGCGCGCTATGGCTGAGAAAGAGGGTATTTTGGTAGGTATTTCTTCCGGTGCTGCGGTATGGAGCGCATTGCAACTGGCTAAAAAACCTGAAAACGAAGGCAAGCTGATCGTTGTCTTGTTGCCATCATATGGCGAACGCTATCTTTCTACGCCGCTTTTTGCCGATTTGGCATAAATATAGGATTGTGGTTAAAAGGCCGTTTTCAGACGGCCTTTTTTGCGTATGGGCTTGAGATATCGTATGAAATCTGTTGTAATTCAGTTAATGAGCTTTGAATACCGTTATTCAAAAGTTGGTTTCTTCAACGAATCATGCTTATAATGCGCATTATGAAAAAATACATTCTTCCTATCCTTGCTGTGGTGGCACTTGCCGGTTGTGAATCGATTTATGTTCCGACTTTGAAAGAAGTGCCAGTTCGACCAACCAACGTCAAAAAACCTAAGGCTGATTCACAAGTTTCAGCTACCGGTTATCATTTGGCTCCTTCGCATTGGGCAGATGTTTCCAAGATTCATGATGAAGCACGTCGCTTGAGTACCCAAGTGAGCCAAGGTAGTCTGACCAAAGTTCAGGCTGCCCAATATTTGAACCGCTTCCGAATCCAACAAGTGGGACGCAACTCTGTCGATGACAGTATGTACGAAGTTTATCTGCGTTCTGCCGTTGACAGCCAACGTGGTGAAATTACTACCGAGCAATCCAAACAGTACATCCAAGGTGCTTTGCGCGGTTGGCAACAACGCTGGAAAAACATGGATACTAAGCCAAGCAATCCTGCGTTTACCAACTTCTTGATGGAAGTTATGGGTATGCAGCCTTTGAAATAAAAAAGTCATAAACCGAGAAGGCCGTCTGAATATTCAGACGGCCTTCTTTTTGCATTTTATATCGGTATTACAGACTTAATCTGATTTTATTTTTAGCTTATTATTTAGAGTGGAAGCTGAAGTAGAAACATAGAAGAGGAATGAGGGTTTCACTTGAAGAAGAGATGAATATTATTCGCTGATAGAGCATTTTGTTAAACTAGAAATGTAAATCAGTGCAAGATAGCGGAGTAGAACGAAATGCGAATACTCCTTCCATTAATATAAAAGGAGAAATGAAAAATGAAAAAGACCTACTTTGTTTATCGAGATAGTGGAGCGATAGAAAGGCAAAGTGATGGAGTTGAGTTCTGTAAAATACCTGAGTTCTATGATGATCAGATCTATTTTTATTGCGATGAATATATGCTCTTTTGGACGTCCATTGATGATGTGGGGGAGATAGATAAGGCTCGGGATTTTAAATTAAAGGGTCAAATAGTGCCAGCAACCCTAGAGGAAATCAGTAAGGAAGGTTTGATCAGTTCCATTCATTCTGTTAAGCAATATGCGATTGAGAACGGGAAAGTTGTAGGGATAACCTATATCCATTTAGATTCCTAGGAAAATGCAATGAGGAACTCTCCACATCCTGTTAGAAATAGAGGTAATGAAATGAAAGAGGCCAAAGAACTCTTCCTAAAAAATGGTTTTTTGCGACTAAAGCGAACCAATAACTATTATAAAGTCGATCATGATTTTTACACAGTCATCTATTTTCAACGAAAATCAGATGGTAGTGCCTATTTCGTGAATGTTGGCCTTCATCCCCTCTTTCTGGAATCGGGACTGTTAGAAGAAGTGGATTGTGCTTTAAGGACGCGATTAGGATCTATCGATCATAGAAATGGCATGGATCAAGCTGAATTGGAAAAGGCTGTCCAAGACGCCATTGATTTTACTGCTCAGTATTCATCGTATCCTACCGTATTTTCGAGCATAGATCCCGAGAAGGATCTTGATAAGGATTGGTTGTTAAAACAATTCTCTATCACCAAAGTGAACTTATGCAGATTGTATGTTGAGTATTATGATTCAATCGATTCTAAAAAGCAGGCTTTAGATTTTGCAAACTATGGTTTATCTATCACACCTAAGATTGCCTCTGTTCCCAAAAACTTCTTTAAAACCTACATTCGTTCGGGAGATGTTTTAAAAAATTGTTAGGAATAAATTGAGATTAAGGGGGTATGATGGTCAAATGGATGCTTTTTCACTAAAGTAGGTAATAGCTAGGAATGCTAGTCTAGACCTGTTCAATAAAGGATGTGTCGCAAGAATTGGGGGAAAAGTTGAAAAGTAGAGACTATTTTCATAGACAATATTCAGTATTGTGGAATCTAATGATGTCCATAGAAAGTAATGTTGTATCAAGTGAAGAGGTTGAGTTTCTGTATCATTTTGATATGAGCAAAGAGGAAGATGTCGTTACAGTATTTGATGCATTTGTGAAAGAGTATTTTTTGAGATTAGAAGAAGAAAAACAAAACCAAGTGTTAGAGGTCATTGAGGATGTCTTACAGGCTGGAGATAAAGTGGTTGAGTATTTCTTTGAATATGAATTTGGTTTTGCTTCAAAAGAGCCAAGAAATAAAGTTGCTTTTCTAGAATTAGTAAAGGATATTTTAGTCTCATATTTAACCTTCTCTGACTAGTCGTCATCTTTCCCTTAAACTTAAATTAGAGAAATATTGGAATCAAAGGGTTCAAGTGAGTCCTTATTAAAAGGAGGTCGGAATCAAAGTATTTTATTTTTGATGAGTGTATAGAAGCATAAGGTAGTAATCCTAGCAAGTTGAACTCTATCTAAATCAAGAACCAAACAGCTTGTCTGCCGCTTGACGGGCTTTTTCTTTGATGTCTTCGGTCAGATAGTTTTTCATCTGAGAATAAACCAACGCAATGACGGCAATGTCATCACTGAAGCCGAAGGGAATCAGAAGGTCGGGAATGCTGTCGATAGGGCTGAGGAAGTAAACCAGTGCGCCGACAATAATCATTTTGGCGCGTTTGGGTGTATGTTCGGATTCCCAGAGATAATAAAGCGCATAAAGCTGGCGGACGACAGGTTTGCCCAAGCGTCCGGCAAAGCGTCCGAGTTTTTTCATGAAGCCGGATGTGTCTAAGTTTCGACGGCGGAAGGAGGGGATGTAGTCTTCCGGATCGGGTGTGTTTTGATGAGGGGAGTGTGCCATGATTGAGCTTCCTTTTTAAGGTATGGAAACATGGTTGGTGTTGCGTTGTATTTTAGTCTATTTGGGGGCGGATGAAATGCTTATGAATGTATAACTATGTAATAGTGATACCAATGCTGCAATAGTAATAAGTTAAGAAAGGTGTATGCCTTTGTAAAAATGGCATTTAAGAATGAGAATTTATCTTGCAGTTGATATGATTCTCAAGTCATGATGATGTTATCGTCAGTGTTACGGCGGGCAGGGTGGCTTAATTGCAGGAAAGTCACAAAAAGACCAATCATACAAAAAAAAATTTAGAAATGATTATTTGATTTTATTGGTATTTTGGTAAAAACCATTGGAGTACTCATAAATTACACTGTTCAAAATGAGATAAAACAGGTAAATTATGGTTTATGTAGCTTATTGTAGTCTTGAGCTATAGGTTTTGAGCTGATAATAAATCATAGAGGAACTGACCATGTCCGCCAAATCACGCCCGGTATTTTTGGAAATTCCCAATATCCGATTGCCCATACCGGGGATTGTATCTATTCTTCACCGTATCAGCGGCGTCGGCTTGTTTTTGATGCTGCCTGTTCTTTTATACCTCTTCTCAGGAACATTGGATCGCGAATCGTCGTTTGAAGCATATCGTTCCGTTATTTCTAATCCGTTTGTGAAGTTGATCCTCATCGGTCTGCTGTGGGCGTATCTGCACCATTTCTTTGCCGGCATCCGCTTTCTGTTTTTGGATGGGCATAAAGGCTTGGAGCTGAATACCGCACGCAATACCGCTAAAGCCGTATTTGCTTCTGCATTGGTTTTGACTGTCGTTTTGGGAGCTTTATTATGGTAGATCGTAAATTGACAGGTGCGCATTACGGTTTGCGCGATTGGGCAATGCAGCGTGCAACTGCGGTTATCATGTTGGTGTACACCGTAGTTCTTTTGGTTGTTTTGTTCACGTTGCCTAAAGAATATTCGGCATGGCAGGCATTTTTTGATCAAACTTGGGTGAAAGTGTTTACCCAAGTGAGCTTCTTGGCCGTATTTTTGCATGCGTGGGTAGGTATCCGTGATTTGTGGATGGACTACATTAAGCCTTTCGGCGTGCGTTTGTTTTTACAAGTTGCCACCATCGTTTGGTTGGTAGGCTGCTTGGTGTATTCAGTTAAAGTAATTTGGGGGTAAATATGAGTTTTCCTGTTCGTAAGTTTGATGCCGTGATTGTTGGCGGTGGTGGTGCAGGTTTACGCGCAGCCCTCCAATTGTCTAAATCTGGTTTGAATTGTGCTGTTTTGTCTAAAGTGTTCCCGACCCGTTCTCATACCGTGGCGGCTCAGGGCGGTATTTCTGCTTCATTGGGTAATGTGCAGGAAGACCGTTGGGATTGGCACATGTACGATACCGTAAAAGGTTCCGACTGGCTGGGTGACCAAGATGCGATTGAGTTTATGTGTCGCGCCGCGCCTGAGGCAGTGATTGAATTGGAACACATGGGTATGCCTTTTGACCGCGTGGAAAGCGGCAAAATTTACCAACGTCCTTTCGGCGGCCATACTGCCGAACACGGTAAACGCGCGGTAGAACGTGCTTGCGCGGTTGCCGACCGTACCGGTCATGCGATGCTGCATACCCTGTACCAACAAAACGTCCGTGCCAATACACAATTCTTTGTGGAATGGACGGCGCAAGATTTGATTCGTGATGAAAACGGCGACGTCGTCGGTGTAACCGCCATGGAAATGGAAACCGGCGAAGTTTATATTTTCCATGCTAAAGCCGTGATGTTTGCTACTGGCGGCGGCGGCCGTATTTATGCGTCTTCTACCAATGCCTATATGAATACTGGTGATGGTTTGGGTATTTGTGCCCGTGCAGGTATTCCGTTGGAAGACATGGAATTCTGGCAATTCCACCCGACTGGTGTGGCCGGTGCGGGCGTGTTGATTACTGAGGGTGTGCGCGGTGAAGGCGGTATTTTGTTGAACGCCAACGGCGAACGCTTTATGGAACGTTATGCCCCAACCGTAAAAGACTTGGCTTCCCGTGACGTGGTTTCTCGCGCAATGGCAATGGAAATCTACGAAGGTCGCGGTTGCGGTAAAAACAAAGACCATGTATTGCTGAAAATCGACCATATCGGTGCAGAAAAAATTATGGAAAAACTGCCGGGCATCCGCGAGATTTCCATTCAGTTTGCCGGTATCGACCCGATTAAAGACCCGATTCCTGTCGTACCGACTACCCACTACATGATGGGCGGTATTCCGACCAATTATCATGGCGAAGTTGTCGTTCCTCAAGGCGACGAATACGAAGTGCCTGTAAAAGGCCTGTATGCCGCAGGTGAGTGCGCCTGTGCTTCCGTACACGGTGCAAACCGCTTGGGTACCAACTCTCTGTTGGACTTGGTGGTATTTGGTAAAGCTGCCGGCGACAGCATGATTAAATTCATCAAAGAGCAAAGCGGTTGGAAACCTCTGCCTGCTAATGCCGGCGAATTGACCCGTCAACGTATCGAGCGTTTGGACAATCAAACCGGCGGTGAAAACGTTGATGCGCTGCGTCGCGAACTGCAACGCTCCGTCCAACTGCATGCCGGCGTGTTCCGTACCGATGAGATTCTGAGCAAAGGCGTTCGAGAAATCATGGCGATTGCCGAGCGTGTGAAACGTACTGAAATCAAAGATAAGAGCAAAGTGTGGAATACCGCGCGTATCGAAGCCTTGGAATTGGATAATCTGATTGAAGTAGCGAAAGCGACTTTGGTGTCCGCCGAAGCACGTAAAGAATCGCGCGGCGCGCACGCTTCAGACGACCATCCTGAGCGTGATGACGAAAACTGGATGAAACATACCCTGTATCATTCAGATACCAACACCTTGTCCTACAAACCGGTACATACCAAGCCTTTGAGCGTGGAATACATCAAACCGGCCAAACGCGTTTATTGATGAGTTTTCAGACGGCCTTTATCATGGAGGCCGTCTGAAACCTAACCATACCCACATTGAACTGCCTGAATCCATAATACAAAATCATTGGGCAGTTTATGAGAAAAGGAACACTTCTCATGGAAAAAATGAGTTTTGAAATTTACCGTTACAACCCGGACGTTGATGCCAAGCCTTATATGCAACGTTACGAGTTGGAATTGGAACCAACCGACGTTAAACTTTTGGACGCTTTGGTGCGCCTGAAAGCACAAGACGATACATTGTCTTTCCGCCGTTCTTGCCGCGAAGGTATTTGCGGTTCTGACGGTATGAACATCAACGGCAAAAACGGCTTGGCATGTTTGACCGATTTGCGCAGCCTGAAACAGCCGGTCAAAATCCGTCCTCTGCCGGGTCTGCCTGTTATCCGCGACCTGATTGTGGACATGACCCAATTCTTCAAACAATATCATTCTATCAAACCTTATGTTGTCAACGACAATCCGATTGATGCGGACAAAGAGCGTTTGCAAACTCAGGAAGAGCGTAAAGAGTTGGACGGTTTGTACGAATGTATTTTGTGTGCCTGCTGCTCGACTGCATGCCCGTCATTCTGGTGGAATCCTGATAAATTCGTCGGTCCGTCCGGTTTGCTGAATGCTTACCGCTTCATTGCGGACAGCCGCGATACCATTACTAATGAGCGTTTGGATAATTTGAACGACCCATATCGTTTGTTCCGCTGTCACACCATTATGAACTGCGTAGACGTATGTCCTAAACACTTGAATCCGACCCGAGCCATCGGTAAGATTAAAGAGATTATGTTGAAACGAGCCGTTTAAGAAATGATGGTTTTTGACGATATTGCCAAACGGAAAATCCGTTTTCAAACCCGCCGGGGATTATTGGAATTAGATTTAATCTTCGGCAGGTTTATGGAAAAAGAATTCGAGCACCTGAGTGATCAGGAATTGTCCGAATTTTCCGAAATCCTCGAATTTCAAGACCAAGAATTGCTTGCCTTGATTAACGGACATTCGGCGACGGACAAGAAGCACCTGATTCCCATGCTTGAAAAAATCAGACAGGCATGATGTGTTATAGAGCTTGTTTGCGATACCGATCCGAACAAGCTCTTTCCATACGGAGGCCGTCTGAAAAAAGACCGTGCCGCTTAGACGGCAACGAAAGCCCCAACCTACAAAGGAGTTTAAGAATGTCTAAATCAGTCAAGCTCACCACCCCAAATCAAGAGGCTTTGGAGCTGCCAGTATTGGAAGCAAGTATCGGCCATGATGTGGTTGACATCCGTGCGTTGACAAAAAATACAGGTCTGTTTTCATTCGACCCAGGATTCGTGTCCACTGCAAGTTGCGAATCTAAAATCACTTATATTGATGGCGATGAAGGTCTGTTGTATTACCGTGGTTATCCTATCGAGCAGCTGGCCGAAAAATCTGATTACTTGGAAGTTTGCTACCTGTTGATCTACGGCGAGCTGCCTACGCCCGAACAGAAAAAAGAATTTGATGCTACAGTCAGCCACCATACTATGGTGCATGAACAGTTGACTTGGTTCTTCCGTGGTTTCCGCCGTGATGCGCATCCGATGGCGATGATGGTGGGTGTGGTTGGCGCGCTGTCTGCGTTCTATCAAGACAGCTTGGATATTACCAATCCTGAACACCGCAAAATCGCGATTTACCGCTTAATCTCCAAAATTCCGACTATTGCGGCAATGTGTTACCGTTATTCCAACGGTTTGCCGTTCAATTATCCAAAAAATAACCTTTCCTATGCTGAAAACTTCTTGCACATGATGTTTGCCACACCATGTGAAGAATATAAACCTAATCCAGTATTGGCCCGCGCGCTCGACCGCATCTTTATTTTGCATGCCGACCACGAGCAAAACGCCTCTACTTCGACCGTACGTTTGGCCGGCTCTTCTGGTGCGAACCCATTTGCCTGTATCGCTGCCGGTATCGCCTGTCTGTGGGGTGCTTCACACGGCGGTGCAAACGAAGCTGTGTTGAAGATGCTGGACGAAATCGGTGATGTGTCTAATGTTGCTGCATACATGGAAGGTGTGAAACAACGCAAATACCGTCTGATGGGCTTCGGTCACCGCGTATACCGCAATATGGACCCGCGCGCCAGCATCATGCGCGAAACCTGCTATGAAGTCTTGAAAGAGTTGGGCTTGGAGGACAGTCCGAAATTCAAGCTGGCGATGGAATTGGAACAAATTGCACTGAAAGACCCATTCTTTGTCGAACGCAAACTGTATCCAAACGTCGATTTCTACTCCGGCATCGTCTTGTCCGCGTTAGGTATTCCGACCGAAATGTTTACCGTTATCTTTGCGTTGTCCCGCAGTGTAGGCTGGATTTCACATTGGCATGAAATGATTAGCGATCCGACACTGAAAATCGGCCGCCCGCGTCAACTGTATACCGGTGCGGAACGTCGTGATTATGTTCCGGTGGATAAGCGCTAACAGACAATATATTAATATATTGTTAAAAAGTCGTTTGAAAAAATCGAATTGTTGTTTTCAATGAGGTTGACCCATAATTAATTAAGTTGATAACAGGTAATTTGATTTAAAATAGGGTAGAATAAAGTGTCATTTCAGACGGCCTGAATTCCGTTCGGAGAACACGGGATTCTACCCTTTGTTTATATTTTAAAGAAAAGAGCTCACGCCATGATGGACGAAAAACTCAATTTCTCTTATCTGTTTGGTTCTAATGCGCCATACATCGAGGAGTTGTATGAAAAGTTTCTGGAAAACCCGGAATCTGTCGATGAAAAATGGAAACAGTATTTTACAGATTTGAGTAAACAGCCGGGCGCAGTCGCTGTCGATGTTGCCCACACACCGATTCGTGAATCATTTGCCACTTTGGCTAAAAAGAAAATTGCATCTGCTGTTGCAGGCGGTGTGGATGAGGCAATGATGAAAAAGCAAGTCAGCGTTTTGCGACTGATTTCTGCCTATCGTATTCAAGGCGTGGGTGCGGCCCAACTTGATCCGCTCAAACGTATCCCCCCTCAAAACATCGAAGCACTCGACCCTAAATTCCACGGTCTGTCTGATGCCGACATGGCGCTTCAATTCAATATGGGCGAGGGCGATTTTTCCGGTCAAGGCAAATTGCCCCTTTCCCAAATCATCAGTAATCTGAAACAAACCTACTGCGGCCACATCGCATTGGAATATATCTATATTCCCAATACTGAAGAGCGTCGTTGGGTGCGCAATTATTTTGAAAGCGTATTGTCCACACCGCATTACAATGCCGATCAAAAACGCCGTATTTTGAAAGAAATGACTGCCGCCGAAACTTTGGAACGTTATCTGCATACCAAATATGTCGGTCAAAAACGCTTTGGTGTAGAAGGCGGTGAAAGCGCGATTGCCGGTTTGAACTACCTGATTCAAAACGCCGGTAAAGACGGCGTGGAAGAAGTCATCATCGGTATGGCACACCGTGGCCGTCTGAATGTTTTGGTTAACATTTTGGGCAAAAAACCGGCTGATCTGTTCGCTGAGTTTGAAGGCCGTGCCGAAATCAAATTGCCTAGCGGCGACGTGAAATACCACATGGGCTTCAGCTCCGACATCGCTACTCCGCATGGCCCGATGCACGTTTCTTTGGCATTCAACCCGTCACACTTGGAAATTGTTAACCCGGTAGTGGAAGGTTCTGCGCGCGCCAAACAAAAACGTTTGGGCGAAAACGGCCGCGATAAAGTCTTGCCGGTATTGATTCACGGTGACTCCGCATTTATCGGTTTGGGTGTTAACCAAGCGACATTCAACCTGTCTAAAACACGCGGTTATACCACCGGCGGTACTGTTCACATCGTGATCAACAACCAAATCGGCTTTACCACTTCCGATACCCGCGATACCCGTTCAACCGTACACTGTACCGATATCGCAAAAATGGTTTCCGCTCCGGTTATCCATGTGAACGGCGATGATCCTGAACGCGTTTGCTTTGCCATCCAAGCCGCTTTGGATTACCGCAAAAAATTCCATAAAGACATCGTGGTCGACGTTGTCTGCTACCGTAAATGGGGCCACAACGAGGGCGATGATCCGACCTTGACCCAACCGATGATGTACAAAAAAGTATCGCAACACCCAGGTGCGCGTGCTTTGTACACCGAGCAACTGATTGCCGAAGGCGTGGTAACCCAAGCTGAGGCTGATGGTTACATCCAAGCCTACCGTGATGCTTTGGACAAAGGCGAACATGTTGAACAAACAACGCTGAGCAACTTCCAACGCACACAAATCGACTGGAGCAAATACCAAGGCAAAGATTGGCGCGAAAAAATCGAAACCGGTTTGCCTGCCGCCGACATCGAGCGTCTTACCGAGAAATTCACCGCCGTACCGGAAGGCTTTGCCCTGCATCCGACTGCAAAACGTGTGATCGAAGCGCGTAAAGCCATGGCATCCGGCAAACAGCCTATCGACTGGGGCATGGCCGAAACCCTCGCATACGCAAGCCTGCTGACCAAAGGTCATGGCGTGCGTATCTCCGGTGAGGACTCCGGCCGCGGTACATTCTCACACCGTCATGCCGTTCTGCACGATCAAAAACGCGAAAAATGGGACGACGGTACTTATGTTCCTCTGCGCAACATGGGCGAAGGCTTGGGCGAGTTCCTGGTTATCGACTCTATCTTGAACGAAGAAGCCGTGATGGCGTTCGAGTACGGCTTTGCCTGCTCCGCTCCTGACAAGCTTACCATTTGGGAGGCTCAATTCGGTGACTTCGCCAACGGTGCGCAAGTAACTATCGACCAATTCCTGTCTTCAGGCGAAACCAAATGGGGTCGTTTGTGCGGCCTGACCACCATCCTGCCGCACGGCTACGACGGTCAAGGCCCCGAGCACTCTTCTGCACGCGTAGAACGTTGGTTGCAACTGTGTTCTGAGAACAATATGCAAGTCATCATGCCGTCTGAAGCGTCGCAAATGTTCCACCTCTTGCAACGCCAAGTCTTGGGTTCATACCGCAAACCGCTGGTGATTTTCATGTCCAAACGCCTGTTGCGCTTCAAAGGTGCAATGAGCCCGCTGGAAAACTTCACCGAAGGTTCGACTTTCCGTCCGGTTATCGGTGATACTGCCGAACGCGCAAGCAACGACAGCGTGAAACGCGTGGTATTGTGTGCCGGTCAGGTTTACTATGACTTGGAAGCAGGCCGTGCCGAGCGTAAACTGGAAGATGATGTTGCTATTGTCCGCGTTGAGCAGCTGTATCCGTTCCCATACGAAGAGGTTAAAGCTGAACTGGCGAAATATCCGAACGCAAAATCTGTGGTTTGGGCACAAGAAGAGCCGAAAAACCAAGGCGCGTTCTACCAAATCCGCCACCGCATCGAAGGCGTTATCAGCGAAGAGCAAAAACTGTCTTATGCCGGTCGTCCAAGCAGCGCATCGCCTGCAGTGGGCTACTCAAGCAAACACATTGCTCAATTGAAACAATTGGTTGAAGACGCTTTGGCGTTGTAAGCCTAGCGGCATTCCGTTTGAAATTGTTCAGGCGGAATGCCCATATGCAGAATTAAAAACACACAACAGGCCGTCTGAAAGGGCCATTGGAGACACAAAATGATTATTGATGTAAAAGTACCTATGCTGTCTGAAAGCGTATCTGAAGGCACGCTCTTGGAATGGAAGAAAAAAGTTGGCGAAGCAGTTGCCCGTGACGAAATCCTGATCGATATCGAAACTGACAAAGTGGTTTTGGAAGTACCTTCTCCACAAGCCGGCGTATTGGTTGAAATCGTAGCTCAAGACGGTGAAACCGTTGTTGCCGACCAAGTTTTGGCGCGCATCGATACAGCTGCTACTGCCGCTGCTGAAGCCCCAGTCGCCGCTCCTGCAGAAGCTGCCCCAGCTGCCGCTCCTGCTGCTGCACAAAATAATGCCGCTATGCCTGCTGCCGCCAAACTGGCTGCCGAGACCGGTGTTGACGTGAACGCATTGCAAGGTTCCGGCCGTGACGGTCGCGTATTGAAAGAAGACGTACAAAATGCCGCTGCCAAACCTGCCGCAGCTGCTGCTCCTGCTGTTGCACTTCCTGCCGGCGCACGTCCTGAAGAACGCGTACCAATGAGCCGCCTGCGTGCCCGTGTTGCAGAACGCCTCTTGGCTTCTCAGCAAGAAAACGCCATTCTGACTACATTCAACGAAGTCAACATGAAACCAATCATGGACTTGCGTGCGAAGTACAAAGAAAAATTCGAGAAAGAACACGGCGTGAAATTGGGCTTTATGTCTTTCTTCGTTAAAGCCGCTGTTGCCGCCCTGAAAAAATACCCGGTTGTGAATGCTTCTGTTGACGGCAAAGACATCGTATACCACGGCTACTTCGACATCGGTATCGCGATTGGCAGCCCACGCGGTTTGGTTGTGCCAATCCTGCGCGATGCTGACCAAATGAGCATTGCCGACATCGAACAAGCAATTGTTGATTACGCGAAAAAAGCCAAAGACGGCAAAATCGCTATCGAAGATCTGACCGGCGGTACATTCAGTATTACCAACGGCGGTACTTTCGGTTCTATGATGTCTACCCCGATTATCAACCCGCCTCAATCTGCGATTTTGGGTATGCACGCCACTAAAGAGCGCGCTGTGGTTGAAAACGGCCAAGTTGTTGTCCGTCCAATGATGTATCTGGCTCTGTCTTACGACCACCGTATCATCGACGGCCGCGAAGCTGTATTGACCTTGGTAGCCATTAAAGATGCGTTGGAAGACCCAGCTCGCCTGTTGTTGGATCTGTAATCGTTTCAGACGGCCTTTTATTTGTTAATGAAAAGGCCGTCTGAATTTTTATTTAGATGTAGCGTAATGTAGTATCGTGCTACAATAGGCTCAACGAACGATTGAGGCCGTCTGAAACATTTGATTCGAATGAATCGACAGATATGGACTTTCAGACGGCCTTTTCTTAAAACCATCAAAACGCAGTCATTCAAAATAAAAAAGAAACAAAAAGTATCGTTTTTATTTTGAGATACTGCAAAAGCAAAGGATGACACGATGTCTCAATATGATGTAGTAGTGATTGGTGCTGGCCCGGGCGGATACGTTGCCGCCATCCGTGCCGCGCAACTGGGTTTCAAAACCGCTTGCGTCGACGCAGGCGTTAACAAAGCAGGCAATGCCCCTGCATTGGGCGGTACTTGCTTGAACGTAGGTTGTATCCCTTCTAAAGCCCTGTTGCAATCCAGCGAACATTTCCACGCTGCGCAACACGAGTTTGCCGAACACGGTATCACTGTCGGCGACGTAAAATTCGACGCGGCCAAAATGATTGAGCGCAAAGATGCCATCGTAACCAAACTGACCGGCGGCGTGAAATTCCTGTTCCAAAAAAACAAAGTAACCAGCCTGTTCGGTACTGCTTCCTTTGCCGGTAAAAATGGCGATGCTTACCAAATCGAAGTCGATAACAAAGGCGAGAAAACCGTTATCGAAGCCAAACACGTCATCGTAGCCACCGGTTCCGTACCGCGTCCGCTGCCACAAGTCGCTATCGACAACGTGAACGTATTGGATAACGAAGGCGCATTGAACCTGACCGAAGTACCTGCCAAACTCGGCGTGATCGGTTCTGGCGTGATTGGTTTGGAAATGGGTTCCGTATGGAACCGCGTGGGTGCAGAAGTTACCATTCTTGAAGCTGCGCCGACCTTCCTGGCTGCTGCCGACCAACAAATCGCCAAAGAAGCCTTTAAATACTTCACCAAAGAGCAAGGTCTGAGCATCGAATTGGGCGTGAAAATCGGCGACATCAAATCTGAAGGCAAAGGCGTTTCCGTTGCTTACGAAACTGCTGCCGGCGAAGCCAAAACCGAAGTATTCGACAAACTGATCGTTGCCATCGGCCGTATTCCAAACACCAAAGGCCTGAACGCCGAAGCCGTAGGCTTGGAAAAAGACGAGCGTGGCTTTATCAAAGTAGATGGCGAATGCCGTACCAACCTGCCTAACGTATGGGCAATCGGCGACGTGGTTCGCGGCCCGATGTTGGCACACAAAGCCAGCGACGAAGGCGTTGCCGTTGCCGAGCGTATTGCCGGTCAAAAACCGCATATCGACTTCAACAACGTGCCGTTTGTAATTTACACCGACCCTGAAATCGCTTGGGTGGGTAAAACCGAAGAACAGCTCAAAGCCGAAGGCGTGGAGTACAAAAAAGGTACTTCAGGTTTCGGTGCAAACGGTCGCGCATTGGCAATGGGCAAAGCCAAAGGTACGGTTAAAGTATTGGCAGATGCCAAAACCGACCGCATCTTGGGCGTACACATGATTGGCCCGGTTGTCAGCGAATTGGTTACTGAAGGCGTGACTGCGCTTGAATTCTTTGCCAGCAGCGAAGACATCGCCCGCATTATCCATGCCCACCCAACCTTGTCCGAAGTGGTTCACGAAGCTGCATTGGCGGCCGACAAACGCGCTTTGCACGGTTGATAGACATTAAGGCCGTCTGAAATTTTTCAGACGGCCTTAAGGCCTCCGACAAATTGAATGTTCCGATAGCTTCGTTTTCTGATTTATAATTCCGTCAGGCAAACACACAGCATTTACATTCATTATGAACAAAGAAATAGTCGGTATTTTCTTTATACCGATGGGCATCATCAGCATGTGTATGGCTGCATTGTGGCAAATGTATGTGATGATGACCGAAACTTATACGCTCAACCGTTTCAAAGATAAAGAATTGGTTTGGCGCGTGGCATTGTTGTTTATCAGTTTCAGCCTTGCCGTTTATCTACTCTGCCCGAATTCGCGTAAAAAAGGCATCGTCTTTTTTATTCTCGGGGGAGGCGGTGCAACCATGTATCTGCTGGCGCGGATGTGGTTGCCCTTCAGTAAATAGTAGGGCCGTCTGAAAATATGGGATTGGCCGCAGGGCGATTCCTAAAACCCACTCACCTTAAGGAGAAATCCATGAATTTACACGAGTATCAGGCTAAAGAACTGCTGGCTAGCTACGGTTTGCCCGTACAAGGCGGTATTTTGGCACACAACGGCGAAGAAGCCGCTGCAGCTTACGACAAATTGGGCGGCAAATTCGCTGTTGTCAAAGCACAAGTACACGCCGGCGGCCGCGGTAAAGCGGGCGGCGTAAAAGTCGTTAAAAGCCGCGAAGAAGCTAAAGAAGTGGCTGAAAGCCTGATTGGCACCAACTTGGTAACTTACCAAACCGATGCCAACGGCCAACCTGTCAACAGCGTTTTGGTTTGCGAAGATATGTATCCTGTTCAAACCGAGCTGTACTTGGGCGCAGTGGTTGACCGTTCTACCCGCCGCGTTACATTCATGGCTTCTACCGAAGGTGGCGTGGAAATCGAAAAAGTTGCTGCCGAAACTCCTGAAAAAATCTTCAAAGTAACCGTTGATCCGCTGGTCGGCCTGCAACCTTGCCAAGCTCGCGAAGTTGCCTTCCAACTGGGCTTGAAAGACAAACAAATCAACGAGTTCGTCAAACTGATGACCGGCGCGTACAAAGCGTTTATCGAAAACGACTTCGCCCTGTTTGAAGTAAACCCATTGGCAGTTCGCGAAAACGGCGCACTGGCTTGCGTGGACGGCAAAATCGGCATCGACAGCAACGCGCTCTACCGCCTGCCAAAAATCGCTGAATTGCGCGACAAATCTCAAGAAAACGAACGTGAGCTGAAAGCTTCTGAATTCGACCTGAACTATGTTGCCCTGGAAGGCAACATCGGCTGTATGGTTAACGGTGCCGGTTTGGCGATGGCCACTATGGACATCATCAAACTCAAAGGTGGCCAACCTGCCAACTTCTTGGACGTTGGCGGCGGTGCAACCAAAGACCGCGTGGTTGAAGCGTTCAAACTGATTCTGGAAGACAAATCCGTTAAAGGCGTATTGATCAACATCTTCGGTGGTATCGTACGTTGCGACATGATTGCGGAAGCCATCGTGGCAGCCGTTAAAGAAATCAACGTCAACGTTCCTGTTGTTGTTCGTTTGGAAGGTAACAACGCCGAACTCGGCGCGAAAATCCTGAACGAATCAGGTCTGAAACTGACTTCTGCAGACGGCCTGAATGACGCAGCCGAAAAAATTGTTGCAGCCGTAAACGCCTAAGGAGAAAAGAATGAGCGTATTGATTAATAAAGACACCAAAGTATTGGTTCAAGGTTTCACCGGTAAAAACGGTACTTTCCACTCCGAACAAGCTCTGGCTTACGGCACTAAAGTTGTCGGCGGCGTTACCCCGGGCAAAGGCGGTCAAACCCACCTGAACCTGCCTGTATTCAACACCATGAAAGAAGCCGTTAAAGAAACCGGCGCTGACGCATCTGTAATTTACGTTCCCGCTCCGTTTGTTTTGGACTCTATCGTTGAAGCAGTTGATTCAGGCGTAGGCTTGGTCGTTGTGATTACCGAAGGCGTGCCTACTCTGGACATGCTCAAAGCCAAACGTTACTTGGAAACCAACGGCAACGGTACCCGCTTGGTCGGCCCTAACTGCCCAGGCGTGATTACTCCGGGTGAGTGCAAAATCGGTATTATGCCGGGCCACATCCACACTCCGGGCCGCATCGGTATTATTTCCCGTTCCGGTACATTGACTTACGAAGCTGTGGCACAAACCACCAAACTGGGCTTGGGTCAATCAACCTGTATCGGTATCGGCGGCGACCCGATTCCTGGTATGAACCAAATCGACGCACTGAAACTCTTCCAAGAAGACCCAGATACCGACGCCATCATCATGATCGGTGAAATCGGCGGTACTGCGGAAGAAGAAGCAGCCGAATACATCCAATCCAACGTCACTAAACCCGTTGTCGGCTACATCGCAGGTGTGACCGCCCCTAAAGGCAAACGCATGGGCCACGCCGGTGCGATTATCTCCGGTGGCAAAGGTACTGCCGAAGAAAAATTCGCCGCTTTCGAAAAAGCTGGTATCGCTTACACCCGCAGCCCTGCCGAGTTGGGCACTACCATGCTGGAAGTGTTGAAAGCAAAAGGTTTGGCATAAGACTTAAGTCTTTAAGCTGAATTGAAGAGGCCGTCTGAAGTTTTCAGACGGCCTTTTTTAATTTCATTTGGTTGTTTTTACATATTTGATACTTAATTTGATTGGAATTAATGCGATAACCGGAGAGAAATGTTTATAATTGATTAACAGATAAATAGTCTGTAACCATATCAACCTATCTCAAGGAGAAAAACATGAAAAAACACGATTTTGAAGCACGTCGCGAGGCTTTGCTGAAAGACATCCGAGAAGTGATGGATGATGTGGAAGAGTTGTACCGCGACGGTGTGGAAGCCGGTTCGGAAGAGGGCGGCAAAGCCCGGGCCAAATTGGAAGAAAAATTGGCCGCGGCCAAAGAGCGTTTGAGCCGTTTTGAAGAAGAGGCCGGCGAACGTTTACGCCATCATGCCGAGCGTGCGCGTGAGAAATACGAGCAGTTTGAAGAAGCGGCCCAGGAGCGTTTTAAAGAAGGCAAAGAGCGCTTTGCCGAATTTGAAGCCGATGCGGGCGAGCGTTTGAAACGCGGTGCCAAACATGCTGATGAAGTGGTGCATGAAAAACCATACTATGCGATGGGTTTTGCCGCATTGGCCGGTTTGGTTGTCGGTGTGTTGTTGAACCGCCGTTAATGTGAATATGTTAAGGCCGTCTGAACAGGCGTACACATGAAATCTTGGATTTCATTGCGCCGTACAGACGGCCTTAGCCTTATGTTTCCTGAGAAAAAGGATAATCGAGATGGGGATTCGCCAACGTTTTGAACATGGCAAGGCTTTGTTGAATCAGGGCGCGGATTTGCTGCTGTTGCGTTTGCAGGTATTGAGCTTGGATTTGACGCGTCAGGCGGAGAATGTGTTCCGTTTGGCGGTTTGGCTGGTGTTGTCCGGCGCGCTGTTGATGGTGGGCTTGGTCGGTTTGCTGTTCGGCTTGAACCGCGTGTTGTCGGATGTGGCGGCGTTGTGGGTGTTTTTCGGCATTTTCTTCGTGAGCCTGCTGATTATTGCCGTATTGTTTCGCAAAGTATCGGCAGATTATCGGGAGCAGGGCAGTCGTGTGGCTGAAACCTTGCAGGATATTCGGACGGACATTGCGTATTTGCGCGGTGAGATAGACAAGGGGGCGGACGATGAAGCAACAGGAGTATGAAGAAGCGCGCGAGCTGCTGATTTTGGAAGCCAAACTGGTGCGGCTGCGGATTGAAGCGGAAAATTTGAAACTGCGTAAAGCGGAAGAAAGCAAAAAACGACAGGGCAATCAGTTGATTAAGCTCGCAGATGTGGCGTATCAGTTGAGCCAAACGCGTTTGCTGTCTCAACGCTCTTTGTTCTCTACATCACGCCGTCGGCATTGGATTTGGCTGGTGTTGGCGGTTATACTGGGTTTGTCGAGATAATCGAGGGAAGAGGTTTGGTCTAAATGATATTTGCAGCGTATTGTTGGCTCGTGTGAGCTGCTTGTTGAGGACGCTGCGTCATTGTGTTGCCGAGATTTAAACTTTATCTATGTTGAGTATTTTTTACAAAAGACACCGGCCGTCTGAACATTTCAGACGGCCTCAATGTTTGGAGTTTCAGATATAATGGCGGCAATTTTGAAATTATTAAATGAAGGATAAGTAATGAACCGTTTGTATCCCCACCCGATAATCGCCCGCGAGGGCTGGCCGATTATCGGCGGCGGTTTGGCTTTGAGCCTGTTGGTGTCGATGTGCTGCGGCTGGTGGTCTTTGCCGTTTTGGGTGTTTACCGTATTTGCTCTGCAGTTTTTCCGCGACCCTGCGCGTGAGATTCCGCAAAATCCTGAAGCGGTGTTGAGTCCGGTTGACGGCCGTATCGTGGTGGTCGAGCGCGCACGCGATCCGTATCGTGATGTCGATGCTTTGAAAATCAGTATTTTTATGAACGTGTTCAACGTGCATTCGCAAAAATCGCCTGCCGATTGTACGGTAACGAAAGTGGTTTATAACAAAGGCAAATTCGTGAATGCGGATTTGGACAAAGCCAGCACGGAAAACGAACGTAACGCGGTGTTGGCGACTACGGCTTCAGGTCGTGAAATTACTTTTGTTCAAGTGGCCGGTTTGGTGGCACGCCGTATTTTGTGCTACACCCAAGCCGGTGCGAAACTGTCCCGTGGTGAACGCTATGGCTTTATCCGCTTTGGTTCGCGCGTGGATATGTATCTGCCTGTCGATGCGCAGGCGCAAGTGGCGATTGGCGATAAAGTAACCGGCGTCAGCACTGTATTGGCGCGTTTGCCGCTGACTGCGCCGCAAACTGAATCTGAGCCTAAAGCTGCAGCTCCACAAGCCGCGCCAGTTTCACAAGCTGCTCCGGCTGAAACAGTGGCAAGCCAATCTACCGAACAGCAGCAAATCGAAGCAGCGGCGGCTAAAATTCAAGCGGCTGTGCAAGATGTATTGAAAGATTAATAGTCAGTTTTAAATGATTGGTTAAAACAAGAAAAAGGTTTTCAGATAGCCGTCTGAAAACCTTTTTTGTTTGCCTATCTAGTTTTAAAACTTCACGTTCACGCCGCCGGTAAAGCTGCGGCCCATTTGCGGCGTATCAGAGAGGAAGCTGCTGTGGGCGTAAACGGATTGGTTGAGCAGGTTGTCGGCTTTGACGTACCAATTCCACTCGCTATAGCGCGTATTGCGGCGGTAGTTTGCGCCGAGGTTGAGCATATGGTGTCCGGGCGTGCGCGTTTCGTAGCGGGCGAGTTTGTTTTGGGCGAACACGCGGTAGTAGTCCAAATTGGCATCGATACGGTCGGTCAACGAGGCTTTCAGGTGGAAGCCGAGACGCGCAGCCGGAACACGAGGCGCGTTTTGGTCGTCCTGCGCGATGAAAGGACGGTTGCCGTAGGCATCTTCCCTGCCGGGCAGGGATGGCAGGTTTTTCAGACGGCCTCGTACATAGTCGCCGGAAACGCCGATGCGGTAGCGCGGTGTCGGTTTGAAGTAGATTTCGCCTTCCGCGCCGTAGAAGTCGGCACCGGATTGGTTGTAGCGCACGAGCTTCATTTCGCTGTCGTCTTCGATGGATTTGGGGCCGCGTCCGTCGTTTAAGGTTTGGGCGTAGATGTAGTTGCCGAAGCGGTTGCGGTAGAGTGCCAGATTGTATTGCCAGCGGTCGCCTTCGTAGCCCAGCGCGAGTTCGATGTTGTTGGAACGCTCTTTGTTGAGGTGTTTGTTGCCGACTTCAAAGGTGTTGGTGGCGACGTGTTTGCCGTGCGCGTACAGTTCTTGCGTTGACGGCAGGCGTTCCTGATGCGAGGCGGTCAGGCTGAGTTTGTGGTGTGGCGTGAAATACCAGTTGCCCGAAAGTGCGAACGAGCGGGCGGTTTGGCGGTGCGCACCGAGGTCGGGCAGGGGCTGGTTGTAGTAGTTTTCCCGATCAATCAATGCTTTGTCGTACTGAATGGAGGCTTTTTGTTTTTCCACGCGTACGCCGCCTTCAAGCGTGAAGTTGTCCCAGTTTGCCTGTTCTACACCGAAAAAGCTGTAATGGCGCACATTGTTGTCAATCAACATTGGTTGTTGGACGGTTTCGGGAATGGCGGAAAGCGCGCTGGATTTTTGTCCCAAATATTGCACGCCCCAGCTGCCTTTCAGACGGCCTATGGGTTGGTGGCGCAACTCGATACGGGCGTTGTGTGTTTTGTTGTTGAAGAAGTTTTCTACTGCATCGCCTGCTTTTTCGTCGTGGTGGTAGTCGTTGCGGTTCAGGTGTACGCGCAGGGCTTCAAAACCGGGGAATGGTTGCTTCCATTCGGCGCGGAGTTCGTAGCGTTTGTTGCGCAGGTCTATCCACGGTTTGCCGTTGTGGGCATGGGCGTGTGCATTATCGTCGTCGTGGAAGCCGCAGCTCAAACCTGGATTATCGTAATCGATGTCTTCTTCGGTCAGCAGGTGCGGATAAAGCTGCAAATAGTGTTTGTTAATCAAACTCTTCTGCCAGATGATGTCGGCGTGGCAATCATCATATTCGTGGCTGTGGGCAGGCAGGCCGTATTGGTCGCGGCGGTCGCTATACGCCACGCCGATAAAGCCTTTTTCGCCTACCCAAGACAGGCCGATGCTGCCTGTTTTGGAATCGGCATAGCTGTCGGGCAGTCGTTTCAGACGGCCTTCTTCTTTTTGATAGCTCGGTACGGCGTAATCGCCCGATTTACGGTACAAGCCTTCGGTATGCAGCACGAAGTTTTTGCCTAAACCGATATTGATGCCTGCAGATGTCAGTTTTTCCAAATTGCCGCTGCTCAAACGCAATCCGGCTTCGCCCGATACGCCGTTTTCAGGCATTTTTTCGGGGATTTTGCCATCGGCAACATCCACCAAACCCGCCACATTGCCTGAGCTGTACAAGAGCGTAACCGGGCCGCGCAGGATTTCGACCTGTTGCGACAAGGCGCTGTCCACCATCAGGGCATGGTCTGGCGAGAAGTCCGCCATGTCGCCCGTTTCGCCGTGATGGTTCAACACTTTAATCCGTCTGCCTGTTTGACCGCGTATCACAGGCGCGGACGCGCCGCCGCCGTATTGCGAGGCATGAATGCCCGGTACGCCGTCCAAAGCATCGCCCAAGTTGACGGCTTTTTGCCGCAAAGTATCGCCGGAGATGATTTTGTCGGAGGCGGTCGAAGCGTGCAGCAGCCCCGAAGTGGCGCGCGGACGGCTTTTACCGACGACGGTAACTGCTTCTAAGTCAACCGACTGCTCGGTTTCATGCGCTTGGGAGAGGATGGGGTGCTGATTAAAAGAATAGATAAAACAATGGGTTTGAGTGTGGTTTGTGTCATTTTAGTTTCTCATCATATTTCGAAAGGCTGTTATTATATAACATTTCATTATTAATATGATAAGATTTTTGAGAAAAAAGGCCGTCTGAAAACGAAGCGTGGTTTTCAGACGGCCTTTGGCTTGTATGCAGGTTTAAATGAAAACGGAACAATCTTTCTGCTGCCTGGTTTGGGTAAGGCAGAAAGTCACGGCAGATAGTTTGCTTTCATTGAAAGCATTACTTGGTTTCGGCGGCTTTAGCACCTGCGGTTTCGGCGATCAAATCCAAGAATACCAACGGCTTTTTGCCGATATTTTTGAGTGCGTGGGACTGGCCGGGGCGGGCGATGGTAATGTCTCCTGCGCCGACTTCGGTCTGTTTACCTTCGCTGTCGGTAAACAGGCCTTTGCCGGATACGATGATGTAAACGTCTTCATTGCCGGTATGTTTGTGCTGACCGATGGAAGCGCCCGGCGGCAATGTGAGCCAGCCGATTTCTTTGAATGCGTCTTGGTCGGCGGTTTGATGGCGCGTGAAGGCAAAGCTGCCGAGCAAGGGGCCTTGGCCTCCGGCTGCGTTTTCGCGGTTCCATTCTGCCAAGTCGGCTTTTTTGTACACTTGGATGCTGCGGTCGGTGGAGGTGGTTTGTTCGGCGGCTTGGGCGTTTAGAGATGTGCCGAGCAGAAGGGCGACAGATAATGCGGCAAATAGTGGTTTCATAGCGGTTCTCCGTTTGTCAGGTTGAGTCAGATATGCGGATTCCGTTTTCAGACGGCCTGCGGGGTTGAAACGATTAACCCCCCAGGCTTCCCTCAAGATTTATTTCACATTGCGCAGATAGTTCAGCAATAATGGAACAGGGCGGCCGGTCGCGCCTTTTTCACCGCCGGATTTCCATGCGGTACCTGCGATGTCGAGGTGCGCCCACGGGTAATCTTCGGTGAAGTAAGACAGGAAGGTGGCGGCGGTAATCGTGCCTGCACCGGGCGTGCCGATGTTGGGAATGTCGGCAAAGTTGGATTTGAGTTGGTCTTTGTAGGTTTCAAAGAGTGGCAGTTGCCATGCTTTGTCGTCCACGTTGCGGGAAGCGGCCAGCAGGCTGTCGACCAAATCCTGGTTGTTGCCCATCACGCCGCTGACGTCATGACCCAAGGCGATAATGCACGCGCCGGTCAGAGTGGCAACGTCGATAACGGCTTTAGGTTTGAATTGTTCAGCGTAAGTGAGCGCGTCGCACAAAATCAGACGGCCTTCGGCATCGGTGTTCAATACCTCGATAGTCAAGCCTTTCATGCTTTTCACGACGTCGCCCGGTTTGTTGGCTGCGCCGGAAGGCATGTTTTCGCAGGTGGCGACAACGGCAATCAGGTTGATCGGCAGTTGCAGTTTGACGGCGGCGCAGAAAGTACTGATGACGGTTGCCGCGCCGCACATGTCAAACTTCATTTCGTCCATGTTCAGACCGGGTTTGAGGGAGATGCCGCCGGTGTCGAAGGTAATGCCTTTGCCGACCAATACCACAGGTGCGGCTTCTTTGTCGGCCGCACCGAAATAGCTCAGTTCGACCAAATATGGGTCTTCGACGCTGCCTTTGGCGACCGACCAGAACGAACCCATGTTTTCTTTGATGTAGTCTTTTTCAATGATTTTGGCGTGTGCGCCCAGTTTTTCGGCTTCGGCTTTGGCGGTACGCGCTAAAAATTCGGGCGTGCACTCGTTCGGTGCGGCATTACCCAAGTCACGGCAGAGGCTTTGTCCGTAAACTTGCGCTTCGGCAACGCGCAGGGCTTCTTTGACGGCGGCTTCGTGTGCGCTGTGGAACACGGCTTCTGTAAATTTGGCGGGCTTGGCTTCTTTTTTGTAGCGGTCGAAACGGTAGGCGGCGTTGCCGAAAGCGATGGCGAAGGCTTCGGCAACGGCTGCCGCTTGCGCTTCTTCAAAGGCATGAACGTCCACATTGACCGTTTCTTGGTTTTGCGCCCATTTGGCGGCTTCGGCGGCGGCTTTGTTCAATGCGGCGCGGTCGGTTTTTTCGAGGCGGACGACGGCGACTGCCTGCAAACCGTTGTCCGTCGGGATTTTGGTGTCGGCGAAATTTTGACTTTCTTCAAGGGAAGCGAAGAGGGCGAGGGCAGTCGGGTTGCTCAGTTGCGATGCTTCGGCGCAGACAAATAATTGCGCACCTGCCTGTTGAGCCTGCAAAGTTTCGGCTTTTGTGCTAAATTTCACGTTTATTCTCCTGATTGGAACGGTTGTCGGTTGTTCAGACGGCCTGTTGACCAACCGTCCGAACAGATGAAAATCATTGTACTCCATTTGTGTCATGCCGTCTGAAGCCTTATTAATAAATATAGGTTTCCCATAAACCGTATACCACGCTCAATCTTATGATTTACCAAAGAAACTTTATTAAAGAACTTTCCTTTACCGCCGTCGGCATCTTTGTCGTCCTCTTGGCGGTATTGGTGTCCACGCAGGCCATCAACCTGCTTGGCCGCGCAGCCGACGGGCGTGTCGCCATCGATGCCGTGTTGGCCTTGGTCGGCTTCTGGGTAATCGGCATGACTCCGCTTTTGCTGGTGTTGACCGCATTTATCAGTACGTTGACTGTATTGACCCGCTACTGGCGCGACAGCGAGATGTCGGTTTGGCTTTCTTGCGGCTTGGCATTGAAACAATGGATACGCCCGGTCATGCAGTTTGCCGTGCCGTTTGCCATTTTGATTGCCGTCATGCAGCTTTGGGTGATGCCGTGGGCAGAGTTGCGCAGCCGCGAATATGCCGAAATTTTGAAGCAGAAGCAGGAATTGTCTTTGGTGGAAGCCGGTGAGTTCAATAACTTGGGCAAGCGCAACGGCAGGGTTTATTTTGTCGAAACCTTCGATACTGAATCCGGCATCATGAAAAACCTGTTTCTGCGCGAGCAGGACAAAAACGGTAACGACAACATCGTTTTTGCCAAAGAGGGCAATTTTTCGCTGACCGACAATAAACGCACGCTTGAATTGCGCGACGGCTACCGTTACAGCGGTACGCCCGGCAAAGCCGATTACAACCGCGTTTCTTTCCAACACCTCAGCCTGATTATCAGCACCACGCCCAAACTCATCGACCCTGTTTCACACCGCCGTACCATTCCGACCGCCCAACTGATTGGCAGCAGCAATCCCCAACACCAGGCGGAATTGATGTGGCGTATTTCCTTGACCGTCAGCGTTTTGCTGTTGTGCCTGCTTGCCGTGCCGCTTTCCTATTTCAATCCGCGCAGCGGCCATACCTACAATATCCTGATTGCCATCGGTTTGTTTTTGGTTTACCAAAACGGGCTGACCTTCCTGCGCAATGCCGTGGAAGACGGCAAAATCCATTTCTGGCTCGGACTGCTGCCTATGCACATCATCATGTTTGTGATTGCCGTCGTCCTGCTGCGCGTGCGCAGTATGCCCAGCCAACCCTTCTGGCAGGCGGTTGCCAAAAGTCTGACATTGAAAGGCGGAAAATGAACCTGATTTCACGTTACATCATCCGTCAAATGGCGGTTATGGCAGTTTACGCCCTCCTTGCCTTCCTCGCTTTGTACAGCTTTTTTGAAATCATCAACGAAGTCGGCGATCTTGGAAAAGGCAGCTATAACGGCGCAAAATTGGGGCAGTATGTTTTAATGCAGATGCCTGCGCGCGCCTATGAACTGATGCCGCTCGCCGTTTTGATCGGCGGCCTGATTTCCCTCAGCCAACTGGCTTCCGGCAGCGAGCTGACCGTCATCAAAGCCAGCGGCATGAGCACCAAAAAGCTGCTGTTGATTCTGTCGCAGTTCGGTTTGATTTTCGCCATTGCCACCGTCGCGCTTGGCGAATGGGTTGCACCCACGCTGAGTCAAAAAGCCGAAAACATCAAAGCCGCCGCCATCAACGGCAAAATCAGCACCGGCAATACCGGCCTTTGGCTGAAAGAAAAAAACAGCATTATCAACGTGCGCGAAATGTTGCCCGACCATACGCTTTTGGGCATCAAAATTTGGGAGCGCAATGATAAAAATGAACTGACCCAAGCGGCAGAAGCCGAATCCGCCGTTTTGAATCCCGACGGCAGCTGGCAGCTGAAAAACATCCGCCGCAGCATATTGGGCGAAGATAAAGTCGAGGTTTCCACCGCCGCCGAAGAAAACTGGCCGATTTCCGTCAAACGCAACCTGATGGACGTATTGCTCGTCAAGCCCGACCAAATGTCTGTCGGTGAATTGACCACCTACATCGACCATCTGGAAAAAAACAACCAAAATACCCAAGTCTATGCCATCGCATGGTGGCGCAAGCTGGTGTATCCCGTTGCCGCATGGGTGATGGCGCTTGTTGCCTTCGCCTTTACGCCGCAAACCACGCGCCACGGCAATATGGGCTTGAAACTCTTCGGCGGTATCTGCCTCGGTTTGCTGTTCCACTTTGCCGGACGGCTCTTCGGCTTTACCAGCCAGTTGTACGGCGTACCGCCATTTTTGGCGGGTGCATTGCCGACGGTTTTGTTTGCACTGTTGGCGGTGTATCTGATACGCCGTCAGGAAAAAAGATAAGGCAAAATAAACTTCAGGCCGTCTGAAAGGCAATCTTCAGACGGCCTGAGTATTTTGTGTGCAAAAAACAAAATGCTAAAGTAAAATAATACCTTTCCAAACCAATGCGGCTATTGAAAATGTCCCAAACCATCTGCTTGAATATGATTGTCAAAAACGAAGCGGCAATCATCGAAGAAACACTGGCCAACATCACCGACCACATTAAACTTGACTACTATGTCATCAGCGACACCGGCTCGACCGATGATACCGCCGGCGTGATCCGCCGCTTTTTCGATGCAAAGGGCATCGCGGGCGAGATTCATCATGATGGTTGGCAAAATTTTGCGTACAACCGCAATCAGGCGTTGAAACACGCAAAAGGCAAAACCGATTACGTGTTGATTTTTGATGCGGACGACCGCTTTGAAGGTAAATTGGAATTGCCCGAGCTGACAGCCGACCGTTACCGCCTCCGCATGAGAAATGCCATGGGCAGCGTGGTTTATTACCGTCCGCTGTTGTTGCGCAATGACGGAACATTCTACTGGCGCGGCGTGTTGCACGAATTTATCGAAACCGACAAACAAGATACCAGTGAAGCCACGCTTCATGGCGACTATACGGTCCTCAGCGGCCGTTTCGGCGCACGCAGCAATATGGCGAACAAATACCTGCTTGACGCCGTTTCTTTGGAAAAAGCGTTTTACAGCCCTGAAGATGAAGACCTGAAACCGCGTTACGCCTTTTATGCGGCACGTTCTTATTGGGACTCTGATATGCCCGAGCGTGCGAGCGAATGGTTTAAAAAACGCATCGAGTTGGGCGGTTGGATCGAGGAAGTGACGGTTTCTTACCAACAGCTGGGCGAGTGCTACAAATTAATGGGCAAACGCGATGAAGCCTTGGCGACTTGGTTGGCAGGCTACGATTACAACCCGCGCCGTGCCGAGTGTCTCTACCTTGCGCAAACCATGCTGCGCCAGGAAGGGAAATACCGCATTTCCCATGCGATCGGCCTGATGGCGAAACGCATTCCTTTCCCTAAAGATGATATTCTTTTTGTCCAAAGCAATGTTTATCAGTTGGACATCGACTATGAATTGTCGGTTACCGCCTATGCGGCCGGCGATTTTCGCCAAGGCTACGAGTCTTGCCGACACTTGCTCCTGCTTAATGTACGCGAGGCATTGACCACGGTGACCATGCAAAATATGTGGCTCTACCGCGAACACGCGCAAACTGAAACGCGCGAAGTGTTGGAGCAGCTGGTGGCCGTCATGCAGCCTTATGCAGCGCAGGGCGGACGTTTGGCGGAAGTAACCGAATATTTTGCCGATATTTTGAAAAACCGTTAATCAGGATTTTGACCCAGCCGTCAGGCCGTCTGAAAGGAATTTTTTTGAGCAAGCGCAATCTGTTTTCCGTCGATAAATCTTTGGAAAAGCCCGAACGCGTCCTCTTGGTCGGCGTGATGTTGACGGCGGACTATTCCGGCGCAAACGAAACGCGTGAGCGCGGCTTTCAGACGGCCTTGACCGAAGCGGCAGAATTGGTGGGCGCGGCCGGCGGCGATTTGGTTTCTATCGAAACTTCGCGTCGCGACAAACCGCATCCGGCTTTATTTGTCGGTACGGGCAAGGCGGAAGAATTGGCGGCAGCGGTCAAGCAGCATGATGTCGGGTTGGTCGTGTTCAACCACGAACTCACGCCGACACAAGAGCGTAATCTGGAAAAAGAGCTTCAATGCCGTGTCCTTGACAGAGTGGGTTTGATTTTGGCGATTTTTGCCAAACGCGCCCAATCGCAGGAAGGTAAGTTGCAGGTGGAGCTGGCTCAGCTGAACCATTTGAGCGGACGGCTGGTACGCGGTTATGGACATTTGCAAAGTCAGAAGGGCGGCATCGGCTTGAAAGGGCCGGGCGAAACCCAGTTGGAAACCGACCGCCGTTTAATCGGGCAAAAAATCACGGCATTGAAAAAACAGCTTGCCGATGTCCGCAAACAACGTGCCACGCGCCGCAAATCGCGCATGAGCGGCCGTCTGAAAACCTTTGCCATCGTCGGCTATACCAATGCCGGAAAATCCAGCCTGTTCAACCGTTTGACTAAAGCGGACGTATTGGCGAAAGACCAGTTGTTCGCCACTTTGGATACCACTGCGCGCCGGCTTTTCCTGTCGCACGAGGCGAGCGTGATTTTGACCGATACCGTCGGCTTCGTCCGCGATTTGCCGCACAAGCTGGTGTCGGCGTTTTCCGCTACTTTGGAAGAGACAGCGATGGCGGATGTGCTGCTGCACGTCGTTGATGCGTCCAATCCCGATTTTGAACGGCAAATGGACGATGTCAACGAGGTCTTGGAAGAAATCGGCGCGCATGAAATTCCGCAATTGGTGGTGTACAACAAAATCGATTTGCTGCCGTCGGGTATGCGTGAAGCAGGCATTTTGCGCGACAATTCCGGACAGGCGGTCGGCGTGAATGTTTCCGTTGCCGAAAGTTTGGGCTTGGACGGTTTGCGTGAAGCGATGATTGAATTGGCCGTACAGCCGAATACTTGATGTTTAAATGAAACAAGGCCGTCTGAATCTTCAGACGGCCTTACCGTAAAATTCTAAATCTGAGGATTATGCCGACAGAGGGCTTTTCTTTTTGAACACGCTTTCGTAAAGCATCCAAGCGGCGAGGCTCAGGTATACGGTGCTGGACAAAATGCCGATAACGGCAAAAATAGGCATAAGGCGATCAATCATGGTGAGGTTTCCCAATAAGTTAGTTTTATAAGTAAATGTGTGTTTTTTGATTTCCGTCTTCGCGGAATACCTAAAGTATGCTGCTTAAATGGATTGAGGTCAACAAAGAATGTATCGGGATTTTTAAAAAAGTTCCATTTTTACATTAAAATAATCGGAAGTTTTTAAAGATAAACGGTATTTATATGTTACCGTTCATCGTTTGATAAACGGTCAATGCTTTGTTTTCCATATTTTTTACAAAATCCGACAGCCTGTTAATTCAAAATTGAATGAAAAGAGGCGGAAAAACGCTTTTTGCTAAAATGTAACACCCTGGGACGGTTGTTTCAGGCCGTCTGAAAAATAAATCGAACACATGATGACATCTCCCACACATCCCCAAAAAAACTGTTTCCATTGCGGGCTTGAAGTCCCCGAGCATCTGCATCTGACGGTTCGTTTTGAAGACGAAGAACATGAAACCTGCTGTGCAGGCTGCCAAGCGGTGGCGCAGAGTATTATTGATGCCGGTTTGGGCAATTATTACAAACAGCGTACCGCCGACGCGGAAAAATCCGAATTGCCGCCGCCGGAAGTGTTGTCGCAATTAAAGCTGTACGATTTGCCCGAAGTGCAGGCGGACTTTGTCGAGGTAGGCGTTGGGGATGAACGCGAGGCGGTATTGATGCTGGGCGGCATTACCTGCGCCGCGTGTGTGTGGCTGATTGAGCAGCAGTTGCTGCGCATGAAGGGCGTGGTGCGTGTGGATTTGAATTACAGCACACACCGCTGCCGCGTGGTGTGGGACAGCGCCCACATCGAATTGTCGGATATTTTGCTGAAAATCCGCCAAACCGGTTATACCGCCGCGCCTTATGATGCGCAAAAAATCGAAGCGCAGGCGCAGAAAGAGCGCAAGCAGTTTATTGTCAGATTGGCCGTGGCCGGTCTGGGTATGATGCAGACGATGATGTTTGCCCTGCCGACTTATTTTTACGGTGGCGACATTGAGCCGCTTTATTTGGAAATTCTGCATTGGGGCGGCTTTTTGATGGTGTTGCCCGTTGTGTTTTACAGCGCGTTGCCGTTTTACCGCGGCGCATGGCGCGACTGGAAAAACCGCCGTGTCGGCATGGATACGCCGATTGCCATTGCCATTGTAATGACCTTTATCGCCGGTATTTACAGTCTGGCCACCAATGCAGGGCAGGGCATGTATTTTGAATCCATCGCCATGCTGCTGTTTTTCCTGTTGGGCGGGCGTTTTATGGAACAGATTGCCCGACGCAAAGCAGGCGATGCGGCGGAGCGGTTGGTCAAACTGGTTCCGGCATTCTGCCACCGTTTGCCTGCTTATCCTGAAAGCGAAGCCATCGAGGAAGCCGCAGTCGTCCGCCTCAATATCGGCGATACGATTGTTGTGAAGCCCGGCGAAGTCATTCCGGTGGACGGTACGGTTTTGTCCGGCGAGAGCGAAGTTAACGAAGCCATGTTGACCGGGGAAAGCCTACCCATCGTGAAAAGGCCGTCTGAAAAAGTAACCGCCGGCACGCTTAACACCAGCAGCCCTTTAATCATCCGCACCGACCATACCGGCGGCAACACGCGCCTGTCCCATATCGTCAAACTGCTCGACCGCGCGCTGGCGCAAAAACCGCGTGCCGCCGAGTTGGCAGAAAAATACGCGTCCAGTTTTGTGTTTGGCGAACTTTTGCTTGCTATTCCCGTTTTTATCGGCTGGGCTTGGTATGCCGACGCGCACACTGCCTTATGGATTACCGTTGCCCTGCTGGTCATTACCTGCCCGTGCGCCTTGTCGCTTGCCACTCCGACCGCGCTGGCCGCTTCGACCGGTGCACTGGCCAAAGACGGCATTCTCATCAGCGGCAAACAAAGCCTGGAAACCCTTGCCCAAATTGACGATGTCGTGTTCGACAAAACCGGTACGCTGACCAAAGGGCAGCTTTCCGTCAGCCGGATGTTGTCCGCAGGCCGTCTGAACGAAGCCCAAGCCCTTGCTATTGCCCAAGCATTGGAGCAGCAATCCGAACACCCCATCGCCCGTGCCATTTTAAACCATACGCTTTCAGACGGCCCTGTATCCGCGCTTGATGTGAAAGTGCAGCAACGGGTCAACCGTATCGGACACGGCGTCAGCGCGCAAATCGAATTGTATGGCGAAACCCAAGTGTGGGCTTTGGGCAAAGCGGCGTTTGTTGCGGAAATTGCCGGGAATCTGCCCGAAGCCTTTACCTATATCGACCACACAGGCGGCATTATTTTCTTGGGCAATCAAAGCGGTTTTCAGACGGCCTTTTTACTGGAAGACCAAATCAAAGACAGCGCCGCTGAAATGCTGCAAAACCTGAAGCAACACGGCATCCGTCTGCACCTTTTAAGCGGCGACCGTCAGGCTGCCGTCGCCCAAGTCGCGCAAGAGCTGGGTTTGGATGCCTATTGTGCCGAAGCCACGCCGGAAGACAAGCTGGCTTATGTGGAAAATCTGCAAAAACAAGGGCGTAAAGTCATGATGATCGGCGACGGTATCAACGACGCCCCCGTCCTCGCCCAAGCCGACGTGTCGGCCGCCGTGGCCACGAGTGCCGATGTGGCGCGAGACGGTGCCGATGTGGTTTTGCTCAATGACGATTTGAACGTTTTGCCCGTGATGATGGAACAGGCACGCCGCACCCATCAAATCATCCGCCAAAACCTGACTTGGGCGAGCGCATACAATCTGGTTGCCGTTCCTCTGGCCGTGTTTGGTTACGTGACCCCATGGATCGCCGCGCTCGGCATGAGTTTCAGCTCGCTGCTGGTGTTGGGCAATGCCTTGAGATTGTTGAAAACCAAAAAGGCCGTCTGAAAACGGCCAATCCATTGCCTAAACGAAAGAATACGCCATGCCTAAAGCCACTTTTTATACACACGTAGCCCGACCGGCTGCCTTTGCCTGCCGCCTGATTGCGCGCGCCATACGCGATGGCGGGCAGATTTTGGTGTGGTCGGATTCTGCCGCGGCAGTGCAGCAACTCGACATTGATTTGTGGCAGCAGATTCCCGAAAGCTTTATTCCGCATGAAGTCTGGCTGCCTACCGACCCCATGCCGTCTGAAACGCCGGTATTGCTTGCGTTTGGAAACGCATTACCGAATATTCCGCAGGATTGCACGGTTTTAAACCTGTCTGCCGATTTCTGGAGCCAAGCCCCGGCGATTCCAAACCGTATCCTTGAAATTGTGGGCAACAGCTTAGAAGATTTGGCCGAAGCCAGAGACCGTTTCCGAGCTTATCGTCAGAGCGGATTTGAGATTGAGCATTTTTTGAGAGAAGGAAAGGATTGAGGATTGAAGATATTCAAGGCCGTCTGAATATAAACAAAGGGACATTTTGATGATGTCCCTTTATTTTTTAGATTGATTATCGGAAGGCTTCGCGCCATATGCCATAAAATATGAGGCAACAGCAGAAAGCGTAGAAATAGTGGAAAAAGCGTTCGAAAAGGGAAGTATTGGCAAGATACCATTGAACAGACTGATGGTGGTGTTGGGGATTTTTGAGGATTAAGTTGGGGAAACGGACAATCGAAGGTACGGCAAGCAAGTCAAACAGATTGAGGAAGATAGTAACCAATAATGAAAAACCGATTGTCTCATGAAATACGTCGAATGGCTGCAATGACAGGGTGTGTGCAAATAGGGAGGTCAGGGCAGATTTGTTGGATATCCATAAATAAAACAGCCCACCGATAGACAGGTAAAGCGCAAACCGGACCCATATGGATAGTTTGCGTGGTAAATAAAGGATAAAGAATAAGTTGAGCAGGATAAAGAAAATAGGAAAAACGGATTTCATGGGTTTGTTTGCTTACAGTTTGGTATTTAAAGCTGCTAAGGGAAACGCATTACTGCTTGTATGAAGGGCTACCAGCCATTCTATTTTAGGCCGTCTGAAAAAGATTTGCGTAAGGGCAAGGGTTTCAGACGGCCTTAAGTTTTTTGAAGTCAAAATCCGATGGTTCAGAATTAGGTTTTTGCGACCGCATTGGCGAAATAGCGGTTGGATACCGGATTGAAGATGAGGAGCAGCAAAACAGGGTGGAGTATGGATTGAATAATGATTTGTTGAGAACTATAGCTCGCCATATCGCTATACACCATGATCAGCGAAGCGGCCGCCAGCACAACAGCCAGCCAACGGGCAGAACGGTTGCCTGAAAGCAGGCCGACGGCAATAAATACCGGCAAGGAAAGGAGTATGAAGTATAGGGGCATAGACAGCCACCAAGGCAGGAAAGGGAATGCCAAGGCTGCAACCTCTATCAGTACATCGCCCGAATAAATTGCAAGAGCAACAGTGATAAAGCAAGTAAGGGCAGTTAGGATGAAATAGAGAACTGCGGCGATGGTAACAGGGATTGGACGTTTCATGTAATAAAAGCCTTGGAGAGGATAAGGATTAAAATCGGTATCGGCCAAACCTTGTCATTAAAGGCGATGGCCGTCTGAAAGCAGACTATTCGTCTTTCTCAAATGAAGAAAGCTTGATGATGGCAGGCTGGAAGACTGCAACCAAATAGATCATGATAGGGAGGATAAGATACGTAAAAGGAATATCTGCGCGCAATAGTGCAATCAGAAAGGCAAGGTATAAGGTCAGCAGGGCAAGGAAAATAACGCTCTTTTTCCATGTCGCTTGGCGGATTTCTTTTGCAGTCGGTTGCTTATAGCGGACTTTTTTGTGGCAGGTCGGACATTCTTTAATACTTTTCAATCCTTTGAATGCACTACCTCGAATCGGATTGGAACAATGCGGGCAAGAGAATGGGGACGGTTTCATCGTTTTTTTATCGGGCTGGATAAGGCATTGCCCATCCGGAAAAGCGGGTTGGATGGGCAACGTATATGTTTATTCGTCTTTTTCAAAAGATGAAAGTTTGTTTTGAATCGGGATAATGTAGTAGACGAGAAAGCCGATAACTAATACCGTACTGATATATGGGGGGAATGTACCAAACAGGCTGATCATTATTGCCGCTACGATGCAGACAACGACTACAAAAATAGCGAAAGGCTTCAGCAAAGCTTTGAAATATTCGCCGACAGGCGGCTTTTTGAATTTGACTTTTTTATGGCAGGAAGGACATTCTTTGACTGCGGCCAAACCTTTAACCAATCCGCCTTGGATCGGAGCATGGCAGTGTGGGCAGGGGAGTGAAGGATTAAGATTGTTCATTGTATTCAATCTGACTTAGGGTTTGGAAAGGTGGTATCGATATTGCCGATACCACCGCTATTTATCGGAAACAATAGGCTTATTGGGAATATTTTTTACCTAAAGCTTCGGCTGCTTTTTGTAATTCTTGATTGGCTGCACGCAGGGTTTCTTGCAATTTTTGAGATTTTTCTTGGAAATCATTGGCAAATTTGAGCGAATCTTTATCTTTGCCGTTGATAGTCAGCTCAGAAGCATGTTTGCCGGCATAAATCATCATGTTGTTGGCAGCACTACTGACTTGTAATGCACGATCCAGAACTGCTTTGATTTCAGGATCTTTGATATCGAGGGCAGCTGCGCTCTGATGGAATTGTTCCAGTGCGGCAGTCAGTTTGTTCATCTGCTCCAAAGCTTCTTTTTCTTTATTTTGGTTAGCCAAGTTTTGCAATTATAGGCCTAGCTGAGTAATTTTTTGAGCTTCTTCACCGGTGGTGAAGTGAATGAATTTTTGCAATTCGGCAAGACCGTCTGGAGATTTTTTATCGGAAATAACGATAGGCTCGGCCAGCTTAGGATCTGCTTCAGGGAATTCACTCAAAGCTTTTTCGTATTTGTTGGCCGGGCTAGATTCGCTTTGGGCAACTTGTTCTGCCGGTTTGTCGCTGCTGCCTTTATTGCCGGAGTCGCCGCAGGCTGCCAGTAGGGAAGCGGACAAGATCAGCATACCGAATTTGTTTAATACGTTCATATTAGGATTCCTTCTTAAGTTAGGGGAAACGGGAAAATTTGTTTTTATTGATGAGTGTAGATAATTATTTGTACTTTTGTTCTATTTTATTACAAATTTGTTTATTTTTCATAAATTAGGTTAAGTGGTATGTTTTTGGAATTAAACGGCAAAGATGGATGGTTATAAATTTTTGAATGTATATAATGAAATTAACAAGGGTAATAAGGTTGGCTATGCTGTTTTGAACTAAAGTAGATTTTTTATTAAGATATTGTTGGTTGATGCGATAGGAATAAAAAGGCCGTCTGAAACAATAAAGTTTCAGACGGCCTTTTTGATTGGCTGGAATTAGTTGCCCAAGTCGAATGCTTTATGCAGAACGCGGGTGGCCAGTTCCATGTATTTTTCGTCAATCAGGACGGATACTTTGATTTCTGAAGTTGAAATCATTTGGATGTTGATGCCTTCTTCTGCGAGGGTGCGGAAGATTTTGGCGGCTACGCCGACGTGTGAACGCATGCCCAAGCCGACTGCGGAGACTTTGCATACGGTGTCGTCGCCGTCGATGTAGGCTGCGCCGATGCTGTCTTGACGTTGTTGCAGGATTTCGATGGTTTGCTTGTAGTCGCTGCGCGGTACGGTGAAGGAGAAGTCGGTTGTGCCTTCGCTGCCGACATTTTGGATGATCATGTCGACTTCGATGTTGGCATCGGCAACTGCGCCGAGGATTTGGTAGGCAACGCCGGGTTTGTCGGGTACGCCGCGTACGTTGATGCGGGCTTGGTTTTTGTCGAATGCGATACCGGTTACGGCTGCTCTTTCCATGTTGTCGTCCTCTTCAAAGGTAATCAGGGTGCCGTTGCCGCCTTCTTGCAGGCTGCTGAGTACGCGCAGGCGCACTTTGTATTTTCCGGCGAATTCTACAGAGCGGATTTGTAAAACTTTTGAGCCGAGGCTGGCCAATTCGATCATTTCTTCGAATGTGATCGTGTCCATGCGGCGTGCTTCGGGTACGACGCGCGGGTCGGTGGTGTAAACGCCGTCTACGTCGGTATAAATTTGGCATTCGTCGGCTTTGAGGGCTGCGGCAAGTGCAACGGCGGAGGTGTCGGAGCCACCGCGGCCGAGGGTTGAGATATTGCCTTCGCTGCTGATGCCTTGGAAACCGGCTACGATAACGACTTTGCCCTCGGCGAGGTCGGCACGCATTTTTTCGTCATCGATGCTTTCGATGCGGGCTTTGGTGTGGGAAGTGTCGGTTTTGAGGGCAACCTGCCAGCCGGTGTAGCTCTTGGCGTCAATGCCGATGTCTTTCAGGGCCATGGCCAGCAGGCCGATGGTTACTTGTTCGCCGGTGGCAAGGACGACGTCCAGCTCGCGCGGATCGGGATGTTCTTGCATTTCGTGCGCCAGGGCGACCAGTCGGTTGGTTTCGCCGCTCATGGCGGATACGACGACTACGATGTCGTGTCCTTCGGCGCGGGCTTTGGCGACACGTTTGGCTACGTTTTTGATGCGTTCGGGCGAGCCTACTGATGTGCCGCCGTATTTATGTACGATTAACGCCATGTTTCGTGCTTTCTTGTGGGGTTTGTCGGGCAGCTTGGTTTGCTGGAAAAAGGGTTATTATTACTATTTTTTACATGAAATTCAAGGATGGGACGCGCTTTTTTGAGTAAATGCGCATAAATGGACGGGGTTAAAAAAGGCCGTCTGAAAGTTTTCAGACGGCCTTGCTGATTATCGGGATAAAAGGGCGGCCTTTTGGTGTTGGACCAATTCGGCAATGCCTTTATGGGCGAGGGCAATGAGTTTGCCCAATTCTTCGATGCTGAACGGTGCGCCTTCGGCCGTACCTTGGATTTCGATGATTTTGCCAGATGCGGTCATGATGATGTTGACGTCGCTGTCGCAGCCTGAGTCTTCGGGATAGTCCAAGTCCAGAAGCGGTACGCCTCCCACCACGCCGGCGGAAACGGCGGCAACGGCTTCGCGGATGGGATTTTCGCTGATGAGGCCGTCTGAAAGGAGTTTGTCCACGGCGATTTGCAGGGCAACGTAGGCGCCGGTAATGGAGGCGGTACGCGTGCCGCCGTCGGCTTGGATGACGTCGCAGTCAATCAGGATTTGGCGTTCGCCGAGTTTTTCCATATCGACGACGGCGCGCAGCGAGCGGCCGATCAGGCGTTGGATTTCTTGTGTGCGGCCGGATTGTTTGCCTGCGGCGGCCTCGCGGCGCATACGGGAGGCGGTGGAAGCCGGCAGCATGCCGTATTCGGCCGTTACCCAGCCTTGTTCTTTGCCGCGCAGGAACGGTGGAACATTTTCGTCGATGGAGGCGGTGCAAATTACTTTGGTGTTGCCGCACTCGATAAGGCAGGAACCGTCGGCGTGGGGGAGGAAGTTTGGGGTAATTTTGATGTTGCGAAGGCTGTCTGCGGCGCGGCCGATGCGTGTGTAGTCGCTCATGATGGTCCTTTGGGGGAATAAAAAACAGGTTGCCTTGAATTATAGAGGAATTTGGCGGCAAAGGCCGTCTGAAAATCGGCGGTCGGGTGTGTTATAGTATCCGTACTTTCACTCGTATTTGGAAACGGAGTAAAACCATGGCTACAAGACGAAATATTCAAATCCACAGCATGACCGGCTTTGCCAATGCCGCAGGCGAATGCGGCGGCAAGCGGATTAATTTGGAAATCCGCGCGGTCAATCATCGTTATTTGGATGTCCAATTCCGTATGCCGGAAGAGTTGCGCTATTTGGAAGGCGCGTTGCGCGAGCAGATTGCCGCAGCCGTGGCGCGCGGTAAATTGGAATGCCGCATCCAGCTTCAGGATGCCTCCTCGGGCGGACAGACTTTGGAGGTCAATCAGGATTTGGTTGCCCAACTGGCGCATTTGAACAAAACTTGGCGCAAGGAGCATGATTTTGCCAAATTGAGCGTGGCCGATGTTTTGCGTTTTCCCGGCGTTTTGGCGGGTCAGGGCGAAGATGCCGAAGCTTTGGCCAAAGGCGTTAAAGATTTATTGACCAGCGCTTTGAAAGAGTTTGCAGCCGCCCGCAAACGCGAAGGCAAAAAACTGGGCGAGCACCTGCTGCAACGTCTGGACGGCATGGAAGAGATTGTGGACGCTTTGAACGAATTGTTCCCCAGCCTTCTGCAGGCGCATATGGACAAAGTCAAAGCCCGTTTGGCAGAAGCCGTCGGCAATATCGACAACGACCGTTTGCAACAAGAATTTGCTTTGTTCATCCAAAAATCCGATGTGGATGAGGAATTCAGCCGTTTGCGCACCCATATCGCCGAAGTGCGCCGCATCGTTACCGAAGGCAAGGGCGACGTAGGCAAACGTTTGGATTTTCTGATGCAGGAGCTCAACCGCGAGGCCAATACCTTGGGCAGCAAAGCCATCGCCGCCGAATGCACGCAAGCTTCGGTTGAACTGAAAGTCTTAATCGAACAAATGCGCGAACAGGTTCAAAATATCGAATAAGTCGATAATGAATAGACAAAACAAGGCCGTCTGAAAAGGTTTCAGACGGCCTTTTATAAACTGATTCCAAGTAAACAAAGAGATTCAGGCATGATCATTAAAGGCAAGCTGATTCTTACGATGGATTATAAAGCGGAGGCACGAAATCCGCTTACTGGTAAAAAAGCGAAATTATTAACCAATATGGTTAATACCGGTACTGTTGTTGATGACCCAAACCAGATAATTAGTTTGAATGCGATTGAACTGTTATGGAAAAAGCTGTAAAGCATTTTGCCTGATTCGAACAGGATCACACGGGGGCTTGTGCCACCGCTCCCTTTCCATTTGGTAACCCACGCTTTACGGCTTTGTTAAAGACAATATACTGATGAACAAGATAAAAATCAACACAGATGCTCTGCAAAACAGCTTAAATGCTATTGAACAGCGTACAAGCAATTATCAGTCATTGATGACGCAACTTGCCTACATCATACGCAATGCGGTAGTGGACAACTTCGAGGCGAGTGGCCACTATGCTATCTAAGTAAAGAAGTTTTTTCTGCTACTGTTGTGCGCGGAGGAGGGCATTTCATTGATTTCACTATTATTGCCTGTTCGGAAAACATGACCGATGAGGAAAAAATGAGTCCTGAAGAATGGTATCGTTGGCGGAATGAAAGATTGAAGAAGGAGTACGAAAAATAGTCTATTTTTCCTTAAGTCCTATGGTCATAAAGGGTAGGGCGGGTCATTCATGTTTGAAATATCAAACATGGTTATTGCCAGAGCTGCATAGAAAAGTTAATATCCGTTAACTTATGGCAATTATTGTCATGATAAAAACATACAAAGGAGTAAAAATATGAACTTTCTGACCGCAGTCAGTCGGCAAATGACCCGCTTCACCGCCCTGATTATCGTCCTTGCCTCCATTATCGCCTTTATCGAACCTGCCACTTTTTCGTGGGTAAAAGGCGATACGCAAGTCGTCGTACTCGGCATCATCATGCTCGGCATGGGCATGACTTTGGGTAAGGAAGATTATCAAATTCTGGCACAACGTCCGCTCGATATTTTTATCGGCGCCATCGCCCAATACACGATTATGCCCTTGCTCGCCATCGGTATTGCCAAAGCCTTTGACCTTTCGCCCGGATTGACGCTGGGTTTGGTTTTGGTCGGTACCTGCCCGGGCGGCGTTTCGTCCAATATCATGAGTTTTTTGGCTAAAGGCGATGTTGCTTTTTCAGTCGGCATGACCACGGTTTCCACCGTCCTCGCGCCTGTGATGACGCCGCTGTGGATGACTTATTTGGTCGGACAAACCGTCGAAATGGACGGCTGGGGCATGTTCAAATTTATGCTGCTTGTAACGCTTTTGCCTGTTGTCATTGGTTCGGTGGCCAATATATTGCTGCACAAAAAACACTGGTTTGAAGACGTGCGCGCGATTATGCCTGCTGTTGCCGTTGCCGCATTCGCGTGTATTGTCGGCGGCGTTGCGGCCGTCCACGGTCACCGCTTCGCCGAATCCGCCTTGGTTATGATACTTGCCATCGCCGCCCACAACATCGGCGGCTACATCCTTGGCTATTACAGCGGCGCGTTAACCGGCATGAATACTGCTAAAAAACGCACCCTTGCCATTGAAGTCGGCGTACAAAATGCCGGACTTGCCACCGGTTTGAGCGCTAAATTTTTCCCCGGCAATGCCGAGTCTGCCGTTGCCGCCGCCGTTGCCTGCGTTTGGCACTCCGTATCGGGAACGATTTTGGGCAATTTGTTTGCATGGTGGGACAAGCGTAAGCAATAAGCCGGTAAACATTGCCAAATAATAAAAGGCCGTCTGAAACATTTCAGACGGCCTTTTGATTGTTTTTGAAATCAATGCGCTTTATGTGTCGTGCCGTACACGATTTTGTCCGTTAACGCCATGGCGAGGGCGGAAATCAGGAAACAGATGTGGGTAATGCACTGCCACATGATTTGTTTTTCGGTCAGGTTGGCGGCGTTGAGGAAGGTTTGCAGCAGATGGATGGAGGAAATGCTGATGATGGACATCGACAGCTTAACCTTCAAAACCGATGCGTTAACATGGCTGAGCCATTCGGGCTGGTCGGGGTGTTCGTTAACGTGGAGGCGGGAAACGAAGGTTTCGTAGCCGCCGATAATGACCATGGTCAGCAGATTGGCAATCATCACAACGTCAATCAGGTTTAACACGGCCATCATGATGGTGTTTTCATCCATGATGCCGAGATTGGTGACCAAATGCCATAAGGATTTGAGGAATTTGTAGGCGTAAATGCCTTGGGCGACAATCAAGCCCAGATAAATCGGCAGTTGCAACCAGCGGCTGGCGAAGATGAAATGCGCGAAGATGCCCATTTGGTCGCGGGGCGTGTGTTTGGTCGGGGTAGAATGTTCCATAATATGTTGTGTGTGGGAAAGACAGGGGGCGGCATTTTAATGGAAAAATTTTCAAGCTGCAATCTTATTAGTGGCTGAATTTAAAAAGAAAGGCCGTCTGAAAACAGGATGTCGGCTTTTTGTTTTCAGACGGCCTTGTAGGTTGTCAGGTCGGGCAAACACGCGCAAAATCGCTTTGCTTTTTAGAGATGGACATTATGCTTGCAGATTCGTTTTTTTATTATCTGGTGTTGGTCGGCTTTGCCGCCGGGCTGATGGATGCGGCGGTTGGCGGCGGCGGGCTGTTGCAGATTCCCGGCTTGTTCAATCTATTACCGAACGCTACGCCTGTGGCCTCGGTGATGGGTGTCAATAAATTCGCTTCTTGCTGCGGCACGCTGACTGCGACGGGGCAATATCTGCGCCGAATCCCCGTGCCGTGGAAAATGCTGCTGCCTGCCGCGGCGTTGGCGTTTGCCGCTTCCTATTTGGGCGCAAAAACGGTGGTGTATTTCCCCGTGCAATACATGAAACCGGCGATGCTGGTCATCATGATTGCCATGTGTCTGTATACTTTTTTGAAAAAAGACTTGGGGCAGACAGTGCGCACTGAAAAGCTGACGCGCCGCGAAACTTTATGGGGCTTGTTTTTTGGCGCGTTAATCGGGTTTTACGACGGCGTGTTCGGGCCGGGAACGGGCAGCCTGCTGGCTTTCGTGTTCGTCCGCTTTTACGGCTATGATTTTTTAGCGGCCAACGCTTCGGCAAAGGTCATCAATTCGACCACCAATCTTGCCGCGCTGACATTTTTTATCCCGCAAGGCCATGTTGTGTGGGCATGGGCGATACCGTTGGCGGTAGCGAATTTGTGTGGCGGCGTGGTCGGCGCGCGCTTGGCAATACGCGGCGGAACCAAGCTGCTGCGTTACGGGTTTATGTTGCTGCTGTGTCTGACCATTGGAAAGTTTGCCTGGGATTTATTGGGTTGATATCGAATGAAAAAAAGGCCGTCTGAAAGTTTCAGACGGCCTTTGCATTTTACAGTTTAACCGAATGCTCGCGCGTTTCGTGGAACACGATGTCCGGCCAGCGTTCCTGCGTCAGATTTAAGTTGACGCGGTTAGGCGCGAGGTAGGCGAGGTTGCCGCCTGCGTCTATCGCCAGATTGCCTGCGTTGGCTTTTTCAAATTCTGCCAGCTTTTTCTTGTCTTCGCACGATACCCAGCGCGCCGACCAGATGGATGCGCTGTCGAACACGGCTTCTACGCCGTATTCGTTGGCCAGCCGCGAGGTAACGACTTCAAACTGCAACACGCCGACCGCGCCCAAAATCAAATCTGCGCCGCTCATGGGTTTGAAGACCTGTACCGCGCCTTCTTCGCCAAGCTGTTGCAGGCCTTTTTGCAGTTGCTTGATTTTCAGCGGGTTTTTGATGCGGACGCTGCGGAACAGTTCGGGTGCGAAGAATGGGATACCGGTGAACGCCAGTTGTTCGCCTTCGGAGAAGCTGTCGCCGATTTGGATGTTGCCGTGGTTCGGGATGCCGATGATGTCGCCGGCGTAGGCTTCTTCCACCAGCTCGCGGTCGTGCGACATGAAGGTTACCACGCTGGAGGCGGCGATTTCGCGGTTGATGCGCAGGTGTTTCATCTTCATGCCGCGCTCGAATTTACCGGAGCAGACGCGCAAGAAGGCGATGCGGTCGCGGTGTTTCGGGTCCATATTGGCTTGGATTTTAAAGATAAATCCGGAAAACTTCGGCTCGTCCGGCTCGACCATGCGTACGGTCGCATCGCGCGGTTTCGGCGCAGGCGCCCATTCAATCAATGAATTGAGGATTTCCTGAATACCGAAGTTGTTAATCGCAGAGCCGAAGAACACGGGCGTGAGTTCGCCGGCGAGGAATTCGTCGAGATTGAACTCGTTGGAAGCCGCCTGCACCAATTCGATTTCGTCGCGCAACTGTTGAATTTCCAACGGAAAGCGTTGTTCCAATTCAGGATTGTCGATGCCTTTGATGATGTCGAACTCGTGCGGCAGGCGTTCGCCGCCGGCTTCAAAGAGATAGATTTCGTCGTTCAGGATGTGGTACACGCCTTTGAAGTTCTTGCCCATGCCGATCGGCCAAGTGACGGGCGCGCAGCGGATTTGCAGGATGTTTTCCACTTCGTCCAGTAATTCCAAAGAGTCGCGCACTTCGCGGTCGTATTTGTTCATGAACGTGACAATCGGCGTGTTGCGCAGGCGGCAGACGTTCAAGAGTTTGATGGTTTGCGCTTCCACGCCTTTGGCCGCGTCGATGACCATCAAGGCGCTGTCCACGGCGGTCAAAACGCGGTAGGTGTCTTCGGAGAAGTCTTGGTGTCCCGGCGTGTCCAAGAGGTTGACGGTGTGGTCTTTGTAGTCGAACTGCATCACTGATGAAGCGACGGAAATGCCGCGCTGCTTCTCGATTTCCATCCAGTCGGAAGTAGCAAATTTGCCGGTTTTCTTGCCTTTTACCGTACCTGCGCTCTGAATCGCACCTGAAAACAGCAGCAGTTTTTCGGTCAGCGTGGTTTTACCTGCGTCAGGGTGGGAGATGATGGCAAACGTGCGGCGGCGGCGCACTTGGTCGAGGATTTCTTGGGACATGGTTTTCTTTGCAAAAAGTTTCAGGCCGCTTTTTCAGACGGCCTGAAGGATATGGGTGTTGGAAAACAGGCTAAAATAAGGGCGTGTGCGACACGCCCTGCAATAGATTGAAAGATGCGGAATTGTACAAAAAAATGCTTGATAATTCAATGTTTGCACCAAAACAAAGGCCGTCTGAAAAGTTTCAGACGGCCTTTGTTTATGAATCGATGATTAAATATCCATCGGTTTCCATTCCGCGCCTTTTACCGGCGGCAGCCATGATTGCGTACCGCTGGAGGCAAATCCCCACAAGGTGTCGGGGAGGCCGTAATGGTCGGCGCGTGTCGGGTCGAGTTGCGTTTCGATTTCAGCTTCGCGGCCTTCGCGGATTTGTGTGGCGATGTGCGGATTAATCATCACGGTTTTGCCCAAGGCGATAAATTCTGCCCAGCCGGTTTCATAGGCGGCCAAAATTTGGTCGGCGGTAAACAGGTTGCCCACGCCGATAAGCGGCAGTTTGCCGTTGATGCGTTCGTGGATAAACTGCATACGGGTTTGGGCGGTATCGCCGCGACGGATTTTTTTATCAAATTCCCACAGGGAAACGTGCAGATATTGCAGCGGTTTTTGCACCAATGCGTCAATCAGTGCGCCGGTTTCGGTCATGGTTAAGCCGTCATCGCCCGGTTCTTCAGGGGAGAAGCGGTAGCCGATAATGAAGTCGTCGCGCTGGTGTTTTTCGCGGACGGCAACCACGGCATCGACAACGGCCAGCGGGAAGCGCATTCTGTTTTCCAAGCTGCCGCCCCATTGGTCGTTGCGGCGGTTGCTTTGGGCTGAGTAAAACTGTTGGATTAAATAGCCGTTTGCGCCGTGGATTTCCACGCCGTCAAAACCGGCACGAAGCGCCAAATCGGCGGCTTGCGCATAAGAGGCGATGAGTGCTTCGATTTCTTCTGCGGTCGCTTCGCGTGCGTGTTCGGCTTCGTTGGCGGAAGCGCTGATTTTGTCGAGACCGTCTAAAAGGTCATCAATGGCTTTGGAACCGCCGTGATGAATTTGCAAAATCGCTTTTGCGCCTTGTTGTCGCAGGATTTGTGCGGTTTCTTTCAGGCTGTCGAGGCAGTGTTCGCCTGTGGCTTCAGGTTGGCCGTGAAAGGCTTTGCCGTCTTTTTGAACCAAAGTGGCGGCAGTGATAAACATGCCCATGTCGCCTGCGCGGTTGCTGAGGAAGGTACGTTCTTGGTCGCTGATCAAACCGTCGGCTTGTGAGCCGAAATGGGTCATGGGGGCGACGGCAAGGCGGTTTTTGATGGTTACGCCGTTATTGAGGGTGTATGTTTGAAAGAGTGGGGCGTATTTTGGATTCATGAAATTTTGCTCTTGATAAGTGGATGGTCGGCATAGAATTGGTCCATTCGGGAATTTATCAAGTACACAGGCCGTCTGAAAAGTTTCAGACGGCCTGTTTATTCTTTAAGCCTTGGGATTAAAGATTAGGATTAACAATGATTTTTACTGCGGATTCGTTGTTGTGGATCAAGCGCTCGAAGCCTTCGGAAATCAATTCGTCCAATTTGATGCGTTGGGTAATGAAAGGCTCAAGGTTGATTTTGCCTTCTTCAACCAATTTGATGGTTTCGGCGTGGTCGTTGCAGTAAGCGATGGTGCCGCGCACGTCCAGCTCTTTCATCACGACGCTGTGGACGTTGATGGTGGCAGGGTGGCTCCAAATGGATACGATGACGACTTTCGCAGTCGGACGGCAGGCTTCGACCATGGTGTCCAGCACTTTGTTGACACTGGTGCATTCGAATGCGACGTCCACACCTTCGCCGTTGGTCAGTTTTTTCACTTCTTCAACGACGTCGACTTCGGACGGGTCGAGGATGTAGTCGGCCACGCCGGCTTCGCGTGCTTTGTCTTTACGCGCTTTGCTCAATTCGGTGATGATGACTTTGATGCCTTTGGCTTTCAATACGGCAGCCAACAGCAAACCGATTGGGCCTGCGCCGCCGACCAATGCGACGTCGCCTTCTTTCGCGCCACTGCGTACATAAGCATGGTGGCCGACAGACAGAGGCTCAATCAAAGCAGCTTGGTCTAATGGGATTTTGTCGGAAATAGGGTGCACCCAACGGCGTTTGACGGCGATTTTTTCAGACAAGCCGCCACCGCAGCCGCCCAAGCCGATGAAGTTCATGTCTTTGGAGAGGTGGTAGTTGCTGCCTTCGCCGGTCGGTACGTCGTCGCGGATGATGTAGGGCTCAACGACAACGTGTTGGCCGACTTTGATGTCGTCCACGCCTTCGCCTACGGCATAAACCACGCCGGAGAACTCGTGACCCATAGTTACAGGCGCAGACTCGCCGGAGATTGGGTGCGGATGGCCGCAAGGCGGAATGAAAATCGGGCCTTCCATGAATTCGTGCAAGTCGGTACCGCAGATACCGCACCAAGCAACATTGATGCCGACAGTACCCGGAGCTACGGTTGGCTCTGGAATGTCTTCGATGCGGATGTCGCCTTTGTTATAAAAACGTGCTGCTTTCATTGTAACGCTCCTTTTTTAAAGTGGAGGCCGTCTGAAAAAGACGGTCAATTAGGGAAAGGGAAGCAGTGTGGCGTGTGAAGTATTTTTATTGATATGTTTTATGTTTGTTATTTTACTACTGATAATATGGAAATGGTTTGTCTTTGCTCAAATTAAAGTTTGTAAATGAAAAAAAAAAGGCCGTCTGAAATGGATAATCTGTTTTCAGACGGCCTGGGGTCAATAGTTTGAATGCGTTATGGTGTAGGATTGTTACTTTTGCCGCGCTTCAAATGTTTTTGGTAGGCGACGACGTAGTCGGCCTTGCTTAAGCCCGCCAATACGCGGATGTGGGCGGCGGCGGATTTGGACATGGATTCCAAGGTATAGCCGCCTTCCAGTACGGAAACGACGCGTCCCTGACAGCTTGCCGTTGCTTGGACGATTTTGTGCGTCAGCCAGGCAAAGTCGGCTTCATGCAGGTTCAGACGGCCTGTTTCGTCTTGTTTGTGCCCGTCAAAACCTGCCGAAAGCAACACCAACTCGGGGCGGAAGGCCGTGAGCTTGGGCAGCCATTGTTCGCGGATGGTCGTTCGGAAGATACGGCTGCCTGTGCCCGGTTTGAGGGGCGTATGCAGCATATTTTTATTGCCGGCGTATTGTTCCGCCTGAGGGAAGGGGAAGATGTCGGTTTCAAACAGGTTGAAAAACATCACGCGCGGATCGTCTTGGAGAATCTCCGCCGTACCGTCGCCGAAGTGGACGTCGAAATCGATGACGGCGATGTGTTGCAGGCGGTATTGGGCAATGGCGTGCATCACGCCGACGGCAACGTTGTTGATCAGGCAAAAGCCGCCGGCGCTGTTGCTGTGGGCATGGTGGCCTGGCGGGCGGATGGCGCAAAAAGCATGCCAGGCCTTTTTGTTCATCACCATATCGACTGCCTTGACGACGGCGCCGGCCGCAAAACGGGCGGCTTGGAGGGAGTCGTGGCAGATGACGGTATCGTCGTCGATACGGTGGATTTTACCGGGGAGCGGCTGGGCGGCTTCCAACTCGTGCAGATAGTTGCGCGAGTGGACCAATGCCAGCTGCGCATCTTTGATTTCCGGTGCTTCGGCGGTTTGCAGGCGACGCCAAATGCCTTCTTGTTTTAAGGCGGTTTGAATGGTGCTGATGCGTTCGGGCCTGTCGGGATGGTTGGATCCCGGCTGGTGCTGTAGGAATATCGGATGCGAAATCCATACGGTGCGGGCGTTTTTGCCAAACAAACGGCGCAGGCGGGTGCTGATGCGCCAAAGGATTTTTTTGAACATGGAACAGTATGTGTCGGACAAGTCGTAAAGACTGCTAAATATGGTTAATAAATACGGAAATACTTGGAAATTTTTCAGACGGCCTTTAGAATAGCTCAATTTTGCAGTCCAACCAATGTGTTTGATTGCAGTGTGCAGTTTTTTACTTAATCTAAAACTTGAAAGAACGGATATATTATGAATCAAGCAGTGGCTCAATTTGCCCCTTTAGTGCTGATCATGGTGGTGTTCTACTTCCTGATTATGCGTCCTCAACAAAAGAAATTCAAAGCGCACCAAGCGATGTTGGCCGCTTTGAAAGTCGGCGATAAAGTCGTTTTGGCGGCAGGTTTCAAAGGCCGCGTGACCAAAGTCGGCGAGCAATTCTACACTGTCGACATCGGTCAAGGTGCGAAAATCGAAGTGGAAGTTGAGCGCAACGCGATTGCTGCGAAAGCCGAATAATCCGTTTTTTTGCAAAAAGCCGCCTCATTTTCCGAGCGCGGCTGTTTGCCTTTATAAATAAAGCAAAGGTTTACCATGAACCGTTATCCTTTATGGAAATACCTGCTGATTGCGTTCACGATTGTGGTTGCGGCTGTTTACTCGCTGCCCAACCTTTTCGGTGAAACGCCTGCCGTACAGGTATCGACCAACCGACAAGCCATCGTGATCAACGATCAAACCCAGTCTAAAGTGGATGCCGCGCTGAAACAGGCAGGTATTCAGACTGATGGTATGTTCATCGTCGACAACTCGCTGAAAGTGCGTTTCAAAGATACCGAAACGCAATTGAAAGCACGCGACGTTATCGAAAATACTTTGGGCGAGGGCTATATTACCGCGCTCAACCTTTTGGCGGACAGCCCTGAGTGGATGGCGAAAATCAAAGCCAATCCGATGTTCCTGGGTCTGGACTTGCGCGGCGGCGTGCATTTCACCATGCAGGTGGACATGAAAGCCGCGATGCAGAAAACGTTTGAACGTTATTCCGGCGACATCCGCCGCGAATTGCGCCGCGAAAAAATCCGTACCGGCACGGTGCATCAGACTGAAAACGGTCTGACCGTGCCTTTGCAAGATGCTGCCGATGTACAAAAAGCCTTGCCTCAGTTGCAAAAATTGTTCCCTGAAGCCACGCTGCTGCCGGACGGCAACAATATCGTGCTGACTTTGTCTGAAGAGGCAATCAATAAAGTACGTTCTGATGCGGTTAAACAAAACATCAATACGTTGCACAACCGTGTGAACGAATTGGGCGTAGCCGAACCGGTTATCCAACAATCCGGCCTTGACCGCATTGTCGTACAGCTGCCGGGCGTGCAAGATACTGCCAAAGCCAAAGACATTATCGGCCGTACCGCGACTTTGGAAGTGCGCATGGTGGAAGATGATCCGATCAAACTGCAAGAAGCTTTGAACGGCAATGTGCCGACCGGTTACGAATTGCTGTCAAGCGGTGGAGATCATCCGGAAACCATCTTGGTCAATAAGCAAGTTGAACTGACCGGCGACAACATCAACGATGCGCAACCTAGCTTTGACCAAATGGGCGCGCCTGCCGTCAGCCTGAGCCTGGATAGTGCGGGCGGCAGTATTTTTGGCGAATTGACTTCGGCCAATGTGGGTAAACGTATGGCTATGGTGTTGATCGACCAAGGTAAATCCGAAGTCGTTACCGCGCCTGTCATCCGTGCCGCCATTACCGGCGGCCGCGTGGAGATTTCCGGCAGCATGACGACAGCCGAAGCCAACGATACTTCATTGTTGCTGCGTGCCGGCTCGCTGGCCGCGCCGATGCAGATTGTTGAAGAACGTACCATCGGCCCGTCTTTGGGTAAAGAAAACATTGAAAAAGGTTTCCACTCTACCTTGTGGGGCTTCGCCGCTGTTGCTGCATTCATGGTGATTTACTACCGCTTGATGGGTTTCTTCTCTACCATTGCCTTGAGTACCAATATCTTGTTTTTGGTGGGTATTTTGTCTGCCATGCAGGCAACGCTGACCTTGCCGGGTATTGCCGCCTTGGCCTTGACCTTGGGTATGGCGATTGACTCCAACGTGTTGATTAATGAACGTATCCGTGAGGAACTGCGTGCCGGTGTCGCACCACAACAGGCCATCAACCTCGGTTTCCAACATGCTTGGGCAACCATTGTCGACTCCAACTTGACCTCTCTGATTGCCGGTATCGCTTTGTTGGTATTCGGTTCCGGCCCAGTACGCGGTTTTGCGGTTGTACACTGTATCGGTATTCTGACCTCGATGTATTCATCCGTGGTCGTGTTCCGTGCTTTGGTCAACCTGTGGTACGGCCGCCGTCGCAAATTGCAAAATATTTCCATCGGTTCGGTATGGAAGCCGAAAGCTGAAATGGCAGAAGGCAAGGAGTAAAACATGGAATTATTTAAAATCAAACGCGATATTCCGTTTATGAGCTACGGCAAACTGACGACTTTTATTTCGTTGGTTACGTTTATCGCCGCCGTGTTCTTTTTGGTAACCAAAGGCCTGAATTTCTCCGTCGAATTTACCGGCGGTACGGTGATGGAAGTCCAATATCAGCAGGGCGTTGATGTGAATAAAACACGCGAACGCCTCGATACGCTGAAAATGGGTGATGTACAGGTTCAGGCATTGGGTACGAACAAACACATCATGATCCGCCTGCCGAACAAAGAAGGCGTAACGTCTGCCCAGCTGTCCAACCAAGTGATGGATTTGCTGAAAAAAGACAATCCTGACGTTACCTTGCGCCAAGTCGAATTCATCGGCCCTCAAGTCGGCGAAGAATTGGTCACCAACGGTTTGATGGCATTGGGCTTCGTGGTAGCAGGTATCATTATTTACTTGTCCATGCGTTTTGAGTGGCGTTTTGCAGTGTCCGCGATTATTGCGAATATGCACGATATCGTGATTATTCTCGGCTGTTTCGCCTTCTTCCAATGGGAATTCTCATTGACTGTCTTGGCAGGTATCTTGGCGGTTTTGGGTTATTCCGTAAACGAATCTGTGGTGGTGTTTGACCGTATTCGCGAAAACTTCCGCAAACCGCATATGCGCGGCCATACTGTTCCGGAGGTTATCGACAACGCGATTACCGCCACCATGAGCCGTACCATCATTACCCACGGTTCGACCGAGGCAATGGTTGTTTCGATGCTGGTGTTCGGCGGTGCGGCCTTGCACGGTTTCTCTATGGCGCTGACCATCGGTATTGTGTTCGGTATTTACTCTTCCGTATTGGTTGCCAGCCCGCTCTTGCTGATGTTTGGCTTGAGCCGTGAGAACATTGCCAAAGAAGTGAAGAAAAAAGAAGAAGTTGTAGTTTAAATGCTGCAATAATTCAATAAAGGCCGTCTGAAAATTGATTGAATCAGTTTTCAGACGGCCTTTTGTATTTAAATTTCAGAATGTTTTATTTTGATGAAATCAGAGGGGATAAATGTGAAAGAAAAAGAAAAAATAGGAACAATATAATTTTGTGATGAATCAAGTTTATTGTCTGATGTCCCCTTAATTGCTTGTCAGTCCCAATATTTTAAAACATAATACTTTTGCCCCCGATGCTGGAGTTTTACTACAAGTACATGATTTGCAAAAAATCTGTCGGGAGTGCAGACCCTGCCAATCAACCTCAAAAAAGGAAGGCCAAGAATGAAAGTAACCAGTTTCGGCGAAGTGCTGTGGGACGATTTTCCAAACGGAAAGGTATTGGGTGGCGCCCCCTTGAATGTTGCTGTCCGTTTGCAGTCTTTGGGTATCGATGCTGCCATCATCAGCCGTCGCGGCGATGATGCCGATGGCGAGGAATTGCTGCGCCAGGTCCAAAGCAAAAACGTCAATACTGATTATTTGCAGGTTTGCCAAGAATGCGCGACCAGTTTGGTAAAAGTACACTTGGACAAGTCTGGCAGTGCGTCTTATGAGATTGTTTATCCTTGCGCGTGGGACAGGATTTCGAATGATAATGCGGCAATCAAACGAGTGGCGGAATCCGATGCGTTCGTTTTCGGCAGCTTGGCAACCCGTGACGAGGTTTCGCGTAAAAGCCTGGATGTTTTATTGAAAGAAGCCAAGTTTAAAATTTTTGACGTTAATCTGCGCAAGCCGCATTACGATATTGACCGCTTGTTGGAGACCATGAAACAGTCCGATATGGTCAAACTCAATGATGATGAGTTGTATGAATTGGCTGCGGCTTACGGCTCTCCTTATCACAGTATCGAACAAAATATCGGCTACCTTGTTAAGCTGACCGGTGTCAAAATCTTGTGTGTGACTTTGGGCAGCCATGGCGCGGTTTTGTATAAGGACGGCGAGGTGTACCGCCATTGCGGTTTCCGTGTCAAAGTGGTGGATACTGTCGGCTCGGGCGACAGCTTTCTTGGCGGTTTGACTTACAAATTGTTGAACAATGCGCCTCCTCAAGAAGCCATTACTTTTGCTTGTGCGTTGGGCGCGTTGGTTGCTTCGCGTCATGGTGCAACGGCGGATATTTCTTTGGAAGAAATTGAAGCATTTATGAATCCGGCTTGATGCTTCGATAATAGATATAAAAAGGCCGTCTGAAAAACCATTAAATCAGGTTTTCAGACGGCCTGAGTGTTTTTAGGCTTTACCAATAAGTGGTAAAGCATTCCAGGTTGGTATTTTTCGGGCCGCCGCCTTCTTCTGTCGGCGAGCCAATCATCATCAGGCCGATGATTTTGTCTTTGTCGGTACACTCAAACGCTTCGCGCAACAATGGGCTGTTGACCCACATGCCTGTAATCCAAACATTGTCGAAGCCCTGGGCTGATGCGGCCAGTTGCAATGCGTAGGCGGCGCAGCCGGCAGTCAGCATTTGCTCCCATTCGGGTTTGGGTTTTGCCACTTCACGGTTTGGCACGAATGTAACGCCGATAATCATGGGTGCCATGTTGCCGACGCGTTCGGCTTTTTTCATGACGTCATCGCCGAAGTTGAGTTCGGTAACGGTCTTGCTCAAAAGCTCGCGGAAACGTTGCAAACCGGCTTCGCTTTGAATCACAGTAAAGCGGAAAGGGCGCATATTGCCGTGATCAGGTACTTGTGTGGCCGCTTGCAGCATTTGTTCCAGTTGCTCGGCATTGGGCGCGGGAGCCGTCAGTTTTTTGGAAGAGCGACGTGTGGTCAGAAGATTTAAGGCATCCATGTTTTATTCTTTCTTGTGAACTTGAATGAGAATAATTATATAGCGGAAAGATAAATAAATCAGCAAAAGACTGAGGCCGTCTGAATTCAGGTTTCAGACGGCCTTTGGGTTTTACAGGATACCGTTGTTTTGCGTATTTTCAGTAATCAGTGCTTTGCTGATTTCGTCGGCGGTGTAGCTCTTACCGCTTTCAAATACAAAGCTGTCGATATTATTGTTGGCAATATCATGGATGGTCAGGGTTTCGCCTGTATCTTTGATGGTTAAGACCCAATCATCGCCGGTTTTCAACTGTAAATCTTTCAGCGTCAGCCCTTCTTTGAAAAGGACTTGGGTATCGCTGCCACCATACGGATTAAAGGTGTCGTTGCCGCTGTTTCTGCCAAACATGATGACGGTGTTGTCGGCACCAGGATCGGTAATGGTGTCGTTGCCGCCGGCCGTATCAACGATGTTGATGCCTCGGCCCAAAGTAATGGTTTCATCGCTGCGGTTGCCCCTGTATTCGACAACAGAAGTGTAACGCGACAAATCTAAATCGCTGTTGTCGCTATCGGCATGGATGGTGTGGTTGAAGTTGTTGTACACATCCCGGTTGAGTTCTTCAACGGGTTGGCCGGTGTATTGGACGATGTTTTTGTTGCCGATCATGTGCGGGATAGACAGTTTGAAGTGGTTGATCAGCTCGCCCGTGCTGTATGAGGTATTGCCGTCAAACTGAAACTCGGAAATCGCCCCATAGATACCGCTTTGGTTTTTGATGGTCAAAACATCGTCTGTGCCTTTGATGCGGATATGCCAAGTGTCGCCATCCAGCAGGGGTGGAGATACAAATTGGTTGCTGTCGGGCAGGTCGGTAATCCCGGTTTTGTCGTAACCTTTTTCAACGGTAATTTCAAGGTCGTCAATGGTAATGTCGCCGCTAAATTTCACGGTGTTGGCGTTGAGCGTATGCAGGCCGGCCTCGTTGTCGAAACCGAAGTTGTAGTCGAAAATGGTGTCGTGTCCGTAACCTTTTCCGAAAACATAGGTGTCGTTGTGTTCGCCGCCTTCCAGATAATCATTGCCTGCGCCGCCGTCGAGTAAGTCTGCGCCTACATGGGCATAGAGTTTGTCGTTACCGTTGCCGCCGTAGAGTTTATCGTCGGAAGCGGGTTCGTTGCCGTAATAGGTTTCGCTGTGTTCGCGCAAGATGTCATCGCCGTCGTGGCCATAGAGGATGTCGCGGCCGTCGTTGCCGCCGTCAATTTCATTGTTGCCTGCATCGCCATGCAAGGTATCGTCGCCGTTTGTACCGACAAATTTGATGGTTTCGGCTTTCAGGGTTTGGAAGGCCTGTTGGAACTGCGCGGCAGTGTAGGTTTGGTCGCTGAACTGGAAACGGTCGATGGAAATGCTGCCATCTGCGCCGATTTGGTTTTGAATCAGGGCTGAACCTTGCTCCGAAGTAATTTCCCAGCTTTGGCTGCCGTCGTCATTATGAATGGTCTTCAAGTTGAGCTTGGTATTGTTCAGGCCGTCTGAAAACTTGAGGGTATTGATGCCTTGGTTGTCGATAATGGTATCGTTGTCGCCGTAGATATAGGTATCGTTTCCGGCGCCGCCTTTCAGGATGTCTTTGCCGTTGCCGCCCACCAAAACATCATCGCCAGCATCGCCATTGATGGCATCGTTACCATCGCCGCCATCCAGATAATCGTTGCCGTCGCCGCCATTGAGGTTGTCGTTGCCGCCCATGCCGTAAACGGTATCATCACCGCGTCCGCTGTTGAGGCGGTTGCGGCCTTCGTTGCCGGTCAGGATGTTATTGCTGTTGTTGCCGGCGGCAAAAATATTGGCTGTGCCGGTCAAGGTAACATTTTCAACGTGGGTGGCGGCAGTATATGAAATGCTGCTGAATACGGTGTCTTCGCCGCCGCTAGCTTGTTCGATAACTACGTCTTTTGCGTTATCAACATAGTAAGTGTCATTGCCGTCCCTGCCTTCCATGATGTCGGCACCGGCTTTGCCGTCGATAATATCGTCGCCTGATGTGCCGATCAGGTGGTCATTGCCGTCGCTACCATCGATGGTCCGGCCGCTTTCGGTATGTTCAGTCAGGGAAATATCGAAATATTTAGCAAAGCTGTTTACATCCAGTTTTTGTGTGCCGATGATGAATTGGGAGACTGTCGGTGTTGTACCGTTTTGCGTGTATTGGTTTTGGATGGTTAAAACGGCATTGCTGTTTTTCACGGCGATCAGCCAGTCTTGACCGCCGTTTTCGTTGTTTCGGACTTCGACGGTTAAATCGTTAAGGCTCAGGTCGGTATGGAAGCGGATGCTGTTGTGGCCTTGGTCGTCGATGATGGTGTCTTGCTCGCTTTTGGCAGAGAAAAGGTAGGTATCGTCGCCTTCGCCACCTTCAAGCACATCGTTGCCTGCTTCGCCGTTGAGGGTGTCATTGCCTGTTTCGCCGAAAAGACGGTCGTTGCCTTCGCCGCCGTTGATGAAATCGTTGCCGCCGCCGCCGTAAACGATGTCGTCACCGCGGCCGCTGTTGAGTCGGTTGCGGCCTTCATTGCCGATAAGGATGTTGTTGCTGTTGTTGCCTGCGCCGAAGATGTTGGCCGTACCGGTCAAAACAAGGTTTTCAACGTAGTTGGGGAGGGTATAGCTGACGTTGCTGTAAACCGTATCATCGCCGCCGTTTGGGTCTTCAATGATTGTATCGTCGCTGCGGGTGACATAATAAACGTCATCCCCGGGTGTGCCTGTGGTTGTTTGAGCAAAGGGGGAAAGTTGTAATTGCTCTGCATGTCGTAATTCAAATTGCGCATTGCGGATGCGGGTTGCTTTTTCGGTTGTCATGATATTTTCTTTAGATATTGATGAGAGTAACAAGGAAGTAAACGTATCCGGCATATGGCCGGTATTGCTTAATTTGTATTGTGTTTAGGCTATATATACTAGTGCCGAAATTTGATAAAAACAACAGAAACATTAAGATATGACAATAATTAGAGAGCCTTGTCGGGCCGTGTTTGCCGTCCCTTCTTTTACTAAATGGTTTTGCCCTGTTTGATTGTTTTGTGCCTTCTATACCACACATTGATTTCTATAGTTTCAAACTATGAAGAGTGTAAAAAGGCCGTCTGAAAAAAGAAGCAGGTTTCGCATTGCAAAACCTGCTTCTGATTTTTCAGACGGCCTGTCTGATTACAGCGTACGGGCAACTTCGACGATGTCGAAACATTCGAGTTGGTCGCCTTCCATAATCTCGTTGTAGCCTTTGATCATCAGACCACATTCGAAGCCCATGCGGACTTCTTTGACGTCGTCTTTGTAGCGTTTCAAAGAAGACAGTTCGCCGGTATGGATGACCACGTTGTTGCGGATGAGGCGGACATGGGAATCGCGTTTGACCACGCCATCGGTAACCATACAGCCTGCAATATTGCCGACTTTGGAAACGGAGATGACCTGACGGATTTCGACCGTACCGGTGACTTGCTCTTTCTCTTCCGGAGAGAGCATACCGCTCATGGCGGCTTTCACGTCGTCGATGGCATCGTAAATGATGTTGTAGTAACGGATTTCCACGTTTTCATTTTCAGCCAGTTTGCGTGCGGAAGCATCTGCACGGACGTTAAAGCCGATGATGAATGCGCCGGAAGCGATGGCCAAGTTGACATCCGATTCGGTAATGCCACCCACGCCGCTGTGCAACACGTTCACTTTCACTTCGTCGGTGGACAGTTTTTTCAGGCTGCCCGCCAAAGCTTCGTAAGAACCTTGTACGTCTGCTTTGATGATGACAGACAAGGATTGGGCTTGGTTTTCGCCCATATTGTTGAACATGTTTTCCAGTTTTGCGGCCTGTTGTTTGGCCAAACGCACGTCGCGGTATTTGCCTTGACGGAAGAGGGCGATTTCGCGCGCTTTTTTCTCGTCGGCCAATACCATTGCATCTTCACCTGCATTCGGTACGTCAGACAAGCCGAGGATTTCGACAGGGATAGACGGACCGGCTTCATTGATGGCTTTGCCGTTTTCGTCAACCATTGCACGGATTTTACCGAATGCAGTACCGGCCAGCAGCATATCGCCTTTTTTCAGCGTACCGCTTTGCACCAAGAGGGTGGCAACCGCACCGCGGCCTTTGTCCAAACGTGCTTCAACGATGATGCCCTTGGCTGGTGCATCGACAGGGGCGGTCAGTTCCAAAACTTCGGCTTCGAGCAAGACAGCTTCGAGTAAGGCGTCGATATTGATGCCTTTTTTGGCGGAAACGTCGATAAATTGTACATCGCCGCCCCATTCGTCCGGCACGACTTCGTGCGCGGTCAACTCTTGGCGGATGCGCTCTGGATTGGCGGCTTCTTTATCGATTTTGTTGACGGCAACCACCATCGGTACGCCTGCTGCTTTGGCGTGGGCAATCGCCTCGATGGTTTGCGGCATTACGCCGTCGTCGGCGGCAACCACAAGAATCACGATGTCGGTTGCTTTTGCACCGCGCGCACGCATGGCGGTAAACGCTTCGTGACCCGGAGTATCCAAGAAGGTAATCACGCCGCGCGGGGTTTCAACATGGTATGCGCCGATGTGTTGGGTAATGCCGCCCGCTTCGCCTTGTACCACTTTGGCGCGGCGGATGTAGTCCAGCAGGGAGGTTTTACCGTGGTCGACGTGACCCATCACGGTAACGACCGGCGGACGCGGCAATGCTTCGGCTTCCACAGCTTCCACGCCTTCATCCAAGAATGCTTCGGGATCATCGGCGGCGGCAGGTTTGCCGATGTGGCCGAGCTCTTCCACCACAATCAGGGCGGTGTCTTGGTCGATGGATTGGTTGATGGTGACCATCATGCCCATTTTCATCAGGGCTTTGACCACTTCAACGCCTTTAACGGCCATTTTGTGCGCCAAATCGGCAACGGTAATGGTTTCGGGAACCAAGACTTCGTGTACGACAGGTTCGGTCGGTGCTTGGAAGGCGTGTTGGTTCGGCTCGAGTTTGAGTTTCTTGCCTTTTTTACCGCTGCGTACACGCTCGTCGTCGCCGTTGCGCGCATTGTTACGGTCACGGCCGCCTTTACCGCCTTTGCCTTTGGCGTTGCGGCCTTGGTTCTCTTCGTCACGATCGCGGCGGTCGTCTTTTTTATTGCGCGCGTTGTGTTCGGATTTGCCTTCGCCGGACGGGGCTTTGGTTTTCTCGGCAGGTTTGTTGCGTTCGCCTGATTTGGATTTGGCTTCTTTGGCAGATTTTGCTTCTTGCTCGGCCTGTTGTTTCATGGCTTCGCGGCGCGCTTGACGCTCTTGTTTTTCTTTCAATAAAGCCTCTTGATGCGCACGCAGGGCGGCGGCACGACGGGCTTCTTCATCGCGTTGAGCCTGTTCTTCCTCGCTGACGACAGGTTGCGGTACGGCAGGCGCGGCAGGTTTGGCTGCCTTTTTCGCTTCTTTGCCTTTACCGCCTTTGTCTTGTTTGGCTTTGGCAGGTTTTTTGGCTTCGGCCGGTTTTTCAGCTTCAACGGATTTTTCAGACGGCTTGTTGTCTGCTTTGGCTTCAACTTTTGCTTCTGCCTTAGCTTCTACGGCTTCAACCGGTTTGGCTTCTTCTTTTTTGGCTTCGGCAGGCTTGCTTTCTGCTTTTGGTGCGGCTTTGGCTGCTTTCAGTCTGGCTGCTTCGGCCTCTGCTTTGGCGCGGGCTTCGGCTTTTGCGGCTGCTTCTGCTTCAGCTTTGGCTTTTTCTTCGGCAGCTTTTGCGGCTGCTTTTTCTGCTTCGGCTTTTTGGTTTTCAGCCGCTACTTTGGCTTTGGCTTCTGCTGCCAATTCTTCGGAAGAAGGAATGGTAACGGCACGGCTGCGGCGGCGTGTTTCCACTTTTACGCCGTCAACGGTGCTGACTTCGGTTTTTTTGCGGCGGATGCTGATGGTGCCGCTGTTGCTGCCGTTTTTCTTTTGCAGGTAAGCAGTCAACAGTTGTTTGTCGTCAGTGGTCAGGCTGTCATTACCGCTGTTCTTATTGACCCCGGCTTCTTTCAATTGTTTAAGCAAATCATCGACGGGGCGGTTTAGTTCGGCGGCAAATTGCGCTACGGTTGTATTACTCATTCAGTACCCCCTTAGTTATTTTCTTCAGTAAACCAGTGTTCGCGTGCAGCCAAAATCACTTTTTTGGCTTCTTCTTCGTCAACACCGGTAATTTCGACCAATTCGTCAACAGACAATTCGGCCAGATCGTCGCGTTGGGTCACGCCTGCTTCGGCAAGCTTGCGCAACATATCGGAATCTACGCCGTCCAGATTGCGCATGTCTTCAGACACTTCGCCCAGTTTTTCTTCTGCCGCGATGGTCATGGTCAGGATGGCGTCGCGTGCGCGGTTGCGCAGGGTTTCAACGATTTCTTCGTCAAAGCCTTCGATGGCGAGCAATTCTGCCGCCGGAACGTAAGCCACTTCTTCCAATGTGGCAAAACCTTCTTCAACCAAAATATCGGCGGTTTCGTCGTCGATGTTCAAGTGGGTAGTGAAGAGGTTGCGGATAACGGCATCTTCGGCGGCATTGCGCTCGTCGGCTTCTTCAACGGTCATGATGTTCAGCTGCCAGCCGGTCAGGATGGAAGCCAGGCGGACGTTTTGACCACCGCGGCCGATGGCCAGCGCCAGTTGGTTTTCATCAACAATCACGTCAACGGCGTGTTTGTCTTCGTCAATCACGATGCGGCTTACTTCGGCAGGAGACAGCGCGTTCATCACGAATTGGGCAGGCTCGGGAGACCACAATACGATGTCGATGCGTTCGCCGGACAATTCGTTGCTCACGGCGTTGACACGCGAACCGCGCACGCCGATACAAGTACCTTGCGGGTCGATGCGTTGGTCGTTGGCTTTAACGGCAACTTTGGCGCGTTGGCCTGGGTCGCGTGCTACTTCGCGGATTTCCAACAGGCCGTCTGCAATTTCAGGCACTTCGTTGGCGTAGAGTTTGGCCAAGAAGTCGCCGCTGGTACGGCTCAAAATGACTTGTTTGCGGCCGGTATTGCCAATTTCGTCCACACGCAGGAAGAGGGCGCGGATGCGGTCGCCGCTGCGGAAGTTTTCGCGCGGAATCATTTCTTCGCGCGGAATCAGGGCGTCAAGTTTGCCCGCGACGACTTCAACGATGATGCCGTGGCGCTCGACGCGTTTTACGGTGCCGGAAACAATGTCTTCTTTAGAAGCGAGGAATTCGTTCAGGTTTTGCTCGCGCTCCGCATCACGGATGCGTTGCAGGATGATTTGTTTGGCGGTTTGCGCTGCTTGGCGGCCGAAGCCTTCGTTTGGCAGCTGCTCTTCGTAGTATTCGCCGATTTGGATGGTGGTGCCGGGGATTTCTTCTTGGATTTCCTCGATGGTTTTTTCTACGTCGGGGTAGGTGTAGTCTTCATCGGCAACAATCAGCCAGCGGCGGAAGGTTTGGTATTCGCCGGTATCGCGGTCGATTTCGACGCGCACGTCCATGTGCTCGCGGTCGGCTTTTTTCTTGGCGGCAGTAGAGAGGGCGAATTCAAGGGCTTTGAATACGACTTCCGTTTCAACGTTTTTTTCACTTGCCAGCGCTTCGGCCAGCTGTAACATTTCGCGACTCATTTTCTAGAATCTCCAAGTAATCGGTTTTTAAAATTTAAATTCGGGGCGCAAACGGGCTTTGTCGATGTTGCTCAATTCGATTTGGGCAGTTTTGCCGTCGAAAGAGACGGTAACAATGTCGTTTTCGCAAGATTCGATGCGGCCGATGAAGTTTTTCTGACCATCAATCGGCAGGCGTGTTTTGATTTTGGCGTTCTGGCCGGTAAAGCGCACGAAGTCGGCGGCTTTTTTCAACGGCCGGTCAAGGCCCGGGCTGGAGATTTCCAAGCGTCTGTAGTCGATGTCTTCAACCATGAACACGCGGCTCAGATGGTTGCTGACAGTGGCGCAGTCTTCGACGGTGATGCCGCCTTCTTTATCAATAAAAATGCGCAAATCGCCTTGCGCGGTCAGTTCGAAATCGACCAGCTCGTAGCCCAAGCCGGGCAGGGTTTTATCAAGAATGCTTTGAATATCCATGCTTCTCCAGAAGTACATAAACAAAAAAATGGCCGCGCGGCCATTTTTCGTGTGATTTGAAAAATTGGCCTATTATAACTGTTTTCCAGATAAAAGAAAAGCGTTGATTTGGCGTGGATTTTTTGAAGTGATTGCTTAAATGTAAAGGGGAGGGGTGAGGCCGTCTGAAAAGGGAATTGTTGACAAGTTTTGATATGGTGTTTCTGAAATTATTTTGGAAAACAAAGAATTGGTATTGCTTTGTTTTCAGACGGCCTTGGATTTCCTGATTTTTCATGCTTGCACAATGTGCAAGGCGGTTCTACAATTTCTTCATACCCTCCGAATAAGAAAGATGGCCGCTATGTCCGTACACCCGATTTATAATTTTTCCGCAGGTCCTGCCGTATTGCCGGAAGCCGTATTGCGTACCGCGCAACAGGAAATGCTCGACTACAACGGTACGGGTTTCCCCGTGATGGCGATGAGCCACCGTTCGGATATGTTTTTGAGTATTCTGCATCATGCCGAACAAGACTTGCGCCAGCTTTTGAATATTCCGTCCAACTATAAAATCCTGTTTTTACAGGGCGGTGCGACCACGCAATTCAATATGGTGGCCATGAATTTGGCGCACGGTTTTGCGACTGCCGACGCGGTGGTAACGGGCAACTGGAGCCGTATTGCCTATGAACAGATGAGCCGTTTGAGCAATGCCGAAATCCGTTTGGCTGCGCATGGCGGCGAGCAATATGCCTATAAAAACCTGCCTGCGGTTGAGGATTGGGATGTCAACCCGAATTCTGCGTTTGTTCATTTTGCGATTAATGAAACCGTAAACGGCTTGCAGTATCAAAACGTCCCCAAACTTTCAGACGGCCTGCCGCCGCTGGTGTGCGATATGTCCAGCGAGATTTTGTCGCGTGAGTTTGATGTGTCCGATTACGGCCTGATTTATGCCGGCGCACAAAAAAATATCGGTCCTGCCGGTGCGACCGTGGTCATTATCCGCGAGGATTTGCTGGAGCGTTGTCCGAACGATATTCCCGATGTGTTCAACTACCGTTCGCACATCAACCGCGACGGTATGTACAACACGCCGTCCACCTATGCGATTTATATGTCGGGCTTGGTGTTCCGCTGGCTACAAACGCAGGGAGGTGTGAAAAAAATTGAAGCGGTCAATCGAATGAAGGCGCAAACCTTGTATGAGGCGATAGACGGCAGCAGCGGTTTTTACATCAACGATATTCATCCTGATGCGCGTTCCAAAATGAACGTGGTCTTCAAAACTGCAAGCGAAGACTTGGACCGCCGCTTTGTGTTGGAAGCCGAGTTGCAGGGCTTGTGCCTGCTCAAGGGTTATAAAACCGTCGGTGGTATGCGCGCCAGCATTTACAATGCGATGCCGCTTGAAGGTGTGAACGCGTTGGCCGAATTTATGAAAGATTTCCAACGACGTTACGGTTAAGATGAAGATATAAAAAGGCCGTCTGAAACCCAGTTTCAGACGGCCTTTTGATTTGAACAAGCCTTATTCGGTCACTTCTTCAGTGATGCTGTCGCGGTAGATGGTGTTGTCGTAAGTCGGCACGGGAGGCGGCAGCAGGTTGTCGAGTGTCAGCGCGGACGGATTCAGCGTCGGGTAGCCGCTGAAGGTGACGGAATAACCGCCGTTGCCGGTACTGCGGACTTTGGCATGCGCGCCCAACGGGAAAGTGGTTTTGTTGGTGATGTGGCCGAATGGGAAACCGGTCAACACAGGAATCTTGGCGGTGCGCGAAATGTGGTTGACGACGGCGGAGAAGTCGTAGCTGGAATCGTACGCGTCGCGGATGGTGCCCATGCGGAAATCGCCGAAGATGATGGCGCGTTGTTTTTGCAAAACACCTGACAGATAAAGTGTATTGAGCATACGCTCGATGCGGTAAGGCTGCTCGCTGACGTCTTCGATAAAGAGGATGCCGCCTTGAATGTCGGGCATGTAGGGCGTACCGGCGAGGGAAGCGAGAACGCTGAGGTTGCCGCCCCACAATGTGCCTTCGACGTTGACATCGGCGCGTTGAATGGTTGGGACATCAACGATGTTGACGTTGTTGGTCGTGCCGCGGATGAAGGAATCCATGGTAAAGACGCTGGGGTCTGCTTTGCCGAATTCGCTGTACACCATCGGGCCTGCAAAGCTCATCATATTGCCTTTGGCCAACAGGGCGAGTTGGACGGCGCAAACGTCGCTGAAACCGAAGAACAATGTGCCGCGTTCGCGCATTCTGGCACCGAGTGAGGCGAAGTCGATTTGTGGCAGGATGCGTGCCGCGCCATAGCCGCCGCGTAGGCCCATGAGGACTTTGGGTGTTTCAACACGGCCGCTGGCAACGTCTTGGAAGTCGGCGGCGCGTTGGGCGTCGCTGCCGGCAAAGCGTTGGTAACGGCGGCTGCCTGCTTGTTGGTTGGTTACGGTAAAGCCTGCGTTGTAGAGGCGGGTCAGGCCGGTGGTTACGCGGTTGGGGTCTTCGGCGAAGCCTGACGGCGCAACAACGCGCAGGAGGTTGTCGCCGGAACGTGGCGGATGGGGTTGCTTAGGTTGCACGGTTTGGGCTTTCGCGGTGGTGGAAGTGGTTTTGGTTTGCGGCGTGGTGGTCGTGCCTGTACCGCAGGCTTGCAACAACCCTGCGCCTGCCGCGGCAGAGCAGGTGCGCAGGAAATGGCGGCGCGTGGTGGAAGTCATTGAGGTTTTCCTTTCGTTATATGTTCAGACGGCCTAAAGCTTGGCGTGTCGGACCTTACAGGCCGTCTGAAAGTTTAAGCGATTAAGTTTTTGATTTGTTGCGGCCAATTTTCGGGCAGGGTCATGCCGTGTTCGCGGACGGGCGCGGCCCAAATCGGCGCGGGGAAGTTGGCGTCGTTTTCAAAGCGGGCGATGACATGCCAATGCAAGTGAGGCACAACATTGCCGAGGCTGGCCAAATTGATTTTGGCCGGGCGGAAAACTTGGCGCATTGCGGCTTCGACCTGATACACCATTTCCATGATTTCGTTGCGCTCGGCAGGAGAAAGGTCGGTCATCTCGGAAACATGGTTATTCCAAATCACGCGGCAGAATGCCGGTGCGCCGGCTTCGTTGTGGACGGCGATAACGCGCAGATTGGGCGTTTGCAGCAAAATGTCTTCGTTGTCGGCAGTGCAGATGGGACAGGTCATGGTTTTTTCTTTCTCAGTCTGAATAGGAATCGGATGATTTCAATCAGGATTTTTAGAACAAGGTAAATGGCAGTCAGAGATATGAATGCGAAAAGCCACGGTTTGGGTATAAACCACCAAAATAAATAGGAGGGCGTGATTAAGTCGTCACATTCTTCTGCACTCTCAATGTGATCGCACAATCCAAAGTTAAAATAATCATTGACATCATGAAAGGGCGAATAGGCGAACATAAGTGCTTTTGGCGTCACATAAATCAATGCAATGATAGCAATCCAAAAGAATGGTTTGAGATATTTGAGTACAGTCATGGGTGAAGTGTTATAAAAATTTTGCTGCGCCTCGGTTGGCAAGCTCGTCGGCTTTTTCGTTTTCTGGATGTCCGGCATGGCCTTTTACCCAAGTCCAGCGGACATCGTGCTGTTGAACCAAACTATCCAGCTCTTTCCATAAATCGTCGTTTTTGACCGGTTTTTTAGCGGCGGTTTTCCAACCGTTTTTTTTCCAACCGTGTATCCAGCTTTCCATGCCGTTTTTGACGTATTGCGAGTCGGTGCAGATGACGACTTGGCAGCGACGTTTTAAGGATTTCAGGCCTTCGATGACGGCAGTCAGCTCCATGCGGTTGTTGGTGGTTTCGGCTTCGCCGCCGAACAATTCTTTTTCGTGTGTGCCGTAGCGCATAAATACCCCCCAGCCGCCTGCGCCGGGGTTGCCTTTGCATGCGCCGTCTGTGTAGAGGTAAACGGGTTTATCCATGGGCATGTCTTTGTCGAATAAGGCGGTATCATAACATAAGGCCGTCTGAAATATCGGCAAATACAGTTTGCGCGTGTAAAATACCCTGCACTTTATCACTCGTATAGAAAGCAGGCAGATATGGGATTGTTCAGCGGCCTTTTGGGCAATGCTTCACAAAAAGACGCCGATGCGGTGGAACGCGATTTGGCGAATATCCTGATTGATGGCGAACAGGTAAAAATGGCATTCAGCCTGGTGCGCGATTTGATTGTGTTTACCGAATATCGGCTGGTGTTGGTGGACAAACAGGGTTTGACCGGTAAGAAAGTGTCTTACCGTTCGATTCCATACCGTTCCGTGTCACGCTTTTCGGTGGAAACCTCGGGTCATTTCGATTTGGATGCCGAGCTGAAGATTTGGGTTTCTTCCAGCGAAGCGCCAACCGAAACCTTGCAGTTTAAAAGCGACAAGAGTGTGATTGCCATTCAGAAAGCCTTGGCAGAAGCTGTGTTGAAACCGTCAAAATAGAAAGGAAATATGATGAGCGAACAGCAAGAATTGTTTTGTTACAAACAGATGCCGGTGTGGACGGCGGACGAGATTCCCGAAGCCTTGTTGTCCAAACACAATACCGCCGCCGGTACTTGGGGCTGCCTCAATGTTCTCCAAGGCCGTTTGAACTTCAATGAATTGGACGAATCGGGCAATATTACGGCTACGCACGAGCTGACGCCTGAGAGCGGCGATTGGATTATCCATCCGCAAGCATGGCACTTTATTGCGCCGCAAACGCAAGACACGGAAATCCAACTGTCGTTTTACTGCGAGGCGGCGGACTATTTCAATAAGAAATACGGCATGAGCGCGACGCATTCGGCCGTCCGCGCCGCCGAAGGCATCGTGCCCGTCGGCAAGGTTTTGGATATGGGCTGCGGCCAGGGCCGCAATGCGCTGTATCTGGGTTTGAAAGGTTTTGACGTTACCGCTGTCGATAATAATCCCCATGCGGTTCAAAACGTGGAAGAGCTGGCGCGTATTGAAGAGTTGAATGTCCGCGCGTTTGAATACGACCTCAACGCCGCCAATATTCAGGAAAACTTTGATTATATGGTGGCGACCGTGGTGTTTATGTTCCTGATGCCGCGTTACGTTCCTGACGTGATTGCCAATATGAAGGAACACACCAACCCAGGCGGCTATAATCTGATCGTTTCTGCGATGGATACGGAAGATTTCCCTTGCCCGATGCCGTTCCCGTTCAAGTTTGGCGAGGGCGAGCTGCGTGAATACTATAAGGATTGGGAATTGGTGGAATACAAGGAAGAGCTGGGCTCGATGCACGCGAAAGACGAATTCGGCAATCCGATTCAGTTTAAATTCGTTACCATGCTGGCGAAGAAACCGCAATAAAGGTTTTGCCGTCAAAAGGCCGTCTGAATTCAGTTTTCAGACGGCCTTTGCCGTAATCAATCCACAATCCTTTTACCCAAAATCACCACGTCTGCCAACATGGTTTCCAAATCGCAGACTTGTGGCAGCCGCCCCCATTCTTCAAATCCGAAACGGTGAAATAGGTTCAGGCTCGGATAGTTGTGGCCGAACACAAGCGCGATGACGTTGCGGATGCCTAAGGACGGCGCGCGTTCGAGCATGTGCCGCAACAGGATTTTGCCCACGCCTGCGCCGCGCATATCGTGGCGGACATAAACGCTGACTTCTGCGCTGATATGGTAGGCGTAGCGCGGATGGTAGTCGCTGAAACTGCCCCAGGCCAATACGGTGCCGTCGGTATCGTAAAGGGCGTAGATCGGGCGTTTGTCCGTGTGTGCGGCAAACCACATTTCGCGTTCGGCAACCGTGGTCGGCGACAAATCGGCCGTGGATTGGCGCGTGGCCACGGTGCTGTTGTAAATATCGACGATGGCGGGCAAGTCTTGGCGCAGGGCAGGGCGGATGGTGTATTGCATTTCAGACGGCCTTTTATTGAATCAGTTTGGAGATGGTCTTAAAGGCCGGATGTTTGGCATCGCCGAGCAGTTGGAACAAAATACTTTCGACATTGGAAACGGTAATGCCCTGACGGCTCAGTTGCGCCAAACCATTGTCGCGGTTGGCAGTCGTGCGCGAGGCGGTGCATTCAAAAGGCAGGGATACGGCGTAACCTTGCGCTTTCAAATCCAAGGCCGTCTGAAGCATACAGATATGCGCTTCCGCACCCACTAAAATAACGTGCTTAATGTCGTTTTTGCGTAAGATTTCCTGAATTTCGGGCAAAAATGCCGAAAATCGGGTTTTCTCGACAACCGGCGTGCCTTCGGGCAACAGCAGCGATACGGCGGATACAGTGTTGCCCAAACCTTTCGGATATTGTTCGGTTACGGCAAAGGGGATGTCCAAAGCCGTCAAGCCTTGAATCAGTAGGCGGCAGCGTTCCAACATTTCGTCCGCGCCGGAAAGGGCGGGCAGCAGGCGTTCTTGAATATCGACAATCAGACAAAGCGTATTTTTTGGGTTCATGGCTTTTCCTTTCAGACGGCCTTTACAGCAAAATCGTTGAATCAGAATGCAATCATATAACAAGTATAACAAGCCGCTGGAAAAGTATTGCAGCCTGCCCTGTTTTAAAGCCCGAAATTCTTTTAAAATACCGCCTGATTTGAATTGATAGAGACCGACAACATGAATTTATACCAAACCGTCGAACGCGAAGCCGCCGCCGCCTTTGCCGCCGCAGGCATCGCCGACAGCCCCGTTGTTTTGCAGCCGACCAAAAACGCCGAACACGGCGATTTCCAAATCAACGGCGTGATGGGGGCGGCGAAAAAAGCCAAACAAAATCCGCGCGAATTGGCGCAAAAGGTCGCCGAAGCATTGGCCGACAACGCCGTGATTGAAAGCGCGGAAGTGGCCGGCCCCGGCTTCATCAACCTGCGCCTGCGTCCTGAATTCCTCGCACAAAACATTCAGACGGCCTTGAACGACGCGCGTTTCGGCGTAGCAAAAATTGCCCAACCGAAAACCGTCGTTATCGACTATTCTTCGCCTAATCTTGCCAAAGAAATGCACGTCGGCCACCTGCGTTCCAGCATCATCGGCGACAGCATTTCACGCGTGTTGGAATTTATGGGCAACACCGTTATCCGTCAAAACCACGTCGGCGACTGGGGTACGCAGTTCGGCATGTTGGTCGCTTATTTGGTCGAGCAGCAAAAAGACAATGCCGCGTTCGAGCTGGCAGACTTGGAGCAGTTTTACCGCGCCGCCAAAGTGCGCTTTGACGAAGACCCTGCCTTTGCCGACACTGCGCGCGAATACGTTGTGAAGCTGCAAGGCGGCGATGAAACCGTGTTGGCATTGTGGAAACAGTTTGTCGATATTTCACTCTCGCACGCCCAAGCCGTTTATGACACGCTGGGCTTGAAACTGCGCCCCGAAGACGTGGCGGGCGAATCGAAATACAACGACGATTTGCAACCCGTGGTCGATGATTTGGTCGAAAAAGGCCTGGCAGTCGAAGACGACGGCGCAAAAGTCGTGTTCTTGGACGAGTTCAAAAACAAAGAAGGCGAACCTGCCGCATTTATCGTGCAAAAACAAGGCGGCGGCTTCCTTTATGCTTCCACCGACTTGGCGTGTCTGCGCTACCGCGTCGGCACGCTTCATGCCGACCGCCTGCTGTACGTCGTCGACCACCGCCAAGCCCTGCACTTTGAGCAACTCTTTACCACTTCCCGCAAAGCAGGCTATCTGCCGGAAGATGTAAAAGCCGAGTTTATCGGCTTCGGCACCATGATGGGCAAAGACGGCAAACCGTTCAAAACGCGCAGCGGCGACACTGTAAAACTGGTTGACCTGCTGACCGAAGCCGTCGAGCGCGCCACTGCTTTGGTGAAAGAGAAAAATCCTGAACTGGGCGCAGACGAAGCAGGTAAAATCGGCAAAACCGTCGGCATCGGCGCAGTCAAATACGCCGATTTGAGCAAAAACCGCACCAGCGATTATGTGTTCGACTGGGACGCCATGCTCTCGTTTGAAGGCAATACCGCCCCTTACCTGCAATATGCCTACACACGCGTACAAAGCGTGTTCCGCAAAGCAGGCGAATGGGACGCAACCGCGCCAACCGTTTTGACCGAACCTTTGGAAAAACAACTGGCCGCTGAGCTGCTGAAATTTGAAGACGTACTGCAAAGCGTAGCGGACACGGCATATCCGCACTACCTCGCCGCCTACCTCTATCAAATCGCCACCCTGTTCAGCCGCTTCTACGAAGCCTGCCCGATTTTGAAATCAGAAGGCGCAACCCGCAACAGCCGCCTGCAACTGGCGAAGCTGACCGGCGACACGCTGAAACAAGGCTTGGAGTTGTTGGGCATTGATGTATTGAATGTCATGTAAGTTTTTGAATAAAAACGATGAAAGGCCGTCTGAAACTTTGCAGGTTGCAAGGTTTCGGACGGCCTTTTTTATGCTTTGAAAAATATTGTGATACCGTTGTTTGAGCCTGAGCGGTTTTGAATTTGCTCCGGTAATGCGCTTAGACGGCCTTATCTTTATTTCAAATTGCTTGCCAACAACCAAGCCTGTGCTTCGGCAGCGTCGCTGAAATATTTGGGATGTTGGTTGGTCAAGAGGCTGGAAAGGCGCGCGCCGAGTTTGATCCAAATGTCGTCGGTAATGACGGCAACGCGGCCGAAGTCGGTTTCGTGTTGGTTGAGGAATTTGATTTGCTCGACCGCCATATCGATGGTGAAGTCTTTCAACATGGACAAGTCCAACAGGATGTCGGGCAGATGGATTTTTTGTTTTGCGGCCAACAAGGCTTCTTCCAATTGGCGGAAATCGTCCAAAGTGAATTCGTTGTACAGCGCTACGTTTAAGCCGTAAGATTGTTCGCGGATGGAAATCATGGTGTTCTCCTTGTTAAATTATTGCTTCATCAGAAATTTTTTGATTGAGGCCGGAGTAAAGCTGCTGAACACGCCGCCTGCAACAATGATAACCATGCCGGCAGCTTCCTGCCAAGTGATTTTATCGCCGAAAAGCAGTACGCCGGACAGAGCGGAGAAAACGACGGTCAGGTAGGAAAGCGAGGCAACGGTAAATTTCTTGCCGACCTTGTAGGCGCGGGTCATGGCCAGTTGGGCAATCATGGCGGAGATGCCGATGCCGGCCAGATAGGGCAGGGAAGAGACGGTCAGCGGATGCCAGCCTGTGATGGTGCTCCAGACTGCGCCCATAATCAGGCCGGTAAGCGAGAGGTAAAACACCACGCGCCAGCCCGGTTCGCCCAAAAGCGAGAGTTCGCGCACCTGCAAATACGCCCAGCCCGACATGGCGCCGCCTGCCAAACTGACCAGCGCGGCAAACTCCTGTCCGCCTTGAAAAGATGGGTTGAGCAAGAGGATAACGCCGATAAAGCCCATAACCAAAATGGCTTGGGTATAAAGTGTAATTCGTTCTTTTAAAATGAAAAATGAAAAGATGGCCAGCCAGATGGAAGACGTGTAGTTGAGTGTGACGCCTGTTGCCAGCGGCAGGTGCATGACGGAATAAAACGTGCACATCATGGCAAGCGTGCCGATGACGCTGCGGTTGAGATGGGTTTTCCAATACGGCGTGGAAAACGTGTTGCCTTGCGCTTTGGCCATGATGCCTAAGAACAGGGTGGAGACCAGCATGCGCCAAAAGACCAGCTCGCCGCTGGAAAAGCCGAATTGCGTTGAGGCGGCTTTGATGGAGAGGTTCATGACGGTAAAGCCGAGCGCGGCAATAACCATCCAGGCCGAGCCGAGCGGATCTTTTCTGACGGTTTCCATTTGATGGTATGTAAAGCGGTTTTATTAATAAGAGAATATTATACAGGCCAATCAGGCCGTCTGAAAAATATCGTTGGATTTCAGACGGCCTGTAGATTAAGAAATGAGAATTATTATTGAACAATATAGTGGTTTTTTGTAGAATGAAAGCCCTGTTTTCAAGAAAGGCTTGTTATGAAAGTTGCCAATATTGCTGCCGTATTGCTGTCCGCTTTGTTTTCCGTTGCCGTTTCTGCCGCGCCTTTGGGAGAGGTTTCTTCTGAAAACGGTAAGATTTTCAGCGGTGCAAATTACATGGTCGTTAAGAAAGACATGAAAAAAGGGGAGCAGATTAAGCCGCACGATCATCCGGGTTTTAAAACGTTGATTTTTGCCGTTGGAAAAGGAAGCTTTGACGTAACCTTGAATCAGAAGGAAAAACATACGGTCGGCGCAGGCTCGGTGTTGCGGTTTGGCGGCGATGTCGTGATTGAGGCCGTTGCAACGGAAGATGCGGATGTGGCGATTACGTTGATTAAGTAAGCCGATAGATGATAAAAGGCCGTCTGAAAAATGATGTTTCAGACGGCCTTGTTTATTCAGCCAACTGTTGCCATTAAGCGCAAATCAAATAGATGAAACCGGAGCCGAAGATATCTGCCAAGGCATGAATCAGGAAAAACGGCAGCAGGTTTTTGACTTTGTATTTGTAGAAGAAGTAGTACATCAAGCCGAAAACGACGCCGATAACGGTTGCCCAAAGCATGCCTTGGTAAGTATGGAAGGAGATGCGCACCAAGGTCGAATAGGCCAATGCCTGCCATTTGTATTTGTCTTCCACGCAGGTCAAAAGGCCGAGAAAACAGAATTCCTCATAAAAGCCGTTTAAAAGGCCGTAGAGGATGGCCATCGGCGCAAGGGCGGCAAATTTGTCGAAGATGGATAATGGTTTGATGTATTGGAAGATTTCAGTGGTAAAGTAATTGTAGCCGCCGCTTAACGAAGTTACCGCATCGGCGGTTAGGCCCATCAGGATAAAAATCACAGGCGTCCAAAACAACACGCCTAAATTAAAACGAATCGGCAATTGTTTGAAGTCGAAACGGCGGATAATGAGGTAAATCAAAGCAATAGCAAGCAGTGTCAACTGCAGGCTCATGTTTTCCGAATAAGCCACGCCGGTTACCGCAGTATCGCGCGCCTCTTCGGCAACGGCGGCTGTTTCCACTTGCGGCATCAGGCTGGCGATATAAAGTTGGGTGGAGCGGTAGGCAAATTGACCGAACAGGATGGCGGTAACAATCAGCATGTCAAACCAGCGCAGATGGCGCAAAGGTTCTTTAGGGCGGATAGCGGCGAGTATGCTCATATTCTCCTCTTTGCTCTAATAAATGGCGGTGCGCAATAGTTACATAAATATACAAAAATCGTCAACAATTATCACAATAAAACATGAATTAAAAAACAGACTGTTTCAGACGGCCTGAAGTGCTTCCAAAATTCCGTATTTTCTAAAGGGTTTATCTTCAAAAGTATGGCATAATCACTTTATTGCAAACCAAGGAATCTTATCGTGAGTATTTCTCTGTCCCAATATATGCTCTACCTGCAATATATGTTGGTAGGTATCGCCATGACCGTTGTTTTTGCCGCCGTATATCTGCGGATTACACCCGTTGAAGAATTGCGCCTGATTAAAAACGGCAACCTTGCCTGCGCCTTATCATTTGGCGGCGCGTTGGTCGGTTTCTGTCTGACACTGGCTTCAAGTATTGCCCACAGCGTCAGCTTCATCGATTTTATCCTGTGGGCCCTTGCCGCAGCCGTGATTCAGATTTTTGTCTATTTCGCCGCCACCATGATGATTAAAGGCGCTACCGCAGAACTTATTGGCAACAATGTCGCCGTCGGTGCGTTATTTGGCGCAGTGTCCATTTCGATTGGCATTTTGAACGCTGCTTGTTTGACTTGATTTTGGGCTTGATCGCAAAAGATGTACTCATCTCAAATCTTGTCTGGAAAAAAACAGCGGTAGATTTTTTTTGACGGATGATGTCTTATGCCTGATGGTATTAGCGTAATGATGAGATTTGGGAGGTATCAAAAAATTCAGACGGCCTGTTATATACAAGGCCGTCTGAAACGTTTTAACTACTTAAACTCATCAAATTAGAAAGAGTATTGCAATCTTACGCCCGCTTCGTGGGTGTGGTTTTTAGGTTCTATAGATCCCAATCCATATGAGTCATACTCTTCCGTAACGGTAAGGTTCGATTCTTTAACTTTCCAGCCGCGATAGAATGGAGCGAGGCTGATTTTGGAGCCGTTAGCGAATTTTTTAGACATAGGCACTTCAACCTCGATACCTTGTCCGCCGCCTTGTTTCATTCGGGTTTCTACCTGGTCGGGTTCGTAAGAATATTGGCGGCCTTTCACGGCACGATTGTAGGCAATGCGGGGAGATATCTCAAAGTTTGCAGGAAGGGTGATATTTACTCCAGTATTGATTTGCGCATATGTAGTTCGGTTTTTGCGGTCATAATCATTAGGATCAATGCGGCTGCTTAAGTCTCTCAGAACGCGGTGTCCCAAGCCGGCTCCGGCAGTAATGCTAAGGCGATCGTTAATCGGGAGTGTGTATTCGTATAAAGCACGGATATCGTATGCGCGGCGTGGTGCATTTTTGAGTGTGGCTGAGCCATAACTTGCTGAATCATCGATATAATCCTCAGTTATATATTGTATGCTTCCCGTGTAATCTGTTTTACCGCGCGAATAACGGCCTTCTAATTTTGCCGCATGGCGATCGTTGAAACGGTATTTTACGCCGGCATTAATAGACCATAAGTTACCTTTTTGCTGCATTAAGCGAGTGCCATCTTGTTCATATTCGCGATAGGTCTCGTTGTAATATTCGCTGCCAACGGTAAATTCAACAGGGCGGGCAGCCTGTGTACCTACGGCAACAGAGAGTGCTAACACAGCAAAACAGAAATGAGCAGAATTTTTCATATAAATTCCTTTTACTTTATGAAAGCCAATGTGATAATTTGACAATACAGCATGATGAATTTCTAGGATTTAATAAATATTAACAGGTGTAGTGAACGCTTGGTATGGTGTTTAATGATTTTCTACCTGTATTTGTCTTTTTTATGATATAGCGCAGGTAAAAGCAGAAAAATCGTGTAAAACAGAGTCTGCATGAGATTTAATGATATGTTAATGTTTCTAGGTCGGCTAGTGGGCTTAACAGTAAAAATAGATACAGCTACCCACTCTATTCCCATGCATAAAGACATTTTGAATGTTAATATCGTATGACATTCTATTTATATAAAATAAGTGATATAACCGACCAGGCAAATTGACCTGGCTGCCCATAAGTTATCCCTTCTTCTTAAAATAAGGAACTGCGATGTTCAACTTTATCAAGAAACAGTTTATCGACGTCATCCAATGGCCGAATCCTGACGACAGCCTGCTGATGTGGCGTTTTCCGATTGCCGATGAGGAGATCCAAAACGGTGCGAGCCTGACTGTGCGTGAGGCGCAGATGGCGATGTTTGTCGATGAAGGCGTGACCGCCGACGTGTTCGGTCCGGGGCGTTACACGCTTAATACGCAAACGCTGCCGGTGCTGACCAATTTGAAAAACTGGGACAAGCTCTTTGAATCTCCGTTTAAATCGGATGTTTACTTTTTCAATACCAAACAACAGCTTGCACGAAAATGGGGTACGTCCCAACCTGTTACCGTGCGCGATGCCGAGTTTGGCGCGGTACAACTGCGTTCGTTCGGTATGTATTCTTACCGCATCAGCGATCCGGCAAAATTTTTCAAAGAAGTCAGCGGTGTGGCGGCGCAATACAGCGGTGTAGACTTGGAAAACCAACTGCGCAATATTGCAGTCACCCAGTTAGCGGCCGCATTTGGCAGCTCCGGTATTCCGTTTTTGGATATGGCTGCGAACCAAGTTTTGCTGTCGCAAAAAATCGGCGAATTGCTCGGTGCGGAATTTGCCAAGCTGGGTTTGGCGCTGGAAAACTTTACGGTTGAAAGCATTTCCTTGCCTGCTTCTATCCAGGCTGCGTTGGATAAGAAAATTTCGATGGGCGTTATCGGCGATTTGGGTCGCTACACCCAATATCAAACCGCCGAATCCATCCCGCTTGCGGCACAAAATGAAGGCGGACTTGCCGGAATCGGTGCAGGTTTGGGCGTGGGTGCCGGTATTGGTCAGGCGATGGCGGGTGCCATGTCTGGCATGATGCAGCCGAATGCGCAACAGGCTCAGCAAAATGTTCAGCCGGCTGCCGAAGATCCGCAGGCGAAATTGTTAAAACTCAAGTCTTTGCTCGATGGCGGTTTGATTTCGCAAGAAGATTTTGACAAAGCCAAGGCTGAAGTGTTGAAACAGCTGATTGGTTGATCAATTGAAGGCCGTCTGAAAAATATCATTCAAAAGAAGCATTGAGCTGCTTCTGTGGAAAAGGTTTCAGACGGCCTTTCAAATGATTTGATTAAGTCTGTCCGACTTCAAAAACGTTAAGGCCGTCTGAAACATCCCAACCCATTCTGAAAAAGCAAACCCATGTCTCAAACTCCTTTCTTCAAAACCGACTGCCCAAGCTGCGGCGCACCTGTCGAAGCGCATTCTGCTTCCGCCGTGACGCTGGTGTGCGGCTATTGCAACAGCATGCTGGTGCGGCAAGATAACGGCGTTGTCGACTCCGGCCGCGATTCCGCATTGCTGGAAGATTTTAGTCCGCTGCAAATCGGAACCAGCGGTACATTTGTCGCACAACGCTTTACCTTGGTCGGACGGCTTCAGGTGCAGTACGACGATGGCACGTGGAACGAATGGTATGCGCTGTTTGACGACGGCAGGGCCGGGTGGCTTTCTGAGGCGGGCGATTTGTATGTGATGACCATGCCGGTCGAAATCGATAATCCGCCGAGATTTGAAGACACGCGAGCCGGGTTTAGCGAGCTGATTTTTCAAGATAAACGCTATATTGCCTCCGATGTCCGCAACATTAGCTTGAAACATGCGGCCGCGCAGGGTGAGTTGCCGTTTGTTTTGAAAGAGGATACAGAAAATCGGGTTTCCGACTGGCGTTGCGAAAACCTTTTCATCACGCTCGATTACAGCAGCGAAACACCTGAAGCCTTCTTCGGACGGATGGTAAACCTGGATGATTTGAAGCTGGAAAACACCCGCAGCGAAGACGAAATCAAAGAAAGCGCAGGCCGTCTGAAAGGCAGTATTTCCTCAGAAAACTGTCCCAACTGCGGCTCGTCCGTCCACTGGGTCAACGGCCTCACCGCCCATCTCAACTGCCCAAGCTGCGGCAGCGAATTGGCAATCGGCAAAGACAAAGCCGAACTCATTACCGCCAACGCCATGCGAACGGCGCAGCAAAGCCTGTTTACCCTGCCCGTCGGCAGACAAGGCCGTCTGAAAAATCGCGAATTTTACGTTATGGGCGCAGTCAGATACGCCGAAACCGACGCACAGGAAACATTCGAAAACCTGTTCAGCGGCCTCAACCGTACGCTCACGCCCGAAGGGCAATGGACGGAGTATCTGCTTTACAACCCTACACAGGGTTTCTTATGGCTGGTTGAAGCTGATGAAGGTTGGAATATTTCCGAAACCTTGAACGATTGGCCGCGCCTCGACCGCAACCGCCAACCGCAAGGCTATGGCAAACTTTATGACTATGGCGGACAGGTCAAGGTTGCCAGCGGAGCGTTTTATTGGCGTGTCCGAAACGGTGATTTGAACTATTACAGCGATTACCGAGACGGACAAAGCCGTAAGATTGGCTCCGAACTAAACAGTCACGAAATGGCATGGACTAGAAGTGCCCCAATTGCTTATCGGGAAATTGCAGATGCGTTTAATCTGACCAGCCAAGCTCCGCATTACACTGCAAACATGGCGGCGGACGGCATTGATAAATCATTAAGAATGATAATGACCGCCATCTTGGTTGTCGTCAATCTCCCTGCGCTTTTGACCGGCGATAGCTCTGCCGCACTTACTGTCATCTTTGTAGGATGCTGGTTGTTGTGGAGTATGGGCAAAAAAGACGAGGACGAGGATTAATATGTCAAGAATCACTTACATCATTTTCAGTACCATCATCATCGTCATCTCCATGATCATCAGCTACGGCTCTTCCGACTCCGACGGCTCGCGTATGCACTCCGGCGGCTATTACGGCGGCAGCGGTTATTCCGGAGGCCATAAATGACCCATGCGCCCGGTAATCATGGCCTATTGGACTTATACGGTTGCGATGAAGCCATCTTAAAAGATGAAGGCCGTCTGAAAACCGCTTTGACAGCTGCTGCACAAGCCGCAGAAGCCACCATATTGACCGAACACTTCCACACCTTCGGCGGCGCAGGCGGCGTAACCGGCGTTTTACTGCTCGCCGAGTCTCATATCAGTATCCACACTTGGCCGGAACACCGCTTCGCCGCTATTGACGCATTTATCTGTGGTGGCATGAAATTGGAAAAAGTGAAGGAAATCTTGTGCAGGGAATTGGCGGCTGAAAGAGCTGTTTGGACGGTTGCACAACGTGGCGAAGGAATACTGGACGATATACAACCATTGGTTGAACAATAAAATCTGTCAGGCCGTCTGAAAAAATCGGCTAATAGTAAATTAGATAACAAATTTTGTATAAAAAGGCTTTTAAACAAAATGCTTAAAATAAAAAATTGGAAGAGAAACAGAAGTTTGCCATTGGTTATTTACTTGCTTGCAGGTTTGTTTTTGCTTGGAGTAGAAAGTGCCGAAGCAAAAAAATTAACATATGAACGTACAGAGTATTGCCGTAATCAAGTTTATGTCAGTAATAACCAAGGCACATCCCTACAAGTTCAGCCAGGCGATAAGGCATCTTCAATCGCTCAATTGCACTATATGCAATACCTTTGCGTTGTCGGTAATGACAGCAAAAATACCGAAGAAGGATACTCTTGGATAAAAGTAAAAAAAGTACCTTTGGCAATCAAAGAAAACCAAATCAGTTGCCATGATATGGGCCTACCTGACAACTGCACCAAACCTACCGATTTCCCGACTGAATGGAAAATCAAACCGCCCAAAGGCAAAAAATGTCGTCTTTCCACTCATGTTGATAATGAAGGTCAGTTTCTTATTGTCGCAAAAGGCGTTTGCCTGACTGGATGGGTAAAAGAGAGAGATGTACAATTTTTTGCCGATTAGTAAACTTGGCTTTAGTTAAAGAAAAAAACAAAGTTCATCATATGGCAGAACAATCAAGAAAAAAGATTTAACTTATTCTTTATTAAAAGACAGGCCGTCTGAAAGCATATTCAATCCGTTTTCAGACGGCCTTAAACCTTGTGCTGATTAAACTGAAATATTGACGTTATATGGAAAAAACGCCTTTTTTTAAAACCGATTGCCCAAGCTGTGGTGCGCCTGTGGAGGCATATTCCGCTACTGCCGTGACGCTGGTGTGTGGCCATTGCCACAGTATGCTGGTTGCTAGAAGCGGTAAGGGGAGGAGCGGATATTTTGTTGCCAATTCTGGGCGTGATTCTGCGTTGCTGGAGGATTTTAGTCCGTTGCAGATTGGAACGAGAGGCGTTTTTGATGATCGGAAATTTACGCTGATTGGGCGATTGCAGGTGCATTACGATGTCGGCGCATGGAATGAATGGTATGTCTTGTTTGATGACGGGCAGACCGGCTGGCTTTCCGAGGTTGGCGATTTATATGCGATGACATGTTTGCTTGCCCAGAAGAGGAGACGGGGGCCGAAAAATTTTAAGTCGGTGAAAGCCGGTTCCAGTTCGTTGATCTTTAATGGCCAAACCTTTATTGCGTCAGACGTCCGCACCATACATTACCGTAATACCGATGCGCAAGGCGAGTTGCCGTTCAACTTATCTGGGAATCAAGCGACAGGCGAGGTTTGCGACTGGCGGCGGGGCAATTTGTTTTTGACCTTGGATTATTCGACTTTTCCAATGGACTCCTACTTCGGACGCATAGTCAGTTTGGACAGTTTGAAGCTGGAAAATAAGCGTAGTGATGATGAAATCCGTGAAAGTGCAGGCCGTCTGAAAGGAGAGATTCTTTCTGAAAACTGTCCTCATTGCGGCGCTCCTGTCCATTGGCCAAGTGGTGTTACTTCTTTCCTTTTGTGTCAGTCTTGCGGCAGCAGTTTGAACACGACAAAAGATACTGTTGCGTTGATGAAGGCAAATGCCCAAAGGAAAGAACAAGAAAACCTGTTTACGCTTTCCATTGGTACGAAAGGCCGTCTGAACGATACAGAATATCTGATTATCGGGGCTGTAAGATTTGCCGAAATATCGTCCTATAACCAAAATCAGTCCGAATACTGGACGGAATATCTGCTTTATAACACGCAGCAAGGGTTTGCCTGGCTGATTGAGTCTGGAAAACGCTGGCGGCTGTCAGAAACCTTACACACATGGCCGGACTTTGATTCAAGCGGCAATCCTGCCGGTGAAATGTTGATTGATCATTACCGCGGGCGGGTCGAGGCAGCGGCTGGCGCTTTTTATTGGAAAGTCAAACAAGGCGATTTGCTTCATTACAAGGAATATAGCGGCAAGAAAAGTTATGGCCGGAATGTCATTCTGTGTTCCGAGCAGAGCAAGGATGAAATTGTCTGGAGTAAAAGCAGTCCTGTGTCTTACCGTCAAATGAGAAAGGCATTCGGCCTGTCTTTTGATACTAAGGAGATGCTCTCTTACTGGCTGAAGGGCGACAATAGAAATGTTGGGAGTAGAGATAATGTAGCCCGTATCATTGCTATGCTGATTCTTATCATCGTCAACCTTCCGGCCTGGCTGTCGCCGCACCTACGTAGCCCTGTCGGCATAGTGGTCAGTCTGTGTGCGTTGGTATGGATATGGATTTCTGACAGATATAAAAACGATCGTGATTACGAAGAGGAACGGGTAGGGACGATTATTTTCTTTGCTTTCATCATTTTCCTTACCGTCTTGTTCAACTATGTCAAAGCTGAAGACAGCGACTCATCGCATTCCGGAAGCTCCTATCATGGTTATTCGGCAGGACATAAATAACGTGAGATCTGTTTAACCTCATTGTACCGTTTCATTTTTATTTTTTCAGACGACCTTTTTATAAAACATGCTAACCCGCCGTCAATTTCTCAGTTACACCGCCGCGCTTGGCGCTGCCTCTGCTTTTTCTTGGCAAACTTACCAATACCTCAACCGTAAACCGCCGGTTTCTATTAACCGTGTCGGTTTGCCGTTGGGGCATTTGTTGCGCGACGGGAAATTGCTCAGCTCGCCGACTCGACGTTACGAATGCAATACGCTGATACTCGGCGGCGGCGCGGCGGGTTTGGGGGCGTTGTGGTATTTGGCGAAACACGGTCATCGTGATGTATTGCTGGCGGAAGGGTTCGAGCGCAACGGCAACAATGCCGCCTATACGTCTTCAGACGGCCTGAAAGCGCCGAGCGGTGCGCATTATTTGGCTTTGCCGTCGAAAGAAAGCGTGTATGTACGCGAGATGCTGGCGGATTTCGGTATTTTGCAGTCGGACGGCAGCTTTAGGGAAACCGATTTGGTCTATGCGCCCGAATCGCGCCTCTTGTATCAGGATAAATGGGTGGAACATTTATTGCCGAAAGAAGATGCGGATTCCAAACGGTTTTTTGATTTAATATGCCGTCTGAAACAGGCTTACGGCAATGATGGTAAGAAAATTTTTGCCATTCCGATTGCGCTGTCATCGACAGATGAAACATGGCGAAAACTCGATCATCTGACGTTTAAACAATGGCTTGAGCAAGAGGGCTACTCCTCACCCGAGCTTTTGTGGTATCTCGATTATTGTTGCCGCGACGATTACGGACAGGGCATAGCGCAAGTATCCGCCTTTGCCGGACTGCATTATTTTGCCGCCCGCAACAGCGTGGAAACCATCCTCACTTGGCCCGAAGGTTTGGCACATCTTTCTGAAAATCTGCGCCGTCATGCCGGTTTGCAGGAAGGCTGGCAATGGCCGTCTGAAAACCGCATCTATTTGGAGAAACCTGCTTCCGTCAACGCATCCGCCGTTAAAATCAAACCGCTTTCAGACGGCCGGATTGAAGTGTGGCTGCGTGATAATGCAAAAGGGGAAACCGTTGCCGTCACCGCGCAATACCTTATCTCCGCCATGCCGCTGATGGTTGCCGCCCGCATTATTGAATCTCCCGAACAATTTGGTCTGGACATTCCTGAATACGCGCCATGGCTGATTTCCAATTTTGAACTGCACAGTTTCCCTAAAGAAAAAAACAACAGCGAACTTGCGTGGGACAATGTGGTTTACGGCAGCCAAGGGCTGGGTTATGTTGTTGCGACCAACCAGTTTATTCGGGTTGCCCGTCCTGAACGCACGATTTTTACCGCCTACGCCGCGCTCAATCACGATACGCCACAATCCGTCCGCCGCCAGCTGCTTGAAGCAAGCGACGAAGAGCTGCTCCGGCTTGCCGCCCAAGATTTGCTTACCGCTTACGGCGAAGGCTTTTGGCGGCATGTTTCCCATGTTGACATTACCGTCCGCGGACATGGCATGAGCGTGCCGAAACCCGGCTATTTAAGCGAAGAGGCTTTATTAAAAATCAGAAATCGAAATGCCGGATTATTGTTTGCACACAGTGATTTAAGCAGCTATTCGGTATTTGAAGAGGCTTTGTATTGGGGTGTGGAAGCAGCACGGAAAGTGTTGGAACAGGGATAATTTGAATTAGGCGGATACTGGACTAAATATTTGTTTGTATTTAAATTTCAATTCTAAAAGGAAGTATATGAAATATTTGAGTTTTTCTTTGATTTTTGCATTAGGGTTAGGGAGCGCGGCATTTGCCTCTGCTGAAAAAATACTGCCTCTGAACGAAACAGGCTGCATTGACCAACCCTTACAGGTTAAACGTGGCCAAGTGTATGGTTTTAATAGCTCGGCAGATGCCGGTTTAGTGCTTTCATTCGCGCCTGTCAGTCCCGGTGTCGTTGTAAAAGACCCGAAAGGCAAACGGATTGCTTTGGAAGTAGGGGCTGATGGTGATACGCCTGAAAACCGCTTCAGCTTTGCCGAAATCGATCAGAAAGGACATTACACCATCCGCTTCCCGAGGGCAGGTAAGATTGAATCTTTGTGTGTCAATGCCGCCAGTTAGGATAAATATCAAGCTGAATAATGCTTGATTCAGTATGCTTGCAGTAAAGAAAAGGCCGTCTGAAATCATATTCAGACGGCCTTTTCTTTTTTAACCTATAACCTTATTAGGCTTTTGGTTTCAAAGCGGCAGCTTCGCGAGCCAGACGGGTGATGGTATCCCAGTCTTTGTTTTTGATGGCTTCTTTCGGAGTCAGCCATGAGCCGCCGACGCACAAGACATTAGGCAGCGCTAAGTACTCGGGGGCGGTTGCCAGGCTGATGCCGCCGGTCGGGCAGAAGCGCACGTCGGCGTAAGGGCCGTACAGGGCTTTGAGCATGGCTTTGCCGCCAACGACTTCGGCAGGGAAGAGTTTGAGGGTGTCGATGCCGTGTTCCAAAGCCAGTTGGACTTCGCCCGGAGTGGCAACGCCGGGAATCAGGGGAATGCCGCTGTTGTGGCTGGCTTTGGCGAGGGATTCATGCAAACCCGGGCTGATGGCAAAAACCGCACCTGCGTCTTCGACGGCTTTGAGCTGTTCGGGATTGGTTACCGTACCTGCGCCGACGATGGCATTGGGCACTTCTTTGGCAATCAGGCGGATGGCGTCGAGGCCGACGGGGGTACGCAGGGTGATTTCGAGGGTGGGGATGCCGCCTTCGACAAGGGCGTGGGACAAATCGACGGCGGTGCTTAAGTCGTCAATCGCCATCACAGGCACAACTGCGCCGGCGGTCAGGATTTCGCGTGGGGTCAGTTTGGACATTTCAGTTCTCCAAGTGGGATAGGGGCATTTTTGTTGAGGTCAAACAGGAAGAGGCTAAGTTTTCAGACGGCCTTTTTGAAAAATGGGAGACGTTGCTTATTCGTGGGCAAAGCCCACGCTGCGTCTGATCCGTTTAAACAGCTTCAATAATTTTTCAGACGACCTTCTGTTTTAAAAGGCCGTCTGAAACGGACATCAGGCAAATTCGCCGCCGAAGCTCATGGCACCGGTTTCTGCGCTGCTGGTCATGCTGCGGAAGTTGGCGAAGAGTTCGCGGCCGCAGCCTTGTTGGTTGGCGCTCAAGTCGATGTGTTCGACTTCGCGGGCGTTCCATTCGGCTTCGTCAATCAGGACGTTGAGTTCGCCGGTAACGGAGTCGAAGCGGATCAGGTCGCCGGTACGGATTTTGGCGATATTGCCGCCCATCAGGGCTTCGGGCGTCATGTGGATGGACGCAGGCACTTTGCCGGATGCGCCGGACATGCGGCCGTCGGTCAGCAGCGCCACTTTGAAGCCGCGGTCTTGCAGAATGCCCAAAGGCGGGGTCAGTTTGTGCAATTCGGGCATACCGTTGGCGCGCGGGCCTTGATAGCGAACGACGCAGACGAAATCGCGTTCCAATTCGCCGCGTTCAAACGCAGCCAATACTTCGCGTTGGTCGTTGAACACGATGGCGGGCGCTTCGATGATGCGGCAGCCTTCGCGCACGGCGGACACTTTAATCACGCCGCGACCGATGTTGCCTTTCATCAGGCGCAGGCCGCCGTCCGGGGAGAACGGGTTGTCGGCTTTGCGCAGGATGTCGTCGTTGCCGCTGGTTTCGGGGGCTTCGCGCCATTCGAGTTTGCCGTCGATGAGGAAAGGCTCTTTGGTGTAGTGGCGCATACCGTGTCCGACGACGGTATCGACATCGTCGTGCAACAGGCCTGCGTCCAGCAATTCGCGGATAACGAAAGGCAGGCCGCCTGCTGCGGTAAAGTGGTTCACGTCGGCTTTGCCGTTGGGGTACACGCGGATGAGCAGCGGGATGATGGAGGAAATTTCGTCGAAGTCGTCCCAGTTCAAAATCACGCCTGCGGCGCGCGCCATGGCGACGAGGTGCATGGTGTGGTTGGTCGAGCCGCCGGTTGCCATTAGGCCGATCAGGGCGTTGATGAACGATTTTTCGGTCAACATTTCGCCCAAGGGTTTGATGGTGCCGTTTTTAATGCCGCGCGCGAGGTGTCCGGCAGCGTAGCGGGTCAGGGCTTCTCGCAGGTCGGTGTAAGGATGGACGAAGGCGGCGGCGGGCAGGTGTACGCCCATCATTTCCATCATCATTTGGTTGGAGTTGGCGGTGCCGTAGAAGGTACAAGTACCCGGGCTGTGGTAAGAACCCATTTCGCTTTCAAGCAGGGCATCACGGCCGACTTTGCCTTCGGCAAAAAGCTGGCGGGTACGGGCTTTTTCTTTATTGCCGATACCGCTGGACATCGGGCCTGCCGGAACGAAGATGCCTGGGATATGGCCAAACGACAACGCACCAATCATCAAACCCGGTACGATTTTGTCGCATACACCCATAAACAGGCCGCCGTCAAACATTTGGTGCGACAGACCGATGGCGGTACTCATGGCAATCACGTCACGGGAAAACAGCGACAATTCCATGCCGGCGTAGCCTTGCGTGATGCCGTCGCACATGGCGGGCGTGCCGCCGGCGACTTGGGCGGTTGCACCGTTTTTCTGCGCTTCGTCTTTAATTTGGTCGGGGAAGTCTTTAAACGGCTGGTGTGCGGAAACCATGTCGTTGTAGGCGGTGATGATGCCTAAGTTGGGAACGGTTTCCTGAAGCATTTCGATTTTGATGCTTTTAGGCATGGAAGCGTAGCCGTGTGCCAAGTTGCTGCAGCCGAGCTGGTTGCGCTCTAAGCGTCCCATCTGTTTGGCGCTGCGGATTTTCGCCAGATATTTTTCACGCGTCGGGCGGCTGCGCTCGATGATGCGCTCGGTAATTTCGGCGAGTTTCGGGTGAATAGGAGTGGGGTTCATGTGCGGTCTCCTGGCTAAACGATATGATAGGGATTTTGTTTGCGCGTTTCTGATTTTTGTATTGGGTATGTTTCAGACGGCCTTGAGCTGTGGGAATAAATAATAAGGGCCGTCTGAATATTTGAAGATTTCTCTTCGAAGCGTCCGCATATTATAGTACAAAATCTGTAATTTTGTTACAAAATAATTTGCTAAATGTAAGAAATTTGATTTAAATCGAGGTATGGTCAATTCGTAAAACGATGGGCTGTAAAAGTCATCAAACTTTTATGTTAAATCAAACAATTTGTAAAAATGAGAATAGACAAAATGTGTAGCCATGTGTAGTATTACTACTCATTAGCCCGCTTGTTTGAAATTTTGGTGCAGGCGATTGGTTTTTTACTGCTTATTGCTTAAAGGCTTTTGATTCTAATCGATTTTTATAGATGACGACAGTCCAAAAGTTTTGAAGCAAGCTTCCTCAACGAGAGATGAAACAATGAGTACACAGACAAATTTTGATTTGGTGTTGTTTGGCGCGACCGGCGATTTGGCAATGCGTAAACTTTTGCCTTGCCTGTATCAGGCGCATGTAGCCGGTTTGCTTCATCCCGAAGGTCGTATTTTAGGCGTAAGCCGCAGCGAATTGGATACCGCCGGCTTTTTGGCCAAAGTGGAAACGAATTCTAAAATCCATGTCAAACAAAACTTCTCAGAAGAAGCGTGGGCATCGTTTATCCAACGTCTCGAGTATTTAAAAGTCGATGTGACAAAGAAAGATGACTTCATTGCTTTGGGCGACTTGGTAAAAGCGCGCAAGAATACTGAGAATGTCGTGATCTACCTCTCAACTGCGCCGAAGTTCTTTGCACAAGCCTGTGAAAACCTTGCCGAAATCGGTTTGAATGCCGATAACGTGCGCGTGGTTTTGGAAAAACCGTTGGGTACAGACTTGGCTTCTTCCCAACAAATCAATACAGATGTGGCCCGTTATTTCAAAGAAGAACAAATCTACCGTATCGACCATTATTTGGGTAAAGAAAGCCTGCAAAACCTGCTGGCCCTGCGTTTTGCCAATGTGATGTTCGAGCCTTTGTGGAACAACAAATACATTGAAAGCGTACAGCTGACCATTGCCGAGCAGTTGGGCGTGGAAGAGCGCGGCGAGTTCTACGACATTACCGGCGCATTGCGCGATATGGTGCAAAATCACTTGATGCAAATGCTTTGTATGACCGCCATGGAAGCGCCCGCCAGCTTGGATGCCGATGCCGTGCGCGATGAAAAAGTGAAAGTCATCAAGGCTTTGAAACCGCTGACCATCGAATCCGTCAATGAAAATGTTATTCGCGGCCAATATGTTGCGTCAAACGGCATGAACGGCTATCTGGAAGAAGTCGATGTACCGAAAGACAGTTTCACTGAAACCTATGTCGCCATTAAAGCCGAAATCGAAAACGAACGTTGGAAAGGCGTACCTTTCTACCTGCGTACCGGCAAACGTATGGCAGGCAAAGTGGCGGAAATCGTGTTGAACTTCCGTCCGTTGCAAAACCATATTTTTGAAAACAGCCAAGCCGCGCCGAATCGTTTGGTTATTGAGCTACAACCGACCGAATCTGTCCGCCTTTACACGCAAGTGAAAACCCCGGGTGCAGGCAATAAAGTGGAAGTAACGTCTTTGGGTGTGGATTTGGGCAAAGCCGTAGAAGGCCGTCGCGCCGAGGCTTATGAGCGTCTGCTGCTGGATGTGATTAACGGCAAACTCGCTTTGTTCAACCGCCGCGACGAACTCGAAGCCGCTTGGGAATATGTAATGCCGATTTTGGAAAACTGGGCGAACAATACAACGCCTCCGCATGCTTATGAAGCCCATTCTTGGGGCCCAGAAGCTGCGCGCGCGCTGTTGGCGCGCGACGGCAACAAGTGGCACGAAGAGCAATAATATTTCTTTCAGACGGCCTTGTTTTCCAACAAAAGGCCGTCTGAAACCATGAAAGGACGAAACATGTTTGTTTGGCACGAACAAGAAAACGCTGCAACTGCCGCGCAAGCTTTGGCCGATGCCGTTGCCGCCGCATTGCAAACCGCGTTGAATGAGAAAGACCATGCGGTTTTGGCCGTTTCCGGCGGTCGTTCGCCGATTGCGTTTTTCGAGGCTTTGTCGCAAAAAGATTTAAATTGGCAAAACATCGGCATTACTTTGGTGGACGAGCGTATTGTCCCGACCACGCATGCCGACAGCAATACGGGCCTGGTGCGCGAATATCTGCTCAAAAATAACGCGGCCGTTGCTACATGGATTCCGGTTGTTGAAGACGGAAAATCTGAAACTGAATTACAACCTGAAGTTGTCGTTGCTTACGCATTGAAACATTACAAACAACCTGACGTGCTGGTGTTGGGCATGGGTTCAGACGGACATACGGCGTCGTTGTTCCCTCAAGCGCCTCAATTACAGGCCGCAATCAATGAAGCCGATGACCCGACATTGATTCATACCACGCCGGTTACCGCGCCGCATGAGCGCGTGAGCATGACTTTGGGTGTGATTGCCAAAACGCCGAATGTGTTTTTGGCCATTCAAGGCGCAGAGAAAAAAGCAGTATTTGATAAAGCTGCCGCAAGGGCCGATACCGAATATCCGACCAGCCTGATTCTCAATCATCAAGGAATTAACTGCCATGTCTACTATGCACACTGAAGCTTATCCTCGTTTGGTCGCCGATATTGGCGGTACGAATGCCCGTTTTGCACTTGAAACTGCACCACAGGTCATTGAAAAGGCTGAAGTCTTGCCTTGCAAGGATTACGACACCATCGTCGATGCCGCCAAAACTTATTTGGAACGTGCCGGCAGTCCGAAAGTTTTGCACGCTGCCTTTGCGATTGCCAATCCAATTTTGGGCGACTGGGTGCAAATGACCAACCACCATTGGGCGTTTTCCATCGAGACCACCCGTCAGGCTTTGGGTTTGGAAACCTTGATTCTGTTGAACGACTTTACCGCCCAAGCTTTGGCTGTGACCAAAACCGAAAAGAAAGACCTGGTACAAATCGGCGGGCAAAAACCCATCGAATTTGCGCCTAAAGCCGTCATCGGCCCGGGTACAGGTTTGGGTGTCAGCGGTTTGGTGCACAGCGCCGCAGGCTGGGTGGCTTTGTCAGGCGAGGGCGGCCATACCAGCTTTCCGCCGTTTGACGATATGGAAGTGTTGATTTGGCAATACGCTAAAAACAAATACGGCCATGTTTCTGCCGAGCGTTTCTTGAGCGGCGCGGGTTTGAGCCTGATTTACGAGGCATTGGCCAAGCGCGACAACATCAAACAATACCGTCTGAAGCCGTCTGAAATTACCGATAAGGCATTGAGCGGAACATCGCCGATTTGCCGTCAGACTTTGGATATTTTCTGCGCCATGTTGGGCACGGTCGCTTCCAATTTGGCTTTGTCATTGGGTGCGCGCGGCGGCGTGTATTTGTGCGGCGGCATTATCCCGCGCGTGTTGGATTACTTTAAAACGTCCCCGTTCCGCAGCCGCTTTGAAAATAAAGGCCGCTTTGAGGCTTACCTTGCCGCTATTCCCGTGTATGTCGTATTGAGCGAGTTTCCGGGCATCGTCGGCGCAGCGGCGGCATTAGACAATCATTTAAATAACGTTTAAACACACAAACGGCGGTGCAGGGCAGGGGTGGAGAAACCCTTGTCCTGAACGTCAAAAAATCAAAGGGTAGAGTATATGTTAAGCAAAATCAGCGAATCATTGTCCAACCTCTCCGGCGCAGAACGCAAAGTTGCCGAATCTGCGCTGGCCGAGCCGAAATGGTTCGTTCATGCCGCTGTGGCGGAAATCGCCGAGCGTGCGTCCGTCAGTCAGCCGACAGTAATCCGTTTCTGCCGCAGTCTGGGTTACAAAGGCTTGCCTGAGTTCAAACTTGCTTTGTCTGCCAGCATCGGCCACGAAGGCATGCCTTACGTTCATGAAGAATTAAACGCCGATGACAACATGGGCAGCGTGGTCGAAAAAGTATTGGGCAATGCCGCGGCCTCCCTCTTGGGCGAGCGCCGCTTCCTGAAAGAATCCGAGCTGGAAAACGCGATTGCCATTCTGATGCACGCGCGACGCGTTGAGTTTTATGGTGTCGGCAACTCCGGCATCGTAGCCCAAGACGCGCAACACAAATTTTTCCGCTTCGGTATGTCCACCGTTGCCTATGTCGATACGCATACCCAGCTGATGGCGGCTTCCGTATTGACCGAGCAGGATGTATTGGTGGCGATTTCCAATACCGGCTCATCTATCGAATTGTTGGATGCGGCCAGTATCGCCAAAGAAAACGGCGCATCCGTTATTGCGCTGACCCGCAATGATTCGCCGTTGGCCCAAATGGCCGACTGTGTATTGAGCATCGCCACTCAGGAAAATGCCGAGCTTTATACGCCTATGGTGTCCCGCCTTCTGCAATTGGCCGTTATCGACATTCTTGCCATCGGCTTGGCCTTACGCTTGGGCGATACCGCCAGCACGCAACTGCAAAAAAGTAAAAAAAGCATACACAACAAACACATCGAATACGATAAAGATTGATTCTTCACTGACATTTTCAGACGGCCTCGTCCCATATCCAGGCCGTCTGAAACCTCAAAAAACGGAAACCATCCCGTTCCCGTTTCAGACGACCTCACGGCCGTTTTCTCAACAAAACTGTCCACTATCCAGGAGAGCATCCGATGAAACACCTTCACGATTTACCGGCTTGGTCAAAATTATGGATACATTTTGACGAAACCAAAGAACAACACATGCGCGAAATGTTCGAGCAAGATCCCGAACGTGCCGAGCGTTACTGGCTGCAAGTCGGAGGCCTGACGCTGGATTATTCCAAAAATCGCATCAACGACGAAACCATGGCACTGTTGTTCGAGCTGGCGCGTGAAGCAGGCGTGCCGGAGCGGATGCAACAAATGTTCCACGGCGAAAAAATTAATACAACAGAAAACCGCGCCGTTCTCCACATTGCCCTGCGTAACCGCACCAATGCCCCCATCGTCGTAGACGGCGAAGATGTGATGCCTAAAGTCAACCATGTCCTGCAACGCATGGGCGAATTTGCACACGAAGTCCGCAGCGGCAGCTGGTTGGGCTATACCAACCAAGTCATCACCGACGTCGTCAACATCGGTATCGGCGGCTCCGACCTCGGTCCGCTGATGATGTGTACCGCGCTCAAACAATTCGGCCATCCGCGTTTGAACATGCACTTCGTCTCCAATGTGGACGGCTCCCAACTGCGCGACGTATTGTCCAAGGTCCACCCCGAGACCACCCTCTTCATCATCGCCTCCAAAACCTTCACCACCCAAGAAACCCTGACCAACGCCCTGACCGCGCGTAAATGGTTCTTGGATCATGCAGGCGATGAAAGCGCGGTGGCCAAACACTTCGTTGCCGTATCGACCAACCAAAAAGCCGTTGCCGAATTCGGTATCGATACCGCCAATATGTTTGAATTTTGGGACTGGGTCGGCGGCCGTTACAGCCTCTGGTCAGCCATCGGCCTGCCGATTATGTTGTACCTCGGCGAAGAGAACTTCATCGAAATGCTCAACGGCGCGCACCTGATGGACCAACACTTCATCAATACGCCGCTCGAGCGCAACATGCCCGTCATCCTCGCCCTCATCGGCATCTGGTACATCAACTACTACGGCGGCGGCAGCCACGTCATCGCCCCTTACGACCAACATCTCCACCGCCTGCCCAAATTCATCCAGCAGCTCGACATGGAGAGCAACGGCAAACAAGTGACCCTTGACGGCAAACCGGTCGGCTACGAAACTTCCCCGATTATTTGGGGCGAAACCGGTATCAACGGCCAGCACGCATTTTTCCAACTGCTGCACCAAGGTACGCACATCACGCCGATTGACCTGATTGCCTCCCTTGAAAAACGCAGCAATTTGCAAGGCCATCACGAAATCCTGTTGGCCAACGTTTTTGCCCAAGCCGAAGCCTTTATGCGCGGCAAAACCACAGACGAAGTCCGCGCCGAACTCAAAGCCCAAGGCATGGAAGCAGAGCGCATCGAAGAGCTGGTTCCGCACAAAACCTTCTCAGGCAACCGCCCGACCAACCTCATCCTCATGGACAAAATCAACCCGCGCAATATGGGCAGCCTGATTGCCATGTACGAACACAAAACCTTCGTTCAAGGCATTATTTGGGGCATCAACAGCTTTGACCAATGGGGCGTAGAACTCGGCAAACAATTGGCAAAAACCATTCTTGCCGAATTGAACGGCGAGACTGAAGTGCAAAAACACGACAGCTCGACTACACGTCTGATTAATCTTTATTTGAACGCCAACAAATAAAGCATTTAGTTAAATGCCAAGGCCGTCTGAAACTTTCAGACGGCCTTTTGTTTTATTCCGGATCATCCGTAAATGCATTATCCCGAAATATCGGTACAAACGTGAAAAGATACAGTACGAATACGGCGGCGGTCAGAATCGCAGGGACGGTGATGAAGAATATCGGGTTTAAGTTCATCAAGAAAGCACGCGAGACGGCGGCCATAAAGAGCAGGGGAACGGCAATGCGGCAGAGCTTGGGGTAGTCGAGTTTGGTAAAGCCGCTATGCCACAGTCCGGCGGTCAGCCACACCATCATCACGCCGCCCATCATGCCGCCGAGGGTAATCAGGTGCAGGGGAGCGGAGGAAGGCAGATTTTGCAGTTTCGCCGCGCCTGTCCACAGATAGCCTGCGGCGGCAAAGAGTTGGAGCAGGTAATAGGTGCGGACGTAGTGTTTGCGCAGGAGTTCGTGATGGTGCAGTTCGCGCAGTTTGGCAAGCAGGATGAAGCCGACGGCAAGCGCGGTAAAGCCGGCGGTTTGCGCAGGCAGCCAAAGTTCGGCGGCGGCGTGCAGCAACAGGAAAGTAATGGCGATGTTTTTATAAACGATATTTGGAATAAAAACAGGGTCTTTCAGACGGCATTCTTTAAGAGCTTCCGCACCCAAGAGGACGCTGACGCGCACGGATACGAACATCACCGCCGCCATGTTCAGATGCACTTGCGCACGCAACAGGTTTAAATCGCCAGTTGCGGCATAGGCCGTCTGAAAAACGGTAAACGCGGCAAGCAGCATTAAGAGGGCGAAGTTGTCAGTGTTGCGGTCGAGCCAAATCAGCCAGGCGCAAAACAGCAGCAACACCAGCCAATAGGCGGCAACGAAAAACGAGGCAGTTTGCGGCGAAAAGGGAAGTATGGTGGATGCGGCAAGCAACAATGCCGCCATCAAAGTAGCGACAGGTTTCAGACGGCCTTGATAGCCCGTCCATTCGAGCATGGCGGCAGTCAAAAAACCACCATATGCCGCAGGCAGCATGAGTTCTAAGAAGATTTGGCGGTGCAAAATGACGGCACTAGGGCTGATGAAAAACACCAACGCGCCGAGTATGGCAAGTACCGCCGCGCCGACGAAAAACGGCCGCATAGGGTGGGTGAAAAATTTATTCATGGCTTGGCTTGATTCTGCATGAAGATGCTTTCGGATATGGATTTATTGGGCGGACAGGGCTGTATCTTTTGCCAAAGAGGCAAGCCGCAAGGTTTGTCAGATACTCAAATGCCCGTATCATTCATATTATTGATATTATTGTTCGAATCGTATTATTTTCAATAATAATAAATAACCCTAAACCAATATAAATAACAGCCATTATCCAACGACTAAACTTCTCTATAATTTCACCAACACCTGAAATATTAGCCAATCTTTGTGCTGTATATACTAAAACAAAAATCAATATTAAAAATACAAGAAGAGTAACTAATAAGTCGACAAGATCTAAAGTCACAAAGTAAGGAACAAAAAGTCCAATATTATCTGCACCACAACTAGCAACTGTAACCAAAGCAACAATACCGACTAATTTTGACAACCCTTTTTCATCCAATTCTTTTTTAGCTCTTTTTTCGCCCTCACAATCGTCGTAAATAGCAACTTTAATACCTAAGTAAATCGGTATTAAACCTAATAAACCCAACACCCATTTTTCCGGAACATAATTCAAAACAAAAGCTAGAAATAAACTAACTAATATTAAAATTACAGAACCTAAATATTGTCCGATATAAATATCTCGATATTCTTTTCTAGTATTTGCTCTAGCAAAAAATATTAATAGTATTACCAACAAATCTACTGCTGTAGCAATATATAAAACAGCAGCAGTAATCACAGTCGAAAACATAAAGCACCTCATAATGAATCCCCTGCCTCCTTGGCACCACGGCTTTTTCAAAAACCGAATCGCGTTCGGATAACAGATTCGTATCTTTCGCTAAAGAGGCAAGCCTGCGGCTTGCTTACCCTCTCCCTGGCCCTCGCCCCGTGGGAGAGGGTTAGGGAAACGAACCGCAAGGTTCGTCAGATACTCAAATGCCCGTATCATTCATAATAACGAATCCCCTGAAACTCCCTTGCCACCACGGCTTCTTCAAAAGCCGAATCGCGTTCGGACAGCGGCGAGGGCAGGGTAATCACGTTTTGCACGTTCATGCCCTTAGCGGAAAGCAGCATGATTTCATGGCTCAGGCGCGCGGCTTCGAAGCGGTCGTGCGTGACCAGCATACACGCCATGCCCTGTCGCTCGATTTTTTCCACCAGCATGGCAACCAAAATATCGCGCAAATCGCGGTCCAAACCGACAAACGGCTCGTCCAGCAAGGCAAGGTCGCAGCCGCACAGCAGCAGGCGCAAAAACGCCACCCGTTTCGCCATACCGCCGGACAACTCGGTCGGATATTTGTTCAAATCGCCCGCAGTCAGCCCGACTTTCGCCGCCAGAGCGATGATTTCGCCTTCATCGGGTTTGTCCATAAAAATCGCGATATTCTGCATCGCGGTCAGGTTTTCAGGCAGGCGGTTTTCCTGAAACAGAAAACCCGTTTTGCGAAAAGTATTGCGTATCGTGCCCGATTTCGGCGTTTCCAAGCCCGCAATCAGCCGCAAAACCGTCGTCTTGCCGCAGCCGCTCGGCCCGAACAAGGCCTTCACTTCGCCATGTTGCAGGTTCAAACTGAAATCGCGCACGATGGGGTCGCGGAGAATTTCAAAACGCACGTTTTCAAGGCAGAGCATCATCTTCTCCACGGCATAAACAAAATTTCCAAAGGCTTGGTAATCAGGTATTCAAACAGCGACACAAACACAATAACCAACACCACATAAGCCATCACCGTCGAAGTCTCCAGCATCGCCCTCGCGTCCGCAATCCGCGCGCCCACGCCTTCGCTCGCGCCCAAGAGTTCCGCCATAATCACCACCTTCACCCCCATCGCCACCGCCACGCCGATGCTGGAAATCACATAGCCCGTCAGATGCGGGATATACAGATAACGGATTTTTTTCAGACGGCCTAATTTATAAGCGTCAAACAACTCCTCATGCTGCTTGTTCACGCTCGCCATCCCGACCGCCGCACTCGCAAACGTCAGCGGCGCAACCAACACAATGATGGTAAACAGCACGCTCGGATTGCCGAAACCGAACCAAAATAACGCCATCACCACCCAAATAATCGGCGGCATCGCCAACAAAATCGTAATCACAGGCTTGAGCAACGCCATCGCCGTCTTAAAACTGCCCGCCACCAGCCCCGCCGCCAATCCCGCCGCCAGCGCAACCGAAATGCCCACCACCGACCGCCACAGCGAAATCCCGATTTCGTTTTCCTGAAAATGTTTCAATAAATCAAACGACTTTTGAAACACCTCCACCGGCGCAGGCAGCATAAACTCACCGAACACGGCACTGCCCCACGCCCACAACGCCACCACCACCATCGCCACACTCAGACCGGCAAAGCCGCTCCAAAGGTAGTCGATGATGTAAAACACCGCAGGCTGCGGTTTGCGGATTTTGTCGGTTTTAATCATGGTTTGAATATTGGTTTGTTGTTATGTTTTGGAAAGGGAAGGCCGTCTGAAACAGGAGAGGCTGGGTATTTAGTATTTCATTTCTGAGAAAAAAGATAGTAAAACAGGAAAAACATTGTTCTGTTTTTAAGTTTTTAAAATCTGTCTAGCAATCAGCCTTTGTTGACTCGTTTCTTTTTCGCTGCATAAGATTAAATTTTGCTTTTCAAAAAAAGCTTCTAGCCGCTCATTCAAAATGATTTCGCTAACTATTTTTTCTTCGCTCAGCACAAATTTCAAAATGCTGTTTGTATTTAGTAAAAATAGTGATTTTTCATCTGTACTAAGGCGGATTTCTTTAAATTGAACTCCTGTATCCCACTCTTTCTGAGTCCCATCAGTACCCAACATTAAAATTTTATTTGAGAGGAGCATTTGCTCGCCTGTTCCATGGTTGTCATAATTCTTAGCAGGAACGTAAACAGCCGGGTGGAAATACCAATTTCCTTTTTTATCTAGTAGCGAGGCATTGAAAGTACCTACCTCAAAGAGTGTCTCAATTTTACCTTTTGCTACGTCATATCGTTGTACGCTACCACGTACGGGAGTTGTAATAAGATAGCGGTCATCGTGTTCATGTCGCAGCAGCCGACACCCTCTGTCCTTTAGCTTTTTTCTATTTATGCTGCCTTGTACGTAGTTAAAGGCGACAACACTACCACCTAAGCGGTTTGATAAAATAAGAGTGTTACGCTCATTTGATGCTATGAAGTCAGAGTATTTGGGCACACCTTTTTCATATTTTTCTAAAATTTGCAGAGAATGCCTACATAGACGGTAAATTTTGTTATCGGTTACGGCAAAAATGTACTGCCCATCGGCACTAAAATGCATACAACGCACAGCATTTCTTAGCAGTATATTTGCAGTTTGATTACCCGTGGTAAGGTCTAGTCGGTGCAGGCGCATTGAGGTGTAGGAGCTGCCAAATCCATCTGCAATATAAAGTGTGCTCGCATCAAATGGGTCTAAAGTGGGAGAAACTCCGCCGAAGATAGTGTTTTGGAGTTGTACCTGCCACAAAATTTCAGTTTGAAGTTTTAATCGTGTCATTACATCTCCTTTTAGCACATATATAAGCATATAAATTTACTTACAGCTTGTAGGCTGGGATTTGGGGATTTGATTTAACCTACACAGCGGATAATGCTCTGAGGCCGTCTGAAAAATAGAAGATTGAATACTCACAACTATTCTACACTTTCAGACGGCCTTTCTTTCATTTTAAGCCAAGAAGAACCCGTTATCCGGCAACTTGCCGCCCAGAAGTTTCGGATTGAACTGCATCAGGATTTCGTAAAACTTCAAAATCTCGTTCTTCACTTCGCTGCCTTTGGTTACCGTCAGACGTGCGCCGTCCAAGCCCATGACTAGAGCGGGTTCGGGGGCGGGTAGGTAGTTTTTGCCGATTTTCGCGGCGCTTTGGCGGTTGGCTAGTATCCAGTTGAGCGCGTTTTTCAAATCCTGATGGAAGATGTCGAACTGCGCTTTGTGTGCGTGGAAATATTCTTCGTTGGCGATGATGCCCGCCATCGGAATCAGCGGTTTGGTGTCAAACGCTTGTCCCCATGCTTTCACCAAGTCAAATCCGCGCACGACGTTTACGCCCATGGTTTTGCCTTTAAGCAGGCTGGCGGTTGCCATCGGTTCAGGCAGGATGGCGGCGTGGTAGTCCTTGCTCAAAAACAGTCCGACTGCTTCGGGCGGCGTAGCGGTGTAGGTGATGCCGACTTTGTGCGCGTCGATTTTCAGTTTTTTCAACAAGGCTTGCAGCACGATGTCGGGCATGTCGTTTTTAAACGGCACAAGGATTTTTTTGCCGACCAAATCATGAGGCGAGGCAATCGCACTGCCTTTGCACATCAGCTGCGTGATGCCGTTGGTCAAAATATTCACCATGCCGACTTTCTGCCCTTGGTTGCGCAGGTTTACGCCGACATTGCTCGGGCTCATCATAACTTTAAATTGTCCGCTTGCTACGCCCGCGCGCAGTTGGTCGGGCGAACGCCAAATTTTTAGCGATACATCTGCCTGCTTCGCCAGCTTGCCTTGCAACGCCGCTACGGCGATGGTAACGCTGGGCATCGCCGGTGCGCCGTACACGGTAAATTGTTCTTTACCGGCTGCCAACAATGAAGGCGAAACGCCTGCGGCTGCCAGTGCGGCGGTCATTTTTAAGAAATCGCGTCTTTTCATATCCATTTTTTATCTCCTAATTCTTAATAAGCCAGTGTAGGCATTCTTTCAGACGGCCTGATTTTAAAAAGCCGCGTGCAAACTCAACCAATATGTCCTGCCCGGTGCATACACGACACTGGGGGACAGGGCGAGGACGTGGTCGCCGCTGATGTGTTCGGCGTATTTTTTGTTGAACACGTTGTTCACGCCCAGGCGTAAGCCGTATTTGTCTTTGATGTTTACGCCTGCGTACACGTCGGCAACGGTAAAGCCTTTGGCGGCTTCGCGTTTGTCTATGCCCAGACCGCTTGCCGCGTCAAAATCGCCGCGCGTTTGTTTGGCGACAAAGCGTGTTGCGGCGCCGATGTTGTAGCTGCCGTGGGCAAAGTAGTTTTTGTAGTCGGCTTGGACGGCGGCTTCAAACGGACGGATTTGATAGAGCGGCCTGCCGTCGGTTTCATTGTGTCCGTAGTTGTAGGTGGCTTTGATGCCTGCTGCCCAATGCGGATTGAAGTTGTAACGCGCGTAGGCCTGCGCGGTAAACAAGCGTGCGTCCACGTTGCGTGTGATGATGCCGCCGCCTTTGGAAGCTGTGCCGCTTTGTCCGTGTGCGCGGTCAAAAATAATCAAGTCTTTGACTTTATCTGCCACAAGCGTGCCGCCCACGTTCCAGCCTGCGCCTGCGAGCGAGTTCATGTAGCCGTTGTAGTAGTCGTTGCGACTGTCGGCGGTGAGCTTGATGCGGTTGTGTTTTTCGGTTTCCAGTAGGGGATTGCCTGCGATGGCGGCGGCTGGGTTTTGGTTTATCAGCGCGCCGTTCATGCGGTTTTGCACGATGGCGGCAAGCGAGTTGAAGCGTTCGGTGTTGTCGCCGATTCGTTCTAAGTGAGCAAGGGAAACGCTGTATTTTTGCGTTTCAGACGGCGTGAAATCGTATTTGAGTTCACCGGAGAAGGCATGGCGGCGAACTTTGCCGTTGAAGTCGTAGCCGTAATGGGTTTTCCAGATTTGTTGCGATGAAGCGAAGGCAAGGTTGCGGTTCATCGGATGGGCAGGCTGCGCCGTATTTTTGCGAACGTCCGCTTCGTTGATTTCGTAGCTTAAGCCCAAGCCCAGTTTGTGTTGGTCGTTGAACTTGTAAGACAGGGTATCGGCGATGCGCCAGCGGTCGAGGTGTACATCGGCGAAACGGTAGCCGTTGAGGAAATCGCGCATGGCGGTGTGGGCGTTGCGCTCGCCGTTTTGACTGTCGTTACGGTAGCTGACGACGGCGTTGTTGTGGAATTTGCCGAAGTCCGCGTCGTGTTTGAGCGAGAAGTCGTACACTTTGCGGTCAAGTTCTACAAACATTTGCTGCGGCGTGTTGTTTGGGCGTAGGGAGTAGTTGTCGGCATGGCGTTTGAGTTTGATGATGCCTGCTTCCGCGCTGACCGTATTGCTCAAATCGGCATTGCCCCAACGCGCGTTGAGTTTGGCGATGTGGCGTTCGGTATCCAATGCGTCATTGACGAACTGCGGTTGGCGGTCGTTGTTGATGTCATCGTGTAGATAGGTGAGGCGGTATTCCTGGTTTTCAGACGGCACGAAACCGAGTACCAAAGCTTGATTAAAACGGCTGTATTTCCAATCTGTTTGATTGCCGTCGCCGTCTTTATAGCCGTTGGCCTTGGTGTGATTGAGGTTGACCACGCCGTACACTTTCGCCCCGCGCGCTTGCGCGGTAATGGAATTGTAAAAGCTTTTGCCGTAAAAACCGCTGTTTGCTTTCAGCGGACGGAAGGCTTGGTCTATGTTTTCGGTAACAAAGTAATGATCGCTGCGGTCGGTGCGGTCGAATTGGTTTTCGGGGAAATAGCCTTGTGCGGCGGTCGGAGCAATCGGTTTGGGAGGGGAAAAGGTTTTGACAGGCTGGATTTCATCGGGGTCTGCCAAGGTTTCGGCAAAGCCGTTTGCAGCGGCAAAACTGCTCATTAACAGGTAAACCAAATGTTTTCGTTTCATCTCTATCTCCTGATAATCATTTTTATTCATTATGCTCTTGGAGAGAAACAAAGTAAAGAAACGATAAGGTATTTATTGTCGATAAATACCTAGCGTAGAACACAAATCGGCAAGGAGGAAAATTTTTATAAGAGGGGAGCGGCGGCGCAGGTTGTATTTGCTCCGAAATCGGGTTTTATCTTCTATTAGTATTTCAGGTTAATAAAGCAAAAGGCCGTCTGAAAACCTCTCTCTTTTCAGACGGCCTTTTGCTGGGTATAATAAATTTACGAATCATTATTATTTCTGTTTAAATATAGGAGAAACGCATGAGTACCCGTACCGAACACGACACCATGGGCAATGTCGAAGTCCCGTCCGAAGCCTATTGGGGCGCGCAGACCCAGCGCAGCCGCAACAATTTCAAAATCGGCGGCGAAACCCTGCCGCAGCCGTTGATTTATGCTTTGGCGCTGGTGAAAAAAGCCGCAGCTGCCACCAATGTTTCCCTCGGCAGGATTAAGCCCGAACAGGCGGATTTGATTACGCAGGCGGCGGATGATGTGTTGAACGGCAAGCTCGACGGGCAGTTCCCATTGGTAGTGTGGCAGACCGGCTCCGGCACGCAGTCCAATATGAACATGAACGAAGTGCTGGCGAACCGCGCCAACGAAATCGCCGGTACGGGTTTGGCGGCGTATCAGCCCGTCCATCCCAACGACCATGTGAACCACGCGCAATCGACTAATGATGCGTTCCCAACCGCCATCCACGTTGCTGCCGCGATTGAAATCAACCGCCACCTCATTCCCGCTATCCAAGCCCTGCGCGACACATTGGATAAAAAAGCCAAAGAATTTGCCCCCATCGTCAAAATCGGCCGCACCCATTTGCAGGACGCAACGCCGCTGACTTTGGGACAAGAATTTTCCGGCTACGTTTCCCAGCTTGACCACGGCTTAGGCCGTCTGAACGATGCGCTCAAAGGTTTGTACGAACTCGCTTTGGGCGGCACGGCGGTCGGCACGGGTTTGAACAGCCATCCCGAATACGCCGAAAAAGCCGCCGCCAAACTTGCCGAACTGTCCGGCCTGCCGTTTGTCAGCGCGCCGAACAAATTTGAAGCCCTGGGCGGACGCGATGCCGCCGTTGCCGCTTCGGGCGCATTAAAAACGCTGGCGGCAAGCCTGAACAAAATCGCCAACGACATCCGCTGGCTGGCAAGCGGTCCGCGTTGCGGTTTGGGTGAAATCAAAATCCCCGAAAACGAGCCGGGTTCGTCCATCATGCCGGGCAAAGTCAACCCGACCCAATGCGAAGCGATGACCATGGTGTGCTGCCAAGTGTTCGGCAACGACGTTACCATCGGCATGGCGGGCGCATCGGGCAATTTCGAGCTGAACGTCTATATGCCCGTTATCGCTTACAACCTCTTGCAATCCATCCGCCTGCTGGGCGATGCGTGCAACAGCTTCAACGAAAACTGCGCCGTCGGCATCGAACCTGTACCGGAAAAAATCGACTATTTCCTGCACCATTCCCTGATGCTGGTTACTGCGTTAAACCGTAAAATCGGCTACGAAAACGCCGCGAAAGTCGCCAAAACCGCCTACAAAAACGACAAATCGTTGCGCGAAACCGCCATCGAATTGGGCTTGTTGACAGGCGAAGAGTTTGACGAATTGGTTGTTCCTGCCGATATGGTTCATCCGCGTTAAGCTTTAGTAATGAAACATGCCGTCTGAAAATGTGTTCAGACGGCATGTTTTTATGCTGCGCTTGTCTTTTCTTCGAATAGGGCAAAAATCATTGGCGTCAGATTGACGACCATTAGAAACATTATTGAGCTCAAAAATGTACGCCAGGCGTAATGCCACGCTTCCGTTCTGTCTGCTTGGGGTAGGAGCGATGCAGAATAGCGGTTGTGTAGGGTTTTTGCGGTGTCATTGTTTTCCAAATAGTCCAACGAAAGTACCAATAATTTGCCCGTGTCCTTGTGTTGTAAGAATTTGGCATGCTCAACCCAGATGCCCGGCTTGGCGTGTTCGCATAAAGATTCAATGCCGACGCAAGAGGCCAAGCTGTTTTGGTTGTTTTGCAAAATCGACAGCTCGTTTTTTTCAGCTTGCATGGTGGCGGCGGAGGTTTGATGAAGGTATGCGCTCATGCCATTGCGCTCTATTGCTTGGAAATCATGGAGCTGGCTGAATCCTCCATTTTCCCAGGCAACGAATACGGCATAGCATCCGCTGAATAGGCAGATCATAGCCAATTTTAAGACAATGTTTTTCATCCTCGCTCCTTTTTTGAAGACGGCGGCAAAGTCAGGAGGCGTGTTTTCTCGTTTGAAGGTAAGTTTAGGTTTTATCTGTTTTTATTGTGAGATTGAGTGTAACACAGGTAATCAAAAGGCCGTCTGAAAATTTTCAGACGGCCTTTTATTATGTGTTTAGATGGGTTTAAGCCAACAATTCACGCCAGCGTTTCACCTGGAAACGGACTTGTTCAGGCGCGGTGCCGCCCAAGTGGTTGCGCGCGTTTAAGCTGCCTTCGGGTGTCAGCACAGTGTACACATCGTCGGCAATCAAGCCGCTGAAACCTTGCAGGACTTCGAGCGGCAATTCGCTCAAATCAACGCCAGCTTCATCAGCATGGCGCACGGCTTGGGCAACGACTTCGTGGCTGTCGCGGAAAGGCATGCCTTTTTTCACCAAGTAATCCGCCAAGTCGGTAGCCGTTGCAAAACCCTGCATGACGGCGGCGCGCATATTGTCGGGTTTGACGGTCACGCCGCGCATCATGTCGGCGTAAATGCGCAGGGTGTCGATAAGCGTGTCGGCAGTGTCAAACAAAGGCTCTTTGTCTTCCTGATTGTCTTTGTTGTATGCCAAAGGTTGCGATTTCATCAGGGTAACCAGGCCGATCAGGTGGCCAATCACGCGACCGGATTTGCCGCGCACGAGTTCGGGCACGTCGGGGTTTTTCTTTTGCGGCATGATGGACGAGCCGGTGCAGAAACGGTCGGCAATATCGATAAAGCCGAAACGCGGGCTCATCCACAAAATCAATTCTTCAGACAGACGGCTCAGGTGAACCATAATCAGCGAGGCGGCGGCGGTGAACTCAATGGCAAAATCGCGGTCAGATACGGCATCGAGCGAGTTTTGGCAGATTTGTTCGAAACCCAACAGCTCGGCGGTAATTTCGCGCTGAATCGGGTAGGTGGTACCGGCCAGTGCGGCGGCGCCGAGTGGCATACGGTTGACGCGTTTGCGACAGTCGGCCATGCGCTCAAAATCGCGGCCGAGCATTTCAACGTAGGCGAGCATGTGATGCCCGAAGCTGACCGGCTGGGCAACTTGCAGATGGGTAAAGCCGGGCATGACAGTTTCGGCGTTTTGTTCCGCCAAATCAACCAAGGCCGTCTGAAGGTTTTGAATCAGGCTTTGAATAACGGTAATTTGATCGCGCAGCCACAGGCGGATGTCGGTAGCGACTTGGTCGTTGCGGCTGCGGCCGGTGTGCAGGCGTTTGCCGGCATCGCCGATTTTGTCGGTGAGGCGGCGTTCGATGTTCATGTGGACATCTTCCAAATCCAGCGACCAGGAAATCGTTCCTTTCTTGATTTCTGCTATAATCTCGGCCATACCCTGACGGATGGCGGAGAGGTCGTCTTCGCTCAAAACGCCCGACTGTGTCAGCATTTGCGCGTGTGCCAGCGAGCCTTGGATGTCCCATTCTGCCAGCCGTTTGTCAAAATCAATCGAGCCGGTATATTTTTTGACCAGCTCGGAAACAGGTTCGTTAAAACGGCCTGACCAGGTTTTGTCCTTGCTCATATCAGCATCCTTAAAATATAAATAAAAAACAGGGTCTACGTCTTCAATATAGCAGACCCGTCTATACATTATGAAAGAAAACGGTTGAAATCATGTCTATTATACGTCAAATAAACCAGAATTTCGCAGTGCCGGATTTGCGCAATTCCGCAACTCTGGTGCGCCTGCTCATTGTTTTGTTAATCAGTTTGTTTATCTTTCCGTTGATGACGGTATCAGGCGTGCCTTATCCGGAGCAGATTTTCCAACATTTTTCATGGGCTTGCCCCGTCATCCTTTTAATTTTACTCAAGGTCTATTTCTTACAGGCATTTGCGCCGTCCCTGCTTCGCTCGCAGTACAGCGTCGTGGTTTCCTACGTCTCCAACCTGCTGATTTTCTTGTTTGTCGATCTAGTGATTTTGAAGACGGAGATTTGGCCGCTGATTCAACACTTCTTCTTGCTGACTTTTTTTTGTTTCAGTTTCATGTACATCGAAGCCGCCCGTCGCAACAGCCTTGCGCCTTCCATTTCCGAAGCCAGGCTGAGCGCGTTGACGGCGCGTATCCGTCCGCATTTCTTGTTTAACAGCCTGAATGCCGCCATCAGCTTAATCCGTCTGCGTCCGTATGATGCGGAAACTTTGCTGGAGAATCTGGCCAACCTGTTCCGCGCACAACTGCGCGATGGTAGTCAAAACAGCACCTTGGGGCAGGAAATCGAATGGGCGCAGGAATATATTGCCATCGAGCAAATCCGCATGGGGCATATGCGCGTACAGGTTATGTGGCAACACCATGCGCCCGACGATGCGGAAACGCCGCATCTGCTGCTGCAGCCGCTTTTGGAAAATGCCGTCTTTCATGGTGTCGAATCCACCCACCGCCCAGGGATAATTACGGTATTAACAAAATTGGAAAAATCCTCTATTTTCATCAGTATCGAGAATCCGTGCGGAACGGAACCTAATGAAAATACCAAGCCGCATAAAGGCAATTCTATGGCCTTACGCAACCTGAAAGAGCGCCTGACTTTGATGTATGACACCGACGCGAAAATCAGAAGCATCCAATCAGACGGCCTGTTCCGCGTTGAAATCATCTTGCCGTACCGTAAAAAATCAGTCGAAGTTTCCCGTCTGTTTGGCTAAAACGCGTAGAAGAGGGCGGCTTGAGATAAGCTTGACTATTAATACATTAAATAAAATAGTTTAAATTTATTACATTCAGTAACATAACTGTTCCCATTTTTTGAAAACTGGTCTATGATGCTTAAAAGGATTGTTTACAATCTTTAACTGCAAATCATTTGCAACTGCCCAGAAGAAAAAACAGAAAAAGGAACAAAGAGATGTTAGAAGCCTATCGTAAAGCCGCCGCCGAGCGCGCTGCCCTTGGTATTCCCGCCCTTCCTCTGACTGCTCAGCAAACTGCTGATTTGGTTGAGCTGCTGAAAAATCCACCTGCCGGCGAAGGTGAATTCTTGGTTGAGCTGTTGGCTCACCGCGTACCGCCCGGTGTGGACGATGCCGCCAAAGTCAAAGCTTCATTTTTGGCTGCCATTGCCGAAGGCAGCGCATCCAGCCCGTTGATTTCCCCCGAATATGCGACCGAACTGCTGGGTACCATGCTCGGCGGTTACAACATTCACGCCTTAATCGAGCTCTTAGACAACGACAAACTTGCGCCTATCGCTGCAAATGGTCTGAAACACACTCTGCTGATGTTCGACTCTTTCCACGATGTTCAAGAAAAAGCCGAAAAAGGCAATAAATACGCGCAAGAAGTATTGCAATCTTGGGCAGATGCCGAATGGTTTACTTCTCGTGCCAAAGTTCCTGAAAAAATCACTGTTACCGTCTTTAAAGTCGACGGCGAAACCAATACAGACGACCTCTCTCCTGCACCTGATGCATGGAGCCGCCCCGATATTCCGCTGCATGCGCTGGCCATGCTGAAAAACCCGCGCGACGGCATCACGCCTGACAAACCGGGCGAAGTCGGTCCGATTAAATTGTTGGAAGAACTCAAAGCCAAAGGTCATCCGGTTGCCTATGTCGGCGACGTGGTCGGCACCGGCTCTTCACGCAAATCCGCGACCAACTCTGTTATTTGGCATACCGGCGAAGACATCCCGTTCGTACCGAACAAACGCTTCGGCGGCGTATGCTTGGGTGGCAAAATCGCACCGATTTTCTTCAATACTCAAGAAGACTCAGGTGCGCTGCCGATTGAAGTCGATGTTTCCGCACTGAAAATGGGCGATGTCGTCGATATTCTGCCTTATGAAGGCAAAATCGTGAAAAACGGCGAAACCGTTGCCGAGTTCAGCCTGAAATCCCAAGTATTGCTGGACGAAGTGCAAGCAGGTGGCCGTATCAACCTGATTATCGGTCGCGGCCTGACTGCCAAAGCACGCGAAGCACTGAAACTGCCTGCTTCTACCGAATTCCGTCTGCCTCAAGCGCCTGCTGAAAGCAAAGCCGGTTTCACCTTGGCCCAAAAAATGGTTGGCCGCGCCTGCGGTTTGCCAGAAGGCAAAGGCGTGCGTCCGGGTACTTACTGCGAACCACGCATGACTACTGTCGGCTCACAAGATACCACCGGTCCGATGACTCGTGACGAATTGAAAGACCTGGCTTGCTTGGGCTTCTCAGCAGATATGGTGATGCAGTCTTTCTGTCACACCGCCGCTTATCCAAAACCTGTTGATGTGAGAACACATAAAGAATTGCCTGCTTTCATCTCTACCCGTGGCGGTGTATCCCTGCGTCCGGGCGATGGCGTGATTCACTCATGGCTCAACCGTCTGCTGCTGCCCGATACCGTCGGCACCGGCGGCGACAGCCACACCCGTTTCCCTATCGGTATTTCCTTCCCTGCTGGTTCCGGCTTGGTTGCTTTCGCAGCTGCCACCGGCGTGATGCCGCTCGATATGCCTGAGTCCGTATTGGTACGCTTCAGTGGCAAGCTGCAACCAGGTGTAACCCTGCGCGATTTGGTGAACGCCATTCCGCTTTACGCGATTAAACAAGGTTTGCTGACCGTGGCCAAAGCCGGTAAGAAAAACATCTTCTCCGGCCGTATCCTCGAAATTGAAGGCCTGCCTGATTTGAAAGTGGAACAAGCTTTTGAATTGACCGACGCATCTGCCGAACGCTCCGCCGCCGGCTGTACCGTGAAGCTCAACAAAGAGCCGATTATCGAGTACATGAAATCCAACATCGTGTTGATGAAAAACATGATTGCCGATGGCTATCAAGACCCGCGCACTTTGGAACGCCGCATCAAAGCCATGGAAAAATGGTTGGCAAATCCTGAGCTGCTCGAAGCGGATAAAGATGCCGAATACGCTGCCGTGATTGAAATCAACATGGACGATATCAAAGAGCCGATTATCGCCTGCCCGAACGATCCGGACGACGTATGCTTCATGTCCGAACGTTCCGGCACTAAAATCGACGAAGTGTTCATCGGTTCGTGCATGACCAACATCGGCCACTTCCGCGCTGCTTCCAAACTCTTGGAAGGCAAGTCCGACATCCCCGTCCGCCTGTGGATGGCACCGCCGACCAAAATGGACGCGAAAGAGTTGTCCGACGAAGGCCACTACGGCGTACTCGGCCGTGCAGGCGCGCGTATGGAAATGCCGGGTTGCTCATTGTGTATGGGTAACCAAGCACAAGTACACGAAGGTGCGACTGTAATGTCTACTTCCACCCGTAACTTCCCGAACCGTTTGGGTAAAAACACCTTCGTTTACCTCGGCTCGGCTGAGTTGGCGGCGATTTGCTCCAAACTGGGTAAAATCCCGACCGTTGAAGAATACCAAGCTAATATCGGCATCATCAACGAACAGGGCGATCAAATCTACCGCTACATGAACTTCAACGAAATCGACAGCTACAACGAAGTAGCAGAGACCGTGAATGTTTAATGTAACAAGGTAAACCGATTTTCAGCCGGCCTTAAATAACCAAGGCCGTCTGAAAAGGATAAATAAAGGACGTGTTCATCACGTCCTTTTTATTTTAGGTTTAATAAAAGGCCGTCTGAAAGATATATTTCAGACGGCCTTTTAGTACAAAACAGCGTGGTTTATTTTACGCCAAAACCAGGTTGGAGTAGGGCGCAAGGCTGACGCTCGTGACGGCTGCGGCGTGTTCTGCCGGCAATTTTGCCGCAGGCAATACCCGGGTCATTTTTGTCTTCTGTTTTTTTCGAGTTTTTGTCCGACTTGCTCGCATATTCGCTGCGTTTGTTTCTGTCATCACGGCGGGAGCGGCTGTCGTTGTGTTGATTCTGGTGTGTTTCAGTTTCATCTTGGTTGCCGTTGCCCCACCAATGCGGCTCGAAGCCTTCGATGCGTTCTACTTTCAAATCGCTGCCGGTCAGCTCTTTAATGGCTTCAAACATTTTTTGTTCGGTTTTATCCATCAAGGAAATGGCAACGCCGTCAGCACCAGCCCGGCCGGTACGGCCGATGCGGTGGACGTAGTCTTCGGGTTGGGTCGGCAACTCGTAGTTGATGACGAAAGGCAACTCGGCAATATCCAGGCCGCGCGCGGCAACGTCAGTGGCAACTAAAACGCGTAATGTGCCTTCTTTAAAGGCATTGAGGGTTTCCAGTCGGCTTTGTTGGGATTTGTCGCCGTGGATGGATTGCGCGGCGATATGGCGGCGGACGAGGTCGCGGGTAACTTGATCGACGCTTTGTTTGGTTTTGCAGAAAACAATAACTTGATTCATATGCAAATCAACAATCAGGCGTTCGAGCAGGTTGCGTTTTTTAAGTGCATCAACGGCAATGATGTGTTGCTCGACATTGGCGTTGGTGGTGTTTTGCGCAGCCACCTCGACCATTTCAGGCGTGTGCATAAAATCTTGTGCAAGCTTGCGGATAGGCGGTGAGAAAGTGGCGGAGAAAAGCAGGGTTTGTCGCTGTTTGGGCAACATCTGCATGATTTTGCGGATATCGTCGATGAAACCCATATCCAGCATACGGTCGGCTTCGTCGAGTACGACGATTTCAACTTTGTTTAAATTGATGTTTTTTTGTTTGACGTGGTCGAGCAGTCGGCCAACCGTAGCAACAACGATTTCGCAACCGGCGCGCAAGTCGGCAGTTTGTTTGTCCATATTGACGCCGCCGAAGAGGACGGTGTGGCGCAAAGGAAGGTTTTTAATGTATGCCTGTACGTTTTGGTCGATTTGATCGGCCAGTTCGCGGGTCGGGGTCAATACCAGCATGCGGACGGGGTGCATGGCCGGGGAAGTGCTGGATGTGGCATAGCGTTTCAGGCGTTCGAGGCTGGGCAGCATAAAGGCGGCGGTTTTTCCTGTGCCGGTTTGGGCGGCGGCTAAAAGGTCGTGTCCGGCCAACGCCTTAGGAATGGCTGCGGCTTGGATGGGCGTCGGGTTTTCATAACCCTGATCAGTCAGGGCAGAGACCAATTCGCTGCCTAAACCGAGTGAAGAGAAAGGATTCATAATAGCGGCTTTCTGTTCAGACGGCCTCTTGCATAATAAGGCCGTCTGAAAAAATCTGATTCTGAAATGGACAAACCGCAGTATGGTGTCGATTCTGCGGTTTGAAAAAAATGGGGTACGGAAAATCCGTCAAGTAGTCCATTATGCCATAAAACGAAGGACTCCCCAAATGATGGCGACAGCTTTGATTGGCCTGATTTTGATATTTTAGAGTCTAAGAGAAGAAAAATAAATTGATCGGCAAGGTTTTGAGTTTATTGAGTATTAAGCATTTGTCTTAACGTCAATAGGATTAATTTATCAAAAACTTACAGGCTAAAATGAAACTAAATTGGAATTGGGTACTCAATATTGAGGTGCAGGGCTGGTTGACAGCCTGTATCTCCCGTTTAACGGTAAACCATAAAATTAAAATTTAGGAATATACAATTATGAAAACTTTATTGATCGCTCTTGCAACCGGTAGCCTGATGTTGGCAGCTTGTTCTTCTTCCAAACCTGCTGAAGAAGCGGCAGCGCCACGCGTCACTGTTGAAGAAGCAATGACCCAATGCCAACAGGCATCTGGTGAAAATGCTGACCGCGCTGTGTTTGATGCCTGCATGAAAGACAAAGGCTATCAACGTACCGCTGAATCAGCTGCTTCCGAGACTGCTGCCTCTGAACCGGTAGCAGCGCCTGAGGCTGTTGCTCCTGAAGCTGCCGCATCCGAGCCTGCTGCTAAAGCCGCTCCTGCAAAAAAAGCTGCTAAAAAAGTGAAAAAATAAGCTTCATAAAATTCAAGGCAGTCTCGCTCATCAATACTCCGGATGAAAGCAGGCTGTAGAGCAACTTGAAGACAAAGGCCGTCTGAATATGTTTCAGACGGCCTTTGTTTCGTATATGGAATTGTTCGGTAACATGGTTTAATTCAAAAAAAGACGTGTACGGTTACACGTCTTTTTCCTCAAAGAATCAGTTTTACTGTTTGTATTCGCTGCCGTCTTTTCGGAAAAGTTTTGGCTGATCGCCTTTTTCCACCACTTCTTTATTGATGACGACTTTGGCGACGTCTTTCAAATCTGGCAGGGCATACATGGTGTCCAAGAGGCAGCGTTCGACGATAGAGCGCAGGCCGCGCGCACCGGTTTTGCGTTCCATTGCCAGTTTGGCGATGCTGCGCAAAGCGTCTTCTTCAAACTCAAGGCTGACATCTTCCATTTCAAACAAGGTTTGATATTGTTTGACCAAGGCGTTTTTCGGTTCGGTCAAGATATTGACCAAAGCATCTTCGTCCAATTCCGCTAATGTGGCAATCACGGGCAGACGGCCGATCAACTCGGGAATCAAACCGAATTTAATCAAGTCTTCAGGCTCGACGGTTTCAAACAGGGCTGAAATATCGGCGTTTTCATCTTTGCTGTGTACCGCCGCACCAAAGCCGATACCGCCTTTTTCAGTACGTTGGCGGATGACTTTTTCCAAGCCGGCAAATGCGCCGCCGCAGATAAAGAGGATGTTGGTGGTATCAACATTGATGAATTCTTGGTTCGGATGTTTGCGGCCGCCTTGAGGAGGAACGCTGGCTACAGTGCCTTCAATCAGTTTCAGCAAGGCTTGTTGCACGCCTTCGCCGGATACGTCGCGCGTGATGGACGGATTGTCGCTTTTGCGTGAGATTTTATCGATTTCATCGATATAGACGATGCCGCGCTGGGCTTTCTCAACGTCAAAATCACATTTGCCCAAAAGTTTGGTGATGATTTGCTCGACGTCTTCACCGACATAACCGGCTTCGGTCAAAGTTGTGGCATCTGCCATGACAAAAGGGACGTCTAGTTTGCGCGCCAAAGATTGCGCCAACAGGGTTTTACCTGAGCCGGTAGGGCCGATAAGCAGGATGTTGGATTTGGACAATTCAACCTTGCCGTCTGCTTTTGGATGGCGCAGGCGTTTGTAGTGGTTGTAAACCGATACTGCCAACGCTTTTTTTGCGTGTTCCTGGCCGATAACGTGGTCGTTGAGGTTGGCAACGATTTCGGCAGGGGTAGGCAGTTTTTTCTCGGCATTTTCTTCTTTTACTTTGGCAAATTCGTTTTCAATCTCGCCGGACTCGTTGTCTTGCAGCATCAGGCCGCAAGTTTCCACGCATTCGTTGCAGATGAAGGCGTGTTCGCCTTCAATCAGATTTTTAACGTCGTTTTCAGACTTTCCGCAGAATGAACAGGTGCGTTTTTCTTCAGACATAATAATTTCTTCGTATGGTTGTATGGAGGCTGTGTTGTAAAGGTGAAACAGATATTTCGGGCGTATTGCCGGATTGAGGGAATGCCTCTGACAAAGGTGCCTAAGTATAATGACTATCTTGTGTTTTTTCAAATCAGAGCAGGTATCGCGCCGTATCGTCTGAGAAACAGATGAGGGCACTGGATTTGAATATCTCGCAAACAAACGCAAAGTTTTCTCAACTCGCTTTACAATTGCCGAAAAATTTAACAGAATGTTGAATTAAATGTATTTTTTTGAATTGGCAGATATGAAATTCTATAAAACTTTAGGAATGGTATGGACAGGTGTGGCATTGGCCTTTGCTTCTGCGCCTGCCGTTGCCGATGATATGGATGTATTGGGACAATTTTTGGAGCAAAATTTCCCAGTGCAAAATGACCCGATGGAAGCTTTTGCGTTGAGTCATGCCGACCAAGTCGAAGCTCAAGCCGCTTTGGCAGGTCCTCTGCTGTCTTCGCAATCGGCTTTGATTTTCAATAATAAAACCGGTGAAGTGCTGTATCAGAAAAACCCTGATCGTGTCATGCCGATTGCCTCTATTTCCAAATTGATGAGTGCGATGGTGGTTTTGGATGCGCATCTGGATATGAACGAGCCTATCACGATTACCGAGGCTGAAATCGACCGTCTGAAAGGTACGGGCAGCCGTTTGAGCATCGGCACGACACTGACACGCGGCGAACTGTTGCACCTGAGCCTGATGAGCAGTGAAAACCGTGCCACTCATGCATTGGGCCGTACCTATCCGGGCGGTATGAGTGCGTTTGTTGCGGCCATGAATGCCAAAGCGCAAAGCCTGGGTATGACCAGCAGCCGTTTCTATGAGCCTACCGGTTTGAATTTCCAAAATGTTTCCACTGCACGCGATTTGAACCGTATGGTTGCGGCAGCCAGCAAATATCCGCTGATCCGTAAAAATTCGACTTCAAATTACGGCTCGGTGTTGACGGCAAATGGCCGCCAAAACTATAAAAACTCCAACGCCTTGGTGCGTGAGGGCAGCTGGAATATCGAATTGCAGAAAACCGGCTATATCCGTGAAGCCGGACGTTCTATGGTAGTTAAGGCCAATGTACAGAATCAGCCGATTACCATCGTATTGCTCAACTCTCCGTCTTCTACAACCCGCGTAAATGATGCGCGTAAGATTGAGTCTTGGATGTTGCAGCGCCGTTCTTAAATATTACGCTTAAAGGCCGTCTGAAACCGTTCAGACGGCCTTTTGTGTCAAATGTATTAAATTTGGTTACAATGTCGTTACATTAATTTTAAAACACAGAGAGAAAACATGTTGAAAAAATGGAATAAAAAATATTGGGCCGGCATGGGCGTGATTTTGGCGTTGACCGGCTGTACTTCCGTAGCGGATATGGTTGGCTACGATACCGCGACTTTAAATGAAGACGCAGCTAAAAGTTACTCACAAGTCATTCAAAAAGCGCGTGGTCAAAAAGCCTTGGATGTTTCATCGCCAACTGCTCAACGCGTTCAACGCGTGTTTGCGCGCCTGCGTCCTCATGCTGAACGTGCCAACAAAACCGGTGTGCCTTTCAATTGGCAGATGAACGTTATCCGCAGCAATGAAATGAACGCTTGGGCGATGCCGGGCGGTAAAATGGCTGTGTACACCGGTATCGTAGAAAAATTGAAGCTGACGGATGATGAAATTGCTGCCGTTGTCGGCCATGAAATGACCCATGCTTTATTAGAACACAGCAAAAAAGCTTTGGGCGGACAAGTATTGACCGGCTTGGGCGGTTCGATTTTGGCCAGCTCAACCGGTGTGGATGGCGATTTGGTCGGCTTGGGTGCAGATTTGTTGGCAACCAAACCGTTCTCGCGTCATCAGGAAAGCGAAGCGGATGCCGGCGGTGTGCGTTTGATGGCTGAAGCAGGCTACAACCCTGAGGCTGCGGTAAGCGTGTGGGAAAAAATGAACAAAGTACAGGGCGGCAGCTCATTGTCTATTTTGTCGACCCACCCGACTAATCAGGCGCGTATCAATGCAATCCGCAAAATGTTGCCTGAAGTAATGCCGATTTATCAGAAAAACAAACGTTAATGTGATGCACTTATAATTTTGCCGGTTTGAACGGATGATTCAAACCGGCAAAGTTTTAGGTTTCAGTCTGACAGTTTTGCAAATTTATCCCAATTTGCCTGAACGTAGGCTGCTGCGGTTTCCAAGTCTTCGTCGGCAACGTCATAATAATCGCCATCAAGTTCTTCAAAATCGGGAAAAGCTTTGCGGATTTCGTCGAAATCCCTTTGTTCGTCTGCCATTTTTTCAATAGCTTCGCCGTGTTTTTCGTACAGTGCTTTGGCTTTGTCTAGGATTTTCGGTATCGGTTTGATGCGCCAGCGGCGCAGGCTGTCGGCAACCGGGTTGCAGAAGATGTATTCTCCGTATCCTGAAGCGATAAGCTGTACGAAGCCGCCTTCTTGAACTTGGCTGTCGAGATAGCAGAGCGCGGTTAATGTATGCTGTTCGTCATTGAGGCCGGACATTTCCTCGTCGCCTGCCTGTTCGGTGTGGTCCAAATAGGCTGCGCTGAGTGTATAAAGAAATGAAGCGGAATCGGAAGTGTCGAAATCTTGAATGCTAAGCAGGGTGGTCATCATCAAAGGCCGTCTGAAAAAAGTGATTATATAATGTTTTCAGTCTGAACCTAGCGGCCGTTTTGCTTTACAATATTAGAAGATAAGAAAACATAGTGAGGAACCAAACCATGAGTACACAATCTGAAAAAAACGTTGTAGTCATCAAGCCGCAGGATTTGCCGCTGCATTGCTCCGGCCCTAATCATGAAACATGGAACGGCCATCCGCGCGTGTTCTTGCCGATTCAGTCCAACAGCGAGATTGAATGCCCGTATTGCAGCACTTACTACCGGCTTGATGGCGAGATTCCGCATCACCATTACTGATCTATGCCTATGTTGAACAAAATCATCTGCGCCTTGTGCCTGAGTTTGTGCGCTGCGTGCGGCTCGTATAAGGCCGTGCGCCCTGATGCGCCGTTACCGGTCATTGCACAGGCGCAGACGTATTCTGTCCGTTATCAATCCGCACAAGGTCGGACGATTACCGCAATTTATATCAACAGCCACAGCCCGATGATGGTTGAGCTGCATGAAGGCAATACGGTTGAGAAACTGGTTCAAGTCCGCTTGCGCAGTCAGGGAGTAGAGTACGCCAATCCAAGCTCGCGTTGGCAGATTGGCGATGGTTTTGCCGTATTGATTCGCGGCGGGAAAGAAGTTGTATTTAAAGAGATTGTGGAATAGGGTGGTTTAGCCTTTAGCCAAATATTTGATTAAAGGTTTGGGCAAACCATAATCCTCCAAATGTTCCGCTGATACCCAAAGGCCGTCTGAAAGATGTTCAGACGGCCTTTGTTGCGTCTGAAAAGGGGTAATCATCAATAAGCGGTGGGTCAGGCGGTGGGTAAACGTGGTTTGTTCTTCAAGGCCGTCTGAAACAATGCCGAAGCGTTCGGCGTAAGCATACAAATCGTCTAATTTTTCAAAACAGGGTACGCAATACAGACCGCCCCAAATACCTTTGGCAGGGCGTTTTTCAAGCAATAATGCGCCGTCAGTGTTATAAATAATCAGCCAATAAAGCGGTAGGGTTTGCACTTCGGGAGCAGTTTTTTTGCGGGGCAGTTCGTCAATGCGGTTTTGTTTTCTTGCTTCGCAGATGTCTGCCATAGGGCATTGATGGCAAAAAGGTTTTGTCCGTTTGCAGACGGTTGCGCCCAAATCCATCAGCCCTTGTGTATAGGCAGGCATATCGGTGTTTTTAGACGGCAGCAGGCTTTCGGCAAGTGTCCAGAGCGAGTTTTCAAATTTTTTGTCTTGCGGATTGCCGTCTTGGGCAAAGACACGGCAGAGAACGCGTTTGACGTTGCCGTCCAAGATGGTTTCTCGTCGGTTGAAAGCAAAGGCAGAAATGGCGGCGGCGGTACTTCTGCCTACGCCGCAGAGCGTTTCCAAGTCTTTGCGTTCGGAAGGAAAGATGCCGCCGAATTGTCCGACGACTTGTTGCGCGGCTTTGTGCAGGTTGCGTGCGCGGCTGTAATAGCCCAAGCCTGCCCACAAGGATAAAACCTCGTCTTGCGGTGCGGCGGCAAGCGATTGTACGGTTGGGAATTTGGCTAAGAAACGCGGATAGTAGTCCAATACGGTAGCAACCTGCGTTTGTTGGAGCATGATTTCTGAAAGCCAGACGGAATAAGGGTCTTTGACCTGCCAAGGCAAGTCGTGACGGCCATGCTGCCGCTGCCAATCGATGAGTTGTCGTGCAAAGGATGTAGGTGTGTCCATTAATATTTACTTTTTAATTATTTATTTTCAAAACAGTATGTTACGGTATAATATGCAAAATAATAATCAGGATTGACTTATCTGGTAGAGGGGTATATAAATATAGTTAACGTGGATTTACGCTGTATTGTTAAAATTTATTAACCGCTCAAGGAGATTCACATGAAAGCAATGGTTTATCACGGCGCAAACGACATCCGTTTTGAAGAAAAACCCCGCCCTCAAATTATCGATCCGACCGATGCAGTCGTCAAAATCGTTAAAACCACGATTTGCGGTACTGACTTGGGTATTTGGAAGGGTAAAAACCCTGAAGTTGCCGACGGTCGCATTCTCGGTCATGAGGGCATCGGTATTGTAGAAGAAGTCGGCGATGCTGTAAAAAACATCAAAGTCGGTGATAAAGTCATTATTTCATGTGTCAGCAAATGCTGTACTTGCGACAACTGTAAAATCCAACTTTATTCACACTGCCGCAACGGCGGTTGGATCTTGGGCTATATGATTGACGGTACTCAGGCCGAATACGTCCGTACGCCTTATGCCGACAACAGCTTGGTTCCGCTGCCTGACAACGTCAATGAAGAAGTTGCCTTGCTGTTGAGCGATGCCTTGCCGACCGCCCACGAAATCGGCGTGCAATACGGTGATGTGAAACCCGGCGATACCGTATTCATCGCAGGTGCAGGCCCTGTTGGTATGTCTGCGTTGTTGACTGCGCAACTGTATAGCCCTGCCGCCATCATTGTTTGCGATATGGACGAAAACCGTTTGAAACTGGCGAAAGAATTGGGCGCAACCCATACCATCAGCCCGACTTCCGGCGACGTAAGCAAACAAGTTGCCGCTATCGTCGGCGAAGACGGCGTAGATTGCGCCATCGAAGCAGTCGGTATCCCTGCGACTTGGAATATGTGCCAAGACATCGTGAAACCCGGCGGTCATATTGCTGTGGTTGGTGTACATGGTCAATCCGTTGATTTCAAACTGGAAAAACTGTGGATTAAAAACCTTGCCATTACTACCGGCCTGGTTAACGCCAATACCACCGAAATGCTGATGAAAGCCATTTCCAGCAGCTCAGTGGATTACACCAAAATGATGACCCACCATTTCAAATTCAGCGAATTGGAAAAAGCTTACGATGTATTCAAACACGCTGCTGAAAACCAAGTCATGAAAGTGGTTTTGGAAGCGGATTGATTTGAAAATCGCTTAATATGCTGTTAATTAAAGGCCGTCTGAACATTCAGACGGCCTTTTTGTATGGTTTTATTTTTTCTTCAACCAAACGCCGCTTTCGATATGGTGGGTAAATGGGAATTGGTCGAACAGGGCGGCGCGTTCGATGGTATGGGTTTGACAGAGCGTGTCGAGGTTGGCGCGCAGGGTCTCAGGATTGCAGGAAATATAGAGAACGTTGTCGAATCGGGCAACCAATTTGAGCGTCTCATCATCGACACCAGCGCGCGGAGGATCAACGAAAATAGTTGAAAAATCATAGTCTTTCAAGTCGATGCCTTGTTCTTGCAGACGGCGGAATTCACGGTTTTGCGTGTAGGCCTCGGTAAACTCTTCCGCAGACAGGCGGGTGATTTTGAGATTGGTAATTTGGTTGGCTTCAATATTCCACTGGGCGGCATTGACGGAAGTTTTGGAAACTTCGGTCGCCAACACTTGATTGAAATGTTGCGAAAGCGGCAGGGTGAAATTGCCGTTGCCGCAGTACAGCTCAAGCATGTCTTTGCCTAAGTTTTGCGCGGCATCACACGCCCACGTCAGCATTTTTTGGCACACTTGGGCATTGGGTTGGGTAAAGCTGCCTTCGATTTGACGATAGCGGAAGGTCTTGCCGTTGACTGTCAATGCTTCGGTCACAAAATCTTGGCTCAATACGATTTTTTGTCCGCGGCTGCGGCCGATGATATGAATGCCCAAATTGTGCGCCAGCTCTTGCGCGGCTTGTTGCCATACTTCGTTCAGCTTCTTGTGGTAAATCATGGTCACTAGCATTTCACCGCCTAAAGTGGATAAAAATTCGACGGCGTACCAGCGGTTTTTCAGCTCGGGATGATTGGATGCGGCTTCAATCAGTTTCGGCATCAAGGCATTGATGGATTCGGACGCGGCAGGAAATTGGTCGCAACGGATCAGGCTTGCCCCGCTTGCCTTTTGCCCGCGTTCAAACATGGCGTAAAACATTTCGCCGCCTTCATGCCAGATGCGGAACTCGGCACGCATTCTGTAATGCTGTTCCGGAGATTCAAAGACTTCGATTTCTGGAAAATCCAGTCCTTGGAAAAGTTGCTGAAGATATTGCTTTTTGTCGGCTAGTTGTTGCTGGTAGGCAGTCATCGGGGCAGTCTTTCAGAAAATAATGGCGAATTATAATATAGTTGGCGCAAAGATACGAAAGGCCGTCTGAAACATCGGTTTCAGACGGCCTTTGATTTCAAAGCATCAGCTTGTCAATCAGCCTTGCATTTGTTTGGCTTGAACGGCAGTCAGGGCGATGGTGAAGACGATGTCTTCAATCAATGCGCCGCGGGACAAGTCGTTAACCGGTTTACGCAAGCCTTGCAGCAACGGGCCTACGCTCAGGACGTTGGCGCTGCGTTGTACGGCTTTGTAAGTACAGTTGCCGGTATTGAGGTCTGGGAAAACCAAAACGGTTGCTTGACCGGCAACAGCGCTGCCCGGAGCTTTGGATTTGCCGATAGATGGAACGGTAGCTGCATCGTATTGCAACGGACCTTCGATAGCTAAATCAGGGCGTTTCTCTTTCGCCAGTTTGGTTGCTTCGATCACGGCATCGACATCAGGGCCGCTGCCTGAGTTGATGGTGGAGTAGGAAATCATGGCCACTTTCGGATCGATACCGAAAGCTTTGGCGCTGTCGGCAGATTGGATGGCGATGTCGGCCAGTTGTTCCGGTGTTGGGTTCGGATTAACCGCGCAGTCGGCAAATGCCAATACTTGGTTAGGCAGTAACATGAAGAATACGCTGGATACGAGGCTTGCACCAGGAGCGGTTTTAATCAGTTGCAGGGCAGGGCGGATGGTGTTGGCAGTGGTGTGGACTGCACCGGAAACCAAACCGTCCACGTCGTTTTGAGCCATCATCATGGTGCCCAGTACGACGGTATCTTGCAGCTGTTTGCGGGCATCTTCCGGAGTCAGGCCTTTGGATTTGCGCAATTCACACATAGGCTCGACGTATTGCTCAACCAAAGAAGCAGGATCAATGATTTCCAAAGAATCAGGCAGGGAAATGCCGCGCTCTTTCGCTACGGCTTCAACTTCTTCGCGGGTCGCCAACAGTACGCAACGGGCGATGCCTTTTTCGTGACAGATGGCGGCGGCGGCGACGGTGCGCGGTTCGGCGCCTTCAGGCAGAACGATGCGCATATTGGCTTTTTGTGCGAAATCGATCAGGTTGTAACGGAATTGGGCAGGAGACAGGCGTTTGGCTTCGCGTTTGGCCAAAGCGGATACGTCTTGCAACTTGTCGCTGGAGCCGAAGAAAGTCAGGCCGGTTTGCTCGGCAACTTGTGCGCCTAAAGCGGCGGCTACGCCGTCAATGATGAAACCTTCCAATACGCCGGGGGAATTGGTGTAGAGCTGTTTGGCGAGGTTTAATTGTTGGGCGATGGCGGCTGCATCGGTGTTGTCGGATTTCAGCGCCAATACAACGCCTGCGTCCAAAGACAGCGCCAATTCGACGTTTTTGCCTGCCAAGAACAATTTGTCCGCATCAGGAGTAATGCCTTCGATAACGAGGTTATCTGCGTTCAATGCTGCAACTTTACCGACAAGTGCGTCAAACCAGTCGTCGCTCTTGCCTTGAGCCAACAGGGCTTCTGTAGTAGAGTCAACGGCTTGGAAAACTTGTGCATTCAATGCCGCTGCAAATGCTTTTGCCGCTGCATCGGCGCTCAGGCCGGTAGATACCGGTGCGATCAGGATTTTTGCCATTTTGTGTCCTCTCTTTCGGTGATTGTAGAAGGGTGTTGCTGTGGCGCAGCTGGTGCTGCATTTTATCACTTTGGGATAACATATACACAGCCATATTGACATATGTCATCAGGCCGTCTGAAAAGTATAAACGCAATGGACCAAATCCATCAATCCCCCATTGCTGCCAAAAGCTCGGCTTGATGCTCGGCAATCAGGGCATCATGATTTTCTCTAAAAGTGTCAGTTTATATATTTACTCAAAATAAATATTTTTTAATTTTAAAAAAGATCGCACTATTTTAAATATACTGTTCATAGGGGAAATTCTGGTATTCAGGTAATTTAGAAATGGAGATCAGTGATTGAAGGTTAAGTCATAATTTTTGGAAGTATTAGAGTATCAGTAAAATAGAAATGAGTAAGACAAAGTTTGATTAATTCATTGGGAAAGGCCATCTGAAATTTTTGTTTCAGATGGCCTTACTCTAGAAGGTTAGTTTTCAGGCATACTACCCCATTGATTATCCCCATTGAAGGATGGTTGGCACATCAAAACAATTAGCCAGATTGGGCCAATAATAGGAATAAGTATAATGAGAAACCACCAACCTGATTTTCCTATATCATGGAGACGTCGAATAACGACAGATAAAGATGGAATAATTACAGCTAGAGCAAATAGGTAATATAGGAGGAAGAAAATATCTCCAAGACTTCTGCTAATTTCAGACATTATTATTGCGACAATAAAAATGGAAAAATCTGCAATTATTCTAAAGAGTGTATATCCCCAAAATTCTCGTTTGGATGCTCTCCCTGAAAATTGTGCATAACGTTTAGATAGCGTTTCCAAAAATAAGGCAAACAGTGATAATTGTCCATTTTCATTTCTGGATTGCGCCACAGTATTGAATGCATTTACGACATTATTAGATGAACTGCTATTTAGTGCCTTGTAAATACCAATAGCCTGACCATCTCCATTAATATCAAAATCAACATTCATGCCTCGAGTAGGAATGTTTTGTTCTTTCCATTCTTCGCTTTTAAATGGATAACGCTTACCATCCTCCCCGTTGATCAGACCACCACCGTTTTGAATTGAAAAGTCTAAAATTTGTCCCTTCATTTGTATCACTCCTAATATTTAATTGATTTCTAAGTAGAAACTACTTTTATCTTTATTCTGCCATTTGATTGAGTAAGTGATGTTTTCACTTCCTTTTGTTGTGGTCAATTTGGCAGAACATACTCTTATTTCGGCATCATGATTAACGGCAGTTTCTTCCACATCATCCAATGAAACAAATTGACCTAAAAGAAATGAGCGTTGGTTAATGATTTTTTTAACCAAATCTTCTGCATCACTTGAACCGCATGAAGGTAAGCCCCCCATACAACCAGTTAATAACATCACTGGTAAAATCCCAGCAAAGAGATAGTGTTTAATTTTCATTTGGTCACCTCAAGATTTAAAGTTTCATAAAAATGGAAAAGTACAGTAAAACTGTATGAAGTATTGCATTTAAGTATTTTTATGTCAAGAAGTACAGTAATACAATTTCAATTGAATCTATTTCTCTCTAATATCTTTTGCATGAATATAAGTCGTGCAATTAGATTTTTGAGAAAACAAAAAGGTTGGACACAGCAGCAACTTGCTGATTTTGCAAATACTTCGAAAAGTAATATCTCCAATCTTGAGAATGGTAATCAAGGATACAGTGAGGCTATCTTAAAATATCTTGCTGATGCATTGGGATGCCGTGTTTCGTCTATTTTTCTGCTAGCAGAATACTTGGAAAGACAGCAAAACAATACATTAAAGGATTTAGAAGAAATGCCGGTCGAACTGATTTTTTTACAACTTCCTGAACCTTTACAACAGTCTTTTAAATTATTGATGATCCAGACCTTGGAGCAAATCTCAAAATAAATACTGTTTTATAGGTTTGTTTGTTTTTAAATAAAAGCCGTCTGAAATTTACATTTCAGACGGCTTTTATATTGGTAATGATGATCAGAGTGAGGCAAATATCAATCCCCCATTGCCGCCAAAAGCTCGGCTTGATGCTCGGCAATCAGGGCATTGGTGATTTCTTCCAAGTCGCCGTCCATCACAAAATCCAGTTTGTGCAAGGTGAGGTTGATACGGTGGTCGGTCACGCGGCCTTGGGGGTAGTTGTAGGTACGGATGCGCTCGCTGCGGTCGCCGCTGCCGATGAGGGATTTGCGTTCGGCGGCTTCTTTGGCTTGGGCTTCGCGTTTTTGCGCGTCGTTTAAGCGGGCGGCGAGGACTTTCATCGCCTGCGCCTTGTTGGAGTGTTGGCTGCGGCCGTCTTGGCATTCGACCACCATGCCGGTGGGCAGGTGGGTGATGCGGACGGCGGAGTCGGTTTTGTTGATGTGCTGACCGCCCGCGCCGGATGCGCGGAAGGTGTCGATGCGCAGGTCGGCCGGGTTCAACTCGATGTCTTCGAGTTCGTCCGCTTCGGGCATGACGGCGACGGTGCAGGCTGAGGTGTGGATACGGCCTTGGCTTTCGGTGGCGGGGACGCGCTGCACGCGGTGGCCGCCGGATTCGAATTTCAGACGGCTGTACGCACCCAAACCGACGATGCGGGTGATGACTTCTTTATAGCCGCCCAACTCGCTTTCGTTGGCGGAAACGATTTCGACCTGCCAGCGGTTGCGCTCGGCGTAGCGGCTGTACATGCGCAGCAAATCGCCTGCAAACAGCGCGGCTTCGTCGCCGCCCGTTCCGGCGCGCACTTCGATGAAGATGTTTTTGTCGTCGTCGGCATCTTTGGGCAGCAAGAGTTTTTGCAGTTCGGTATCGAGTGTGTCGATTTTGGCTTTCGCCGCTTCGATTTCTTCGGCGGCAAAGTCTTTCATTTCGGGATCGGACAGCATTTCTTCGGCATCCGCCAAGTCGCTTTGCGCCAGTTGATAGTTTTGAAACACTTCGACCACGGGCGTCAATTCGGCGTGTTCGCGCGTGAGCTTGCGGTAGTTGTCCATATCGGACGTGGCTTCGGGCTGTCCGAGCAAATGCGTGACTTCTTCCAGTCGGTCGCTGAGTTGTTGTAGTTTTTCTAAGATAGACGGCTTCATAAATTTTCCAAAATACGGATGCCGTCGAGTGGTCTGCAACGGCGAAATAAGGCGTTATTATAATGGGTTTGAATGAAAATTCAAAAAGATATGATGGATTGGAAAGGCCGTCTGAAACCTGTTTTGAAGTTTCAGACGGCCTTTTTTCATATGTGCTTATTTAGGCGCAGCCAAAATGCCTGTTTGGTTCAGTAGGAACAAAACGGTAAAGCCGGTCAAATAAATCAAACCGATAATGGCGAGGAAGTTCATGCCCATGGTCAATTTGTGGCGTTTGTCGCTTTTGACGAGGCGGTAGTTCAACCAAGCGAACACAGGGGCGGCAACGAAAGCGGTAATCATGGCGAATTTGAGCAGCTCCGCCATTGCGCTGTTGAACCAGAAAATCACGGCCAAGCCTGAGCCTGCGACCCAAATGTTCCAAGCAAACAGCTCGACGTTACCGGTTTTGTCTTTACTGCGCAGCAGGCGTACCGGTTCGGCAATCGCGCGTGCGTAGCCGTCCACTACGGTAATGGTGGTGCCGTACATACAGGCAAAGGCGATAAATGCCACCAGTGGACGCGACCAGTCGCCGATGGTCACGGCGTACATATTAATCAGTTGGCCGACATATTTGCCGCCCGCCATTTGCACTTCTTCGCCGTTGCCGTATTGGACATATGCACCCAAGGCGAGGAAGACGACTGCCAAAATCGCGCTGGTAATGTAGCCGACGTTGAAGTCAAAAATGCCGTCGCGGTAGCTGGAAGGGTTGATGCGTTGTTTTTCAGTAACCCACAAAGAGTTGATGGCGGAAATTTCAATTGGCGCAGGCATCCAGCCCATCAGCGCGATGAGGAAGCCCAAGCCTGCCAGTGTCCATGGGGTAGGCTCGATAAAGTCGGGTTTCATCTGCATGCCGCGAGACATGGCCACGGCGGCTGCGGCGACGGTGGCGATGGTCAGGCTGACGATGATGATTTTGGAAACGTTGTCCAATGCTTTATAGCGGCCGCTTGCCAAAATCAGCAGGCAGGAAACCATAATCATGACGGACACCATGCCAGCATCGAAAGTCAGCGACGGGATCGCCATTTTGACGATGGCGGCGGTAACGATGGCGACTGCACCGGCATTAATCGTTGCCGATGCAATACATAAAATCAAAAATACCCACAAATAAACGCGGCTTTTTTCGGCATAGCCCTCAATCAGGCTTTTGCCTGTGTCCAGCGTGTAATGTGCGCTGAAGCGGAAAAACGGGTATTTGAACAGGTTGGTCAGAATAATAATCAGCGCAAGCTGCCAGCCGTAAAGTGCGCCTGCCTGCGTGGAGGCAATCAGGTGCGAACCGCCGACTGCCGCCGAAGCCATCATGATACCCGGGCCGAGAGCATTGATTTTGCTCTTCCAGGTGGAAGCGTGTGTATGTTGTTCAGTCATAATTAGTTTCCGCCTTTTTCAGACGGCCTTATTATCAAAAAAAAGCATATTTTAACGTAAATAAAAAGTTTGCCCAATAATATGCGTAATACTTTTTATCAATCAAAAGGAAAATACGGTGTTAAAAAGCCGAGATGACGGAATGAACGATATTTTGTGCCAAAAACATTTTTTCAGACGGCCTTGTATCGCTTTTTATTCATGAACATGGGGTAGGGAGGGCTGAGTGTGTCGGTTTGGAAACGGAACGGCCGGGCGAGGCTTTTTGATGCCTTGAGGCCGGCATATTAAGGGGAAGTATGGAGCAGGGAATCCACGTTTTGCTCGGTTATCTCGGCCAGTTGTGCCAGCGGTACGCCGCGTAGTTCGGCGGCAATTTCGGCGATACGGCGGATGTTGGCCGGGGTATTGGTTTCGTGGCCGAACATAAAGGGGCTGTCGGTTTCGAGAACGAAATCCGTGTCGTCTAAGGCTTGTAAGGCGGCACGGACTTTTTTGGCATTGGGATTGAGCAGCAGCGAGCCTATGCCGATTTTGAAGCCGAGTTTCACCAAAATCCGCGCTTCTTCTACGCTGCCGGAGAAGGCGTGGACGATACCGCCTTGCGTGAAACCGGCGGTTTTGACGGCGGCGGCAATGGCGGCGGTGGCTTTCAGATTATGAATGATGACACGGCGGTTGAGGTGTTGGGCGAGGGTAAGTTGGCGGATAAAGACGTCAGTCTGCGTGTTGCGTTGTGCTTGGGTTTGCTCTTTTCCATAAAAATCCAAACCGATTTCGCCAACCCATGCTTGCGGATGCCGGATTAATTCTTTCTCTAACTCTTGGAATGCCGTTTCGTTGAGGCCGTCTGAAAACCACGGATGAATGCCCAAAGCAATATGGATGTTTTCAGACGGCCTTTCCAACTGCGCAACAGAGTGCCAATCTTTTGGGGACGTAGCCGGTACAATAAAACGCGCCACACCGGCGGCTTGCGCTTCGGCAAGCACAGTAGGCAGCGTGCTGGCAAGTTTGGGGTCGGCAAGATGGCAGTGGGTGTCGGTGAAAGTCATATTAAATGGCGGTTTACAGCAGATTTAATTGTCTCAATTCTTGTTGCACCTTATCCGCATCCCAGTCATGCGATACGGCAAGGGTCATCAGCGCGGTGGCCGTTTCAAGATTGCATTTGCCGCCGTTGATGATGCCTGCCTGACGCAAAGCATCGCCTTGGGCATAGACGGCGGCGGCGCAACCTTGCGGCACTTGGCTGATGTTGAGCAACAACTTGCCTTGTTGTGTAAAGGCTTGGACGGCTCGGACAAATGTATCGTTGCTTGGCGCATTGCCGTGGCCGTAGCTTTGCAGAATCAGGGCTTGGGCGTAAAGGTGGGGCAGGCCGTCTGAAAGTTCTTGCGCGGCATAACCGGGAATCAGCGTGCGGACGGAAACTTTGGCTTCAGGATTTGGAAGACGCGGTTTGAGGCCGTCTGAATGTTGGGTCGGGGCGGTACGGATATTGTGCCAACCTTTGTTTTCCTCCCATTCGGCGAGCGCGCCAAAATGCAAGTTGTCGAAACCTGCGGCGGTCTCGGTGCTGACCTTGCTGCTGCCGACGGCAGGGAAGAGCTTGCCGTCAAAGGCAATCGCCACTTGTTTGAGCTTGAGCGAGAAAGCGGAAACGGCGGTGGCCAGGTTGCGCGGCGCATCGCTGTTGGCGGCATCGTAAGGCCATTGCGAGCCGGTCAGGATAACGGGTTTGTCCAAACCTTGCAGCGAGAGGGCGAAGAGGTTGGCGGTGTATGCCATGGTATCCGTGCCGTGCAACACCAAAATGCCGTCATAGTCAGGCAGCTTGGCGATAATAAGCTCCAACCAGTCGCGTTGGTTTTGCAGCGTTACCGCGGAAGAATCGATGAGCGGCTGACAAACGTGCCATACGAAATCAAGGCCGTCTGAAAAGGGGGTAAGGGCTTTATCGACGAGAGCGGTATCGGGACGCAGGCCAGCGCTGCTTTGGGTCATGCCAATGGTGCCGCCGGTGTAGAGGACGAAGATTTTTTGTTTCATGGTGTTTCTGATGAATGATTAAGGCCGTCTGAAAGAGGGGAAGTGTTTCAGACGGCCTGGAATGATTTATTGATTGGTTTGTTTTTTGGCTTTTGCCGCGCGTTTTTCGTGCAGCTTCTCGCGGAAGAAGGTGTGGCGGCGGTGTTTTTTCCACCAAATCCAACCGACAATGACTGCGCCGATGCCCAGTACGATAAAGATACCTGATTGCAGGCTGTGCATTTTTTTCATCAGCCAGTCGGTATTGCGTGCGCCGTATTCACCCAAATAAATCCAAACCGGAACGGAAATCAGCGCGGCCAAACCGTCCATCAGGATGAAGCGCAGGTAGGAAACCTTGCGGCTGATGCCTGCGGTCACGAAAACTGCAGTACGCAGGCCGGGCAGGAAACGGGCGACGAATAAAACCCAGTTTCCGTATTTGTCGAATTTTTCCTGTACTTGGGCATAGCGTTTGGGCGTCATCACGCGCGCAATTGGTTTGAATTTAAGGATTTTTTGCCCCCAAATCCGGCCGGCCGCAAACATAAAGCCGTCACCTACCAATACGCCGAGCATACCGACGGCAAACATAATATGCGAGTTGGTATAACCCAGGCCGGAAATCACACCGCCGGTTACCAGCGTCAAATCTTCAGGAATCGGCACGCCGAAGCCGCAAATAACCAAAACGAAAAACACGGCTGCATAGCCGTATTCAACGAAAAAAGATTCTAAAAATGCAAACATGGCCGCCGTCCCACGATAGATATTGATTGATGACTGGATTAAGTTGGAATTCTACCAAAGATAAGGCCGTCTGAAAGCAATCACAAGCAGATATTGTTCAAATTTGACGGTAGTTTGCAAAAAATATGGAAATTCGGACGCGGAAAGTTGGGATATAGACGGATTTGGCAGGTACAATAGCCACTGGTTTATCTTTCAAACCCGAAATGGCGGTCTGTTTTAAGACGGCCTGTTCAGGAAAATGAAATCATGAAATACAGAGATTTGCGAGAATTTATCGCCGGATTGGAAGCTGATGGCAAACTCAAGCGCATTCAGCATCCGGTGTCGCCGCATTTGGAAATGACCGAAATCGCCGACCGCGTATTGCGCGCCGAGGGGCCGGCGTTGCTGTTTGAAAACCCGATTAAGCCCGACGGTACGCGCTACGATTATCCCGTGTTGGCGAATCTGTTCGGCACGCCCGAACGCGTGGCGCTGGGCATGGGTGCGGACAGTGTGTCCAAGCTGCGCGAAATCGGGCAGACGCTGGCGTATTTGAAAGAACCCGAACCGCCCAAAGGCATTAAAGACGCGTTTTCCAAACTGCCGCTGTTGAAAGATATTTGGAGCATGGCGCCGAACGTGGTGAAAAATGCGCCGTGTCAGGAAATCGTGTGGGAAGGCGAAGACGTTGATTTGTATAAACTTCCGATTCAGCATTGCTGGCCGGAAGACGTTGCGCCGCTGGTAACGTGGGGCTTGACCGTCACGCGCGGTCCACACAAAAAACGCCAAAATCTCGGTATTTACCGCCAACAATTAATCGGCAAAAACAAACTGATTATGCGCTGGCTGTCGCATCGCGGTGGCGCGTTGGATTATCAGGAGTTCCGTAAACTCAATCCCGATACGCCGTATCCTGTCGCCGTCGTACTCGGTTGCGACCCTGCCACTATTCTCGGAGCGGTAACGCCTGTACCCGATACCTTGAGCGAATACCAATTTGCCGGACTGTTGCGTGGTTCGCGGACGGAGCTGGTAAAATGTATCGGCAATGATTTGCAAGTGCCTGCCCGTGCTGAAATCGTGTTGGAAGGCGTGATTCATCCAAACGAAACCGCGCTGGAAGGCCCATACGGCGACCACACGGGCTATTACAACGAGCAGGACCATTTTCCTGTGTTTACGGTCGAACGCATCACCATGCGTGAAAACCCGATTTACCACTCTACCTACACAGGCAAACCACCCGATGAGCCTGCTGTTTTGGGCGTGGCGTTGAACGAGGTGTTCGTCCCGCTTTTGCAAAAGCAGTTCCCCGAAATCACCGATTTCTATCTGCCACCCGAAGGCTGCTCCTACCGCATGGCGGTGGTCAGCATGAAAAAACAGTACGCCGGACACGCCAAGCGCGTGATGATGGGCTGCTGGTCGTTCCTGCGCCAGTTTATGTACACCAAATTCATCATCGTGGTGGATGACGATGTGAACGTGCGCGACTGGAAAGAAGTCATCTGGGCAGTCACCACGCGCATGGATCCCGTACGCGATACCGTTTTGATGGAAAACACGCCCATCGACTACCTCGACTTCGCCAGCCCCGTCAGCGGACTCGGCGGCAAAATGGGTTTGGATGCGACCAACAAGTGGCCGGGCGAAACCGACCGCGAATGGGGTCGTGTGATCAAAAAAGACCCTGCCGTTACGGCCAAAATCGATGAGATTTGGGAGAGTTTAGGCTTGTAGATGTCATTTCTATTGGAATTTATACTTCAAATCGTGATGGAAATGATTGGGGCAGTGTTTGAAGGTACGGTAGAAATATTGAGGCTCGATTGGAGAAAAAGAAAACTCTCCAAAGAAGGCTTGATAATGTTGACCGTATGGTCTGCCGTCATTGTTGCACTGATTGTGTATATGGTCATTCCTAAGTAAACATCTTATTCTGACAATACATCTGTTAAAAGGCCGTCTGAAACTTTTGGGTTTCAGACGGCCTTTAATTTGAAAATTTAGCGCGGTTTGAGCCACTTCCATTGTTCTTGTATGGTTTCTTGCAGGGCTTTTTGTTTTTCTGCCGGTGTGTTCATGCCATTGGTCAAGCGGCTGTAATCAAGGGTAATGGAAGGGTTTTGTACGGTTCCGCCGATTTTGAGGGGAAACGGTTTGTTTTTGGGTTGCAGTACGTTGCTGATAAGCAGGTTTTCGGACAGCTTTTGGGTATTCAAATCGGTATAGCCGCTGCTGACAACGTGCAGGCTGTCGGAAAACAGTTCGGTGTTGATATGATGGCTGATGCCTTTCTCGATTTCACTATTAAGGATGAAATGATGGAAAGGGGTTTTGAGGTTGCTGTTGTCGATTTTTTCCGAAGAGATGCCGTTTTTCAGAATGCTGTCCATATCGATGCCGTGCCATGCGCCGTTGGTAATATCGAGGAGCAGGCTGCCGTTTAGGGCTTGTATCATTTGCGCGCGGTCGTTACCGGAAGTTTGAATGTCGATAACGGCGTCGCCGCTGCCGCTGAAGCTGTGGAAGCCGAACAAGTCCTGCAGCAGCGGCTGAATTTGTATGCCTTTTGCGTTTTGCTGAAGGTGGTAGGAAGCGGGTTCGGTGGCCGCAATACTCAGTCCGCCTTCTGTTTTGCCGCCATAAAGCCCGGCTTTGAAACGGTGCAGGGCGATATGTTCTTTATCTGCGGTAAGCAGGGATTCGACGTTTTCAAGTTGCAGGCCGGCAGTTTGAATGGTGCCGATTTGGAGGTTGGCCTCAATGTCGGGCAGCCAGGATTTGGCCAGCAGGGAAGGAAGACTGAGTGACGGCTGGGTTTTCAGGTCTTCTAAGTAAGGGGTCAGATTAAGTTTTTGTAAGGCGATACCGGCGTCAAGGTGCGGACGCGGTTGGGCGTCGCGTTGGTATTTAAAAGCCAAGGCGAGGGCTTGTCTGTCAAATGCGCCTTTCAGACGGCCTTCCCATGTATTCAGGCTGAAGTTGGCCTGCCCTTCGAGTGTGCTGATGAAGCGTGGACGGGGAAGGCGGTTGATGGTGTCTTGCAGGGTGCTGAGGTGCAGTTTGGGCGCATCGATGCCTTTGCCTTTTTGCCAAACCAACGGGCTGGAAAAGGTAAAGTTGGTTTGGAGGCGGTCGTTTTTATGGCTGCCTTTGAGTTCAAAATTAGCGGCGGTTAAAACGGTTGCGTAGAGGTTGGCTTTGTCCAGTTTGAATGAGCCGTCCCATTGGTTGTTTTCGCTGCCGGCGGTCAATGCGCCGTTGAGTGTATTAAGGTGTAAATAGCCGTTTTTGAATTGCAATAAGGGCGAACGTGCGTTGATATGCAAGTTTTGAAAGCCGCTTTCGGCTTGCAGATTGAAGTCGCGGAGTAGGGCGGTTTGGTTTTGCCAATTAAGGCTGCCTGCGATTTGGGCATCCAGCTTGTTTTTGAGTAATACGGTTTGCAGGTTCAGCTTAAGGGCGGGAACACTCCAACCGGCATTGTTGGGTACCAGATAGCCTGCACCCTGCCAACTGATAGGATTGCCGATGTTTTGCAGTGTGCCGCTGATGTCGAAGGGATGGCCGTCTGAATCGGCTTGCTGCAGGGAAAATTGCAGATTGTTTAAGGCAATATTTTGCTCTTTAGTGTGATAACGGATGCTGCCGTTATTGATGATGATGCGGTTGAGCTGAAAACTTTCTTTTGACGATGGGTCTTGTTGCAGGCAGGCGGGCAGATGGTGTTTTGAGTCCAGTGTCAGTGTCGGGTTTGAAAGAATCCATTTCTCAATTATGGGCGTATCCGACCATAGGCTGCTCCAACCAAAGCCCATTTTGGATTCGGCGATGTTCAGCGTCGGTGTGTCAGGTTCGGAAGAGGAAAGGCTGAGGTCTTTTAAAATCAGCGTGGGGCGCGGCAGCCATTTTCTGTCGATAGTGGCGTTGTATTTGATTTGGCAGCCATGGGCGGAAAAGTTTTTTTGTATGAATGCGTCGATGTTTTCTGTGTTGAATATGCGGAACATTAAGGCACTCAATACCGCCGCGAGGCATAAAAGCGCGGTAATGCTGAAAACCAGGGTTTTCAGCCAAAATTTTCCTGAGTGCAACATGGAATGAACAGACAATTCAGATTCTCGCTTTGATGGGAGCTTTAAGGAGTGATTGGGAGTTTAAGCCTTGCTGCTTAAGCGTGTGGAAGTATAACACAGAGTAGGCCTGTGTTTCAGACGGCATGGGCATGTGAATAAAAACACCGCCCAAAGGCGGTGTTGATTTAAGCATAAATTATTTACGCAGACCCAGGCGGGTAATCAGTGTACGGTAAGTATCAGGCTGAGTACGGCGCAGGTAAGACAGCAGGCGACGACGTTGGCTAACCATTTTCAACAGGCCGCGACGGCTGTGGTGGTCTTTAGGGTTGGCTTTGAAGTGAGGAGTCAGGTCGTTGATGCGGAAAGTCAACAGAGCGACTTGTACTTCAGAAGAACCAGTATCGCCTTCTTTACGTTGGAAATCTTTAACAATTTGTGCTTTTTGTTCTACGGTCAATGCCATGATGGATAACTCCGAAAATAAAAGAACCTTTTCAGGTTCGGACAAGTTTGCCAAGCCAAACGACCTAAGCAAACTCCTAAGTGCCTTTTTAGAAAGACGGGCGGATTATGCCACAATTTGTCTTTGTGCGCCATATCTTTTCAGATGGCCAAAAAAAGCGGCGATACCTTCCAGTACCGCCAAAGCTGCTTTGGTGATAAAAAACTAAACTTTATTTGCTCGCACAGCGGAAGCCCAAGTTATTTAAAACATATTTGGACTGCAGGCTGGTGCGGATGCCGTAGCGCAAGAAAGCAGCATAGTTGGATGGGTCGCTTGAGCCTACGGATGCGCCGCTACAGAACATTTGTGTGTTGGATGAGCCGGCTGAGAGTTGGCTGCTGTTGAAGTCTTCAGTCCATTCCCAAATCAGGCCGTGCATATCGTATACGCCCCAATAGTTGGGTTTGTTTTTACCGATGTCGTGCAGACCGTTGCGGCCACCGTCTGCATACCAATCCAAGATGGTGCGGTTGTAGCCGGGTTCGGCAGAGCCGTCTTTTTGAGTGGTAGAAGCCAAGCCTGCAAATTCCCACTCGTCAATAGTCGGCAGGCGTTTGCCTTTGGAAACGCAGTAGGCATTGGCGGCAAACCATGAAACATTGGTTACCGGGTGTTTGAGTTCGCTGGCTTTAGGCGCATAACTGTTGCTGCCGTTTTTTACCCAATGTTTCAGGTAAGCTTTTTCAGCTTGTTTAGAGCTAATTTTGTCTTTTTGCCATTGTGGATGTGTTTTCACAAATTCGGCAAATTCAGCATTGGTTACAGGATATTTGTCAAGTTGGAAGGGTTTGACTTTAATAAGGGAAGTCTCTTTTTTAAGATAGAGAGGGCGATAGCTGCCTCCTTCGATTTTTACCATTTCGGCTGCAAATGTATTGCCGCAGATTAAGGCACTGCCTAAGAGGAGGAGTCGTATGAGTTTCATGGTACGCCCTTATTATCGATTGAAACAGAAAATTTATTTTTAAGATAGCCTAATCATAACAAGGCCGTCTGAAAAATCAATCTGTCTGATTGAATAGGAAGATTAATTGTGATGGAAGCCACTGCGACTCTAAGAGAAGAGTAGCAGTGGCTTGGCGTATTAAACCGAGGGATTATTTAGCGGCTTCAGAAGCAGCAGGTGCGGCAGACGCAGCGGCTGGAGCAGAAGCGGCAGCACCGGCAGGTTGGTAAACGGTGTCGCTCAGTTTTTTGGTCATGATTTCAGGGTTTTCGTTACCCTCAACTTTCAATTGACCCAAAGCACCTTTGTTGAACGCACGGAAGATAGAGTGGTCAACTATAGTGTAGCTGCCTGGAATATCGACTTTGAATTCGATCATGGCGGCGCCACCGGCAGGAATCACAGTGCTTTGTACGTTTTCGTTAATCAGTTTACCACCTTCAACATATACTTTGTCGAAGATTTCGCCGATAACGTGGAAAGAAGATACCAAGTTAGGACCACCGTTACCAACGTACATACGAACAGTTTCACCAGCTTTGGCTTTCAGGGCATTGTCGCCGGCGATAGAGCCTACGTGGCCGTTGAATACAACGTATTCAGGTTGTTCGGCAATGGCTTTATCCATATCGAAAGGTTGCAGGCCTTGGGCGCCTTTTTTACCTTTAGTATAGAAGTCGCCTTGTACGATGTAGAACTCTTTGTCCACTTTAGGCAGGCCTTCTTTAGGTTCAACCAAGATCAAACCGTACATACCGTTGGCGATGTGCATACCGACAGGAGCAACGGCACAGTGGTAAATGTACAAACCGGCTTGCAGAGCTTTAAAGCTGAAAGTAGAAGTGTGGCCTGGGGCAGTGAAGGAAGCTTCTGCACCACCGCCTTGACCGGTAGCAGCGTGGAAGTCAACGTTGTGAGGAACGGTAGAAGAAGGATTGTTAGAGAATTCTACTTCTACGGTATCGCCTTCGCGTACACGGATCATTTGGCCCGGAACGTCGCCGTTGAATGTCCAGTAGTGGTATTCAACACCGTCTTCCATAGTCATGGTTTTTTCGACGGTTTCCATTTTAACGCGTACTTTAGCCGGATGATCGCGATCGATTGCAGGTGGAACTTCCGGAGCGTGAGTCATGATGGCATCGACTACAGGCAATTCTGAAGAAGGAGTCTCTGCAGCAGCTTGTGAGTCAGAAGCAGCAGCAGGAGCTTCGGCAGAAGCGGTGGCAGCCGGAGTTTCAGCTGGTTTAGCAGCTTGTTCGCCGCATGCGGCCAGTGCAAATACAGAAGCGATAAGTGCAGCTAAGGTTTGGCGTTTCATGTTTAAAGTTTCCTTATTGTAAGAAAAGTTAAGTATCCTGATAGGATGGTTTGAAATTTTGTATGATTATGTAGGCGCTTGTTTGGGTGCATTTTGACATAAATCAAATTGTTCAATGAATATGAATCTTTTAATCCTTAAATACTCCTTTAGTAGTATAAAAAACTAAACCGAAAAGTTTATTTTTGTGTGAAAATGTTAGTGTGGGCTTAACACAAAATATAACAAAGGAGGAGTTATACAGGATAATAGGAATCAATATCATGTAAGTTAATGGTTTTAAAGGAATATTATTGACAAAATATTTCTTTACTTTTAAAACCGTGATACAATCTTTAACATTCATATTTGATGAATTAATACCCAACCACTTTTTACCAAAATCAAGGAGTACTCAAAATGGGACAGTACAAGAAGCTTTGGTACTTGCTGTTTGCCGTACTGGCAGTATGCTTTACCATTCTTGGTTATATGGGTAGCGAGGTCTATAAAAAGGCTCCGCCATACCCTGAACAAGTCGTTTCTGCATCCGGCAAAGTCCTGATGACCAAAGACGATATTTTGGCAGGTCAATCTGCATGGCAAACTACCGGTGGTATGGAAGTTGGCTCTGTATTGGGTCACGGTGCATACCAAGCTCCGGACTGGACTGCCGACTGGCTGCACCGCGAGCTGGTTGCATGGTTGGATCTGACTGCGCAAGAAACTTACGGCAAAAAATTTGACGAAGTTTCTCCTGAGGAACAAGCTGTTCTGAAAACCCGTTTGGCTGACGAATACCGCAATCAAAGCCGTATTAAGGAAGACGGTTCTGTCGTTATCAGCGATACCCGCGTGAAAGCGATTGAAAGCATTCTGCCTTACTACCACGGTGTGTACAGCGACGATCCTAAGTTCCAAACTACTCGCGAACACTTTGCAATGAAAAACAACACATTGCCAAGCCAAGAAGCGCGTGAAAAACTGTTCAACTTCTTCTTCTGGACTTCTTGGTCTGCTTCGGCCAACCGTCCTGACGAGAACTTCACTTACACCAACAACTGGCCGCACGAGCCTTTGATCAACAACGTACCGACTACTGAAAATTACATGTGGTCTTTCACCAGCGTGGTATTGTTGCTGATGGGTATCGGCTTGCTGATGTGGGGTTACTCTTTCTTGACCAAACACGAAGAGGTTGAAGTACCTACTGAGGATCCTATTTCCAAAGTACAACTGACTCCTTCTCAAAAAGCGTTGGGCAAATATGTATTCCTGACTGTTGCGCTGTTTGTCGTACAAGTACTGTTGGGTGGTTTGACCGCTCACTATACTGTCGAAGGTCAAGGTTTCTACGGTATCGATACTGCCTTGGGCTTTGAAATGGCCGACTGGTTCCCATATGCGTTGACCCGTACTTGGCACATCCAATCCGCTATTTTCTGGATTGCAACCGGCTTCCTGACAGCAGGTCTGTTCTTGGCTCCGATTGTGAATGGCGGTAAAGATCCTAAATTCCAACGTGCCGGTGTGAACTTCCTGTACATCGCCCTGTTCATCGTAGTCGGCGGTTCTTACGCAGGTAACTTCTTTGCTTTGACTCACATTATTCCACCTGAGCTGAACTTCTGGTTCGGCCACCAAGGTTACGAATACTTGGATTTGGGTCGCTTCTGGCAACTTCTGCTGATGGTCGGCTTGCTGTTGTGGCTGTTCCTGATGTTGCGTTGCACCATCTCTGCTTTTAAAGAAAAAGGTACAGACAAAAACCTGTTGGCTATCTTTGTAGCTTCTATGGTCGGTGTGGGTGTGTTCTACGCTCCTGGCCTGTTCTACGGTGAGAAATCTCCAATCGCTGTGATGGAATACTGGCGTTGGTGGGTGGTTCACCTGTGGGTAGAAGGCTTCTTCGAAGTGTTCGCTACTGCTGCCTTCGCATTCATCTTCTATAACATGGGCTTTGTCCGCCGTAGTACTGCCACTGCTTCTACTTTGGCTGCTGCTGCCATCTTCATGTTGGGCGGTATTCCAGGTACATTGCACCACTTGTACTTCTCCGGTTCTACCTCTGCCTCTATGGCAATCGGTGCATGTTTCTCCGCTTTGGAAGTTGTACCTTTGATTCTGCTGGGTCGTGAAGCTTACGAACACTGGTCTTACCAACACCTGTCCGACTGGGCGAAACGTCTGCGTTGGCCTCTGATGTGCTTCGTAGCAGTTGCCTTCTGGAACATGATCGGTGCCGGCGTATTCGGCTTCCTGATTAACCCTCCGATTTCCCTGTTCTACATTCAAGGTCTGAACACTACTGCAGTTCACGCTCACGCAGCTCTGTTCGGTGTGTACGGTTTCTTGGCTCTGGGCTTCGTATTGCTGGTTGCACGTTACCTGAAACCTAATGCTCAATTTGACGACAAACTGATGACTTGGGCATTCTGGCTGTTGAACGGCGGCCTGGTGGGTATGATTGCCATCAGCCTGTTGCCGGTTGGCGTGATTCAAGCTTATGCTTCTATCACTCACGGTCTGTGGTATGCACGTAGCGAAGAATTCCTGCAAATGGAAATTCTGGATACCCTGCGTTGGGTTCGTACCGCTGCTGACTTGATCTTCATCGGTGGTGCTGTCTGCATTGCTATCCAAGCTACCAAAATCGTATTCAGCCGCGATAAATAATCTTAAGCTGAATTAAATCGAAGGCCGTCTGAAAAGTTTTCAGACGGCCTTTCTGTTATAATTTCAATATTCTTAAATCGACAAGACAAAACATTATGTTTAAGCAAGCTGCTCAAGAGCTGACCACTGTTCGCGATTTGCTGCGTTTCGCCGTCAGCCGTTTTAACGATGCCGGACTGTTTTTCGGACACGGAAGCGATAATGCCCATGATGAGGCAGCCTATCTGATTTTGCACACTTTAAATCTGCCGTTGGATACGTTGGAGCCTTATTTGGATGCTAAATTGTTGCAAAGTGAGAAGGAAGAGGTGTTATCCATTCTCGAACGCCGCGCAGTGGAGCATATTCCTGCCGCGTATTTGACACATCAAGCATGGCAGGGTGAGTTTGATTTTTATGTCGATGAGCGCGTCATCGTGCCTCGTTCTTTTATTTATGAATTGCTTGGCGACGGTATCCGTCCTTGGATTGAACATGATGAGTTGGTGCATCGAGCTTTGGATTTGTGTACCGGTAGCGGCTGTTTGGCCATTCAAATGGCGCATCACTATCCTGATGCACAAATCGATGCCGTTGATTTGAGCTTAGATGCTTTGGAAGTAGCGGCCATCAATATTGAAGATTATGGCTTGGAAGACCGCATCAGCTTGGTGCATACCGATTTGTTTGAAGGTTTGGATGAAACCTACGACTTAATTGTTTCCAATCCGCCTTATGTTGATGCGGAATCTGTGGAAGCGTTGCCTGATGAATACCTACATGAGCCGGAATTGGCTTTGGGCAGCGGAGAAGATGGTTTGGATGCTACACGCCAAATCATTTTGCAGGCTGCGAAATATTTGAATCCGAAAGGTGTATTGCTGGTTGAAATCGGCCACAACCGCGAAGTATTGGAAGCTGCTTATCCGGAATTGCCGTTTACTTGGTTGGAAACCAGCGGTGGCGACGGGTTTGTATTCTTATTGACCCGTGAGCAATTGTTGGGTGAAGAATAGTTTATTGTGATGTAAATAAAACAAAGGCCGTCTGAAAAAAATTCAGACGGCCTCTATTTTGTAATGTCTTTAATGTTTTAATACAAACGCCTATGATATGCCGGCTGTGAAATCCAAGCAGGGTTTGAAACTATGGCTTATAATATTTGTCATAGATTTAAATGCCGGTAGATTTTTATTACTGACTTTTTGTAGAACATATACTGCCAAACCCAATATTATGAATAATTGTTTAAAATCAGGCCTGTTGGCTGCTGTTTTATTCAGTACGCCCGTTGTCGCTTTTGCCCAGCAATATACCGTTTATTTCAATCAAAACGGTAAACTGACGGCAACCATGCCTTCAGTTGCTTATGTCCGCCAATACAAAATTGCGGCAGGCAAGGCGCAGGTTCAGGATTTTTACTATCCATCAATGAAAAAATATTCTGATCCGTACGAGATACCTGCTGGTCAGATTAAGGTTTTTGTGCCGGCTCTGGACAATGGCACGCTGACTCTGTGGCATTTTAACGGGCAGAAAAAGATGGTTGGCAGCTATCGCAACGGCAAGCCGCACGGCGAGTGGATTAACTGGTATCCAAACGGCAAAAAATCTGCGGTCATGCCTTATCAAAACGGATTGAGCGAGGGTATAGGCTCTCGTTATTACCGCAACGGCGTCAAAGAAAGCGAAATCCAATTCAAGCACGATAAGGCCAACGGTCATTGGAAACAATGGTATTCAGACGGCAGCCCGAAAACCGAAATGATGATGAGCAATGATAAACCGACGGAGATTATCAGTTGGGATGAAAATGGCCGCATTGTGTCTGAATTGAGTATTCGCAACGGCAAACGCAGCGGCATTATTTTGGATTGGTATGATGATGGTGCGAAGAAATCCGAGTTGGTGTATAAAGACGACCAGTTGGTGAAAAAAACCTTTTGGGATACAGACGGATACGTTCTCGAATAATTTTGACAATAAAAAAACCGCAGGCTGATCGGCTTGCGGTTTTTTGTGTGTTACATACAGCCTTTGTTTTGGCACAGGGTAAATAACGGCGCGCCGCTTTCGCGGATTTTTTTGCCGCCGTCCAAGTCGGTAAACTCCAAAATAGCAGCCGTTTCGATTACTTCGCCGCCCAGTTTGCGGATCAGCTCGACGCCTGCCAGCATGGTGCCTCCGGTTGCCACCAAATCATCTACCAACAAAACGCGTGCGCCTGGCTTGATGGCGTCGGTATGGATTTCTACCGTTGCTTCGCCATATTCCAAAGCGTAACTTTGAGAGACCGTATCAAACGGCAGTTTGCCTTTTTTACGAATGGGAACGAAGCCGACATTCAGCTGATAGGCCAAAGCCGCGCCAATGATGAAACCGCGCGCGTCCAAGCCTGCCACAACGTCAACTTTTTGCCCCATATAGCGGTAAACCAGTAAATCAACCAGCAGGCGAAAATATTCTGCACTTTGCAAAACGGGAGTAATGTCATGAAACAAAATCCCTTTTTGCGGCCAGTTTTCAATTTTACGGATTTTGTCCGCCAAAGCTTCTACGCCCATTACTTCAGGATGAATCAACATTTCGACATTCCGAAATCAAAAAGTTTTTAACACGCCATTGTAGCGGTCATATGCAAACTTGCCAAATTAATCGATACAATAGCCAAATTTTGCAACTGGCCGTCTGAAATTCCGAGAAACATTGTGTTGTGTTATAATTTACAGATACATACCATCGGCTGAATTACCATGCAAAATCACAAAAAAGGCAATATTTTCATCATTTCCGCCGCTTCGGGCACAGGCAAAACGACTTTGGTGTCGCGCCTGTTGAAAAATCATGACGATATCCGTGTTTCCGTTTCTCACACCACGCGCCAGCCGCGCGAAGGAGAGGTGCATGGCGTGCATTACCACTTTGTCCCCAAAGACGAATTTGAATCACTGATTGAGCAAAGGGCCTTTTTGGAACACGCCAATGTGTTCGGCAATTATTACGGCACCAGCATCGCCGGCGTAAATTCGTTGAGCGAAGAGGGCTATGATGTGATTTTGGAAATCGATGTGCAAGGTGCGGCGCAAGTGCGTAAATCGTTGCCTGAAGCCAGCAGTATTTTCATTCTGCCGCCTTCCTTTGAGGTATTGGCGCAACGTTTGATCGGCCGTGGTACGGATAGCGAAGAAGTCATTCAAACACGCCTGTCCAAAGCCCGTCACGAGATTGAACAATCTGTTTTGTTCGATTACGTCGTCGTGAATGACGATTTGGATCGTGCCGAAGCCGATTTGTTCCACATTATTAAAGCAGGCCGTCTGAAAAAATCCGCCCAGCAGGGATTTATCTCAAACCTGTTGGAAAATTCGTAAAAAACAGCGAAAATAACCGTTTATTTGAAACATAGAAAGAAAGCAAGCAAACATGGCCCGTATTACTACTGAAGACTGCACAGGTAAAATCCCTAACCACTTCGACCTCACACTCGTTGCCGCCCGTCGCGCACGCCAACTGGAAAACGGCAACACGCCTTTGGTTGACGACATCCGCAACAACAAACCAACCGTAACCGCCCTGCGCGAAATCGCAGCCGGACAAATCGGAACCGAGCTTTTGACACGCAACAAATAAACCAACCGGCAAACCGATAAAACCGCCGTGCGGACTGTATCGGTGCAATATAACAACCGATACAGTCTGACGGCTTAAAAAAATAGCCATAAAAGGCCGTCTGAAAATGCCAGCCCCACTGCCCACCGCTCCTTATGACCCGTTGACAGCTGAAGCGCGCGATCTTCTGTTTCGCACCGCATCCTATCTCAATGAGAATGAACAGGCCGAGCTTGAAAAAGCCATTGCCTACGCTTTTCATGCCCATGATGGACAAACCCGTAAGAGCGGCGAACCCTACATTACCCATCCCCTTGCCGTTGCCACGCAGCTTGCGATTTGGCACATGGATGTTCAGGGCCTTTGCGCAGGCGTTATGCACGATGTATTGGAAGACACGGGCGTAACCAAAGTCGAAATGGCGGCGGAATTCGGCGATACCATTGCCGAAATGGTAGACGGCCTCTCCAAACTGGAAAAACTCAAATTTGAAGATCATGCCGAGCATCAGGCGGAAAGTTTCCGCAAACTGATCCTCGCCATGACTAAAGACGTGCGCGTCATCGTCGTCAAACTGGCCGACCGATTGCATAATATGCGCACCCTTGGCTCTATGCGTCCGGACAAGCGCCGCCGCATCGCCAAAGAAACCCTCGAAATTTATGCTCAAATCGCCAACCGCATCGGTCTGAATAACGCGTATCAAGAGCTTCAAGACTTATCGTTCCAAAACCTTCACCCAAGCCGCTACGAAACCCTGAAAAAAGCAATGGACAACAGCCGCAAAAACCGTCGCGATGTTGTCGGCAAAGTGCTGCGTGCATTCAGTCAGCGTTTGGTCGGTGTCAATATTGAAGCCAAAATCAAAGGCCGCGAGAAAAACCTATACAGCATTCATCAAAAAATGCTGGCTAAAAAACTGCGTTTTGCCGAAGTAATGGATATTTACGGCTTTCGGGTCATCGTCAACAGCATTCCTGCCTGTTATGCCGCATTGGGTGCATTGCATAATTTATACCAACCCAAGCCCGGCCGTTTCAAAGACTATATTGCCATTCCGAAAAGCAACGGCTATCAAAGCCTGCACACGACCTTGGTCGGCCCTTACGGTTTGCCGATCGAAGTGCAAATCCGTACGCGTGAAATGGATGCCGTAGCCGAGGGCGGTATTGCCGGCCATTGGATTTACAAATCCGGAGAAAACACTCCGGATCAGGCCGTCCTCCATATGAACCGATGGTTGAAAAATATTCTTGACCTGCAAGCCAGCAGCTCAAATGCCATCGAGTTTCTGGAACATGTCAAAGTCGATTTGTTCCCCAACGAAGTCTATATCGTTACTCCGAAAGGCGATATTTTGACCTTGCCTAAGGGCGCAACGCCGATTGACTTTGCCTATGCCGTGCACACCAACATCGGTCATAAAACCGTTGCCGCGCGTATTAATAATGTCATGATGCCGTTGCGCACCAAGCTGAAAACCGGCGATACGGTCGAAATCATTACTTCCGAACATGCCAAGCCCAATGTGGCATGGTTGAATTTTGCCGTTTCCAGCCGTGCGCGCAGCGCCATCCGCCAATACGTTAAAAATCTGAATCGTCATGATGCCGTTGTTTTGGGTGAAAACCTGCTGCAAAAAGCTTTATCCAGCCTGCTGCCTAAAGATGTTTTGCTTTCAGACGACCTCAAAGAAAAATACCTTGCCGATTTGAATACCAAACAAACTTCATTTGAAGAAGTTCTCTACAAAGTCGGTATGGGGCATACTTTGCCGATACATGTTGCCATGCATATTGCCGAGTTGGCTGGCCAACATTTCGGCAGTGAGGTTAAACTCAGCCCGATTAAAGTCAACGATCAAGAGACCGGCCGGATTCATTTTGCCGAATGTTGCCATCCGATTCCTGGTGATCCGATTCGCGCCTTATTGGTCAAAGACAAGGGCATGATTATTCACCGTGATACCTGTCAAACTTTGGTTAAAGCCGATCCGGAAGAGCAGTTGGATGCAAGTTGGGACAGTATGCGTAATCAAACATATCGCACCATTCTCAACGTCAAATCCGAAGATGCTCATGGCTTGTTGGCTTCAATGGCGCAAGCGATTTCCAACTCGGGGGCGGACATCGAATCTGTCGATACGCCGACCAAAGCACAAGCAGGAACGGAAGGCTTTGTAGAATTTAAATTCACAATTAAAGTCAAGGACTTGGATCAGGTTAATCAGATTGTTCATGAGATGCATGCCAATCCGAATATCCGCAAAGTGATTCGAGGATAATCTCGTTATAAGCAAAGGCCGTCTGAAAGTGTTTTCAGACGGCCTTTTGAGTATGTACAAACAAACTTCTTTCAGTTTGTTTTGAAGAAAAATAATGCTTCAGGTTGGATTTAACTCAACCAAAATCGGAAAACCAAGAAAAAAACTAAGACCAAAACGCCGGCCCAAACCAGCAACATGAATCCGGCCACTGCCTGACCCAAGCGGTAAACAGGGTTTTTGCGTTCGTCTTCAAGTAGGGGATTGGATGTATCGTGTGGTTTGTCGGACATGATGAAGCTCTGATTAGATTATTGAATGAAAGCGTAAGGGTACGCCGATAGCCGTAAAGATTCAAGTAGGAATGATTATTGATAGAAGTCTTCTTCTTCATTCCACGCGGTTTTTAAGGCCGTCTGAATGGTGTCTGCACCAAAGCCGCGATACGCAAGGAAACGCGCTTGTTTTTGTTTTTCTTTCAAATCTTCAGCTTCTTGCTTGAATTTTTTACGCAAAACGGAAATGGCGGTTTGCAGCTCGTCCTCCCTGTCGGGCAGTAATTCCCGACAGTCATCCGCATCAATACCTTGTTGAGCCAAGGCTTGTTTGAGGCGGAGCGTGCCGTAACGGTTACTCTTGCTGTGAATATAGGCTTCAGCGTAACGTTGGTCGGATTGCCAATTTCGTTCGGCGAATTCGTCCAAAACCTTTTCCAATTCTTCTTCGCTTTCAGCGTGCGGGGCCAGTTTGCGTTTCAAACCGACGCGGCTGACTTCTTGACGGGAAAGAATATCCAAGGCGCGGGCACGTAAGGTTTTAGGGGGTCTCATGGGATATGGCGGAGGTGAGGTAACTACATTGAATTACATTTTCAGACGGCCTGATTGAGAAAAATAGCCGAAAAGGCCGTCTGAAAATAAAGCCGAATTATTCTTCGTCTTTATTTTTTTGCGGTTGCAGATTTTCGTAGATTTCAGGCAGGGCGCGAATCAACAAATCAGGTTTGGTTGCTTTGTCTTGGGAGAGTAAAGTCATGTCGCCGTAGCCGAAGGTTACGCCGATGCTGAAGCAACCGGCCGCTTTGGCGGCAATAATGTCATTTTTAGAGTCGCCCACCATCAGCATATTGGCAACATCGATGCCCAATACTTCGGCCGCATGCTGAAGCGGCAATGGGCTGGGTTTTTTCTCAGTCAGGCTGTCGCCGCCGAGAACCAGGCTGAAATAGCTGTCGAGATTGAGCTGTTTCAGCAGCTCCGCAGCCAGCACTTCATTTTTGTTGGTAATGACAACCAGCGGGATGCCCAAGGATTTGAGCAGGCCGAGGCCGGCTTCGGTTTCAGGGTAGGGGCGGGTAAAGTCGCTCAAGTGCTCGCGATAATATTTCATAAAGAACACAAAGCCTTTTTCCCAGATTTCAAGATCGGCTTCTTTTTCACGATCATGGGTGATGACGCGATGAACCAATTTGCCGATGCCGTCGCCGACATAACTTTCAACCGTTTGAGTGGGTAAAACAGGTAAACCCAGGTATTCGCACATGGCTTGGGCGGCGGCAGTCAAATCCGGAATGGAATCGCATAAAGTGCCGTCCAAATCAAAAGCAACGGCTTGAACGTGTTCTAAAGTAGCAGCGGTCATCAAATAGCTTTCTGTCATATCATTTAAGGCGTTATTTTAGCATTATTTCCCCGATTTGCCGATGTTTTGCCGATTTTTCAATGGCTGCTTGTTTAAATTGTTAACAATTTTTGCAGGCGTAGGGTTGGCTGTCTGTCGGGAAGGGCAGAAGTGATTTTGTCAACAAAAAGGGAGCTTGGGTAGGTATTGAAAAACAAAGGGTTTGTATCGTTTTTGGAAAGGGTTTGAGAAATATTGGGGCCGGGCCGTCTGAAAATTTTGAGTCAAGGTGTCTATATTTTCAGACGGCCTCAAACTAAATTCATATATAAATGAATGGATTTGCTTTTTATTGACTACATGCTATTACATTTTCTCCCGTTTTTGTATATAGTAACAAGTATGGCTCTCGTCTAATCATGTGTATGAAAAGGAAAAATACATGTCCGCATCTGCTGTTAAAGAAACACTGAATCCGTTTGAAATTGCACAAAAACAAGTAAAAATTGCCTGCGATCGCCTGAATGCCGACCCGGCAGTATTTGAAATCTTGAAAAAGCCGCAACGTGTTTTGGAAGTGAACTTCCCTGTCAAACTCGACAACGGTACAGTAGAAAATTTCACCGGTTACCGTTCCCAACACAATAACGCCGTCGGCCCTTACAAAGGCGGCGTGCGCTTCCATCCCAATGTGAATCTGGACGAAGTCAAAGCCCTGTCTATTTGGATGACCATCAAATGCTGCGTAGCCGGTATTCCTTACGGCGGCGGCAAAGGCGGCATCACTTTGGATCCGCGCAATTATTCCGAAGCAGAATTGGAACGCATCGCCCGCGCTTATTCCGAAGCCATTTCTCCGCTGATCGGCGAGAAAATCGACATTCCCGCCCCCGATGTGAACACCAACGGCAAAATCATGTCTTGGATGGTTGATGCCTATGAAAACGTGGTAAAACATTCCGCACCGGGCGTATTCACCGGCAAACCGGTTGAGTTCGGCGGCTCTTTGGCGCGTACCGAAGCAACCGGTTACGGCGTAAACTTCGCCGCCGTACAAGCTTTGGAAAAACTGGGCAAAGACGTGAAAGGTGCCACTTACGCCATTCAAGGTTTCGGTAACGTGGGCTACCACACCGGTTACTATGCACACAAATCCGGTGCGAAAGTCGTTGCCGTATCTACTGTTGACGTTGCCATCTACAACGAAAACGGCTTGGATATGGAAGCGCTGTTCAAAGAATACCAAGAAAAAGGCTTCATCACCAACGAAGCCGGTTACGGTAAAGAAATCAGCAATGCCGAACTTTTGGCTTTGGATGTGGACGTACTCGCCCCTTGCGCATTGGAAAACCAATTGACTTCCGAAAATGCAGGCAAAGTCCGCGCGAAAATCGTGGTTGAAGGCGCAAACGGCCCGACTACTCCTGAAGCCGACGTTATCCTGCGTCAAAACGGCGTATTGGTTGTTCCTGACATTTTGGCAAACTGCGGCGGCGTGGTTGTATCTTATTTCGAATGGGTACAAAACCTGCAAGGCTACTACTGGGAGTTTGACGAAGTTCAAGAGAAAGAAACCGTTGTCCTGCGCCGTGCGTTCCGCGATATTTGGAACTTGGCTAAAGAATACGATGTTGACCTGCGTACCGCTTCTTACATGATGAGTATCCGTCGTGTTGAAAAAGCAATGAAACTGCGCGGTTGGTATTAATCGGCTGACCGATAGTTAAGACAAGGCTGTCTGAAACCTGTTTTCAGACGGCCTTGATGTTTTTGATAAGAGCCTTTACAAATTTTAATCCACCTTGATTCCATTTCAATCAAACTCAGCTATAATCCCCTTTTTTGACCTTTCCGGAAAAGACATAATCATGAACAAAACTTTCAAATTCAGCGCATTGGCTTTGTCTGCTCTGTTGGCGATGACTGCTTGCAACCAACAAAAAGACACTGCCGCCAAAGATGCTCCTGCTGCTTCCGCAGCTTCAAATGCGACTGCAGATGCTTCCGCCATCGGTTCTACTGCCCAACAAGCCAGCTACGCAATGGGTGTGGACATCGGCCGTTCATTGAAACAAATGAAAGACCAAGGCACAGAAATCGATTTGAAAGTCTTCACCGAAGCCATGGAAGCCATGTTTGAAGGCAAAGAAGTCAAAATGACTGAAGCCCAAGCTCAGGAAGTGATGATGAAATTCCTGCAAGAGCAACAAGAAAAAGCGGCTGCCAAACGTGCTGAAGATGCCAAAGCAAACTTGGAAAAAGGCGAAGCGTTCTTGAAAGAAAACGCGACTAAAGAAGGCGTGAAAACCAGCGCTTCCGGTCTGCAATACAAAATCACCAAAGAAGGCGAAGGTAAAAAACCGACTAAAGACGATATGGTTACCGTTGAATATGAAGGCCGTCTGATTGATGGTACCGTATTTGACAGCAGCAAAGCCAACGGCGGCCCAGTCAGCTTCCCTGTAAGCCAAGTGATTCCAGGTTGGACTGAAGGTATCCAACTCTTGAAAGAAGGCGGCGAAGCAACATTCTACATCCCGGCTAAATTGGCTTACCGCGAAGTGGGTGCCGGCGATAAAATCGGCCCGAACGCCACTTTGGTATTCGACGTGAAACTGGTTAAAGTCGGCGCGCCTGATGCCGCTGCACAACAACCAGTACAAGTTGACGTACAGAAAGTTCAATAATCCGAATCAAGGCTTACGCCCTTAAACAACGGATAAAAGGCCGTCTGAAAAAATTCCGTTTCAGACGGCCTTTGTTCCAAACCAACAAGGAATTATGATGAAAAATATCGTCATCCTTATTTCCGGACGCGGCAGCAATATGCAGGCAATTGTGAATGCTGATATTCCCGATGCCAACATTGCAGCCGTATTGAGTAACAACGAGACCGCAGCCGGATTGGCATGGGCGGCAGAGCGCGGTATAGCCACCGACAGTTTGAACCATAAAAACTTCGACTCGCGTCTGGCATTTGATCAGGCCATGATGGAAAAAATTGATGCCTATCAGCCTGATTTGGTGGTATTGGCAGGCTTCATGCGCATTTTGACTCCGGAGTTCTGCGCACATTATGAAAACCGCCTGATCAACATTCATCCGTCCATTCTGCCTTCTTTCACCGGTTTGCATACCCATGAGCGCGCATTGGAAGCAGGTTGCCGAGTGGCAGGCTGTACCATCCATTTCGTAACGCCCGAGCTGGATTGCGGCCCGATTATTTCACAAGGCATTGTTCCTATTTTGGATGGCGATACCGCCGACGACGTTGCCGCACGCGTGCTGACGGTTGAACACCAGCTGTTCCCGCAAGCCGTTGCCGACTTTGTTGCAGGCCGTCTGAAAATCGAAGGCAACCGAGTTTTGAATGCACAACGCAATGCTGCCGGTCAAAGCCTGTTGGCTTAATTAAAACACCATACACACAAGGAAAACATCATGAATCCGATTAAAACAACCTTATTGACACTTTCCCTGCTCACTGCCTCCATCGGCGCACAAGCCGCTGAATTGCCGCAATCTGTCGTTTTGCAATACTCAGGCAGCTACGGTATTCCTGCAACCATGACCTTCACACGTAGCGGCAGCCAATACAAAATCGTCTCTACCATCAAAGTACCGCTTTACAATATCCGCTTTGAATCCGGCGGCAGCATCAACGGTACGACCTTAAATCCGTCTTACTACAAAGATGTGCGCGGCGGCAAAGTGTATGCCGAGGCCAAATTTTCCGGCGGTAACATTACTTACGGCAAAGCAGGTGATTTGAAAACCGAAAAATCCGGCCCGGCCATGGACTTGTTCACTTTGGCATGGCAACTGGCTGCCAATGACGTACGCCTGCCGTCAGGTTTGAAAATTACCAACGGTAAAAAACTGTACACCGTCGGCAGCATGAACAAAATTGGCAGCGAAAGCTATAAACTGAACGGCGGTACAACGCCTGTAAGCAAATATCGCGTCCGCCGCGGCGACGATACCGTGACTTACTCGTTTGCTTCCGATATCGACAATATCCCGGCGCAAATCAGCTATACCGATGACGGCAAAACCTACAACCTGAAACTGACTTCCGTCAAAATCAACGGTAAAGTAGTGAAACCGTAATCTTTATTTGCTCAAACAAGAAGGCCGTCTGAAAAGTTTTCAGACGGCCTTATCTTTACAGCAACACAATATCGTATTGTTCCTGCGTGTAGGCGGTTTCGACTGCCAGCGAAATCGGTTTGCCGATAAAGTCTATCAACATTGCCAGCGATTGCGATTCCTCATCTAGGAACAAGTCGATGACATTCGGAGCGGCCAAGATGCGGAAGGCTTGGACATCGTAGCGGCGCGCTTCGCGGACGATCTCACGTTGGATTTCGTAGCACACGGTTTGCGGCGTTTTCAGACGGCCTCGGCCTTGGCAGGAAGGGCAGGGTTCGCAGAGGATTTGGCTTAAGTTTTCACGCGAACGTTTGCGCGTCAGCTCGACCAAACCCAAACTGGTGAAACCGTTGAGGGTAACGCGGGTACGGTCGAAGGCGAGGGCTTTGGCAAGCTCTTGCAGGACGGCTTCGCGGTGGGCTTCCTGCGCCATATCGATGAAGTCGATGATGATGATGCCGCCGAGATTGCGCAGGCGAAGCTCGCGGGCGATGGTGTGGCAGGCTTCGAGGTTGGTGCGGAAGATGGTTTCATCAAAATTGCGCGCGCCGACAAAGCCGCCGGTGTTGACGTCGATAGTGGTCATGGCTTCGGTGGACTCGATGATGAGGTAGCTGCCGAAGTTGAGGTTGACGCGCGGTTGCAGGGCGCGGGCGATTTCCTGCTCGATATTGTGGGTTTCAAATAGGGGGCGTTCGCCTTTGAACAGCTCGATTCTGCCCAATGCACCTTGAACGTATTGCTCGGCAAACTGGGTCATGCGGCGGTGGTTTTCGGTGGAATCGACCAGGATTTTATGCGTATCGAGGCTGAACATATCGCGCAAAACGCGCAGGCTCAAAGGCAAATCTTGATAGAGCAGGGTTTCGGGCGGCTGGATTTTTGCCTGTTTTTGAATGTGTTCCCACACTTTGGTCAGATAGTTGATGTCTGATTGCAGCTGGGCATCGGAAGCGTTTTCGGCGTTGGTGCGGATGATATAGCCGTGGCAGGCGTTTTCTGGCAGCAGGTTGTTGAGGCGCTCCCTCAGGCTGCTACGTTCGGCATCGTCTTCAATGCGTTGGGAAATGCCGATATGGTCTTCTTGCGGAAGATGGACGAGGAAACGGCCGGCCAGTGAGATTTGGGTGGAAAGCCGCGCGCCTTTGGTGTTGATGGGGTCTTTGATGACCTGAACCAAGACGGACTGGCCTTCAAAGAGCATGTGTTCGATGCGTTGGGTTTCGTCCGGATTGCGGCGTTGCTCGAGGACGTCGACGATGTGCAAAAACGCGGCGCGTTCCAAGCCGATATCGATGAATGCGCTTTGCATGCCGGGGAGGACGCGTTTGACGACGCCCAAATAAATATTGCCGACCAAGCTATGGCCGCTGTTGCGCTCGATGTGCAGCTCGCAGATATTGTTCTCTTCCAAAACGGCCACACGCGTTTCTTGCGGCGTGATGTTGACGAGGACAGTTTCGGGCGGACGCACGGCGTCCTTGGGGATGGGGATTCCTGAAAGCATGGGGATACCTGATTTTGAATAGAAAAACTTTTGCGAAGTGTCCTTTTTCAAAAAACAAATGGCAAAAGTCATTCTGCGAAAGCGCTTATCATACTTTAATTATGGGTTTTCCGCATCTGCGCAGATGTTTATGCCAAGAGGCCGTCTGAATGTTTTTTACAACCGTACGGCGGGAACACTTGTAAAATAACGCTTATGCCCATATAGTCATGAACATTGGTATTTTGGAAGAAATCATGCAAACCGTTACTGTTTATACCGGTCCGTATTGTCCGTACTGCACCATGGCGAAAAGGCTGTTGCAGGCGGTGGGCGTGAAAGAAATCAACGAAATCCGCATCGACGGCAATCCGGAAGTTTTTGCCGAAATGCAGCAGCTTTCCGGCCAGCGCAGCGTGCCGCAGATTTTTATCGGCGATACCCATGTCGGTGGCTTTACCGATTTGTACCGCTTGCAGCAGGAAGGCAAGTTGGACGAATTACTGAATCCTTAACCCTTAACTTAGGAAAATAAAATGAGCGAAGAATTGCAACCCGTATTCAGCGTTGAGCGTCTGTATGTAAAAGACTTGTCTTTGGAAGTGCCTCATGCACCACAAATCTTCTTGGAACAAGGTGAGCCTGAAGTCGATATGCGCGTTTCTACCGGCAACACCAAACTGGAAGACGGCTTCTACAGCGTTGACGTTACCGTGACCGTGACTGCCAAACTGAACGAAGAGCGCACCATGTTCTTGAACGAAGTTACCCAAAGCGGCATCTTCCGTCTGGAAAATATTCCTGAAGAAGACGTACAACTGCTGCTGGGCGTTGCTTGTCCAAACATCCTGTTCCCTTACGCACGCGAAGCTATTTCCAACATCGTAACCCGCGCCGGCTTCCCACCTGTATTGCTCGCTCCGATCAACTTCGAAGCCATATACCAACAACAACAGGAAGCTAACGCTTAATCGCGTTATACCTAAATTAAGGCCGTCTGAAACATTGCGTTCAGACGGCCTTTTTTTATCTAAAAATCAGGACATAAGAAAAAATCTATAACAAAAAGTTCATATATTAATGCATCAGGTATATAATGATTCCTCCTATCATTACTATTATATTTTAATTTTATAGATTAAATATCATTTAAAATTAATAAATTATAATTTTTATCAAATAGGTAAGTAGATTTTATTAATTAAGGAAATAGTTGTGAAACCTGATTTTCAAATGAAAACAATTTGTTTGTTATTGGTGCTGCCTTGCCAAACTGTTTTTGCAGATACAGGACATCAAGAAGTTGAACATGTAGACATGGATACGGTCAAGGTCAGTGGCAAACGGCAGGCACAAAGTAATACCGAGCGCAGTCAGTCTTATACAATCGGAACGATGGCAACGGCGACTGGCTTGCGTATTTCAGGCAAGGATACGCCGCAGTCGGTGAGCGTAATGACGCGTCGGCAGCTAGATGATAAAGCAATATATTCTTTAGAAGATGCAATGAAAAACACTACGGGAATCAACGTAGTTCGGGATTCGGGCCTACAAACTCGTTTTTTGTCTCGTGGTTTCTATGTTGATCAGATTGGTGAAGACGGTATTACCACGAATGTGTCTGGACGTTCGGGCTATACGGCAAAAATCGATGTCTCACCAAGTACAGACCTTGCTGTTTATGATCACATTGAGGTTGTCAGAGGTGCAACCGGTCTTACTCAGTCTAATTCTGAACCGGGTGGAACCATTAATTTAATCCGTAAGCGGCCAACAGCTCTGTTTAAGCATACAGGTGAAATCAGCACTGACCATAGGGGCAGCAAGCGTTTGGCTTTGGATGTATCTGGAAGCTTGAATAATGAACATACGGTACGCGGTAGGCTGGTTGGTGTTCATGAGGATCACCGCTCTTTTAAAGAGGGTGTATGGAACAAGAAAGACATGGTTTATGGCGTGATCGATACGGATTTGAGTGATAACAGTATGCTGACATTGGGCGGCACTTATCAGAAAAATAAAGATATTCCCGATTTTGCCGGCGTGATTTTACCTTGTGAGGATCAAAAAACTGCGGCCTTCAGCTCCAGTCCTGCCTGTAACAATCCTTTGAAATTGCCACGTAAAACTTATTTGGGTGAAACCTCATGGTCACGCCTGAATGCTGATAAATACAATATTTTTTCCGGTTTCCAACATGTCTTTGACAATGGATGGCAACTCAATGCAGAAATTTCTTATACGCATAATGATTCAGATGCCAAAGTCGGACAATTTTTTCTGAAAAACGAACACGCGGCAGGTATTTCAGCATCTGAGGCAACGGGTTTCTTAACCGAGAAGGGAGAGGTTATCCCTTTTGAGCCTAAAGACAAGGCGTTGGCAAAATTAAAAGAATATCGTGATGGCGTCACTAAAACATATGAAGAGAAAAAAGCAGATTACGTTGCCCATCATTTCGATGCATCTGCTTTTGAACAATATCGCTCCCAAAGGGCGGCAGCACGCCGGGCAGGTTTTGATCAATGTATGCAGGACATTGGTTTGGATTTCCTGTGCAACGACTGGCAGGATCCTGGTGTAGAAGTAGATAAAAAAGAGTTTATTGATAAGGAGCTTGCAAAGCAAGGCATTGTTAACAATGCAGAAGGTCTGTTTCCCAACCGTCTATACGACTCAGCATACAATCTTCGCCACACATACAACCGCCGTTACAATTTCATGCCGTTGCACTATACCAAACACGATGTGCAATGGGGCTTTAAGCTGGATCTGACAGGTAACTACCGCCTGCTTGGACGTGAACATGATTTCTTTGTCGGCTATGCGTATAACAATGAAAAAATCCGTTCTGCTTATACAGAAATCTATCAAAACCGTTATTTTGTCCGTCCTCAAGGTTATGCAGGTGCAGGCAGTTGCGGCATTCATCCCGATGGTCCGGAGCGTAATCCTTTAGAAAAAGGTATTGTCGAACCAGATTGGCATATTTATAACGAAAAAGGTAATAACAAAATCTATGTGCCGGAATGCAGTGGCGCGCATATTACCAAATATACTCCCCGTTTGGATGCGGAAGGCAAGCCTGTCTGGACCGTCAACGACAATGGTGAGCGCGTAATGGTGCAAGATCCTGTTTACGAATTGGATGCAAATGGAAACAAAATACAAGAGCGGGATGAAGAGGGAAATTTGAAATGGGCAAACCAATATCTGAAAATACCGCTGTGGAAAACTGTTCAGGTTGCAGATGATCATGTTCCGGCGTTATACAATTATTCGAAATACCTTAACACGAATAAAACACATTCTTTGACTGTCAGTACCCGCTTTAATGCAACCAACCGCCTGCATCTCCTGGGCGGTATGCACTATACGCGCTATGAAACCACACAAACCAAAGAAATGCCTGTACGCTACGGCCAGCCTGCTACGGCATTCCAAACTGAGAACAGTAACAAAATCGACAAAGAGCATTACACCTCAAAAATGCAAAGCCATAGGTTTACGCCATATGCAGGCATTACCTACGACCTGACGCCACAACAAAGCTTGTATGCCAGCTATACTAAGATTTTTAAACAACAGGATAACGTTGATGTAACCAGCAAATCCGTTCTTCCTCCACTCATCGGGACTAACTATGAAATAGGTTGGAAAGGGTCGTTCTTGCAAGGCCGTCTGAATGCTTCGCTTGCCTTGTTTGTTTTACAGCAGAAAAACCGTACCGTTGTCGATTTTGGATTTGTTCCTGATACTAGTAGTAACGGAGGTTCATTCCAAACCATCGCCAAACCTGTGGGTAAGGTTAAGAGTAGCGGCGCAGAACTTGAATTGGCTGGCGAGTTGTCGGAAAACTGGCGTATTTTTGTTGGCTACACATATAACAAAAGCAAGTATAAAAATGCTGCGGAAGTCAACGCGGAGCGGTTGGAGAAAAACACGACTGCCGACCCGTATAACTTCAGTAACTTCACGCCGGTACATATGTTCCGCCTCGGTACAAGCTACCGCTTGCCTCAAACTAAGTTGACCTTGGGCGGCGGAATATCCGCGCAAAGTCGCACAAGTAGCCTTTACAATATTCGCCAAGGAGGCTACGGACTTATAGATGGCTTTGTTCAATATGACTTTCACAAACACGGCAGAATCAGCCTGATAGGAACTAACCTGGCTGACAGGACGTATTTTGAAAACAACTATAACCGTACGCGAGGTCAAAACAATTTCTATGGCGAACCGCGGACAGTCAAATTGAAATTGGATTGGCATTTTTAGGAGAATGGATAATGATTGGGTATCTAAACATTATTTGCTAAATTCCTGATAAAAGTATGGGTTGAATATCCTTCTTTTTTGAAAGCTGTTTCCTCACAATGGCTGAAGTTGATTCGATAGCCGGCGTATTTTCAAATATTAATTTGTTTCAAGTATTCAGCTTTGAAGGCCGTCTGAAACATTGCGTTCAGACGGCCTTTTTGTTTTCGGATAAAATACAGCAAACTTTAAATCAGCTGCCTTTTAAGATGACGCCCGAAACCCAAAAACAGCTCAAAATTACCGACGTTTCCGCCAAGAAACTCGAAAAACTCAACCTCCATACCGCGTGGGATTTGGTGTTGCACCTGCCATTGCGTTACGAGGATGAGACGCACATCATGCCGATTAAGGACGCACCGATCGGCGTGCCGTGTCAGGTTGAGGGCGAGGTCATCCATCAGGAAGTAACTTTTAAGCCGCGCAAGCAGCTGATTGTTCAAATTGCCGACGGTTCCGGCAGCGTCCTTTTTCTGCGCTTTATCCACTTTTACGCCAGCAACCAGAAACAGATGGCGGTCGGCAAACGCATTCGCGCCGTGGGCGAAATCAAACACGGGTTTCACGGCGATGAGATGATTCATCCCAAAATCCGCGATGCCGAGAGCAGCGGTTTGGCGGAAAGCCTCACGCCCGTTTATCCGACCGTAAACGGTTTAAATCAACCCACTTTGCGCCGTATTATTCAGACGGCCTTGGACGTTACGCCGCTGCACGACACCTTGCCTGATGCTTTATTAGGTCGTCTGAAACTGCCACACCTTGCTGAAAGCCTGCGCCTTTTGCACTCTCCGCCGCCGAGTTTCACCATCCACCAGCTTTCAGACGGCACGCTGCCTGCGTGGCAGCGGCTTAAATTTGATGAACTTTTGGCGCAACAGCTTTCCATGCGCTTGGCGCGGCAGAAGCGTGTCAGCGGCACGGCAGCGGCATTGGGCGGAGATGGCACATTGACCCAAGCCCTGCGCCACGCTTTGCCGTTTGCCCTGACTGATGCGCAAGAAAAAGTTGTTTCCGAAATCTGCCGCGACATGGCGCAAACCCACCCCATGCACCGCCTGCTTCAAGGCGATGTCGGCAGCGGCAAAACCATCGTCGCCGCCTTGTCCGCGCTGACCGCCATCGAATCCGGCGCGCAGGTAGCCGTGATGGCGCCGACCGAAATCCTTGCCGAACAGCATTTCATCAAGTTCAAACAATGGCTCGAACCTTTAGGACTCGAAGTCGTCTGGCTCTCCGGCAGCCAGCGCAAAAAAGCCAAAGACGAAGCCAAAGCCAAACTCGCCGACGGTACCGTCAAAATCGCCGTCGGCACGCATGCCCTGTTTTCAGACGACGTCGAGTTCCAAAATCTGGGCTTGGTGATTGTGGACGAACAACACCGCTTCGGCGTCGCCCAACGCCTCGCCCTCAAAAACAAAGGGCGCGACGTCCACCAGTTGATGATGTCCGCCACCCCCATCCCGCGCACGCTCGCCATGAGTTTCTTCGCCGACTTGGACGTATCCGTCATCGACGAATTGCCGCCCGGGCGCACCCCGATTAAAACCCGCCTCGTCAACAACGTCCGCCGCGCCGAAGTCGAAGGCTTCGTCCTCAACATCTGCCGCAAAGGGCAGCAGGCATACTGGGTCTGCCCGCTGATTGAAGAAAGCGAAACCCTGCAACTGCAAACCGCCACCGAAACCCTAGCCCAGCTTCAGGCAGCCTTGCCCGAACTCAACATCGGCTTGGTACACGGGCGCATGAAGGCCGCTGAAAAAGCCGAAGTCATGGCGGATTTTGCCGCAGGCCGTCTGAACGTCTTGGTCGCCACCACCGTCATCGAAGTCGGCGTAGATGTGCCCAATGCCGCCCTGATGGTAATCGAACACGCCGAGCGCATGGGCTTGGCGCAGCTGCACCAATTACGCGGGCGGGTAGGGCGCGGCGCGGCAGAAAGCGTGTGCGTCCTCCTGTTTGCCGAACCCTTGAGCGAACTTGCCAAAGCGCGACTGAAAGTCATCTACGAACACACCGACGGCTTCGAAATCGCCCGCCAAGACCTTAACATCCGTGGCCCCGGCGAATTTCTCGGCGCGCGCCAAAGCGGTGTCCCCATGCTGCGCTTCGCCAACCTCGAAGAAGACCTGCACCTCTTGGAACAGGCGCGCGAAATCGCCCCCTTACTGATTGAACAAAACCCCGAAATCGTCGAAGCGCATCTGGCAAGGTGGCTTTCCAGCAGGGAAGGTTATTTGGGCGTATAAAATTTGCATGAAAAGAAAAAGGCCGTCTGAAAACAGACGGCCTTGGGTTTGGCTGGATAGAGGTTTAGAAACCTTGCGCCAACATGGCATCGGCTACTTTGACGAAACCGGCAATGTTCGCACCATTGACGTAGTTCACTTTGTCGCCGACTTTGCCGTATTTCAGGCAGGATTCGTGGATGTTGTGCATGATGTCAAACAGGCGGCTGTCCACTTCTTCGCGTGTCCAAGACAGGCGGATGGCGTTTTGACTCATTTCCAAACCTGAAGTCGCTACGCCGCCGGCGTTGGAGGCTTTGCCCGGAGCGTAGAGGATACCGGCTTTGATAAATTGTTCGACCGCGCCCAAAGTTGACGGCATGTTCGCACCTTCGGCAACTACATAGCAACCGTTTGCCAGCAGGATTTTGGCAGCGTCTGCGTCCAATTCGTTTTGGGTGGCGCAAGGCAGGGCGATTTCGGCCGCGATGTTCCACGGTTTTTGGTTTTCAAAGTATTGCAGGCCTTGTTCTTTGGCGTAAGTGGCCACGCGTTCGCGGCGTACTTCTTTCAGCTCGATCAAAGCGGCCAGTTGCGCTTCGGTCATGCCACTGTCAGGGAAGAGGACAAAGCCGTTGGAGTCGGAAACGGTCAATACTTTTGCACCCAGTTGAATGGCTTTTTCGGCAGCGTATTGCGCCACGTTGCCGGAGCCGGAAATCAACACGCGTTTGCCTTCAATGCTGTCGTTGCGGGTTTCCAACATGGCTTGGGCAAAATACACGCAGCCGTAGCCGGTGGCTTCAGGGCGAATCAGGCTGCCGCCCCATTCGAGGCCTTTGCCGGTCAGGACGGAAGCAAATTCGTTGCGGATTTTTTTGTATTGGCCGAACAGATAGCCGATTTCACGGCCGCCTACGCCGATATCGCCGGCAGGAACGTCTGTATCGGCGCCGATGTGGCGGTAGAGTTCGGTCATAAAGGCTTGGCAGAAGCGCATTACTTCGGCATCGGATTTGCCTTTAGGATCAAAGTCGGAACCGCCTTTGCCGCCGCCCATAGGCAGGGTGGTCAGCGCGTTTTTGAAGACTTGTTCAAAAGCGAGGAATTTCAACACGCCCAAATCGACGGTCGGGTGGAAGCGCAAACCGCCTTTGTAAGGGCCGATGGCGGAACTCATTTGAATGCGGTAGCCGCGGTTGACTTGAACTTGGCCTTTGTCGTCCATCCAAGTGACGCGGAACATAATCACACGTTCAGGTTCAACAATACGCTCAAGCAGGCTTTGTTGGGTGTATTTCGGGTTTTTCGCCAAAAACGGATCCAAACTCATGAATACTTCTTCAACGGCTTGGTGGAAGGGTTCTTGGTTGGGATTGCGTTGTTTAAGATTGGTAAACAGGGTGTTCAGGTCAGTCATTTTTCAACTCCTATCGAGTGAGATGTTTCAATATTTATGTTTTGAAATATAACTGTAAAAAATTTACTTGCCAAGAAAAATTTTAGCCGAATTGTTGACATTATTTTTTTACCAATTTGTAAA